>VMER01000002.1 GCA_007375645.1 Parcubacteria group bacterium LiPW_15
AGCGGTATTCAAGGTAGAGAGGTCAGAGAGTCTGTTAGAGTCTCTGGCTTGCTTCAGGAGTTCACTAGGGTTCAGGGTCATGATGACTACGACCGAAAGAATGGCTACGATGGCCAGGGTGACCAGGAGTTCGATGAGGGTAAAGGAGCGCGAATTTCTAATTACCAATTTCCAATTTCTAAAAGGAAACCTTATGGGGTCCATCTGCTTCATTGGATATTAGTAATTAGATATTAGGATTTATCTTTACTGATTCAACGTCGCGATATCATCCTCGAAACTGTTCGCCTGATCAATAACTTTTTTCGCGTAAACGTTAGTACAAACATACCTGTTCCATCTGCCGCCGCAATAATATTTCGCCGCCGCAGTTCTCTCGCTCGAGGCCGCCCCGCTGTCTTTTAAATAAAGCGCCGCCGCCACAAAAGCGTCCGCGTTGCTCCAGGGGCTCACGGCGCTCTTCCCGGTCACTGCGGAAATCTGCGCAGCATAACCCGCCCAGGTAGAGGGCATGAATTGCGCCGGGCCCATCGCCCCTCCGTACGCGCCGTCGGCGTTATGGCAAGAAACCGAAACGCTTTCCGGATTTTGGAACCCAAGCGCGCCGGTTATTTCCAAGAAAAAGTCTACTTCGCTCTTGAGGCTTCCGTCCGGCCGCTTTATCTGCTTCGCGTTCATCGGCGCGGTCTTATAAGTACATTTGCCGACGTTCTGCCCCAGGGCGGATTCCCGATCGAGTATCGCCAAAATAAATGCGGGCCTGACCCCGGTCGCGTCTCCGGCCATCTTCGCAAGTTTATAGGCATCGCCAAAGTTCATTTCTCCTCCGCCCAAAAGTTGGAAAATGCGGCTCCTGATCTCCGCGGCAGTCTCCTTGGTTTTTTTAAGAAGATCCTGATATTTGGATTCCTGGCCCTTGGTAATATCCAGCAACTGGTTTTTTGCCGCCTTAGTCTTGTCGGTCTCTTCTTTTTGCTGTTCTTTGTAAACCTTCAAGGTCTGCGCGTCGGATTTCGCTATGCTTAAAAGATCTTGCTGGTCTTCCAAATTATTTTTGAGGTCGGCTATCTGATTTATGGTTATGCGTAAATTATCCTGAAGCGAAGTCAGACTGTTAACATTATTGAAAAAATCGGAAAAGTTCTGGCTCTTCAAAAATACCGAAACGACGTTTATCTGGCCGTTCTGATAAATATTGCGCAAGATCTCCGAAAGATTTCTTTTTTGAATATCTATATTCCCCTCTATCTGCACTATCTTTATCTGGTTATCTTCCATCTGCATATTGAGCTGACGCAACCGATTCTCGCTCGCCTTGATCTCCAAATTGGCCTGAGCGATCTTCGCGTTCAATTTTGCTATCTCCCCCTTGAGCGAAGAGCCTTGTTTCTGGTAGGCGGAAACTTGCTGCTGATAAACACCTATCTGGGATTCCAGATCCTTAAGCTGCGCCTCAAGCGCCGCCCGTTCGGCTTCGGAAGTAGCAGTTGCCGCAAGCGTTTCCGATGTCGGCGCTGCGGTTTTCCCGAGGATGAGCACGAAAGCGATTGCGAGAACCACTCCCGCTTTTACAAACTCCAAAATCGGGAATCTCTTCCTTCCTTTGGTGAAGCTCAGGTTAACCCTTTGCGGAAGCATAGAAAAAACGCTTCCCCGCGGAGGCTGTACGTCCGATAATATCTTTGGCTTATTCTTTATATTCATAAACAGATCAAAACCCTCCGGGGCTTTATATACCCCTATTAAGGATAACGTTTTTTTGGCATTTCGGCTACGAAAAACCCCGACCTAGGTCGGGGTTTCCTTATTATTCCTTCTCTTCCGTGGCCTTCTCGGCTTCGCGCTCGGCCTTCTTTTCTTCGGATTCAACTTTGACTTCCGTGAGATCAACCGGAGCAACCGGAGCAACCTCTTCCACTCTCGGGGTCGCAATACCGATAAGCGGCAATTCACCCTCCAAAAGCACTTCCACGCCCTTCGGAATCTTTAAATCTTTTACATATAGAGTGTCGCCGATCTCCTTAAGCGAAGTGATGTCAATTTCAAAAGAGTGAGGCAGATCGCCGGGGAGCGCGCTGACTTCCAGCTCATGGACGGTCTCGTTCAAGACTCCGCCTTTTTCTTTTATTGCCGGAGCTTCGCCCAGATAAATAACCGGGACCTTCGCGTTTATCTTTTCATCCATACGCACCCCGTAGAAATCAATGCTCATTATTTCGCCCCTGGTCGGATCTTCTTTTACGTCATAAATAAGAGCCGGGAGCTTTTTGTTTCCCAAAGAAAGATTCACGATAGTATTCTCGCCCGCTTCTTTAAAAACCTTCCTGAACTCCTCTGCCTTGACGGCCAAGTGCTCGTTCTTCATTCCGTGGCCATAAAACTCGGCCGGAATAAGACCGCTTTTCCTAAGAGCATTCAATTTTTTACCCAGATCTTCGCGTGTTTGTACTGCTAATTCCATCCCGTTAGAAGTTATTGATGATTATTATATCTACATTTAACTACCGATATGGCCTGCCATTTCGACAAAATTTCCCGTTTTTGCTCAAAACTTCTAACGGGATCCATGGGGCTAATAATAGCGTATTGGCGCCGAATGTCAAAATTTTAATGCCCCAACCCAATCTACTTCCATTTATAATTGTGCGTTACTTTATGAAAAAAGCAAATTCAATTCAAAAGGAAAGCCCGTTCCGGAGGACCGGAACGGGCTAATGGACAGAGAGACAGAAAAAAACAGAGAGATGAAGTGCTTGAGGGCTACCCGCCTGCCATTAGGCAGGCTTGCGACGGCGGACCCCGGCGAGAACACAGTGGTCAGCGAACCTGCCGCCGGGATAGCTCAGGTAGAGCCTGCGGTGCTCGGGGTCACGGTTCACGCACAGAATGTGACTGTAGCTGTCCGGGTCCAGCCAAGGCTCGTGGAGGAAAATCACGTACGGCTTCTTGCCCGTCGTCGATCTTCCGCACTGCTCGGCGAAACGAAGCGCATGCTCCTCGGTCGGCCGATCGAGGCCAGCGGTCTCGAGGAGCTTGAGGCCCTCTTCCTCGGTGAAGGAACAGCCGGGGTCGATGACCTCGATCTCGACATCCTCCGCATGCGGCTTCAGCGGGAAGTTTGCCTGTGTGACGTAGTCGTTCACGTAGAGACCCGCTTCACGCCACTGCTGCGCGATCTGGTCGGTCGTCGTCTGACCACCGAGCTTCACCCCGTAGACCTCTCCGGAGCCGAACTTACCCTCGATTGCGGCCTGGAGATGGAGCTTGAGCTGGAAGGGGTTGAAGGGATAGCCATTCGGCTGCCGAAGCTGACGCCCCAGTTCGAATAGCTGCCCGGTCAATGTTCCGTAAAGTTCGCCTTCGACGATGGGATTCGCCATGACGATCTCTCTTTCTGCCAGCGGACTGCTTCTGCGGCCATAGCCAAAAAACATAGATTTATCAATATCTTTTGGCTATGGCCGCACTTTAAAGATTCTGCCCGTATTCTACTACTAAACACCGGAAAAGTCAAGCTGTTGGATAGAAGACGGCTATTCGGGTAATGTGCAAGCGCATACGGGGGTTTTCCAAGTGTCAAAACCTTAGACCCACGCATCCCTCACCCCCCCCTTTTTTTAACCAACCTGAGACATCAGACGAGTTGCGAATGGCGAAAAATAATCCAAAAGTTCCTTTTTATTTATCTCAAATTTGCCCAGTTTTAAATCTTCAATAATTGATTTTAATATATCCAACTCCCCCGTTCGTCCCTCCATTTCCGGGAATTCTTTTATCTTCGCTATTATATCTTCGGCGCGAAGTATCGAAGCCCGCATTCTTTCGAAATTATTCTGTTCATATTCCAAAAGCGTGCGAGATATCTCGCTTCCAAGATTGGCCATATAAAACAAAGTTGTTCTCTCGGTATTCATTGCAGGCGCTTCAATATTATATTTTTCATCCTATCACGCAAATCCGCATCCTGCACCTCCATCGCTCGATTACCCTGCCCGGGACGAATATTGATGAGTGAAATATACTCAATCCGTTCATCTCCGTCTTTGTCAAAATACCAGTTAAAGCCCCAGATATCCGAACCCTTGGAGCCGTTTTCAATCAATACGACATTCGCATCCATATGATATTCCCCGCCCATTGCGAGAATTTCACGCTCTACATCCACGACGCCCTTTACCATCTCGCCATAAAAATCTTTGGCGACTTCTCGAAGTTCTACGTCTGATATCTTGCTGTCAATAATTTTTATATTCATTTCTGGCTAAAGAGTTTAAGCCTAGCCATTACCACTTCTTTTATATCACTGACCGCATCCGGAAGTATCTTATAAGGCGCAATTTCATCCGGATTCTCGGCCAACCCTTCCTCTACGCCCTTCTTCCAGGCAAGGCGTAATTCGGTATTCACATGCACTATATTTATCCCCGCTTTTATGCCCGCCACAAAATCTTCATCCGCGGTGCCGCTTCCGCCGTGCTGAACCAAAAAACATTTGGCGGATTCTTTTATTTTTTTGACAAGTTCTATATCCAACCGTTTTTTTACATCACCACTAACCATGGATTCCAAAAGGCCATGCATATTGCCGACTGCCGGAGCCAGAGCATCGACGCCCGTTTCTTTCACGAATCTTTCCGCTTCTTCGGGCTTGGTGAATGCCTCTGGCGAAAGCGCCGCGCCTTCAGGAGTCTCTTTCAAAATCGCCGAAGAACCGCCGATATAACCGATCTCTCCCTCCACGAAAATATTCGGATTAATGGCGCGCGCCAGCTCCACAGCCTTTTTGGTCTGCGTAATATTTTCCGAAAGCGAAAGTTTGGACCCATCGAACAAAACCGCATCAAAACCCGCCTTAACAGCCTCTTCTATCCGCGCAAGCGAATGGGTATGATCCGCGTTTAAAAAAATTTCCACTCCTTTTCTTTCGCGCACGACCCGAACCAGCGCCGCAGCCTCATAAACTCCTACAAATTCCCGCTCCCCTTCGGAAACTCCGATGATAACCGGAAGTTTTAATTCCTCCGCCGCCTCGGCTACTGCGTTAAATCCGGCAATGTCGGAGATATTAAAATGTCCGACGGCCACCTGCCGACTTTCCGCATCCATCAAAACCTCTTTAAGAGTTCTCATTTTGTTTCTAAACTTCGAAGTATCCCTGCAGAAGATATTTTGCGGAATACTCTTCTATCATCTCCCGATTAAAATAGGTCATGAATATCTTGTTCCAAAGGGCCTCCTCTTGGTGGTAAAGATATTTGACCATTTCTTTTTGTTTCACAAGCGACATCACCGTATCCACCAGGTTAAAGCTCACCAACACATCCACGCCGCTTTCATCCTTGAAATAATCTCCGACCCAGCTTAACCCGCTCCAAAAAAGCAGGTCTTTGGAGAATCCGTCCATTAGATCCCCGATCTTATAGAGGCTCTCCTCGGCCTTCATCCAATGTATAGCTTCCGGGTTGATGTGCGGCACAAAAAGCCGCCAATCGTTCAGGTCGTCTTTGGCCAGATACCTTTGCACCACAAGCCAATGGGATTTTTCGGCTAGCTCGCCGAACCTTTCTTCGGAAACATCGCCGCGCAATATGGAAACGAGGGCGCGCGGAAACTCTGTTTCATATTGGGATATCTCTTTAATGATCGAAGAATAATATGGGATCTCATACAGATAATGCATGATGAGTACGAACATACGCAGTATCTCGCCGGAAATCCCCAGAAGCGCGGGGATGATGAAGACTACCCCTAATTCCTTAAGATGGCTTATGTTGTGTTTTTTCTTCTGCACGAATTCCTGAGCCGCCACATCCCACTTCGGACTGAGCGCAATAACTTGAATATCGCGTTCTTCAAAATCCTCCGCGGTTAATTTTTCATACTGTTTGAAAAAGACCGCGTTCAGCCATTCCGATCCCTCCAAAAACCGCAGAGCTGCGAAGAGTTCAAAAATATTTTCTTTCTCCGCCATTTCCTCGGCCGATTTATAACCCAGAAAAGCCATTATCTTTTGTGGCGGCTGAGCGATTAGAAATTCCTTTGCTTTTTCAATTTTCAAAAACAATCCCCTTGGAGGGTCAACGACCTTCCGCGCGATCTGCCCTATATTGTGGCAGTCCTCGGGACTTTTACAGCTCGGATTGCCGAGCGCCTTAAATATCTTGAAATCGTCGGACTCTATCTTTGAGATAAGCGCGTCATAAACTTCTTTGGACGAAGCATCGCTCCGCACGCCAAGCGCCAGCATCCTCTCCTCCATAAGCTTCTCGTTCTCGGTAAGGATATCCTCCATCACGTTCTTTTTCCCGGTGATGGCCTCAAGGTGCATTATCGTCTTTTCGATAGTGTGCTTGTCGACCCGGAGTATTTTCGCGATTTTTTCGGTAGCCTGATCCATTTATAAGGAAGTTTTGGTGATCTTAAGCGAACGCCACCTGGATTGTTTTTCGAATTCACCCTTTTTGAGCAATCCCGCTTGAGCTCCCGTAAGCTCAACTTTTGAAGTGGCATTAGCCGATGCAAGCCTTATGGCGTATTCGATGGATTCGGGGGAGAAAGAAGCTACGCCGCCCTTGGTCTCGGATCTGGCCCTCATAAGCCCGGCTACAAAACCGCTTCCGAAAGCGTCCCCGGCTCCGGTCCTGTCCGCCATCTTTTTTTCTTTATAAATTCCGGCGGAAAATATATTTTCTCCGTCCGAAACGCGAACGCCTCCCCTGCCGTCGGTCATGACCGCTATTCCGTCCACGAGCTCGTCCAGCTTCCGGAATATTTTTTTCTCTTCTTCATATTTTATTCCGGTGAGATACGACGCTTCTTCCCTGTTCATTATCACCACATCCAGTCGGCTTAAAATCGGCTTCAGTTGTTTTGCGCCAAGCTCAATATAATACCGGGACGGGTTCATCGCGATCTTTGCTCCCTGACTTTTAAGATGGGCAACGAGAAGCGAGATCACCGAAAAAGGAATTCTCCCCGGAACGATATATGCCCAGCGAGCCTTCAATTTTTTAAAAGGAACTTCTTGTTTCCCGACCTCTTCGGAAGCTCCGCGATAATTCAGAATTGTCCTTTCCCCGCCGGCGGTCAAAAGCACCACCGAAAAAGCGGTGCCCTTGTCGGCGGAAAAAAGCGGGACCCCAGTTATTTTTTCTTTTTTGAATTCCGAAAGTATCGCCTCGCCGGCATCGTCCTCGCCGATCTTCACGAGCGCTCCGGTTTTATATCCTTGGCGCGCGAAAGTAACCGCGGCATTCGCTGCTCCGCCCCCGCAAGTTACAACCGGTTCTCCTACTTCTATTTTTCCACCCATAGCGAAGCACTCCGCCTCGCCGGTTTTAAATCCAAGCTTTTCCAAGTGCACCGGATCCCGCAAAACTTTAAACGCGTCGCTTTTAACAAAAACGTCCCTGGTAGCCGTCCCGATGGTTAGGATATCGAACATTGGATTAAGTATACAAAAAAACCGCCCAGGAGAGAACTTCGGCGGTTTTCTGTCTTTTTATGTTATTTTCTCCTCAAAACCTTTTTTACTGCCGCTTTGATGTGTTTGGCGGTCATCCCGTATTTCTCCAAAAGCTCCGAGGGCGAACCGGATTCCGCGAAAACATTTTGAAGTCCCACAAATTCCATCGGCACAGGATCGTGTTTCGCCAAAAACTCCGCCACCGCTCCCCCGAGGCCGCCGGAGATCTGGTGCTCTTCAACGGTCACAATTGCCCCGTATTTTTTCGCCAATTCCAAAATTTTCTTTTCATCCAGAGGCTTAATAGTGTGGGAATTCAAAACTACCGTGCCGATCTTTTCTTTCTCTAATTCCTTTGCGGCAATAAGCGCCTCGTAAAGCAAAGCTCCGCAGCCGATTATCACTGCCTGCGGACGTTTGGATTGCCAAAGAATTATCGCCTTGCCGGGCACGAACGGGGTTTCTTCGGTCGTAAATACCGGGGTCTTCTCCCGCTGGAATCTCAAATATACAGGCCCCCATATTTTCGCCGCGGACAGAGTCGCCTTTCTGGCTTCAATGGAATCGCAGGGCACTATTACTTTCATGTTGGCCATCACTCGCATGGTTGCGATATCCTCCACCGCCTGATGGGTCGCGCCGTCGGGGCCCACGGAAATGCCCGCGTGATGTCCGGCCACTTTCACGTTGGAATCGTTATAGGAAATCGTGGTACGGATCTGCTCCCAGTTTCTGCCCGGAGAAAAAGTGGCGTAGGAAGAAATGAACGGAATTTTTCCGGAGACTCCAAGGCCCGCGGCAATGGTCGCCAAGTTTTGTTCCGCCACGCCAACTTCGAAAAATCTATCCGGGAATTTTTTGGCGAAAGCCTCAGCTCTGGTGGATTCGGTCAGGTCCGCGCAAAGCGCGACCACATTCTTGTTTTCTTCCCCAGCCAAAACTAACCCGTCACCGTAACCATCTCTGGTCGGTTTTTGGAGAACGTCTTTATCGAATATTTTCCCGCTCAATTTTGCTTCCGGATTCAGCATTTTATTGGTTTATAGGCTTCTTTTTACTAAAAATTAACGCACCAAGGCAAACAATTACGTACCAGACGGCTAAATCAATAATCAAACCCAATGGCCAACTTAAGGCGAAACCGGACTTAGATAATAATAACGAATGCAAGAAATCGGATGGCCTAAGCCCAGTCGAACATGGGGCAATACAATAAATCGGGACAAAAACCTTTACAAAAAAAGGCGCGATAAACAAGATTATCGTAAAAACAACTTTCCGGATTGTGGGCTTAAATATTTTCATATTATTTTCTAGCTTTGTCCTTGGATTCGACGTTTTGTTTTGTTCTACATTCTAGATTCTACTTTCTAAATTCTATTTTATTCGTGCTCGCTCCTTATCTTTCCAGCCAGCGTCCGAAGTTCCTTAAGCGCGACCTTCGCCTCCTCCGGTTTCGGCGGCTTGCCGTGCCAAGTATAGTCGTTTTCCATAAAATCCACGCCCTTCCCGGGAATTGTGTGCGCGATTATCATTGTGGGCTTTTCGTAGATCGCTCTCGCTTCCGCGCAGGCGGAAATTATCTGATGAAAATCATGTCCGTTGATTTCCAAAACATGCCAGTTAAAAGCTTCGTATTTTTTGCGAAGCGGCTCCAAGGGCATCACCGATTCCGTCACGCCGTCGATCTGAATATTGTTCCGATCCAAAATAGCCGTGACATTCGAAAGCTTATGCTTGCCGGCGAACATAATGGCTTCCCAGGTATTCCCCTCCTGATGCTCTCCATCCGACATCAGACAATAGGTGTGGTACTTTTCCTTGTTTAATTTTGCCGCAAGCGCGAAACCTATCGCTTGCGAAAGACCAGAGCCCAACGGCCCAGAAGTTGTTTCCACCCCCGGCAAGGATCCGCGATGCGGATGCCCCTGGAGTCGTGTACCCAGCTGTCTTAAAGTTTTAAGTTCCGCAGGCGGGAAATATCCGGCTCGCGCGAGAGTCGCGTAAAGCACCGGACAAATATGTCCGTTTGAGAGCACCACCCTGTCTCGCCCATCCCAGTTTGGCTTTTTAGGATCGTGATTCAAAATATGAAAATATAGCGCAGTAAAAACATCCGCCATCCCCAAGGGTCCCGCGGAATGCCCGGAGCCCGCGGCCACGAGCATCTTTATGATGTCCTCGCGTATCTGCGTGGCTTTCTCTTCCAAAAATTTCAATTTATCGTCGTGAAGAGCTTCCATGATGTAGATTGATTATAACATTTTAAGCAGGCACGTATTAACCGAATCAAACAAGTTTATGCCGCAAGCAATTCCTTGTGGGCGATTTTTGGATCTTTCGCTTCAAAAAGATAAGATGCGGAAATAAGTATGTTTGCGCCCGCCGCCTTTACGGCTCTCGCGGTTTCCAAATTAATTCCCCCATCTACTTCTATGTTTGATTTCGGAAAACTCTCCCGCAAAAATCTGATCTTCTCCAAAACTATCGGCAGAAAAACTTGGTCCGGCAATCCCGGGTATACCGCAAGTATTTGGTATTCGGAAAATCTTTTGAAATACTCACGCCCCGTCTCAAGCCGTGTTTCCGGAGAAAACGCGAGCATCATTTCCACCGCGTGCTCTTTTCCGAGCGCCTCTATTCTCTCCGCAGTTTCCGCCGAAAGCGTTTCGGCGTGAACAATGATACGCTCCGCCCCCGCCTCGATCCAATCCATGATCTGCTTCTCCGGCTCTTCAACCATCAGATGAACCTCCAATTTAAGTTTGGAGTTCAATGCCTTCCATTCCGCGGGCGAACCCCAGGTTTTATTGAAAGTGAATCTTCCGTCGGCAATATCGAGATGGATCCATCCGGAAAATCCCTCGGCCGCCCGCGTCCTCTCCCGCGCACAAGCCACGTCCTTAAAGTGACAATTCAGAGAAGGAATAACTTCCATTTGTAATAATTTTAACACAAATCCGCCGGGTGCATTATGAAAATCCGCCTCGTTTGCGCGAAGCGGACCGGTCCTTGAGAACTACCGAATAAACGCCGTCCCTATCCTTAGAAATCCTTACCGCATCCCCCTTCTCCACCCCAAGATCGCAGATCCCCCGAACCATGCATTCCCTGCCATCCTCGAAGTAAATGGAAGAAAAACAGAGCTCTCGCCGCTCCGACAATTCCCAATCTCCGCCTCCGGAAGCTATCGGATATGCGAAGTGAATATGAACTCGATAGTCAAACATCCCCTCAATGGAGAATGGCGCCTCCGACCTGTGCCAAAAGAACTTCCGAAGCTGGCCGAATACAACAGGAATCAGGCCGAATGCCAATATCCACGGCAAGTCGCTCAGAAGTATTCTCAATTTTCACCTCACCGCGCGAACTGATATAAATTATACCACTCAAAAGTAAAACGCTCGGCAGGACGCTTTGCAAGAGGTCAGGCGTTTCTGAAGATCTCCAGAAGCCGCTCGCGATGATAGCCTACGAGCAACTCTCCGTCTATGTCTATGACAGGCACAACCTTCGCTCCCGACTTTCTTACCATTTCTTCTCTCGCGGCCAAATCCCGAGAAACATCTTTTTCTTCATAGGAAATGCCTCGCACGCCAAAAAAGGATTTTGCCATCCGGCAATAAACGCAGATCGGGGTTGTGTAAAGAATTATTTTTTTAGGCATTTATTTTTTAAGCGCTTCAATATCCGCCAAAACCTCCTCTGCGTGTCCCAGCGGTTTGACCTTTTCATAGACCCGCGCGATCTTCCCGGCACCATCCACCAAGAAAGAAACTCTATTAGTTCCCATATACTTCCGGCCCATAACTTCTTTTCGCCCCAAACGCCGTATTGGTTCACGACTTTTTTCTCGGAATCGGCAAGTATCGGAAACGGAAGTTCGTGCTTCTTCGCAAACCCGGCATGACTTTCCACGGAATCTATAGAAATTCCCAAAACTTCCGCTCCGGCAGAGCGGATGTCTTCGATAGAGTCTCTGAGCTTGCAGGCCTCCACCGTACAGCCAGGAGTGTTATCTTTCGGATAAAAATAAACCAAAACCCACTTGCCGCGATAATCGGAAAGCGAATGCTCCTTTCCCTCCTGGTCGGGCAAAGTGAAATCCGGTGCCGCATCTCCAATCTTTAATTTCATGATTCTATTATATAACTTCCACGATTTTTTCCTTAGATTTAACTCCGGAGACAAATCTAACCCTTGATATCCCAACGCCAAAATGTCTGGCAATCGCCTCTAGAACCGCGAAATTTGCCTTGTTTTCTTTGGCGGGCTCCCGGACCCAAACCGCGAAAGTATGGTTGCCCAAATCTTCCACTTTTTCCTGCTTTGCGGACGGTTTTACTTTTATAGACACTCTCATTTTATTCCGGCTTCACCACCACGGTTACGAATCGCTCTAATTTAAAATCTTTCTTTCGTAAGACCTCCACATCGTGTAGCGTTACGCGTTTCAAAAGTTTTTCCATTTTTTTGTAATATCCGGCTATGTCTTTTATCGGCTTGCCCTTAACGAGATATTCCCAAGAAAGACTTTCCCAAACGCCGAGACTATTGTCGTCTTCCAGGCTTATGGAATCCAATTCCCGCTCCTTGGCATCCGCAAAGTCTTTTTTATTCTTAAGCGGAGCATTAAGCGCCCTCTTCATAAGGCGTTCCACTTTGCCGATATTTTTTGCATCCGTTTCCGCATAAGCGTAGATGTAAGCACCAAGCCCGTAGGTAACGGAACCCGAGCCGCCCACCGCGTACGCCAGTCCCCTCTTTTCTCTTATCTCCCGGAATAATCTGGAATTCGTTCCACTCATCAGCAAGCGCCAGAGAATCGAGGTCGTGGCATCTTCTTTCTCGGTAATATCCCAGGGGGTTTTCGCGGCCACAACCACCATGGCCTTATTCCGTTTTGGTTTTTTGATTTCTATCCTTTTTTTAACAGGCGGTAATTCCAACTCTTCGTCCCACTTTTCATGAGTAACCTCCCCGCTTCCGACCGGAAAATACTTGTTCACGTGAGCGACCAACTCCGAATGGGTTAACTTCCCGGCGCCAAAAATTAACGTGTTCGACGGAACATGCCAAAGTTTTTTGAGTGCCAAGAGGTCTGCGCGCGTTATATTTTTCATGCCATCTTCCGTTCCCACTCCCTCGCTGCGCATCGGGTTGGATCGCCACAAATTTTCCCGAGCGGCACGATGAGCGAGATATCCGTCATCATCGTAATTCCTGGCTCGTTCTAAAAGAACCGCGTTTTTTTCCTTTTGAAGCTCCGCTGCGGGATACGTTGGATTCAAATATATGTCGCAAAGCAGATCCACCATGAGCGGGAGCTTATGGGCCACCCCGCTGCCGTAATAATCTATGAACATTCGAGAGGTCGAGGCATTGGAGCTCAAAAAGTTTTTTCCGATAAAAGCGCGCACCTCCGCCGCACTCCTTTTTTTAGTGCCTTTAAAGGCCATGTGTTCGAAGAAATGAGACAACCCCTGCTTATCGGCCGGATCATATATGAATCCGGTCATACAGGTAACGGACACATATACTTTTTTCTGGGTCGGAATACTTGCCGAAACTATCCGAAGTCCGTCTTTGCGTATCGTTTCTTCGATTTTCATAGATTAATTATAACCCGAAAAGTGATAATTGGAGCAGGATCAAAATCCTTGGATTTTATGGCAATACAAATTTGACAACATTGCCGCCGGAGAGATAGGGTGCGCATAGCGGCACACAAAAATAACTTCCTGCAGAAGGGGGCTCTATGACTGTGTTTTTGATAGTCCTTGTGGCTTTCGTAGTACTTGTGAATCTACTGAAGCCAAAACCAAGGAGTGCGAGCGGCTACTGCGTTAAGTGTGGCGCCAAGATTTCTGCCGCCACGCCGTGCGATTCGGAAGTACTCCTTGAGACAAACTCTTCTCGGTTCGACCACAAGACTGGAAAGCTGTGGCGACGCATAGATGTCTCTAACGACAGATGGGGATGTCACCTTAGTGCAAAATGCGAAAAGCGCGAGCATGCGCACTCGCTGACGAGCGGCTCTAGCCACATAAATAACGAGTTCGAGGCTCGCTTACGTGCATATTCCTGGACGTTTAATCCCTATCACGATTCGGATGAGCCTTGGATGGATGGATTGCAAATTTGCGAGCCGCAACTCCACGACAATCGCTTCATTCGTCTGGGCACCTGCGGGATTAAGTGCTGTCCACAATGCGGCATCCCGTGGGACTTGCGCATCTGACAACCCCGCATACCCAACCCATAAAACCGCCACCCTCCCAGCCCCCACCTCGGGGGCTTTTCTTTTGATGTGAAATGTCTTTATAAATTAATCCTTTAATAGCCATAACCGCACAGCTTGAATCGAATCACCCATCCTCTTAGCTTTTTAATAAAAGCCTGGCGGGATATAATTTTTCTATGCGAAAGTTCCCGGCTAAATATAAAGATGATTTCGCCGTTTTCAAAAAACTCACAACGCCCGCAAAGGTTCAGGATTTTTTAAATAAAATACCGATTAATTTTGAGCCAGAAGGCGAAACCTGCCGTTCTCCGCTTTTAAGCCTGAAACACAAAAAAGCGCATTGCCTCGAGGGGGCATATCTCGCCGCCGCCGCGCTTTGGTTTCATGGACGCGAACCCCTGCTCTTGGACCTCCGAACCGTCTCTCGGGACGATGACCACGTAGTCGCCCTATTTAAGGAATCGGGCCGCTGGGGTGCGATAAGTAAAACCAATCATGCCGTCCTTCGATACCGGGAGCCTGTCTACGCCTCTATCCGAGAACTCGCCATGTCATATTTCCATGAATATTTTTTGGATGACGGCAAAAAAACCATGCGCGATTATTCCGCCCTTTTCGGTTTGCTGAAATATGGCGACGGATGGCTCACCTCCAAAGACAATCTTTGGGATATAGGCGCGGACCTGGACGATTCCCGACACTTTAAAATATTCCCCAAAAACTCACGAGTGCGCCTGCGCCGCGCGGACAAGGTGGAAATCGAAGCGGGAAAAATTGTGGAGTGGAAAAAGAAATAGATTTGAAAAGACAGCGGAGTCTAAAATGAATTCCTTAATAAAAGGATGTTTGGTTCCTCCCCTAAACGGGGGTACAGATCCGGATTTATGATCCAGCAAATTATGCAATTAGTATCAAGAGTGGGTTTAACCATGTTATTTTTGCTCAAGCAGTTTCCTTAAGGCCGGTTCCTGCATTGCAGCATGACTTGAGCCATATACAACGAAGACACGCTTGTGGCTCTTGAATGCTTCCGCTATACCACTTACGATCTTTCTATCCCGAAAAAGCGAAGCAGATTCGCTTATGCGATTCAATATCGTCTGAGTACCTTTCTTTTCTTCCCAAGGAATTGGATCAATAAGATTTGTCGGTTCTGATTCGTTTTCCACATCAATCTTTCTCCCAAGAATCTGCTCACCCAAACGCATAGCGTTCGCATAGGAATAATCGAAGTTCTCCCATTTGGTAGTTTCTCTAAATCGCTCAATGTATCTGCGAACATATCCCTCAAAACCTTCGCGCTTCATTTGTCGGCTGTATTGAGGAAGTATGTGAAAGACATCCCAGGCAAATACTTCCTCCTTTGAAAATCCTCTGGCAAGAAGGTTAGCATAGAGTTCATCGTCTGTCGGTTCAGGTGACTGCCATTCTGCACCTTTCTCTAAACCGAGCTTTACAGTAAACCCCGGCTCACCCATCTTATCTATCGTTTCTTCGCAGGATGTCGCCTTCATCCGTTCATTGAATCTGTTTATATCTCCGCGAACGTGCAGACCCTCCACAAAAACGATCTCGGGATTCGCCTTGTTAAAAGCTGCCTCAATCTCTGCAAAAACAGGGTCATTTGAATCGCTTACATGAGGCGAACCAAAATAATATAGTTCCCTATCTCCGGCTTTTAGCTCAAAAACATACGGTGTTTTATGTTCAACTTTGCTGTACTCTTCAGCCGTCATTATGCTGTCCAAAACAGGGTCAAGTGACTCTTTTTGTTTAGCTTCCTGTTTTGAAAATGATGTTTGTTTTTCCATGATTCAAAGTTGCCAACCTTGGGGGAATCAAATAAAAGTTGCGAATCAACTTTACTCACAACCTCTCGATTTTGAGTAATTTCTCCCGAGAGCATACTCGGGATTACGCATCTCTAAGTCGCTATCGCTCCAAGAGCTGCGAGAACTACACTCCGACCCTCCTCTCAGTTCAAATCTCTCCCGACATCATAAACCAAAAAGAAGATGGCATAAAGCCATCTCTTTTTTATTTGTGCGGAGGGGGAGCGCCGACTAAAGTCGGCATTGCTGTATTTCTAGGCTCATTCTATTCGCCAAGAAAACAGGGAAGATTCGCCCGTTGGTCGAATTCTCTCATCTCAAACATACAACACAAAAAGAACCCCACACGGGGTTCTTTTTGTGTTGATGCGGAGGGGGAGAGATTCGAACTCTCGGTACCTTGCGGTACGCCACCTTTCCAAGATGGTGCACTAGACCACTATGCGACCCCTCCGTATTGTGGGTTGCAGTCCCCAAGGGTCTCGGTCACCTGTAAAATTTAAGCTAAATCCTAAAAATTTACAACTCGCGGAACAAAAGAAAAAGGGGCGCCTCAGCGCCCCGCCCATCCCCTCCACAGCCAGAAACCCAGCTTGAGCGGATCGGCCATTTCCGCGACGTTGTGCAGTCGGCCCATCGGCGCCAGCTGCTCGCCGTAAACCGGGCACAGCTCGGTCTGGTCAGCCCGTTCGTTTCTCCCTGGCTTTTTCTCGCTCCCCGAAAACAACCACGGCGCTATCCTTTTCATAAAACTCCTTTCAGGCTCCGATTAGATTATTCCCGAAAACGCTATTTGTCTACCATCCCCCACTCGCGCCGCCTCCGCCGGAACGTCCCCCGCCAAAACCTCCGAATCCTCCACCACTGTGACTTCCTCCGCCAAATCCGCCGAATCCTCCGCCTCCGCCAAGCCACGGACCCTTCCCGCCACCAGCTTTCCATTTTTCATAGCCCTTAGATGCGGCATAATCAAACAAGAGTCCGATTGGGGTTAAAAACACAATCGCAGCTATTGCGGCAATGAGAGACCCGAAAATCAGACCCAAAACACCGCCGCCCGCCGCGCCCAGCACTCCCCCAAGCCACCAGGATTTTGTGCGTCCCAAAGAGATTGCAAGTATTCGCAGGATCAGGAACGGAATGAAGATAAAGAGCCAGCCGGCGTTGGAAAATAAAAGCTTCATTATCCAAGAGTCTTTGAGGTTGTCGCCGTTCTCTGAAAATCGCGCTTCGCCTTTCGCGGCCAAAATAATATCGTCCACCGCCGAATTCAGCCCCTCATAATACTTCTCTGCCCTGAAGGCCGGGGTGATATCCTCGTTTATTATTTGCGAACTTTGTATATCGGTCAGCGCTCCTTCAAGTCCATAGCCGGTTTGAATGCGCGCCTTTCTGTCCTCCAAGGAAACAAGAACGAGCGCTCCGTTATCTGCTTTTACTTTCCCTATTTTCCAAGTATCAAATATTTTTTGCGCGGCGTTCTCTATCGTGTCGCCGTCCAGAGACCTTATCGTCACCACCGCGATTTCTATCGTTGTCGTGGCGTTAAAATCGGCAAGTTTCGATTCCAGGGCGGATATCTCTTCCGTGCTCATCATTCCCGCAAAATCGCTCACAAATCCTGCTGGTTTTTCGGGAACAACAAAAGCCGCCCAAGTTGTGAGCGGCCATATTGCGACCGCCAGCAAAAATAAAGTTAATGCCTTAAGCGCGGTCTTCATCTTCGGTTAAGTTAGAAAGCAACCTTCGGAGCAGTTTCCGCTCCGGCGGCGGCTTTGAAAAGCTCTCTCGCGTCAAAGCCAAAAATGCTCGCGGCGATATTGGACGGGAATCTCTGAACTTTTACGTTCAAAACGCCCACCGCATCGTTATAGCGCTGTCTCTCAACCGAGATACGATTCTCGGTCCCCTCAAGCTGGGTCATAAGATCACGAACGGTCGCGCCGGAAGTAAGTTGCGGATAATTTTCCATGACCACCAAGAGCCTGCCGAGCGCGCTTTCAACCTGGCTTGCAGCAGCAGCTTTTTCGTTCACACTCTGCGCTCCTGCATATCTGGTTCTCGCTTCGGATATCGCTCCGAACACATCTTTCTCTTGCTTCATTATCCCCTGCACGGAAGCAACCAGGTTCGGAATAAGGTCAAACCTTCTCTGAAACTGCGATTCCACTTGCGCCCATTGAACATCCACTGCGGTGTTCAAAGAAACGAAACTGTTATAGCTCATCCAAGCGTATCCCCCGACCACTACAATTAGCGCGAGCACTATCCAAAGTGTTTTTTTCATGGTTTTTTGTTGGTTTCTGATTTTCTAATTATACCTCAAAACGCTATTTTTAGTATCCTCCCATTTCCGGCATTCCGCCCCCGCCGCTGCCAGATTCCTTTTTCGGGATCTCCGTGATTGCGGCCCCGATCATCAAATAATTGGCGGCAACGGATATTGCGTTCATAAGAGCAGTCTTTGTGACCTTCAAAGGGTCTATTATCCCGGCCTCCTTAAGATCACCGAATTTATTTTTTAGCGCATTGAACCCACGCCACATTTTTTCTTCGCCGGAAAGTTTGGCTTTTTCCCGCCTTAACTCATCGATCTTCCCCTCCGCGGATACCCCGCTGTTTTCAAGTATCGCCCGAAGCGGAGCCTCAAGCGCGTAGTTGATTATATTTTTTGCGGCTCGCACAACATCTTCATCGGACTTTTGTTCCGCGTGCTCCAATCGAACGTTGAAAAGCGCTATTCCTCCGCCGGGCACGATTCCCTCTTCCATCGCGGCCCTGGTAGCGGAAACCGCATCTTCGACGCGTTGTTTGAGTTCCTTTTGTGCAGACTCAGTCGGCGCGCCGACTTTCAAAACTGCGACTCCGCCTTGAAGTTTTCCGAGACGCTCCTGAAGTTTTTCTTTATCAAAATCCGAATCGATTTTTTTGATCTGAGCCTTGAGTTGCGCCACCCTTTCTTCTATCGCGCTCTTGTTGCCGCGCCCTCCGACAATGGTCGTGTTGTCTTTGCTCGCCACCACCCGGTGCGCATGACCCAGATCATCCAAGGTCGCCGCATCCAATTTTTTGCCAAGTTCCTCGGAAATAAATTCTCCGCCGGTAACGATAGCGATGTCCTGAAGCATCTCTTTCCGTCTGTCGCCGAAACCGGGAGCTTTGACCGCCAGCACGTTAAATACCCCCCTCAGTTTATTCAGAACCAAAGTTGTAAGCGCCTCCCCTTCGATCTCTTCCGCAACTATCAAAAGCTCTTTCTTCCCGCCCTGAACCATTTTTTCCAAAAGCGGCAATATCTCCTGAATCGAAGAAATCTTTCTGTCGGTCACGAGAACATATGGATCCTCGAGCGAGGCTTCCATCTTCTCCTGGTTCGTCACCATATATTGAGAAACATACCCGCGATCAAACTGCATTCCTTCCACCATTTCGTAGGAATTTCCGATAGTGTTGGAATCTTCGATCGTCACAACGCCCTCTTTTCCGATTTTTTCCATGACTTCGGCAATGAGCTTGCCGATCCCCGCGTCTTTCGCGGAAAGAGTTGCGACTTCTTCGATTTTTTTGGTGTCGTTGATGATATCCTTCTGGGCCTCAAGCGACTTTATCACCTCCCGGCTCGCGGCCTTGAGCTCTTCGGCAAGCTGGATAACATTAAAACCTTTTTCTTTTATTAACTTCTCTCCCTCGTCTATCATTGCGTGCGCCAGAACAACCGAAGTGGTGGTTCCGTCTCCAACATTGTCGTTGGTCTTGTCCGCCGCCTGTTTTATAAATTCCGCGCCGAGATTCTCGTATTTATCCTCGAGCTCTATTTCTTTAGCCACGGTCACGCCGTCAAAAGTAACTTGCGGTGCTCCGTATCCTTTTTCTATGACCACCGCGCGCCCGCGAGGACCCAAGGTCATACGCACCGCTTCCGCCAGCTTGTCGATTCCTTTTTTTAGCGCGACCCGCGCGTTTTCGTTGAATTTAAGTTCTTTCGCCATAGTTGTAAATTTTTATTCGATTACTGCCAGCACATCGTCCTCATCTCCGACCAAATATTTTTTTCCTTCAACCTCGACTTCGTCCGGTCCGTATTTTTTAAAAAGAACCTTGTCCCCGGTCTTTACGGACATCGGCGTTCTTTCGCCTTTCTCGTTAAGCTTCCCGGGACCGACTGCGACGACCGTCCCCATAACCGGCTTTTCCTTCTCGGCCGTCTCCGGCAAAACTATACCCGACTTAGTGGTCTTCTCTTCGGAAAACGTTTCAATAAATAAATGATTTGATAAAGGTTTTAATGTCATTAGTTATAAGTTTTTGGTTAATGGTTGCCTTGGCAATCCCGACCTTCGCCTGCTAATGATAGTCGCAGTTTTTTTTAAAGGCAAGCGGGCAGGAAGCCGGAATGCTAATGTCCAAAAAGCCCCGCCGGATGGCGGGGCTTTGAGTGCGCAGATCAACGCCTTATCAACTTATCGTAGATATTTAAGACCGCTTTTATAGCATCGCCCGCGGATGTGTTGTTCTGCTTATATAGAACGTCTGATACGTCGCCAGCGGCCCAAATGCCGGGGTTAGAGGTAGCCTGCGTCCTCGGATCTGCCACGACCTCGCCTTTCTCGTTGATATCCGCCAAACCTTTTACTATCTCGGAATTCGGGACGGCGCCGATTTCCACAAATACGCCTTCGATCTTAAGCTCCCTGGATTCGTTGGTCGGCCGGTCTTTGTATCGCAAGCCGGTCACGAAATCACCGCCCAAAATCTCTTCCGCGTCCGCTTGGGTTATCGTCTCAACCCTCGAGTCCGACTTAACTTTCTCGAGCGTCACCGGATCTCCCTTCGGCGCATCGGAGCGAACTATCAGATATATTTTTTTTGCGTATGGGAAAAGATCTATAACCGCCTCAAGTCCGGCGTTGCCTCCGCCGATCACTGCGACCTCCTTATCCTTAAAAAGCGGTGCGTCGCAGATGGAACAAAATACCACGCCCTTGCCGTCATATTTATCCTCGCCCGGGATTCCGAGGCGTTTCCGCCGGCTTCCCGAAGCAAGCAAAATATATTTCGTTTCGAAACTTTTCCCGCCGCCTGTCGCTACTTTGAATCCGCCGCTTATCGGCTCAACCTTCTCCACGCGCTCGCCTTCTTCTATTTCAATACTGCCGTCAAACGAGCGAAGATGATTCTCCATGGATTTCGCGAGATCGTAGCCGGAGATCGATGGCGTCCCTATCCAGTTCTGGATATCGGCCGAAACCACGGATTGTCCGCCGAAACTTTCAACGATTATTAATGATTTTATTTTTTTTCGCGCAGCATATACCCCCGCGGATACTCCCGCTGGCCCGCCGCCGATAATGATCAGGTCATACATCTTGTTCAGTTAATGTTTTTGTTCTCGTCTTTTTCCGCGAACAATTCCCAGCCGAAAGTTATCGCCAACACGAGTCCCGCAAGCACCGAACTCCACTTGGCAAGCGATATTCCTCCGAAACCCAAAAGCCAAGGAGCGACAACGAGCCAGACGCCAAGGCCGAAAGCTAACCAGGAAGAATTCATTTTTTATTTTTCGGACGAAATTAATTTGCGAGGGCCTTGTCGATCGCCTGCAAGATCAAAGCTGTGTTCGCGCCGGCGCTCCCGCCGGTCGCAGTTACTACCATTTTTCCGTTCACGAAGGTGGTTGGGGTGGAATTCACTCCCAAAGCCTGCGCATCGGAAACCACCTTGGAAACCACGCTCGCGTATTTATTGGAATCGATGCAGGAACCGAATTTGGCGGTGTCCAGACCGACATCCTTGGCAAGCTTCATAAACAGGGTTTTGTTAAGATTGCCGTTTCCTTCCTTGCCGTCCGCATTTTCCGCAATATAAAGCGCATCATGATAGGCCCAGAACTTTCCCTGGTCCTTAGCGCACTCTGCTGCTTCCGCCGCAGCCGTGGATTCCGGCCCCAGGAATGCAAAATCTCTGTAAACCATTTTTACCTTTCCGGTTTTAATATATTGATCGCGAATCTGGGATACCGTGTCGGTGAACAGCCTTCCGCAAAACGGGCACTGGAAGTCCGCATACTCCACAACCATGACCGGTGCGTTCGGCTCACCCATCAACACATCTCTGTCGCTAAGCTTCATCACGTCCGCAGCCAGAACCCCGCCCGCTCCCTGATCCTGTGGAATGTTCCCTCCCGCAAGCTGACCGTTCACGCCTCCGCTCTTCACTAAATAAATTATTGAACCCGAGATCATCACTGCTGCGATTAAAATACTTACTGGCAAAAGCCAATCTCTTTTTGTTTTATCCATACACCTAATTCTAAGTTGTGAACCTCAAATGTCAAAATACGAAAAAAGGGAGGCCTACCCGGCCTCCCTGTGCTGAGACTGCCCCTTTTTTGTTTTTCCGCGCGCGGTGGCCAGGAACTTCTTTGCCGCCGCAGGCTTAGCCACGAAATAGACGATGATGACCGCGGGCTGGCCAAGGAACACCGGACCGAGAAAGAGGAATGTTGCGATTGGCGCCCCCAGCCAAAACGCCTTCGGCCACTCCTTCTTGAGGTACTTGCCATCGGCCCACATTTCCCCGAAAAGCTCCTTCACTGCGGCGAGATAGTTCTTTCGAGCCTCTGCAATCCGCTTTTTCACAAACCACCCTCCCTGCGCAAATTTAGGTCCTGCCCAATTTATAGCATATTTTTAGATTTTAGACAGGAACCATCCGCAGATGTTCGCCCCTGGAAAATCTCTTAAGTTCCGCATAAAATGATGGTTAATGTCCAGATTAAAGAAAACCGCCCTTTTCCTCGGAGACGTGGCTGTTTTATACGCGTCTTTGGCCGCAACACTCTTCATCCGCTATCGGGGCGAGGATCTTTCCGGCTACTTCAATACCCATCTTTTACCGTTTTCGCTTATTTTTGTAGTGTGGCTCGCCGTTCTTTACGTCGGCGATCTTTACAAACATTCCGCCTTCAGGAGCCGCGGAGCTCTTTTCAGTTCGCTTTTCAGTTCGGTTTTTATCGCGGGCGTTGCTTCGGTCATCATTTTCTATATCTTCGGCGGCTTTTTTGAATTAACGCCTAAAACCAATCTGGCAATATTTTCTATCGTATTTTTGGCACTCGATTATCTCATGCGCAGCGCATTCCTCGGGATCTTCCGTTCCGGCGCGACGAATATAGTTGTCCTGGGAGATTCTCCCCTCATCAAGGAAGCCGTGGCCGGACTTGAAGACAATCCGCAGGCGGGCTACAAAGTCATCCGTTGGTTCGGCAATTTTGACGAAGGCTCCCTTCCGTCTTTGGGCGAGATAATTAGGTCCGGACGCGCGGAACTTGTCGTGATCCAGCCGAAGCTGGTCGCCGATCCGAAAGTTATCGGCGCTCTTTATGATCTCCTTCCCCTCGGAGTCAACTTAATGAATTTCTCGGATTTTTATGAAACTATTTTTGAGAAAGTGCCGCTTGAAGAAGTCGAAGAGGGATGGTTCGTGGAGCATATCGCTCCGCGACATCCGATATACGATCGCTTTAAACGCCTCACGGACATAATATTTGCGTCCATTGGCGGCCTCATCCTCCTTCCATTATTCGTCCTGATAGCTGTCGCCATAAAACTAACTTCGCGCGGACCGCTTATTTATAAACAAGAGCGCATTGGTAGGGGCGGCAGAAAATTCACGCTCTATAAATTCCGGAGTATGACCGACGGCCACGCGGGCCCCCTTTGGACGGAGAAAAACGATTCGCGCATCACCAAGCTCGGCCGCGTTCTCCGCTTCACCCACCTGGATGAAATTCCCCAGCTCTTTAATGTTCTGAGGGGAGACATTTCCATTGTCGGCCCGAGACCCGAGGCGGTAGGTCTCGCGGAAAAATATTCCGAGTTCCCCTATTATGAAATACGCCACATCCTGCCGCCAGGCTTGACCGGCTGGGCCCAGACGCACTTCCGCCCGAGCGCATCCATGGCGGAAGCCTGGGAAAAACTCCGCTTTGATATTTATTACGTAAAAAACCGCTCATTCGTTTTGGATTTCCTTATAATCTTAAAAACGCTTAAGTACTTCTTCGCGAATCACGACTAATGTTCAGAAAAATTAAGTCTTTCCTTTTTGAGAACCAACACGCTAAACAGACCGTGGCGAAAAACACGTTCTGGTTATCTATCGGTACGGTCGCAAGCCGGGTGATCAAGGCGCTCATAATAATTTACGCGGCAAGAATCCTTGGTGCGGAAAATTATGGAGTGTTTTCCTATGCCCTGAGTTTGTCGGCGATGTTCTCTATTTTTGCCGACATCGGAATGAGCGCCGTACTGACCCGCGAAGCCTCCAGAGATCCGGAAAACCTGGAAAAAAACCTCGGGACCTCGTTTGTCGTAAAACTATCTCTTGTCGCTTTTAGCTTCGCGCTTGTTGCTCTGGTTGCCCCGATATTCTCAACCGTGAAAGGCGCGGGGCTTCTCATGCCGCTTGCGGCGCTCCTCGTCGCTTTTGACGCGCTGCGGGACTTTTCCTTCAGCATCACCCGTGCGAAAGAGAGAATGGAAGTGGAAGCGGCGATCGGCATGACTACCGGGATCGCGATAACGGTGTTCGGATTTATAGCGATACACGTTTCCCCCACGCCATATTCTTTGCTCGTCGGTTACGTTTCCGGTTCCGCCCTTGGATTTTTCTTGGCCTTCTTCCTCCTTCGGGAATATGTCCAAAGATTTTGGAAGAGCTTCGATTGGTCGATCGCGAAAAATATGCTCCGAGACGCCGCCCCCCTGGCGATCATGGGCCTCTTGGGAGCACTTACGATAAATACGGACACCATAATGCTGGGCTGGCTCAAAAGCGCCACAGATGTTGGTTTGTATGCCGCAGCCCAAAGACCAGTCCTTCTCATCTATTTGATATCAACCCTCCTCGCAACCAGTATTTTTCCGATAATCTCCAAGCTGGCACACAAAAACGACGAGCGTTGCAGATCTATACTTGAAAAAACCGTCTCAATCTCTCTTTTGGCAGCCCTCCCCATATTCGTGGGCGGCGCAGTTTTATCAAAGCAAATAGTTCTATTCCTATTCGGTTCGGGATACGCGTCGATCGCCCCCACATTTACAATGCTTCTGTTCACAGTAGTCCTCATATTCCCGGCGTCCATAATACTCAACTCTGTTTTCGCTTACGGAGGACAAAAAATTATGCTTATCTCGGCTGCGATCGGCGGCATCGGAAATGTTATTTTTGATTTCCTCTTGATTCCGCCATTCGGCATTTTCGGCTCCGCCGTTGCAACGGTAATTTCGCAGTCGCTAGCCTATGGCCTGGCCTGGAAAAGAATGAAGGACTTAAATAATTTTTATACCCTGCGCTATATCAAAAAAGGCCTTCTCGCGTCTGCTGTGATGGGAGTTTCAACCTATGGCTTGAGCCTCCTCGGCATTCAAGTGGTCGTAAATATCGTCATCTCGGCCTTCATATATTTCGGCACGCTAACCCTCCTTAAAGAAAAACTCATTAAGGAATCTTTGGATATATTTAGAACCGAAGAACCGAAAGCACTATAGCTATTCGGTGTCGGCGAAAGACAGCACGTCTTCCCATTCTTTCAAACAAACGCTTTTGGAAAAATATTTAAGCGTGTGATTAAAGGCGTTTTCCCCGAGCTTCCCTATCTCTGCCCTCCCCAGATACAAATTTTTTACCGCCTCCACGCCCTTGTCCAAATCGCCGAATGGCGCCGTTAAACCGCATTTGGATTCCGCGATTATAAGGGACGCGTCGCTTTCGGCGTGTAAAAAACCTATGGCGGCGATACTCCCGGCCATATATCCCATAAGTTTGGCCGGCACGGCGGGCGTTCTGTTTTTGTCGGTCAAAGAAATAATTCCCACATCCGCGTCTTTTACCAGTAATGGATATTCCTCCTTGGAAACAAAAGGCTCAAAACTCACATTTTCCAGGTTGTGTTCGGCAGCGTATTTCATGAGTGCAAGCTTCATCATCCCGTCGCCCACGAACAAAAAGTGAATGTCTTTTTCTTCACGGACCCGTTCGGCGATTTTTAACACAAAGTCCAACCCTTGGGATGGGCCCAAAACTCCGGCGAAAAGGAAAATGAATTTATTCTCCAGACCATAGAGCTTTCTGTATTTTCCGGTTCGTTTCACGGCGGTAAATGGCGCTGTATCTATCCAATGAGGGATAACCGCGACTTTGGACGAGCCGATGTTTCGATGTTCGGCCAAAAAATGTTTGTGGCTCTCGGAGGGAACGACTATTTTATCTGCCGCCCTATATGCGCGCGACTCCATGATCTCGAAAAATTTGACGATGGGACGGCTTTTTAATATTCCGAGGTCCACGGCGTTCTGCGGGAAAAAGTCGTGAAGATTCAGAATATATTTTCCGCCGTATTTTTTTGCGATCTTCGCCGACACGGAAGAAAGAGGCAACGGCGGGCTGTGTAGAATAACGAAGTCTAATTTACCCGAGATATTCTTGCGAACCGCTCGATAGAAAAGATGCGGGAGAAGCAATTGCGCGATCCCGCGAAAAATAAAATTTACCTTGTGGTGCGGCAGCACTTTGACTCTCAAAACTTTTACCCCGCCTTCGGTAGATATTTCCGGATATTCTTTGACTTCCCCGTCCGCCAAATTGAACCTGGGATAGGAAGTAACCGCGTAAACTTCGTGGCCATCCTCCGACAAGCCTTCCGCCAGGTCGCGCATCAATTCCGACGCCGAGCGCAGCTCCGGAGGATAAGAGTCCGTGACAATAAGGATCCGTTTTTTTGCCGGCATTCTAGTCGTGCACTCTGACGTAGTTTTCGAACCTCGCTTTTGCCTTCTCGTATTTATCTCCCCAGTCCTTCATTACCTTCAATTTTTCTTCAAGGTCCAACATTATTTTGGATGTCATAACTATCGATTCGACGGTATCGCCTTCTTCGTTTGCGGCGATCTTCCTTCCTATTTCCTGGTACATCTCCCGGTAGCTGTCCGTCTTAAAAATTTTCTTTCTCCTGATGATTCTGTGATTGTCTTCCGACATATACCTTATCGCGTCGGTTATCCGCACGTTCTTGCCGTGCACCTTAAGCTCCACGATGTCGCGCGGCCCCACCCTCAAACTCCCTTTTTCGCTGAAAGTGGTCGTGAAAGTTGCTCCGTTCTCTAGTTCTATCCAAACTTCGACCGCGCCGTCCTGCAGAAGTTTGATGTCGGAGTTTATCGGCTTACTCCAATTATTCAAATGCAAAAAGTGATCGATCTGGTGGCAGCCGTTCGAAAGGAACGTGCTCCTCGAAACCGGCCAGTTATACCAGAAAAACTCCGGCTGAATGAGTTCGTAGACTATGGAATGGTAAGAGATCGGATCGCCGTATTTTACCCCCAGATCCTTGAGGGCCAGCTTGTTAAAAGTTCCGTAGCGCTTATGGAATCCGATAAATAATTTTCTTCCCGCCTGCTTCAATGCTTTTTCGAGCTCATTTAATTCGTCATAATCCATAACTACCGGTTTCTCCACCACGACATAAGACCCTTGGCGGAGCGCGTGCAAAGTTATAGGGACATGGGTGTGATTGTAGCTCGCCACATAAAAGACATCCGCCTTTTCGTCCTTTTCCGGAAATGGCGCCGAATTCCATTTTTTTACCCTCTTCTCGATGAAGATCTGGGTCGGATCTATTTCGTGGACAGAGTCTATCTCCACGAATGGCCTGGAATACGGAATAATATTTATTTTCGCGTAGTTCCCATAGCCGAAAAGAACTCCGCTCTTAACTCCGGATCTCCTATTCTTTATCTCTCCCCTGGTCGTAGCTATCGGCACGGCGCGGTCCGCGTCAATTTTTTGCGCGCCTCCCCAATCGGTACTACCGAACTCCTCTTTCAGGCCGGCTTCGAGCTTGGCTCGATGTTCCGCGGTTATTTCGATGCCGGAGTAAATACTCCAAGCCCGGATTCCGCTCCACCAATAATCGCTCGGCTCTTTCTTTGCGTATTCGAAATAGAGAATCTCGCCCTCCTTGGCTGCGGGTGTTTCGTTTAATTTAAAAATAAGTTCTTTCGGCAGGGTTATTCTTTCCGCCAAAGCCGGGTGCCAAGGGGCCACGAAGGCCACCGCTTCGCCTTTCGCGAATTCACCTCCCTCCGGGACCTCCAGGATCTTCCCAAAGCCGCAAGAAATATATTTTTCGTTCCGCCTGTCCTCCCGAAGCCTGGACCAAGTTTTGGTGAACAGGCCCTGGAACCCGACAACCGGAAAGTAGTTCATAAGGAGCCTCAGACTTTTTGCCCGGGTATGATAAACATTTTCAAGTTTTTCGAGATTCTTAAAACCCTGAACTTGTATCCTGTATTCGCTTTTATTCCTGAAGTAATCCAGAAATCCGCTCCTCCACTTCTTGCCGGTCAGTATCCTCATGGGTGTTGTTTGTACGTTTTATTTGTCCTTTTAGGATGCTTCTTTTTCGGCAAATAATCAATCAGGACTTTGCGGCGTGCTGCAGCTTTACAATATTGAAATCGATAAGCCATCTGTACCAAAAGCCCTGCAATAGGTGGAACTGGGTTCCTCGCCACCCGTCCAAAAAGCCCAGAAGGATGAAGTAGCGGTAAAGAAAATACAATATCACGCGCAGGAATGGCGGCACCCGGTAATACACCGCGAGTTTCATCTTTCTCTTCGCGCCGGCCTGTCCGCCCACCTCTTTGCCGTCCTCGTGTGCAAGATACGCGCGCGCTTCTCGCATGGCGTACTTCCGATGCTTGGCTTTCCACTCTTCAAGCCCCTTTAAATTATTATCGATGAAATCATTCGCAAGTTTTTCGGCCCGACCCCGAAGCAACACCAGGTGCTCGTCCATCTCTCTCTCCTCGCTCTTGGCCGCGCCTTTTCTGAAAAGCCTCAAGATCCAAATGGGATAATAACCGCCATGCTTGATCCAAGCTCCTTTAAAATAGTTTCTCCGGTTCAGATACAGCCCGCAGACATCTTCAGAAACATCCGGGAGTTTTGCCCGTATTTCCTCCTTGAGTTCCGGCAAAAGCTCTTCGTCCGCATCCAAGCGCAGGATCCAATCCCCTTTTAGCTCAATATTCGCCAACGCCCAATTAAATTGATCCGCCTGATTTTTAAATTCGTGGACAATGAATTTGGCGCCGAATTTTTCGGCGATCTCTTTGGTTTTGTCGGTGGAGCCGGAATCAACGATTACTATTTCCGCCGCCAATCCTTCAACGCTCTTAAGACACTTCGGAAGGTTCGCTTCTTCGTTGTAGGTAAGAATTATTAAGGAAATGCTAGGTTTCATTCTTTTTGGCAACAACAAAGATAGAGTGTGGAACCGGATAGAATCTGCCGTAGTGTCCCCACCTTATCGGTTGAAGTCCTGCCGCCAAGAGACACCTGCCCAGGGTCTTTTTGCTAAAAAATCTCACGTGAGGCCCCGTTGGATCGAAATGCCTATCAAAACCGAAAAGAACCAGATTGAGATTTTTTATGAAACCATGGTAGGGACAAGTTAAAAGTAATTCGCCTCCCGGCTTAAGAACTCTCGCCATTTCCCTAAACGCATTTTCGGTGTCATACACATGTTCGATGACCTCCGAAGTGAAAATAAAATCAAAAGAATTGTCCGCAAACGGCAGTTGTCCGCCATCTTCGATTTTCACAAAATCCACACCGGCATATTTTCCCGAGGCAAAATCTATCGCCGCCTCCGAGACATCCGCCCCAAAATATTTCGCCCCGGGATTAAGCTTCCTCATTTCTCCGATTATCTCGCCCTTCCCGCAGCCGAAATCCAAAACGGAGATACCGCTCCCGCGCGGGATAAGCGGCGATAATATCGGCCACTTGAGATCGAAGTCGCCCAATCTGTCCGAATCTCCCTCCCAAAATCTTTCGTAGAATTTTTTATTCATCACGCATAAATCCTTTTATTATTCCATTATAGGCGGTGAGCATTTTTCGCGCCACATGCTCAATAGCAAATTCGCCTTGCACGAATTTTCGGCCGCTCTTTCCGACATCTCGCGCCTTCGCTTCGTTCAGAAGTATGTCCAAGATAGCATTCGCTAGTTCGTTTTCGTCTTTTTTTATAACAATTCCAGCCTTCGCCCTGGCAATATCGCCGGAAATGCCCACGCCTTCCGCGATAATGACCGGCAATTCGAAACACATGGCCTCAATAACCGCCATACCAAAATTTTCGGAATAAGACGGCAGCACGAACACATTGCTTTCGCGGAACGCGGCTGCTTTCATGTCCCCCGCCAATTCCCCCGCGAAAATTATTCTGTCATCCAATTTAAGCTTGGAAATCAGTTCTTGGACATTTTTCTTGTATCCCTCATCGTCTCCTCCCGCGATCACAAGCACCGCAAAACGGTTTTTCTCAATAACCACTTTGAAGGCGGGAATGAGTGTATCAAATCCTTTCTTCCAGCTTATCCTCCCCAAAAACAACACTACTTTCTTTTCCGGAGAAATATCCAAACGCCTCCGGAACAGATTCGGGTCGGTCTGAATATCAAACTTGCCGACGTCTATTCCGTTTGGGACCACAAATGAGTTCCGCGCCGGAAAACGCAACTCTTCGTATTCCTCTTTTTCGGCTTGTGCGGTGAAATGTATGGTGGCACCTCGCAAATTATTTTTTTCGACAAGGCTTATATATAACCGCTTCAATAAATTATTTTTGCGAGAGATGGGTTCGATCATCAAGCTACCGCGCGGCGAAACAATATATGGCTTGTTGTTCTTTCTGGCGTAATAGGCCCCCAGCGTGGAGGCAAAGAGGAACACGGAGGTGATATGGATCAGATCAAAATCTTTCGCAGTTTCGGCGAGCATCCGATGAAGTGCCCGAGAATAAAACCACGCCCGGAAAAGTCCCGGCTTAAAGTAATACACTTTTACCCCATCCCGATCTATCGGCACGCCGAGCGGAACATCAAGGTCTTTCGGCCCGTCCGCCGAAGTCGTATATACGGTCACCTCTGCCCCTTGCCTCACCAATTCTTTATTCAGGTTGTGTACGCTATGAATCGGACCGCCATAACGAAAAGCCGGATAATAACTCGGAACGACGTGAAGTATCCGCATCCGCTTTATAATACCTCAAGAAATTTTTTGGGCAATCAGCGCTTAGGCTCAGCAACCAACTCATCCGAATCCTCGACCGTCCCCTTGGGCGAGGAAAACTCATACCCGTAAAGAGTAAGTAAGTCCATGCATTGTTTTTTAACGCCGGCTCCGTGAGTTGCCAAAAGAATCGTTGGTTTATTTTTCTCCAAAATATTTTTCGCTCCGGACAATGCCATAAATTCCGCCCCCTCTATGTCCATCTTGATTATTTTAGGAGAGAGGATCTTCCCGGCCGCGAGCAATCCGTCCAAAGATTCAGTTTTGACCCTTGTCCCCCCGGACTCAGAGATATATCCGGTAGAGGTTGATTCTCCCGTGGCGAATCCGGCCTCCCCCTCTTTATCAGCCACTGCAACTTTAAGCGCGATTACGTTCTCAACGCCGTTTAAAGACAAATGTTTTTTAATATTGTCAAAATTATTCGGAAACGGTTCGAAAGAAAAAACTTTGCCGGCCGGCCCTACTAATTTCGCAGCCAATAACGTATAGAATCCGGCTTGCGCACCCACGTCAAAAACAACGTCGCCAGGCTTAACGAGAGAAGTGAAAACCTTTTGCTTTTCTAGCTCATAACTCCCCAGCCAGTATCCCAAGACGCCCGAGCCTAATATCCACCGCGAACCCCTGAGAGGCCCCTGTAATATCGGAAGCGGAATATTTCTCGGAAAAAACTTCGCGATCTTCCTCAAAAAGGATCCGATGCCGCTATTTGCGTTAATTCCGGAAAAATTTATCATTTTAAAATTTTTTTGATCTTTCTTATGCCTCCTCTCCAAAATCGCGCGAAATATTTTAGGTACGCATATTTCCAAAACGGAATCGCACCCCTCTTCACAAAAAGAACGTCTCCATTCGTGGTCAAAGAGAAAGGAATGCAATAAAATCCGTTATCTTCGAACTTTTTCTTCAGCTCCTCGACTCTCGGCCCGAGCTCCGGATACAAAAAATCATGAAATTCCACAGCACATTGGGTTATTTTATTGAAATCTTCCGGCAAAAGAGACTCTATAAGAGATATTTCCGCGCACTCGATATCCATTTTCAAAAGATCTATCTTTTCTATTTTATGATCTGCGATCAAATCGGCATATTTATATTCTTTGGCGATTATTGATCGTCCGCCGGCGGCGGAATTCATCGTCGCGCACATGCCCTCCGGCAGAAAAATCTCTATCTCTCCATTTTTCCCGGAAACCGCAGCTAAAATGCCCACAACCTCCTTTTCCTTGGGAATTGCATTAAAAAGTTCCGGGACCGGCTCCACGACATAAACGCGCGCGTCATAAAGCGAACGCATCTCCCGCGCAAATTCGCCCCGATTCCCGCCCAGATCTACCACTACCCCGCCGCGCGGAAACAAATCGCCTATAAACGTGTGGTCAAAAAGTTTTCTGAGCATTCCGATATTCTACTTTGACTTCCTCATCCACACAAGAAAGCCGTTAATGAATCTGTCGAATTTCGGGACGTTCCGTTCATCTAATTTTTTGGAAAGGTCCGGATCATTCTTTAATATCCGCCGGGCAAACCAATTTACCTTTGCTATGCCGAGGTCCATAAAAAAACCAGCTTCTTTGAATTTTTCAAAGTATTCTTCCGCGCGCAAATACGAGAACAATCTGCCGTGAAATAAAAAGTCTCCCTCAAGCGTCCCGGCCGCCGCCCCCAGCCCCTTTTTCTCAAAGCGCTCCTCATAAAGGCGTTGCTCGCAGATCAAATGATCCCAGCGGGTCATCTCCCCTCCCCAGTCAACATGGTCGCCGCCGGGTCCATACCAGATGGGCCCGAAAGAGGCGTAAAACCAGCCGTCATCCTTCAGATGTCTATTTGAACTTTTTAGAAAACCATCCATATCTTTTATATGCTCCAAAACCGCATCGGAAATTATCCAGTCAAATCTTCCTTCCGATTCAACTGTTTCAAAACCTCCTTTCTCAAAAACCACTTCCACGCCAAATCGATCCTTGCACGTCTGCGCCACAAAATCCCACTCTTTTGAATATTCATAAACATCAAAGGCGGTTATTTTTCGGGGGCGAAAGGCGGCTAGTTGAAAAATACAGTGTCCAAAACCGGCGCCTGGGACCAGAATCGAACTTCCCTTAAGAGCGTGCCGCCGGTCGCACATGCGATAGGTTTTCTCCCGGAACATTCCTCCCTCTCGATTCAGGAACCACAACTTCCTGAGTTCGGGGGGCATTTCATCCCAAAGTCTGACTTTCAGCCATAAGTTAAAAAGATGTCGTTGGAAAAAATAATATATCAATTTTGCCTTTATCAGAAGGTGCCGCCAAGATGGCGTAGACTCTTCGATATCAATGGCTAAAATTCTTTTATTTTCCGGGTTCATGCGTTTTTTTCGCCAAAACTCTTTCATACTCCGCGACTATCTTTTTTCCGTAGTCATCCCACGTAAAGCCCGAAGCGACCCGCTGTTTTGCCGACTCGCTCATCCGCTTAAGTTCTTCCGGGCGTTCATACAAATACAGAAGTTTTTCTTTCAGGGCATCTACGTTCCTTATCGGAATGACAAATCCATCGATACCGTCCCTTACAATATCGTCTCCTCCGGTGTTCGTCGTACAGATAACCGGCAATCCGCAAGCCATCGCCTGAGCCTGCACGTAAGCCAGCCCCTCCTCGATAGACATCATCGCGAAAACCGAACCTTGAGAATAATATTTGTACATTTCGAAGTGCGGTATATGCCCAAGGTACCTGTAGCTTCCCGCGTACCTGGAAAAAAACGGTTTAATCTCGTCGTTTAGCGCCCCCATCAGCATAAGTTCTGAATTTGGAAGATTTAGCTCCGCACAAGCTTGCAAAAGATAATGTACGCCCTTCCTAAGGGACAATCCTCCAGCAAAAACAACACGAAACTTATTATCTTCTTTTTCCACCTGCCTGAAAGCTCCAAGGTCGACTCCGAACGGCACATGTATTATTTTGGCCTCCGGTATCCCTTTTTCCAAAAAAGTTCTCTTCACGAATTTTGACGGCACGGTTATGTAATCCGCTTCTTCAAACGCACGAAGTTCCTTGTTTATTATTTTTTCATTGGAAATCTCTCCGCGCACTCCGAATTTTTCATACTCTTCGGATAAGATGTCTCTTTGGTAGATAGGATGGGAACTCGCGTGTTCTGCGATTGCCAGCGCTCCAAGTTCTTTCGCCCTCCTCATTCCGTACAACGATGAACTCGAAAATCCTGTAAAAATATCACAAGCTACAACCTGTCTCGCCGCCAGCCGATCATATATTTCGAGAATTGCATATTCCAAATCCAGCTTACGTCGGATTGCGAACGGAAGCTTGTGCCAACCCCTTTCGAGAATTTCTTTTATCAGGATCGATCTGGTTTTTCCTCTTTCGATCCCGTATTTAATTGCTTCAAACTTCGGGTAAGAGGTTATAAAACGCTCCAAGTAACCCCTTTCTTGGAGTTGCTTGGCAAGGAAAAACATATGGAACTTTCCGGCAACGGAAACAATTGTTCTCATCTCTTATTTTTTATTTCGCCGTATATTTTTAATATCTTTTCCGCCCTATCCGCATATGAATAATCCTGAGCCTTAGAGCGCAAATAGCCGGCCTCACGGATTCTCTCTCTTTCTTCGTCGTGAACAAGATAATATTTTATTTTATCCCTGAACTCGGCATAGGAAGAGAAAAAGGCCGCCTCCACTCCTTCCTTGAAAAGTTCGGTTGCCTCCGGAGTCCTTTCGTGCAGCATGAATCCGCGACAGGCCGGAATCTCATAGGTACGAACGGTTTGTTGGTCGCGGTTATGATGGCGCAGAAAGGCGATTATTATTTTACTGGAATTGATAACCTTGGACATCTCCTCCCCAATTACCGGCTTGTACATTATAGACCCGCTCCCCCTAAGACATCGCACCCCTTTGGCCCTCCTCCAGCCATTCCCATAAATTTTTATGTCGCATCCTTCTTCGCAAAGCCTTTCAAGATATCCCACCCGATCTTCGTTCGCATAGGTGCCGATGAATATGACGTCGGCTCCAACACGAATTTTTTCTTCATTGTTCGCCGGCTCTACCGGATATTCGATTGCCTGATCAACCGCCAATGGAACAAACTCTGCTCTTTTGGCGCCCACCCTCTTTAATTCTGTAACGTTTTGGGAATTCATGGAGATTATGCAGTCATATACTCCCAAAGTTTTCATAAACAGTGTGCTTAAATTTTTTGCGCGAAAAACAGCGTCGTCATTTCTCGCAAACAGGACCGCACCTGTGAGGTTTTTAATTGCGCGCAGTGTCTCCGGCTTGATCTGCCTTTGTTCCAGAAATAAAATCATTTCCGGTTTAAAAATTTTAGCCCTGGAAAGAATAGCGTCGTTCAGCCGTTTAACTCCAAAATAAATGGGGATGCGCACGAACTTGTTAAGAATCCTGTTCCAGAAGGCCTGCTTGTAAAACAGACTATTGTCCACTATTTCCACTTCATGGCCAAGCGCCGAAAACGTCCGCTGGTAGGAAAGAGCGGGGGCCTGCTCGGTCGGAACGCTACCGACAATTAAAATTTTCATTTTTTAGTGTCTTAACGGCGGAAAGGATGGCTTCTGCATCTTTCTTATAATTGTAGCGGCTTACCCTTTCATAAGATTTTTGCCCGAATAACGCCCTCGTTTCAGCGTCCGCAGCCAGATAACCCAAGCGAGACGCGAGCTCATTCACATCCCCAACCTTAAAAATATAACCGTTCTCCCCACTCTCCACCAAATCCGGTCCGCAACCCACGATATCGGAAACTAAAACCGGAAGGGAAAAACACATCGCCTCGTTCACTACCAACCCCCACGTTTCTCCGGTTTCGGACGGCAGAACAAAAATATCGGCTACGGCATAATACTCGGTTATTTCTTCTTGAGATTTGAAGCCGACGAAATGTATGTTTAATATATTCTTTTCCCTCGCATATTTTTCCAATTCGCCGCGCAATGGCCCATCCCCCACAAACACCAAGCCTGCTTGAATCCCCCTCCCCAGCAGTTTTTCGAAGGCCAGTAAAAGATCTTTCGGACGTTTTTTTTCGACGAGCTTACCTAGAAACAGTATGAGCGGAACTCCCTGCGGCAAATCAAGCCCACTCTTAAGCGCGGCTTTATTTACTCCAAGTTCTTCGTATTTTTTTCGAAATTTTTCGTTGTCCACGGCGTATGGGGCAAAAAATAATTTGCGAGCCGGCACCCCGTAGAACATATAAAACTTTTTATTCTCTTCCCCTATATACATGAACGCCGAGACAAATCGGAACATCGAACTCAAAATTATTTTTTTCAAAAATAATTTTGCCCCGCTCTTTCCCGCGTTTTGAAAGAGAGGGCTTTCGCCCCTCATAATGATCGGCGTGCCGGTCAACACTGCGGCAAGGATCGCAAGCCAGTTCGAGAAGTAATTCCATCCGTTCACAAAAATAGCATCGTACCCGTTCCTCCAAAGCTCAAAATATATTCCGGGATTGATCAGGCTGAAAAACCGTCCCACCGAAGAATATGGAGAGTAGTTCTTTAAAACTGTGTATTTCAGGCCGTCCAAAATTTCGGGGCCGTACCACCTCACAACCTTCCCGAAGGTTTCGTCCAATCCTGGCCGGATACTGAAGTCGGAACCGAAATATATTGAAAGATCTATCACCGGATTCTTTGCAATCTCCTTGTACAGATCAATCACGTAGTGGATCGGGTGCGAAACGAATGCTGCAAGCTTAATCGTTTCGTTTTCTTCGTCGCCGGATAAAAAATTACCGATCAATCCAGCCAAAATCGCCCCGGTTTTAACGGTTATTCCTTTTTTCAAAAAAACATCCCTCCCGTTTTCCGCGATTTTTTTTCTTAACGCCTGGTTCTCGCTCAGCTTGATTATGGCATCCGCAAGATCTTTGGGATCAGCCGGCCGGCAAAAAACAATATTCTCTCCATCGGTAAATATTCTCGCGGCAGGCGCCGAATACCTTGTAATCACGGGCTTTCCCATAGCCGCAGCATCCCAAACCTTGAATGGCACGACCATCCCCGCCTGTTCGGTGTCCCCAAAATGGCCTAAGCAAATATCTGCCTTCGCCATTATTTCGGGAAGTCTCTCTGCAGGGACAGAATCTAAAAAAATCAGATTACCGGGATCATCTTTTCGAACAAGTTTTATTATTTCGTCCTTTTCCGGACCGCTCCCTAAAATAGTTATTTTTAGATCGATTTTTGAGGCTAGTATTTTAGCGGCCGCAACTATGGTTTCTATCCCGTGTAGCGGATAAAAACTCGCGACGCAAAAAATCTTCAGCACCTCGCGCCCCCCTCCCCCCGCATCCCTTGGAAAGAATATATCTTCATCGGAGCCAACCGGATAGATCCTTATCTTTTTTTTGTTTACCTTGAAAGTTTTATTGAAATAATCGCCGTGTTCTTCCGTATCTAAAAAGATTAGATCTGCCAATTTACAAGCCACAAAATCCAAGGCAAAAAAATACTTCGCCTTGATGGAGTTCGGAGATATTCGCCCCCCGCCTTCTCCGGCCACCCTTACGTGATAGTAGGAGATAAACGCATCCAAAATCACCCGCCGTCCGGTCAGTAATCCCAAAATTTTTGCCAGAGGCACATAAGCTTGTCCCGCAGCGCAAACTAAGATTAAATCCGCTTTTTTGTAAACTTCGAAATACATCTTCGCAAGTTCGAAACTGCGGATCCAAACCGAAGGCCGCCGGCTTTGGCATTCAAAAACCTCCACTCCGTTTCTCCTTAGCCCCTTTAGGGTTGTCCGGGGCCTTGCGTGTTCCGGGTCATAGCCGCCAAAATAAACGATGCTTGGAATTTTACCCCGCATAATTTGGTGTTATTATAGGCAATATGACATCAGAACACAAAGACTCTTGGGAAGCGCGCGCTTATAACAAGTACGGTTCTGGACACGCCACTTTTGCACAAAGAGGGAATATTTCAAAAGAGGAAATACGGCATCAATATCCGGCCTGGAGTAAATATTTCGGTCGGAGTCTTCCGGCACCGAAGAATTCCGCGATTCTTGATGCAGGCTGTGGAAACGGAGAATTTTTATTGTGGCTAAAAGAATCCGGCTATTCCAACTTGGAGGGTATCGACATAAGCGAGGAACAGATCGCAAGGGCAAAATCCCTCGGCGTGAATGCGAAACACGGCGACCTCCCAAACTTTCTGACAGCACAAAAAAACCGTTACGATTGCATTATCGCCCGCGACATCATCGAACATTTTTCAAAAGACGACCTCCTCGTTTTGCTGGATGGGTTCCAAAATGCCCTTAAGCCCGAAGGTGTTTTAATAATCCAAACTCCGAACGCAGAGGGCCCCTTCGGAAGCAGAAGCCGATATATGGATTTTACCCACCACCTGAGCTTTACCAGACTTAGCCTTGGACACGCTCTTTCTCTCGCCGGTTTCGAAAAAGTTAGATTCTATTCCATGGGTCCGGTAGTTCACGGGTTTTTTTCCACAATCAGGTATGCGGTTTGGAAAATTATTGAACTTGGAATCCGGATCTACCAGCTTGCGGAAACCGGAACCGGTGCGGGCATTTATACGCAAAATATAATTGCGACAGCGACAAAATCTTAATTCGGAACGTTCAGGTGGGATACCAAAAATGTCCCCATCGACAACCGTCTTGTAAAAAACCTGTTAACGCTGTCGGGAATAAGTTTGGCAAATAAATTTTTCAACCTCCCGGAAGGAAGCAGAACGACATCCGACTTCGGACCCATAACTTCGATCTTTTCGATTTCGAACATTTTTCCGCAAAGCCGTCGCCATTCAGCAGGGGTATAATATCTCGCCAAAGCTCCGTCAGTATAAAGTTGTATATTTTCCGCAATCGATCTCTTAAACAGCTCGCCGCGGAACAACGATCTGACAAAAACGGTAATATAGTAATTCCACCATCCCCGGTGATACACCATAATAATTGCCCTTCCCCCGGGCCTTAAGACCCGTTTTATTTCTCTCAAAACCTGTTCCGTGCTTGAAGAGTGATGAATAACTCCCCAGCTCCACACATAGTCAAAACTTTTATCCGGAAAAGTCATTTTTTCCGCGTCCATCTTCTGGATAGAGCCGTTCAAATTGAATATTTTGAGCCGCTCGGTCGTGCTTTTGACCGCATAGTCCGTCAGGTCTATTCCTGCAAAAGATTTTGCAGACGCCGCAAGCAACTGTGCATGACTGCCGTTTCCGACTCCGATCTCCAGAACATCTTTGTCTTTAACGAAGGTCCTGTCTATTAATTCAAAAAATGGATTACCGTCCCCGGCGAGATATTCCGCGGCGTTACAAAAAAATCTTTTGTTTATCTCTTCGTAGAACTCTTTGGAAAATTCCGGCGGCGCAACCTTGTCCTCCCAGTCGTAGCGCATGGGATTATTCTGCCACCAACGATAATTTTGCTCCTGCCAGCCCCGCGCTTCGTCTTGCGAAGTCGGGAGTTTTGTCGGGCCGGTAAATCCTTTCAAATTTTCGTTTTTAAGGTTTTTCATTTTTTTTGTAAAAAGTTGCAGATATAATTTGGGCCCATGCTTTTGCCCAACGGCCAACCCCGAGCCACTCCGCCATCGGGAAGGTAAAACCCATCTTGGGCCGATCCCAAACCTCGCGCGGGAGTTCTTCCTCCATCGCTGAGATCAAAAGCTCTTTCGGACGGGAAGAAAGCTTCAGGCTGACCGGCAATGAACTTAAATATTCTACCAGCACATGGTCCAGAAACGGAACTCTGGCTTCGATGGAATGCCGCATAGACATAAAATCCGTGTCTTTTAAAAGCTGATTCGCCATGTAAAAGTTAACCTCCAACCAGGAAAGCGCGTCAGCCGGGTGCAGACTCGCCAATTTGGCGGGCAAAGAATCTTCGAGTTTGGCCACGTAGTCCCAAACCGATGATTCATTTATTTTTAAAATTTCCGCAATTTCCGCCGGGGAAAAAAGCCCTCGCAGCGACAGATAAAAATTCATCAATCCTCTTCCCCTATATAGGTAGATCAATTTCGCCCACCCATTCCGGCGGGAAAAAATTTTTAACGGCCACTTGAATGCCAGCGGAAGTTTTTGAAGAAAGCGAAAAAGTGCCGCGCGCCCGAAGTAGTGATAGCCCATAAATATCTCGTCGCTCCCGAGCCCCGAAAGCACAACTTTTAGCCCGGCTTCTTTTGCCGCCCGGGACACAAAATAAGTGTTCACTCCGTCGATGGTCGGCTGATCCATGGCCGCTAATATATTTTCTTTTTCCGCTCCGAAATCTTCTTTCCCGACCAGGTATTCTTTGTGCCGGCTTTTTATCTGCGCCACCACGCCCTCTCGATATCTTTTCTCCGAGAATTTTTGTTCTTTAAAATCAATGGAAAGCGTATCAAGCGGCTCTTTCCGCTGTCCCGCCGCCAAGATCGCCAGGACGGAGGAGTCTATCCCTCCGCTTAAGAAAACTCCGAGCGGTGCGTCGCTTATAAGATGCAATCGAACAGATTCTTCCAATAGTTCTCTTAGCCTTGAAACGGCCTCCTTTTTTGTCGGTGAAATTTTATTTAAAAACGGAGCGAGCGAATCGTAATATTTTACCTCCTCCGTCCCGTTCTTCGAAAAGCTCAAATAATGTCCGGCTCTAACGGCACGAATTTCCTTAAATGTGGTTTTGGGAAGCGGCACCGAACCGAAAAGCAAAAAGCCTATTTTCGCCTCTTCATCCTCGTTCGGTTCCACAAGGCCGCTCTCTTTTATGGCAGCAACGGTCGAAGCGAAAACAAGACCCTCTCCGATCTTTGCGTAATAAAGCGGTTTTATTCCGTACCGATCGCGCGCGAGGATAAGCTCTTCTTTCTCGGAATCATAAAGCGCCAAAGCAAACATGCCGCGAAGGCGGGAGAATGATTCTTTCCCCCACTCCTTATATGCGGCGAGAATTACTTCGGTGTCGGTTTTCGTTTTAAATGCGTGGCCCCTCAAAACAAGTTCCTTTTTTATTTCTTCAAAGTTATAAATTTCGCCGTTGAAAGTTATGTGTAAACCTCCCAAAGACATCGGCTGATGCCCGTCGCTTGAAAGATCGATTATAGAAAGACGCCGCTGACCCAAGGCGGCATGACCGAAAAGATTGAGCCCTTCATCGTCCGGACCTCTCAGCTTCTGCCGAGCGTTCATCTTGCGGACCGCATCTTCGGATCCCTGCCCGGCCGAAAATGAAATTGCTCCCGCTATTCCACACATTTTATTTTTTCTTCGCTGGTGCCTGAAGGGTTGCCAAAAGGTCGCTCACGCGCGTGTCCTGCGGCCAGGACTCAAGAATCGTATTCCCAACCTCAATAGTATTTTCGTTGTCCCCCACGGCGCTATAAAGCGTCAAAAGTCCATAAAGGACCGGTGGAAGTTTTGGCCCCATCTCCCTCGCTTTTTTGTAATAATCCACGGCGGCGTCGTAATCGCCCTGCCGTTTAAAGCGGGTAAGCGTCATCGTATAAAGATTCGCCATGGCGATATAATGCCGCGTGTCCGGGTATATTTTCGGCTCAATGTAGTTTATGAGCTCTCGCGTCGTGCCCTCAGACATGTCTTGCTGCGAATTGACCACGGAGAGAATATTGCTCGTAAGATATTTCGCGGATTCCTCTCCGCCTACCGGAGAATAAAAGCCAAAGACTTTATCAAAATTGGTTTTAAATTCTTCGATGGTGCGCACGTTGTTAACACCTTGGGCGGCATCGATATAAGCCTGAGATTTTAGAACGGGCAGGATCGAACCGAACACGAACAAAAAAAGCACGAAGAGGATGCAAAGCGATACGACTCCCAATTTAAAGCTACTGTTCATTGGTTTTGTGTTCCTTCGTTTGCGACGGATTCAAAAGATAATAGGCGAAGCCAAAGAAAAGAAAAATGTTCAGGTAGGTGGGAAGAATGTCGAAAAGCACCATTCCTTGCACGAAATAAGCGACCGGCAAAGCAAAGATCACCGCCTTAGCTGCAGCCGGAAGCCCGGTCATTTTAGGCGCGTCCGCCCGAACGGCATGTTTTTCCCGTCCCCTTCTCAAAAATTCCACATAGAAAACTATAAATATCGAAAGGTAGGCTAGCGTTCCAAGAATTCCTATCTCAGCCAAATAATCGAAGATTATATTGTGCGCCCTGTCGAACCAGGCGCCGAATTGAGCCGGTGGCTGATAATAAGTCGTATTGAAGTTGTGGTCGAAAACATATAAAAAGTTTTCCGGGCCCATGCCAAGAACCGGCCTCTCTTTAAATCCATCCCAAGCCATCTTCCAGATAACCCGGCGATCGCTAAAAGTCTGCGCACTGAAAGAAATATCGAAAACGCGCGCAAACGGAAGTTTTTTTACAAGCGGATTATCTTTTAAAACTACCATTGCCGACACGAACAAGACTACAAAAACCGCGAGCCCAATAAGCCACTTCCGCCATTCTTTCTTGGAAAAGGCCAGAAACCCCAAGAAAAATACCGAGCTCACGATCAAAGCCAAAAATGCTCCGCGGGTAGCGGCTAAAAACAAAAACACCGCAAAAACCAAAACCGAAAAGACTATCGGCAAGCCTTTAACCGAGCGAATTTGTCCCCGATATTTTGTGAAGAGCAGATACAGGGCGAAAAAAAGCATAAAGATCATATAGGTCGCGAAATACGCCGGATTTCCGATAGATCCCTGAAAACGGAAGTTTGGAGTGCCGAATGCCGGTCCGATAATATTGTTCACTCCCCAACCGGCCAGAAATCCGTAACCAATAGAAATAAATGCCGTAGCGAACGAACACCAGAATATCTTTATCCAGTTCTTCTCTTCGTTAAAAAGTGTGGCCAAAAGCAGGAAAAAGCCGTAAAGATGGATTATCTGTAATCCTCCCTCTCCGCGTTCAAAGTTGGACCAGAAAGAATTCGCCGGATTAACGCCGAAAGTGCCCGCCAAAAGGAACATCAGAGTAAAAGCGGAAACGGCTATGCCGAGGGGAGATTTTATGACCCTTCGGAAACGCTCTAGATATGCGTTGCCGTCGCTCTCCTTGATAAGCCCCACGAGAAAGAAAATCAGCGCAAAATCAACCGAACTTCTAAACCACGCATACTTTCCGACGATGAACGGAAAAAGCGTGGAGGTTGTAACCAGAGTTATCGCGAAGACCGCGGCATACAGAAAAAATTTGGATATTTTGAACGACATATTATCTCGCGAATTCCACCGCGCGCATCTCGCGGATGACGTTTACTTTTATCTCTCCAGGATATTTTAGCTCGGATTGGATACGATTCGCAATTTCCTTTGCCATCTCGAGGGCCCGGAAGTCGTCTATTTTTTCGGGAACGACGAACACACGCAATTCGCGGCCGGCGGATATAGCGTAGGCATTTTTGACGCCCGGGAATTCGCTCGCGATCTTTTCCAAATCCGCCAAACGTTTAATGTAGTTTTCCACTGTTCCCCTTCTCGCTCCGGGGCGCGCGGCGCTAAGCACGTCCACCGCGGTGATGATAAATGATTCCGGAGACGCATACGGATAATCTTCGTGATGACTGCGCATGCCGTTTATCACGTCCTCGGAAATACCGTATTTCTTGAGTATCTTCATGCCGAGATCCACGTGCGTTCCTTCCACTTCGTGGTCAATGGCTTTTCCAATGTCATGCAAGAGGGCGGCCTTCTTCGCCACCGCGACATTCAATCCCAATTCCGCCGCCATCATACCGGCGAGATAGGTCATCTCGATCGAGTGGTTCAAAACGTTTTGGCCGAAACTCATCCTAAAATGAAGCCTGCCCAAAAGCGAAAGGATTTCTTTCGGCAGATCGTAAACGCCGACTTCCATCGCCGCCGCTTCGCCGATCTCGCCCACCCGCTTATTGAGTTCCTCTTTAGCCTCCTCAACTTTTTCTTCGATTTTCGCCGGTTGAATACGGCCGTCTTTTATGAGCTGTTCCAAGGCGAGTCTCGCGACTTCCCTGCGGAACGGGTCGAAGGAAGAAATGACTATGGTGTCCGGAGTCTCGTCCATCACGAATTCCACGCCAGTCGCTCTTTCAAGCGCGCGAATGTTTCGCCCTTCGCGACCGATTATCTTTCCTTTAATTTCCTCGTCGGCCAGATGGAAAACGGTAGTGGTAAGTTCGGAAACGTGCGAGCGCGCGTAGCGCTGCATCGCGGTCGTGATGACCTCCACGGACTTCTTTTCGAGTTCATCCCGGAGATTCTGCTCCAGCTTCTGCATGGTTTTCGCCAGATCCTCCCGGTTCTGCTCCTTGATTGCGGAATACAGGGCCTCTTTCGCCTGTTCGGGCGAAAGACCGCTCACTTTTTCTAATTCCACCTGCGCTTTGGCGCGGATCTCGTCCACTTCTTTGTGGCGCGTCTCAAGCGCTTCGCGTTCGGCGCGGAGCTTCGCGGAATCCTGGTCCAGCGCGGTCAATTTCTTTTCCAAAGACTCCTCGCGTTCATGGATGCGGGACTCAAGAACCAATATTTCTTTTTTTCTATCGCGCTCCTCTTTCTGCGCCTCTTCTAAAATATTTGAGGCTTTTTCTTTTGCGCCAAGCAAAATTTCCTTGGCTTCGCTTTCAACCTTCTTATTTTTCTCTTCTATTTGCTGCTCGAGCGAACCTAATTGTTTAGTCGCCCAAAGCTGTCGTACGAAGTATCCTGCCGCCAGACCCAAAACAAGGCCCCCTAAGGGAATCAGTATTGAAGACATTATTAATTTTTCGTTGAAACTCCATCTCGGTTTGATAGAGGGTTAATGACTTTTGACAGGTTTAATATTACCCCAGATGCCGGTTTTGGTCAATTAAAAAGCCGTGGCTAGGCGAAAATGGGTTATACTAATGAATACATGGCGAAGAATGTGGTTCTCATAATCCTGGACGGCTGGGGCATAGGAAGAAACGACGAATCCAACCCCATCTATATGGTCAAACCCCAGAATCTGAAGTCTCTGGAAGACAATTACCCGGTAACGAGCCTTCAGGCCTCCGGAATCTCCGTGGGACTCCCCTGGGGCGAGGTCGGGAACAGCGAAGTGGGCCATTTAACTATCGGCGCAGGCAAAGTCATCTACCAATATTTTCCGCGCATCACCATGGCCATCCAAGATGGAACTTTTTTTGAAAATCCGGCATTCAAAGCGGCCTGCGACCACGCCAAAAAAAATAATTCGTTTTTAAATCTCGCAGGACTCCTATCCAGAGGAAATGTCCACGCCTCCCTCGACCACCTGAAGGCGCTTTTGAAATTCGCCGAAAAAGAAGGGGTAGCAAACGTGCGCCTACACCTCTTTTCCGACGGGAAAGACTCCCCGCCCAAAACGCTTGAAAAGTTTTTGACGGAGCTTCCAGCGGAAAAGATCGCATCTCTGACCGGCCGGTATTACGCGATGGATCGCGAAGGCAATTGGCGGCTCACCGAACAAGCTTACAACTGCATGACCGGAACTTCGGGAACGCTTGCTAAAAACAATCTCCCGAAGCTCATTGCCGACAATTATGCGAAGGGTTTGAACGAGGAATATCTGCCCCCGCTTCGGCTTCAGGAAGACGGCGGAATAAAAGATAACGACGCACTTTTCATTTTTAACTACCGCGAAGATTCCATCCGGCAAATAGCGGAGTCTTTTATCGTAAAAGATTTTGATAAATTCGTAAGGAAGGATTTTAAAAACCTTTTCGTGGCAACCATGACCCACTACATGGACAAATTCGATTGCCCGGTCGCCTTCCCCTCGGAAGTGGTTAAGTCTCCGCTCGGCAAAGTGATAAGCGACGCAAAAATGACCCAGCTCCGCCTCGCGGAATCCTACAAATATGCGCACGTAACTTATTTCTTCAACGGATTCACCGAGCCTCCATTTGAGGGCGAATATCGCGTTTTGATCCCGTCCGAACCCATCCCCCACCCGGACGAACACCCGCAAATGATGGCCTCCTCAATAACCGACCGGCTCATTCAAGCCATCGAAAATCGAGCCTTCAATTTTATTTTGGTAAATTACGCGAACGGCGACACTATCGCCCATACCGGAAACTACAACGCTGCCAAAGAAGCGGTTAAAACAATCGATAAAGAGATCGGGCGCGTCGTCCAATCGGTTCTCGCGAATGACGCCCTGCTTTTTATCAGCTCCGACCACGGCAACGTAGAAGAACTCCTAAATCCGATGACCGGCCAACCCGAAACCCAGCACGACCCAAATCCGGTTCCCTTCTACGTGGTTGGAAATGAATTTAAGGGCAGGAAATTTATCAACTGGCAAACCGTGGCCACCCAACCGATCGGCATTATCTCCGACATCGCGCCCACGATACTCGAAATAATCGGCATCCAAAAACCGGAGGATATGAACGGAAGAAGTTTGCTTCGAGACCTGCTTTAGAAATAGAAAGGCGCCGCTACGATTGCGGCGCCGACACGGGCTTTTGGGGAAATACGAGACACAGAGCGAAGAGTGCCACTCCCACGCCGGAAGCGATCAGTTTGGTCTTGAGCGAGAACGGCACCATGACCGAGAGAACGATCGCGGCGAATCCCAGGATCGCCGCTTCCGTTCGGATGGCTTCCCCTATCTTTCTTTGCATTTCAAACCTCCGCATGCCTGTAGCTAGCATAATTATAGACTCCGTGTTCCGCGACGCAACACAAACTGGTATAATCAGCTTATGTTCAGATTAATAGCGCGCGCAATAATCGCGGTGGTTGTAAACGCATTGGGCCTCCTCGCCGCTTCGTACTATATAAAAGGATTCAATCTGAATAATGATTTCCGGGAGATATTGGTCCTTGCCGCGGTTTTTACCGCCATATATTTCATTCTGCGCCCGATAGTGAAAATGATACTGGGACCGTTTTTGGTTCTTACCTTGGGTCTCGGACTCATCGTGGTAAACGCCGCAATGCTATATTTGCTTGACTTAGCTTCCAAAAATCTTATGATAGATGGCGTCGGAGCGCTCCTTGAGGCAACATTGCTTCTGAGCGTACTAAACTTTGTTTTGCACTACGCGGAAAAAGAATGATCTCAATAATATATATAATCGTAACCGTAGCCTTGGTAATCCTGATCCTCCTTCAACAGCGTTCGGGAGGAATGTCCGGTCTTTTTGGCGGCGATTCGAGCAGCTTCTATCAGGCTAGGCGCGGATTGGAAAAGTTCTTTCTTTGGGGCACCGTGATCCTTTCTATCCTTTTTGTGGCGCTCTCTCTTTGGCAACTGCTGGCGAAATAAGCGCGGCCGGGCGCAAAGAGAACTTGTCCCGTTAGAAAATTTTACGGATAATATATTTATTACCCGCACACCCAAAGCCCTCATGCACATCAGCAATATATCGTCTTTAATTTTCTAACGGGATGACTTGGCTCAAGAAAATTTTTACGTCTTTCTCGGAGAGAGAGCGCCTTAGTTTCGTTATCGCCTGCGCCTCGGCTATAGTCGCAGGGGCGCTTCTTGTTTGGCTTATATTTTTGAATGTAACTACGGCCGCTCCCGCTCGCGGAGGCGATTATGCTGAAGGCTTCTTGGGCCAGCCGGCCTATGCAAATCCTTTGCTCGCCGAAACCCCGGCCGACAAAGCTTTGGTGCGCCTCGCTTTCGCAAACCTACCCGATCTGGCAGACAAAATAGAGAGCGATAAAACCGGAAAAGTTTATAAGGTTCGGCTCAAGGAAAATCTAACTTGGTCCAATGGGCAAAAGCTCACAAGCGATGACGTCATCTTTACCCTCCAAAAACTTCAGGATCCGCAAACCGCGAGTCCGTATTTTTCGAACTGGCAAGGCGTCGCCGTAAGCCGAGTAAGCGAGCTTGAAGTCCAGTTCACCCTGGCCGCACCCTACGCGTTTTTTTCGCAGAGCCTTCAAAATTTTTACGTAGTCCCGAAACATCTTTTTGCCGACACGCCGGCCTCCAACTGGAAATTGTCCGACTACAATCTAAAGCCGGTCGGCTCCGGCCCCTACTCTTTTTATTCCTACGAAAAGAGGGATGACGGATTCATAAGCCTCTACCGCCTCAAGGCCAACGAAAATTATGCCGGCGGCGCTCCGTATATAGAAAATTTCGATCTGCGCTTCTTCACCAAACCGGAAGATGTTGTTAAAGCATTTAACGCAGGGCAGATCGACGCCATTGCGGACTTGGATCCGGAAACCCTGAAGAGCATTCACCGCACCTATAATCTTTCGGAGTTTCTCTTGCCGAACTACTACGCCGTTTTTTGGAATCAGAGCCAAAACCCGGCGCTAGAGGACTCATCTGTGCGGCAAGCGCTCTCTCTTTCCATAAACAGAAGCGAACTTATGCGCGATGCGCTCTACGGCTACGGGCGAGAAAGCCTTGGTCCCGTCCCGAAGGACATTCCGGGCCTAATTATTTCCTACGCCTCCCAAGAAAACGATCCGAACCAAGCGAGCAACACCTTGGAATCCGCCGGGTGGAAAATGGCAGATCAAGGATTCCGCTCCAAAGAAATCAAAGGCGGCTCAATAGATCTTAAATTCAAACTGACCGTGCCCAATATCCCGTTTTTGGTTTCCACCGCAAAAACCCTGGCCGCCGAATGGTCCAAGATCGGCGCAGCAGTCGAACTGAATATTCTGCCCCCAGACGAAATAATCTCCGGCCAGATCAAGAACAGAAATTATGAAGCGGTTCTTTTCGGGAACCTTTTGGGATCTAACGGCGACCCGTACGCTTTTTGGCACTCTTCGGAAAAATACTATCCGGGACTGAATCTGGCGCTTTACGGGGACAAACCAGCGGACAAACTTCTCGAATCCATTCGCCAAAATCCGGACAGCGCGAGCCGCGCGACACAATTCCAAGACCTGTCTGACAAAATAACCGGCGCCTTTCCGGCGGTATTCCTATATTCCCCTTCCTACCTTTTTGTATCAAGCCGGGATCTAAACGGCGTCACGGGCGGGTTCCTGGGAGAGAATGCGGATCGCCTCCGAGCGGCTAAGGATTGGTACGTGAAAGTTGCACGCGTGTTTAAATAAATCCGGAAGACAAGCTTGACTTTGTCCGTGATTAACGCTAAGATATACCCAACTTCGATTCCTCCTGTGTCCACTTATCCGAAAAGAAGGATCTCTTTCCCCAGCCGGATTTTTGTTTCGCGCAATAAATAATATTTAAACTTATACCGATCAAAAAGTAGAGGATTCGATCCGGCGGCAAAAATAGCAAGACTCGTTAAATAAATATGGGCGAGTGGTGAAACTGGCAGACACGCAGGCTTCAGGAGTCTGTGGGAGCAATCCCGTGGAGGTTCAAATCCTCTCTCGCCCACACTATGATTTTCTTGGCAAGGCACGAACCTAGAAAATCTTGTGCCCCGCAAAATGCGGGACGAAAGAAAAATATAAACGAAAACAAAAAAATAAAATGATGCAAAACACATCAAGAAGGGGCGCCCAAAGAGGGCAAAGGTCAAATGCCCCCGCGGCACGCCATGCGTCCCAGGGACGCCCCGGCGCTCACCCGCAAAGACATACGCCTTCCATTAAACCGGAAGCGGACCACACTTATAAACACGAGTCGAAAAAGGAGTCTGATCTCCGCTTTATTCCGCTCGGCGGACTGGAAGAGATCGGCAGAAATTGCTCGTATTTCGAATACGGCAACGAGATAGTTATCGTGGACGTCGGCATCCAGTTCCCTGAAGAAGCCACTCCAGGAATCGACTACATAATCCCGAATGTCGCCTCTCTTGAGAACCGGAAGCACGACATTAAGGCCATTATTCTAACCCATGGCCACTACGACCACATTGCCGCTATCCATTACTTGATAGAAAAATTCGGCAATCCGCCGATCCTAACTTCGAATTTCACCAAAGCGATGGTCGAGAAACGTCACGAAGAATTCACAAACGCGCCGCGGCTTAATTTTATAACCGTAAAAGACGGCTCTCGCGTTCCGGTCTCAGAACACTTGGTTGCGGAATTCTTTTCCGTAGGCCACACGATCCCAGAAGCGCTAGGGTTTATTTTGCACACTCCGGCGGGAAAAATGGTCAACTTCGGAGATTTTCGGCTGGACATAGACATACACGGCAAACCAACCCACATGGAAGCCTATGAGCGCCTGGCGAAAGAAGGCGTGCACACTGTTTTTATAGACAGCACAAACGCAGACTTCCCGGGCTATTCTCCGTCGGAGCGAACAGTAGAAAGGGAGTTGGAAAAGCTGATGGTAGGCGCAAAAGGACGCATAATTATCGCTACTTTTTCTTCGCTCGTAGATCGCCTTTTGGAAATAATCAAAATCGCGGCAAAACTTGGCCGGAAGGTGGCTGTTAATGGCAGATCCATGATAACCAATTTGGAAATAGCCAAGCAGCTCGGCTATTTCAAGGATATAAAGTATGAAGCTATAAGCCTTGAAGAAATGAATAAGAATCGCGACGAAAACGTTCTCCTTCTTACCACCGGAGCGCAGGGCGAGGCCAACGCCGGGCTCATGCGCATTGTGCGGGGAGAACACAGAGTGGTTCATCTCAAACCAACCGATACCATCATCTTTTCGTCTTCGGTTGTTCCGGGAAACGAACGCTCCGTTCAATCGCTCCAGGACAATATCGCGAGACAAGTGGATGAGGTTTACAACTCAAAGCTCTTGGATATTCACGCCGGAGGCCACGCCCATGGCGGAGACATAGAGCTCGTACTAAAAACCTTAAAACCGAAATTCGTCGTACCCTTTCACGCCTACTATTTCAAACGCAAAGCGGTTATAAAACTCGCTCGCGAAGCGGGAATCGAAAAAGAGAGGGTGATTATGATGGATAACGGTCAGGTAGCCCTGCTTACCCCGGATAAATTCACCGTAACCGACGAAACAGTTCCATCCTCCTATGTTATGGTTGATGGTCTTGGAGTCGGCGACGTGGAAGAAGTGGTGCTCCGCGACAGGTTGAACCTTGCCAAGGAAGGCATGGTGGTCATTATCGTCACGCTTGATAGAAGGAACGGCAGAGTTCTAAAAAATCCTGACATCATCTCCCGCGGATTTATCTATCTCAAAGACAACCAAACTATCCTTGAAGACATTAGAAAGAAAGTCCGCGCTGTTATCTCGAGGCTTCCCGCTCATCAGGAAGTGGAGACCGATTACTTGAAAACACTTATCCGCGATCAAGTCGGCCAGTTCCTCTACACCAAAACGAAAAGACGGCCGATGATTTTACCCGTCACGATAGAGGTTTAAGCTAAAAACTCCCGCGAGAGCGGGAGTTTTGATAGTCCCCAAAAATCCTATAAAATATAGGCATGGCAAAACCGATACTTATTTCCGGCATCCAGCCCTCCGGCAAGCTCCACCTGGGCAACTACTTGGGCGCACTTAAAAACTTCGTCTCCCTCCAAAACTCCGGCAGATACCAGTGTTTCTTTTTTATCGCCGACCTGCACTCTTTAACTGAGGAATCCACGCCGAAGGAAAAGGCCAAGCAGATAATGGAACTCGTCGCAGACTATCTGGCGGTTGGGTTGGATCCAAAAAAATCCACAATATTTTTGCAGTCCTCCGTTCCAGCGCATTCCGAATTGGCTTGGATTTTAAACACCATCACCCCGATGGGCGAACTGAAAAGAATGACTCAGTTCAAAGATAAGGGAGGTGAAGCGGAAACAACCAATGTCGGCCTTTTTGATTATCCGGTCCTCATGGCCGCGGATATTTTGCTCTATGACTCGCAAGTCGTCCCCGTAGGCGATGACCAGCTCCAGCACCTGGAGCTCGCGCGGACCCTGGCCCGCAAATTCAATTCCAAGTTCGGAAAGACTTTTGTGGAACCCAAACCGCTTTTGACCGAAATCCCCCGAGTGATGAGTCTCGACGCGCCGGATAAAAAAATGAGCAAGTCCCGCCCGGGCGGTTGTGTGTTCTTGGATGATTCCCCGGAAGAGATAAAAGAAAAAGTTAAGCGCGCAGTCACGGATTCCGAATCGGTTATCCGCTACGACGCCAAGAACAAGCCCGCGATTTCTAACCTCATGCGTCTTTACGGAGCGCTCTCCGGAGACTTGATGCCGGACCTTGAGAAGAAATTCCAAAATATGAATTATTCGGAACTAAAACTCGGACTCGCGAACACCATCGCCAACTATTTTGCTCCCTTCCGCGCCAAAAAAGCAGCGCTCAGAAAACAGCCGAAGATAATAGAAAAGGTTCTGAAAGCCGGCAACGCCAAGGCGCAAAAGATAGCCGCGAAGAAGATCGAGGTTGTAAAGAAAAAGATCGGTGTTGCGAAATAATAAAATCTCGAAAGTTAAAAAACGACGTAAGCCGTTTTTTTGTTGACACAAGAAAACCATCTTGCTATAACGCAACTAGTCTTTCGAAAGGAGAACCATATGGAACTCAAACGAAATGGTTTCCTCTACGGCTTCGCGTACGCTTGGGCAAAGAATCCCCCCGATCAGACAGGCTCCTTTAGATTCCCTGGGCGGCTGATCCTGTCGCTCTTCATCGGCTGGCCCATCATTGTGCCGCTCGCCTTCCTCTTTTTGGCAATGGTGCCCGCGCGGGATGGCCTGGAAGTCTGGGGCGCCTGGAGGAAACGCGTTGGCAGGGATGTGCCTCCCGCCTGCGTTGCTATAATCGTCGCGGCCGCCATCGGCGCAGCCTGGGGAATGATCCTTTGGCTCCTCTGGTCATTCGGCGGAGTCGCCCTCCCCAAGGATCCTCCGCTGCCGCTTGCTCTTGTCATGCTCCTGGGTCTTTATGGCTGGTTTGTGGGTCTCTGCGCATCCGCCGTTGAAGTCCTGTGGTTGGGATACAAGATCATCCTGTGGCTGGGACGCAGGATTCTCATCCGCACCAATACCATCCGAGCATCCCTGAAGAAAAAGTTCTGTTTTGTCATCCGTTTCGTGTAACGAAACACCCCGCGCTTACGACGCGGGGCTTTATTTTCAATAACCCGCCAAGCAATTAGCCCTTCCTGAGTCCCAGCCAGGCTTCCGCTCCGTCGAACTTGGTCGCTATTTCCGCGTCGAATTTACCGCTCTTCTTGTATTCGATTCCTTTGGCGCCAACCTCCATTTTTATTTTTGCTTCGCTGTTTTGAGCCGCAAGTTCCATGTCGGCGGGGAGCGCGAGCATCAAAAATACTTTGTCTTTCGGCGAAAGTTTGGCGCTCTGCCTGAGTTCTTGGACGGCGCGCATCACTTCGCGGACCAATCCCTCTTCCTTGAGCTCGGCAGTAATTTCTTTGTCCAATTCCACTTCGCCCTCGATTCCTTTTTTAGACGCAACCTCTTTTACGTTCACTTCGTCGCGGATAATATCCAAAATTTCTTTGTCTTTTATTATCTTCGCGGAAGATTCTTTTATCCAGAGAGTTTTCAAGGGTTGGCGAACTTTTATTCCCGCGGCGGCCCTGGCAGCGAGACCGAGACTCGAAACCTTGCGCGCCTCTTTCATTTGCGCGAGAAGCGATTCACTTTTTATTTCCGCGATCTTCGGCCAATCCGCGAGATGCACGGATTCTTTCTTTTTACCGGCAAAAGACAAAAGCTCCAAATACATCGCTTCGCTCATGAACGGCATAAAGGGAGCGGCGAGCTTTTGGAGATTCAGGAGGGCAAAATAGAGGGTATCCGAAGCGGCGGCAAAGTCCTTTTTATCTTCCGCTTTTTGGAAGCGGCGCCTGGAGCGGCGGATATACCAGCGGGAAAGATCGTCCGTAAATTCCTCCAGCGCCAAAGCCGCGTTTCTCACATCGTATTTTTCCAAAGACTCGGTAACGATCTTCGCCGCCTCCGAAAGCCGCGCGCTTATCCAGCGATCCAAAATATTTTTAGAAACCCCAGGCTTCGGCGAAGGCTTCTTTCCGTAGGTGCGGAAAAATACCAAAGAGTTGAATGCCAGCATGTGGAATTTCCTGTAGCTCTTCAATATCTCCAGCTCGTCAAAATTCTTCGGCTCTCCCGCCGGATTGACGGTGTAGAAATACCAGCGGACCGCGTCTACCCCGTATTTCTCTATCATATCCCAGGGGCTTACCACGTTCCCTATATGCTTGCTCATCTTTTGCCCGTTCTTGTCGTGAATGAGGCCGAGCGATATCACGTTTTTGAAAGGCTCTTTATATCCCAAAAGGGTCGCCAAAGCCAAAAGCGTGTAGAACCAGCCGCGGGTCTGGTCCATCGCCTCGCAGATATAGTCCGCGGGATAATTTATTTTATTAATAAGCGAAAGCTCTTTGGCCCCGGGAATTGTCCCCTTCTTCATTTGCTTGAACGGAAAATGTTCTTCGGCCAGCGGCATCGCGCCGGAATCCAACCACACATCCGCGACCTCCTTCACCCTTTTCATTTCCTCTCCGCAGGCCGGGCAGGAAACCGCGATAGAATCCACATAGGGGCGGTGCATATCCAGTTCTCCGAATTCATTCATCGGTAAGTTGGGAACTTTTACTTTCCGAACCTCGCCGATCTTTATATAGTGCTCGCTCGCGAATTTTTCCCTCGGCAAAAGCGAAAGGGTAGATTCCAATATCCACAAAGGGTCGCCGTGGCTTACGACCACAATTCTTTTCCCACGATATTTGGTGTTTATTTTTTTGGCAAAATCAAAAGTGCGCTTGATAACGTCGGAAAGCGTCTCTCCTCCCGGCGCGGACTTCACAAACCGCTCCATGGGATTCTTAAAGAACTTTCTGTAGTCCCTTACCTTGCGCCAATTAAAAGATCCCGCGTTAAGTTCCACGAGCCGCTCATCAACGATTATCTTCGCTCCGGTGGTTTTTTTGATTATTTCCGCGAGATCCATACAGCGCGCGTAAGGCGAGGAGTAAATGATATCTATCTTTTCTTTGACGAGCTTCGCGGCGATCTTTTCGCCGTCCTTAATTCCTTTTTTGGTGAGATGCGATACATGCTTGCCGCTCTCTTCTCCCGAGGCGATAACCCCGGTCAAAATATGGTCCGCTTCGGTGTGGCGCACAAAATAAAATTGATTCTTGTGGACATCGTTTGCGCTGAGTTCCGCGCGGCTTCCGATGGTCTTCATCGCATCGCAATGACTGCAGCGCCAGATCGGCAAAGGCGTACCCCAATAGCGTTCGCGCGAAATTGACCAATCCTTAGCCTCTTTGAGCCACTCCCCGAACCGGCCCTCTTTAAGATGCGCGGGCTCCCAGTTGATCCCCTCGTTTCTTTCTCGAAGTTCTTTCCGAAGCCGGCTGACCTCAAAGAACCAGGCTTTCCTCGCGAAATATATGAGTGGGGCATTGCAACGCCAGCAGAACGGATATTCGTGCTCAACTTTTCCGGACAGGTACATTATTCCCCTCTTTATAAGATCGGCGGAGATATCATTGTCCGCTTCTTTTATAAATTTTCCGGATCCGGGAAGGTCTCCCGTCACACGTCCTTCGCCATCGATAGTCGCGATCACTTCCATCTTCGGGTAATGCGCCGCGACCAGCTTGAAATCGTCCTCGCCGAAAGCCGGAGCGATATGCACGAATCCGGTTCCATCCTCGGTAGAGATAAAATCCGCCGGTAAGATCTTATACATTTCTTTTTTGTCCGCGCCGGGCACATCAAAGATCGGCTCATAAGAAAGGCCTAAAAGTTTGGCGCCGGATATTTTTTCCACCGCTTCTATTTCCGGAGTTGAACCGTCCTCCGACTTGGGAGTCGGCGGCGCGGAATAGGACCACAAATAATCCTGCCCAACTTTATATTTTGTATAGGTGAGCTTCGCGTCCGCTGCAATGAACATGTTGGATGGCAGGGTCCACGGGGTTGTCGTCCAAACCAAAATATATTCGTTGTTATTCTTCGAACCCGGCCGTTTCAAGCGAAATTTAATATAGACGGAAGGATCCGGAACTTTTTTATAGACGTCCGGCTGGGCAAGTTCGTGGCTTGAAAGCGCAGTCTGACAGCGAGGACAATAAGGCACGATTCTCCGGCTCTCTTTCAAAAATCCGCGATCGGAAATGACTTTGAATATCCACCATAAACTTTCGATGTAGTCGTTATCGTAGGTGATATAGGGGTCTTCCATGCTGAGCCAGTAGCCCATCCGGTCGGTAAGGCGCTCCCACTCATCTTTATACTTCCAAACCGATTCCTTGGCTTTCTGGTTAAAAAGATCGATGCCGAATTTCTCGATATCCCGCTTGGTTTTGAGACCCAGTTCCTTTTCCACGCCCACCTCCACCGGAAGCCCGTGCGTGTCCCAGCCGGCTTTGCGGGGCACATAAAAACCTCGCATCGTTTTATAGCGCAAAATAATATCTTTAAAAGCCCGCGCGAGTACGTGGTGGATGCCCGGACGGCCGTTAGCGGTCGGCGGACCCTCGTAAAATACAAACTCCTTCCGCCCCTTGCGCTTGGCCAAACTTTTTTTGAAAGTCTTGTCGGCCTTCCAGTACTCCAGAACCTTCTCTTCGGTTTTGGGTAGGCTAAAATCTCCTTTAAAGTCCAACATTAGTTTTTTTATCATATAGCAAAGTTTTGCCCTTCGCAATTTCGCGGGGTTTTATATATTACTCAAGTTCCCGCATTAAATCTCCTCCGGCGAGCTAATGCCCAAAATCGACAAGCCGGTCTTCAAAACATTCCGAACCGCGTCAATAAGCACCAACCGGGCATTAAGCCTGGCCTTATCCGCATCTTTTAAGATCGGCGTGGTCTCGTAAAAGCGATTGCCGAGATTCGCGAGCTCATATAAATAGAGGGTAATGTTATTGACGCCGAACTGCTCGGCGCTCTTTTCTATTTCTTCCGGAAAATCCAAAAGCTTCTTTACGAGAGCCATCTCTTCGGGATTCGACAGCCTCGTAAGATCATAGTTGCCTATTCTTTTCGCTTTTTTTATTACCCTCGAAAGCCTTGCGAATGTGTATTGGAGGTACGGCCCACTCTGCCCCGAAAGCGAAAGCATCTTCTCCCAATCAAAAACTATGTCGCTGTGCCGATGTTCTTTGAGGTTGAAATACTTCAAGGCTCCGACACCGACGCTTTCGGATATCTTATCCGCCTTTTTTGCCGCCATCTCCGGATTCTTTTTTGAAACCACTTCTTTGGCGAGCGCTTTAACTTTGTCTATCACCTCTTCCGCGGAAACCACGCGGCCCTCCCTGGTTGAAAACTTCTTTCCTCCCTCGGCTAGAACTAACCCGTATTTTATATGGTGAAGTTCGGCCAATTTATCCAGGCCCAAAATATTAGCTACCGCGAAAAGCTGTTCGAACTGGAATGTCTGTTCGTTGCCTATCACATACAATATCTTCGCGGGTTTATATTTTTTAAGCCGGTAGCGGATGTTCGCAATGTCGCGCGTGAGGTAAAGACTCGCCCCGTCGGATTTCTGAATAAGTCCGGGTAATAGATTGTATTTGTCGAGCGGAATGACTACCGCGCCTTCGCTCTTGACCGCAATCCCCTTCTCGAGCATTTCCGCGATAAGCGGAGTCATCTGACGCTCGTAAAAACTCTCCCCCAGCCAGACGTCGAACTCGGCGCCCAAGAGCTTGTACATTTTTTTGAATTCCAAAAGCGATTCTTTTTTGAACCATTCCCAAAGTTTGCGGTTCTCTTTGTTACCGCTCTCAAGTTTCTGGAATTCCTCTCTCGCCTTCACCTCCAGCGTCTCGTCGGACTTCGCCTCATCGTGAAACTTAATATATAGAGCGGTCATAGCCGCGATTGGCTCTTTCTCTATTTCCTTTCTATTCCCCCAGAGTTTGTAGGCCACAATAAGCTTACCGAACTGCGTCCCCCAGTCGCCCAAATAATTCCAGCGGACCACTTTGTAACCCAAGGCTTCGAAGACATTCGCGAGCGAATCGCCGAGGATGGTGTTTCGCAAATGCCCCACATGCATCGGTTTCGCGATATTATTGGAAGAATGCTCCACTATTATCCTTTTTCCTTTTCCGATGTTGCTCCGGCCAAACTTCTTTTTATTTTTATAAATTGCGAGTAGCTCTTTGCGCAGAAACTCATCCGAAAGCCAGAAATTCAAAAATCCGGGCGCCACGGTTTCGATTTTCGAAAAAAGTCCTTTGGGCGCGGAGTTCAAAATTTTCTCTTTAAGTTCTTCGGCAATATTAAGCGGAGCCTTCTTCTCTATCGGCGCAAGCCGCATAGCAACGTTCGTGGAATAATGGCCAAACTCGGAATGTGCGGGAATGGAAATCTCCGCCGGAAATCCGGATGGTATAAATTCTTTTATTGTTTTTTCTATTAATTCTTTCATTTTGTGGCCAACGTATCTCTGCCTTCCGGCTCTTGACGAAATAACGCCCCTGCGTATACTTGTCATTGGTCTTTGCTTGGGTTGTCGCTGGGCACCGTTCGCACCGCCGCACACCCTCCTTTCTGCGCGTTGCTCGCCCCCCTCGCAAACACCACCGCGGTGATTGGGTCCCTGCCGGACCTGGTCACCGCCTTTTTTTATTTAATCGCTTCTTATTAGAATACAGCCCCTTTATGCCGGCCGCAAATAACCGTATCATTAAACGTATGGGCGCTTTAGCGGAGAACAGAAAAGCTAGGTTCGATTATGAAATATTGGAAACCCTTGAATCCGGGGTGGAGCTTTTTGGTTTTGAAGTAAAGTCTGTTCGCGCCGGAAGAATGGAGCTTCCCGGAAGCTATGTGATAATCCGCGGCGGAGAAGCCTATTTGGTGAATGCGAAGATTCCCGCCTATCAACCGAAAAACGCGCCCGAGGGTTACGATCCGACCCGCGCCCGCCGGCTTCTTCTCCACAAAGAACAGATAAGCCGTCTCACGGGATTTTTGGAAACCAACCACTACCTTATCCCCCTCTCGACTCATTCCAAAAAAGGATTGATAAAACTGGAACTCGGTCTGGCGCGCAAACGAAAGAAATCCGATAAACGTGAAGTTATAAAAAAACGCGAAGTCCAAAAAAAGATCCGCGCGCGCGAAGACTAAAAAAGGGCGGCTTCTCAGCCGCCCCGGTCCATTCCCGACTTACTACCCGGGTCCCTCGGGCATGTTGATTCTCGCTCGCATCCCCCAGATCTCGTCGAAGGCTCGCTGCGAGTCCTCCGCCCTCGCCTTCTTCAGGTTTCTATCCAGAGCGGAGAGATCGCAGATCTTCTGGAAAATACCTGCCCAAAAGATAGGCGGCGTGCCCATCTTGTCGGCCAGCGCCGCGATGTTCGGCTCCGCCACCGGGACGAACGAAGCTCTCGCCGGATACCAACGGCAAATGGATGTCTCGGAGTAGGTGAGAGCGTTGGAACAGGTTAGGAGGGCGAACCCTCCGGCCTTCAGAAGAAAGAGACACCACTCTTCCTTGTGGTCGCCTTTGTGGTCGACGAAAACTGGGGTCACCTCGGCGCAGAGAGAGTCGTAGCCGAGGCCGGATCCGAAGACCATCTTTTCGGGGTGAGGTCCGCCTCCGACCCAACCCATTTTCTTGCTGACCACTCCGAAAAACTCCTGAAATCCCGAAGCATTCTTGAGCGGACCGAGCATCTCCAGCGCCTCCTGGATTATTTGCGCCCAGGTATTGCTATCGATCTCGTCGTACCAGTAGGGAGCATCCCTTCCCGCAATCACGGAGATTGGCGATGGTTGTCTCTTGGGCGTACCCATATGAGACCTCCTATTGTGAAGTACCGGCGTACCGGTCTCAGCCTGTTATATCACGCGCCACTTAAACCATCAACACCATCCGCCAAGAAATATTGACTCCGAGTCCAAGCGGTCATAACATCTTCCTTAGAACACGAAAGGAGATCCCGATGGCAGACGTCTTCGACTCCGTCGACCCCATAAGCCACAACGAGCCAGAGATCATCCAACTGCTCATACAGCGCAACTCCGCAGTGAGCGATGAGGAAAGGGCAACACTCAAGAAGAGCTACCTGCGCTTGCGCCCAGAGATCGCTAAGGACGAAAAGGCGCCGGCGTCTCTCGTCCCGGCGCTCGACACGATCTTCGACGTCATACCCGAAGATCTGCCCCCGAAGTCTCTCTGGGAACGAATCGGTGGATGGATCGAGCGAACCCTTTTCAATTTCGGTCCGTAACCGGATCCGAGCCGCAGGACCCCCCCTGCGGCCTTTTATTGCAATTTTTCTAAATTCGTGCTATAATGTGGTTGCCTTGAAAATTGAATATGGGGATGCCGGGCTTCGATAATGATGTCCCGCGTGCCTGCGAACCGAGCGTGACCTCGCTAAACTCACAAAAACTTTAACTGCCAACTTTAACGTTGCAGCTCCGTCCCGCGCTTTAGCTTACGCTTAAGACCTGACGGCGCCGATTGCTCTGGGTCTCTTAGAGTAAATCCGGTGTTATATAAGGAGACTGGCAAACAGCTTTTGATTCCGAACTGTTTGTAAGAAATTGGAATCGTTTCTGCCTGATCTAATCAGACTACGTTCGTAGATGGCTCGTGTTCTTCATCTTTACACGGCGGTTCGACTCCGCCCATCTCCACCAAATAAAAAATCCGGGCCTTGCGCCTGGGTTTTTTGTTTGTGGTTATATTTGCGCGAAGTCGAACGGAGGGGTGGGTCGGAGGGGACGCAATATCGTCCCCTCCGTGGAGGAGATTATTCAGAACCGTGGGTTCGGAAAAGCGAGTGTCAGCGAGCGCGTGAGGTTCTCCGCCCATCCCCCGCCGTAAAGAAACAAAAAATCCCTGTTCGGATTTTTATGCTTGATCGACTTTTGACCATATCTCCAGGCTAAGCCCAAAGGGTTAGGTCGCGTATTTAGTTGTAGATATATTATAACTCTGAATTGACCAGAAAAAAAGTTAGTCCGCTTGATCTTCGGCACCTACGGATGCACTGATTGCTATGCTCGGGGCGTCTAATGCCAGTGCGTCCATTGAAGAGGTAAAGGCATCTAATACCGCATAGACCTTCGGGAGATCCTCTGAGTAAGTGGCGGCGTAGTTATCTGTTATAACGACCTTCCCTTGTTCGGGCAAATTTAACGCTTTTATTGCGACGCCATTGGCTTTCCAGTAGTCGGCGAGTCTTTTTTTGTCAATTACTTTAGTAAATTCGCCGATATTGGCAACAAATGCGCGGCCATCAACGGATGCAAATGTGCTCGCAAAATTTATCAATAGATAATCCAAAAAGATCTGATAGTTCTGCATATTCGTGTTGGGGTTAAAACATGTTTCGAAGAGGTAATCATTCATATCCTTTCGGATACCATGAGAGTCTCCGCTCCCGCTCTGATCGTAATAACCACAACCGATGCCCGAACTAATGATATCGTTGCCAAGTTGATAGGTAATAAACGATTTCGCCCTATTTTTTAGCTTTGCAACTTTATCGTCAACCTCCTCCTTTGTAATTTTCCCGTCTGTCATTGCGGCATCAACAAACGAGCGGAACTCACTTGCCAAATCACCCAGAGAAAGACTGTCGATTACCTCAAATAAGTTTATTTTGGGATCTATAAATCGTGTTTTAAAAATTCTAAAAACTTTCTGGGACATCGCGCGCATCTCTTCTATGACGATTGCTCGAACGACCCCTTCAGTGGGAGCCGTGGGATTATTGTGCTTTGAGAGGGCGCGCTGCAAATTAAATATATCTCCTCCCCGGTCCGCGCTGCAGAAAAGACGGAAGGCAAGCAAATCATATAAACCCAACACGCCCCTAGACTCTGTCGAGAGCAATTCAATGACACCAACCCCAGCGTGCCTCCCTTCGCCGAAAATCCATTCTGCAATTTCAGATATATTTTCCTCCGTATTGGCACCGCGGCGTCCATCTGGGTCTGCCCACCCAGCCTTATCTAACAGCTGTATAAGAAAATACAACAAGTCGTCTCTGAGCCCGAGCCCCAAGTCCTTGCTGGTGAACAAAGAGTAATTTGCTATATTTTGCAGAAGATACAAAATCAACGAACCGCCAACCCCTGCGCCTGCTTCCGAGATGCTATTAACGACAACTCTCCAAAGCTGTTCGTGACTTGATTCGCTCTTGGAATAAGAAAATTCTTCGCCACCGAGAACATCTTCGATCTTTTTTCCTGCAAAAATCTCATTTTTATAATTTAGATAGAATCTATATTGATTTCGTTTTTGCGGCTTGGAAAGTTTCACGATGAGATTGAGATACTCTTCCAGATTATGCCCGCCAGTCCATCCGCCCTCGCCGTTGAAACAAGCGTATGAACTCTTTATCTCTTGGGGGACGCTGTCTATCAGGGGAAAATTATCTTTTCTGAACCAGTCTTCGGAAACTTTAAGCCTTTGAGATGCATCAAACACCTTGTCAAGTAAAAATCGCGGATTCTCGGTTAATGTTTCGATGTATTTTGTATATTCAGTGGAATTTTTATATACATTTTTTGAATCCCCGCTCCCCGTTGGGTCTTCCGGGTAGCCAGGAGAGTATGGGTTTGGCAGCGAAAAAAATCCACTTTTGCCGTAAGTTTCGGAATCATATATTTTGCGAAATATATTTGGATAATTAATATAGATCAGAAGGAGGTGAATTAAATCATGTTTATCAAAATCACTGTTATCAAAATCGGTTTTTTCAAGTTCGAACAGCAAAACGGTATTAAGAAGTCTTTTTAGCTTCCTTACGTCGCCGATGAAAGGCAAATATCGGTGATAGTCCTTCGATTTATATATATCTATAAGGCCACCGATAGCCTTAGAAACAAGCACCGGATCGGCCTGAGAATTTCCGGCCAAGGCCTTAGCCAGATTCTGCGAAACATAGTTGGACAAAGTGGCGCTATCAAGGAATATACTAGTTTTTACGTTAATAAATTTCTCAAGAAATTCTGTAACTTTTTCGACACCCGGCTTCTCTCTTTCCAGCGCACTTATATTGTCCGTGTCATAGCAAAGAACGTATGAAATGTTTGGGAGGGTGAAACTTTTTTTAATGACGAAAAGAACATCCTTAATAGCGGAGAAGCTAAGCCTATCTAGATCGTCAATAATGATTATTACCTTCTTTTTAGAATCAGATAGCGCAATCTCCAAATCGTCGAAGGCATCGTCAACCGTGTATGTCCCCGGGAAGAAATCCAACTTAAGCCCCGACCACGAAAACCCCGCTCTTCCCTTTATTAGCCTGGAATACCTTGATATAAGAGGTCTTATTTCTGGTATAAACTCGTTTTTCTGTATGGTCCGAACAAGGCCGTCAACAAACTTTTCTAGTAGGTTTGACCGCCCCTCGTATCTCAGCGGGTTAAAGCGATAAACTACCGCCCCCTTTTTATATTCATCGTCTTTTTCCCAATATCCCCTACACAAATTTACGAAAGATGATTTTCCTATGCCCCAAGGGGCGTCTATCCCAAACACGATACTATCCGAAGACCCACGATTAAAAACTTTTTCCGCAAACCGTCTTGCGGCGTCCGAAAAGCCCAGCAAATCATCCCCTTCCGGTTTCAATTCGGCATCGCTTATAAAAAATGAATGCTCGTTTATTTTTATTCTTTTTTTAAATCTACCCAACGCTGCTTTTAATAGAAAAATTAGGCAAAGAATAAAAGGCAAAGAAAGCAATGCGAAAATTTGACCAATCGTAAGCGCAGACGCCAGCACTGCATATTGGCGCGAGAAGAACCCTCCAAAGGAAAAATCTACTAAAATTCCCGCGGATGCAGCAATCGCGATATCCCACCTAGCACTTCTTATTAGCCTAACAAAATCCAAGAAAAATCCTCTGCCGGCTAAATATCCAACAACCAATATCGCGCAGGACACAACGATGCTGGAGGCTTCTAGTTCATAGCTCCTGGAGATTATATAGGCGCAAATTTTTAGAGCGACGGGAACAGACAGATACACTACCTCAGAACACAAAACCCCAACCCCAAAGGCTTTTATCAGGGCTGTCAGATTTGCCATCCCTATTTTAAAATCTGGAGTTTTTGGCATATTCGCACCTCCAGCATAATGCAGCCCCGCCAGAAAGCAATAATTCGTAGCCATCACTCCCTCGGCGATGAATTAGTTTAACTCCTTTGTTGCGGTTGGACGTGCAAAACAGACAAACCATTTATATGATTTTCGGAGGATCGGGCTTAATTGATAGTGTTCCCAGAACCGAGAAAGGCAGGTTTTAAACGGTTCACCGTTTCGCCTACCACGCCCGCATAACAAAATACTCACCCCTGCGGTGGGTGTTTTGTTATGTGGCACATATTGACGCGGAGTCGAACATAAGTTTGACTAATCTCCGCCGCGGAATATCCTGTAGTCAGCTCGCCACATATGCCAAATAGTTAGGAAAGGGGTGGCTTATGCCTCTCTCCCTTCAGGAGCGTTACAACCGATATCGACTCGCCGGAGGCGATCACGCGGACTTCGTCCTCGAACACGATCTGATAACGGATGACGAAACGGCGGCAAGCTTGAGGCGCAACTTCGCCGATGCGCATCCCGAACGTTCCTTGCCGAAACGAACCAACCGAGACCGGTCCGAATAAGGAGGCTCGAATGCCCGGAACAATGCACCACCACCCGGTGTCGGGTGTCCGCCTCTTCGGCACCCGACTCCATCCCTACGACAAGCTTCTGCCAACCGATGTTTATGCGGCGCGCACCGGAGAATGGGAACAGTTGCGGGAATCCGGAACCCTGCTCTCGGAAAGCGTTTGCGCATACATCGTGCGCCCCGAAGGGGCGACCCAGGAAACCGCGCTCGCCGCGTGAGCGACAACAATGGATAGTGTCCGCCAGAGCCAAAGGCAATCGTCCGCCCGAAATTCATTCGGTCGAGACAGGCCCGAGGCTCTTTTTTTATATTTGCTACAATAAACCATATGAACCCAACATCAATTTTAGCCCTGCTTCAGCTTGCTCTGTCTCTCTTGGTCAGTGCCCAAACGAATCCGGCCACAACCGTAGCGCAGAAAAATCTGGCTCTTTCTTTTGCGAATCAAGCCGTTTCTATTTCGGCAAATTATATTTCCCAAATAAATAATTCGGGGGTTGTCATTGCCCCGGCGACACCGACCGCAACCACCACTCCGATCGTAAATCCTGCTCCGGCGACAAGCACGCCCGACGAAATCGCTCCGGTTACAAAATCACTTTTCGCGACCCCGCTCGGTGCGGCGACAAACCGAATCAAGACAAATGTTGATGACCTCGCGATCCTGAATTTGTCCGCGTCGCCAGCGGGAGGTATTTCCCTTACGACGCTCAGAGTCACCCTCTCCGGAAGCCTCGCCTCATCTTCCTTCGGCAACGCCGATGTTAAGTTGCTCAACTCCTCAAACGTTGCAATTGGAACCCTCGCGCCCGTTACGTGCAATACCGGTCCAAGTTGCGTTTTTGCCTGGTCCGATTTCGGGTCGAACGGAATAATCTCCGCCGGCGGAACTCTCATGCTCAAATTAAGGATCGACTCTCTTACAAACACGGCTTCGGCAGGCGCGGGCGTTTCGGCGATACTCTCGGCAGTCATTCAATCCGCCGACGATCTCACCTATAACACCGCGGTAGACGGTTCCGGCGCCACGGTTGGCCTGCCTGCGACGGCAGTTCCCTTGGTTTTGAATTCTGTTTCTTATTCGCCGGGAACATAGTTCCTGCCGCCTAAGAAACCAAAACCCCCGCCTGAGGGCAGAGGTTTGGTGCGTTTCTGGTTTCTTTGGATTTACGGCTGCTAAACAGTTTGTATCTCGTTATTTGATTCCTGCGCTGCGATCGGTGCTACCGCCGACACAATTTCGGAATCCTTAATTTCCACGCGGTCCTTCTTTCTGAACAGAGAAACGGCGACAAGGATAAGCAACAAAATCGGAAGCAAGACGAAAAGCAGTTTCGGGCTCAAAACGCTTGAAGCGCTCGCCGTCTCTTTGTCGGACGACACAACGCTTGCACCGGAACCATCAAGAAAACCCACCGGCTGCGCCGCCTGCTGACTCTCGATCGGGATAGGCGAATTGACCGGCGAAGCGGAAAGTTCGGCGCTCACGGAAACAAGAACTTGTTTTATGCCGCCCAAAGTCACGCTTACCGTTGCCGGATTCTCGATCGGGCTACCCGCTCCGTTTAACCTGGCTTGAATATCGTTCAAGACGCTATCCAAAACATTCAGGGTCTGTCCGAGAAGCGCTCTGGTCGGTTGGTCCACTCTTTCTATGGAAACGGCAGCGTGCGCCGAAGGCGCAAACATTATTGCCATAAATCCAACTAGACCGATAACGCAAAAAAGTAATTTTTTGATCATTGAAATAATAAATTGATTTGTTATCGGCCTTTCTAAAGAAACCTACTTAAAAGTGCTGCGAGCCAAACAAACAACTGGCCTTAATATGCCACCAGCCGCCTAAAACATCAACCCCGTCACCAGATCAAGCGCAATTGGCTTGCTTGCCCGACCAAACAATAAAACTACTTTTAAAACGAGCCCCTCCGCAGGAGCAAAGATAGCTATAATTTCCGCCAATCAAAAGGGCTAGCGCTTGGCTCGGTGCGGGGTCAACCGCTACTCCACTCCCCGGCCATAGGGTATAATCCGACCAATGGGTCTTTTTTATACCGGAAAAGGAGATAAAGGAGTCAGCGAAGTTTGGGACGGAAAAAAACTGGATAAGACTTCCGTGGAGTTGGTGGCCTTGGGCGACTTGGATGAATTAAATAGTCTTTTGGGGTTGGTGCGAAGCCGCACCCCGGATAAAAATAACAAGAAAGTTTTGCTCTCCGTCCAGGATGAGCTTTTTACCATCCAGGCGAATATTTATCTTCTGGCTATCGGCAGGCTTGAGAAAGCCCCTGAACTCGGCGAAGAAAAAGTTAGAATGGTGGAACGCATAATAGACGCATTGGAAGAGTTTGTCGGCCCGGAGCGTGGCTTTGTCATCTCCGGCGAAGATCCGGAAGAGGCTTGGCTGGATTTTGCCCGCGCCGTTGCAAGGCGCGCGGAGCGCAGCGCGATAGAACTTAATAAAAAAATGGCGTTGCCCGAAAATGTTTTGGCTTATTTAAATCGGCTTTCGAGCTTGCTTTTCGCCATGGGCAGAGCTTCCGCGAAAAAACGCGGCAAAAAAGAAAAGGGGCCATCATATAAATAGGCCCCGCCGAAGCGGGGCCAGAACTCAGGGAATGCGGGAAAGGGCGATCGGATCTCTTGCGCGACTGCCTCTCAGAAGCGCGAGCAGATCTTCGAAGCGGCGACAGCCGGTATCGCTTCTCGCGTTGGCAAGAGCGATGCGGAAATTGTCCTCTCCGGAATCGCGGGTGTTCGGCGGAAGATTCCACCTCTCCTTGGCCACGATCAGCGTCTGAAGCGCGCGAGATTCGACATCGGCCAAGCTGATCTCGGCATCACCATAGATGCGCCGCGAGAGGCTCGCAACGCTGATGTCCGGAACCACTCCCTCGTTTCTGTCGTAAACCATGCACCGGAAAAAGATCTCTGCCTTCGGCGGAAGCACCTGTAGACTTCCGAGGTTCGGCTTGGCCGGCGATTTGTCCTCCGGCGGCGGAATCTCTGCCTTCTTCTTGGCTCCAAGGGTCGAGACTGCCTTAGCTGTCTTCCTGTTGGTCTTCTTGGGCTTGAGGGAAAGCTCGGTCCGCTCCGCAGCCTTCTCGGGCTCGGGAAGCGTGGCGCGCGCAGGCGGTTTCTTGGCCTCTTGTTTTTCGAGCTCCGAATTCTCGGGGGCGTCCCAACCCTTTTGAAGCGAGATGACCGAATGAAGTTCCTTGGCCAGAACCGAAAGACTCTCGAGTCTTGCGAGAAGATTCTTTCTCGAGGACTCGGTCAGGGCGCGGCAGGCCTCTTTCTGATCGCCCGAAGGAAGAGCGAGAAACGCCTTAGCGAGAGGTATGGCTGTGTTAGCCCTCCAGCCATAGAAAGCCAGAATCTTCCCCAAGATCCCGGCGGGTGATTTCGGAAGCTTGCTGACCGTGAGATTGATGCCATGAGCGGTTTGTCCCAGTTCTCGCGCCCCAACCGTGAACGCATCGCGGCCGGCGGCGAGATCATGAGCCATGCGGATGAGCCTGCCCTTCTCCCCTCGGTACTGCGCGAGAGAGAGCGCACCGACCTGCGGAAGGCTCCCCGTCCGAACCATCTCCTGAATCTCCTCGGGGAGCTCCAAGAGCTTTAACCGGTTCAGAATGGTGAGCTCGGCTCGTCCGGTCAGTCGCCCGATTGAAGCGATCGTTTTTCCCCGCCCTCGAAGCTTTTTCAAGTACCTGGCTTCGTCAATCGGGTTGAGATCTTTGCGGCAGCAATTTTCCACGAGCGAAGCAATTTCCGGATCCGATTCGCCGCTCAGGATGAGACACTCGATGAATTCCCATCCAAGAATTCGGGCGGCCCTTATGCGCCTTTCTCCGGCGACAAGGTCGAAATAGCCTTCCGCCTCCGACGGCTTGACCGTCGGCGGCTGGATCAGCCCCTCCTCCTCGATGGAAGCGGCCAGCTCCCTTGTTTCGTCATCATCGAACGTTTGTCTCGGCTGATTGGGATTCAGCAGAATGTGATCGAGTCGAACCTCAACCAATTCTTTTCGAGCATCTCTCATCTTCGAGATCTCCTTTCCTAATATCGAATTGAAGAACCAAGAACATTCTATGCGCCGCCCGCCAGATGTAAAGCCCTTTGACACTTCCCCCCACTCCGCTAATATACTAAGGTAGCAATCGAAAGCTGTTCGGCCTCCGGGCCCAAGCATATAACCCGCCATCCAAAATCCGAGGATAAACAACCAAATTACCGCGCCCGAACTTCGGGTGATAGATGCCGAGGGCAAGAACCTCGGAGTTTTGGCGCTTGGTGACGCGCTGGCCCTCGTGCCGCAATCTTCCGGAATGGACCTCATCGAAATCTCCCCGAATGCTAAGCCGCCGGTCGCAAGGATAATGAGTTATGACAAGTTCCGCTATGAACAGGAAAAGCTCGAGAAAAAGCAGCGCCAGTCCCAGAAGCAAACCGATCTGAAAGTTGTGCAGATCAGCGCCCGGGCAGCGGAAAACGATCTTCAAGTGAAACTTAAGCGACTTGAGGAGTTTTTGGGCGAAGGCCACCAGGTAATGATAAATATGCGTTTGAAGGGCAGGGAAAAAGCCAACAAATCCTGGGCGGAACAAAAACTTAAAGATTTCATGAATATGGTCAAAACCGAATATAAGGTAATAGCCCCGCCTCGCTACGCCGGCAACGGTTTCTCGGCGCAGATCGTGAAGAAATAAAACGGCGATCCCCCCACCCTCGGCAACCCTCGCGGTAGTTGCAATCTTTTCGGCAATCATTTAGAATAATTGAGCTAAAAACATGCGCAAAAGCCTAACCAAAAGAATTCGTATAACTAAAAATGGCAAGGTTATCCGCCGCCCAATGCGCTCGGGCCATAACCGCACCCGGAAATCCACCAAAAACATCAAGGCCAAGAGCAAAACCAAGGGTCTCGATTTTCCAATCAAAAAGATATTAGGTTCGCAAACAAAATAAAATGCCAAGAGTAAAACGCGGCGTAATTGCCCACAAAAAGAGGGAGAAGATCCTCAAAAAAACCAAAGGCTATCGTTGGGGAAGAAAATCGAAAGAACGCGCCGCTAAAGAAGCGCTCCTCCACGCCGAAGCCAGAATGTTCCGCGGCCGCAAAGAAAAGAAACGCGTGGCCCGCTCGATCTGGAACGTAAAGATAAGCGCCGCGACCCGAGAAGCCGGAATGAGCTACAGCAAGTTCATCGGCGCGTTGAAGAAGGCGAACATTAAATTAGATAGGAAAATACTCGCCGATCTCGCAAAAAACAATCCGGAAGTGTTCAAGAAGGTCTTCGCCATCGTTTCCAAGTAAATAAAGAAGCTCCAAGAAAAAACCGCGTCTTACGCGGTTTTTTCTTTCTTTTGATGGATCTCGGCGGGCTTGTTCTCCGGGTGAGCCGGGTGCCGCTTCACCTGATGCGGATGCGTTTGCGTTCCGGGCCGATGAGTGGAATATTTTTTCTGCCTCCCTTTTATAAATTCATGCGCCAGTTTTAGAACGCGCTTGGTCCCAACGTATTGCTTCCCGATGACCTTGATCGCGTCGTGGTAGAGGAACCATCCATAACCGCTGTGCTCCCTCGGAACAATCGTGACCTGAACTTTTTTGGTCTCCGCCAAATACAAAATTACGGTGTCGAAAATCCTTTCGTCCCCCCGATCAAAATAGAATCGCTCATATGCGCGAAAGCCCTGAATCAGGCGCATATCCTCCTTGCCTATTCCGGTCTCCTCCTTGGTCTCCCTAAGAGCCGTATCGAGGCTGGTTTCACCGAGCTCGAAATGCCCTTTCGGGAAGTTCCAATAAGATCCCCTTCTATAAAGCAAAAGATATTTGACCCCGTCTTCGGTCCTCCTATATATCACAAATCCGGCAACAACCTGTTTTTTTATCTGTTTTTTGTTTTCTTGTTTACTTTCCACTACCTAATACTACACTGGGCGCCAAAAGCAGGAAAGGGTTTCGGCCCTTGACATTAAGGGTTGGTTTACGGATATTATACCCAGCAGAAAGGAGGACGAAATGCCCACAAAGCGGTTTTTGATCGAAGTTCCGGACGCCGCTTATGTGCAGGAGTTCTGGCGCGAAGGTGGTTCACCGGTAATGTGCGGAATGGCCGAAGTTACCGCAGAATCAATCCGGCTTCAGCTCCTCGCCGGGGCAGGCGTGGCGGAGATCGACAAAACGATCGAGCCCCAAAAAGAAAGGTTGTTGACGCTTGTGTGCATCTCGTTCGACAACCAAGCGAGCATCACAGTAACCGAAGTGAAAACCGAGGACAAGGATGGGTCCGAACGAAAGGAGGGCGAAATGCCCACGATCACCGTCGATTGTTGCGCCGGGAGAGAAGACTACCCGGGCCAGTGCCTGAAGAGCCGCTGTCCTCACTATGAGGCTGCGCGCCGCCGGCTCCTAGAGTTCCAGCCTCCGTACGTGGGGACGGGGTTCGGGAGCCTTCACAAGGAACCGACCCACAGCCAGTTCCTCGTTGCGGTCAAGGAAGACCTTGCCAATTCTCGCGCGGCATGCGCGCGGGCCGAACGCCTCTTCAACACCGCCTATGGATGCGGCAATGATCTGACCCAGGAAAGTGGCGTGTGGTTCCGGGCCCACCTCACCGAGTGCAAGCCCTGTGCCGATCGCTTCACCCGCGCAACGGCTTCGTGAGCCGTCCTGCCTCGCCCGCCCATGGGCGAGGCTTATTTATTTCAAAAATCCAAGCATTTTCTCGACAGACCCCTTCTTCGTTAAAACTTCGAAGGGCAAGCACGCTTCTTACTTTAACAATCTCAACATTCCGTCAACATCTCTAGTGTTTATGATATCGCTCGCTTTTGCCGCATCCGCGTCGCTTCGCTCCCTCCGAACCCTCGGTTCTGAGTAATCTCTCCCGAGGGCATACTCGGGATTACGCATCTCTAAGTCGCTATCGCTCCAAGAGCTGCGAGAACGACACTCCGACCCCTCCCTGCCGTGGTTGGGCGGTTTTTGTTATCCTCGCTTGAGCGAACTTAACATTTTCTCAACAGGCCAAGCGTTTATAATATCCGATTTCTTTGCCCAACCGCGTCTCGCGTTCGCAATTCCGTATTCCAAAAATTCAAAATGTGCGACAGAGTGCGCATCGCTGTCTATGCTCATTTTTACGCCGGAGTCCACGCACTTTCTTATATATTCGTCTTTCAAATCCAGCCTGTCGGGATAAGCGTCGATTTCGAGAATTGTGCCTGTTTTTTTTGCTTGTTTGATGACCGCGTCCATATCCACGTCATACGGCGCCCGCCGCCCAAGGACTCTGCCGGTTGGATGAAAAAGAATGTCGGCATTTTTGTTTGTCATCGCTTTTAATATTCGCGCGGTCTGCTCTTCGCGGCTCAAATTAAAATAGGAATGCACGGAGATGCCGACGACATCCAGCTTCGCGAGAACCTCATCCGCAATATCCAGAGAGCCGTCTTTTAAGATGTCACATTCGCTCCCCTTCAGTATTTTTATTCTGCCCGTAAATTTTTTGTTGAGCCCATCAATCTCCTCCATCTGCTTCAATAATTTTTTCTCATCCAACCCTCCGGTCATCGCCAAGCGCTTGGTGTGGTCGGTAACTACAAAATATTTTAGCCCTGCCTTGATCGCGGCAACCGCCATCTCCTCGATGGAATTGGCGCCATCCGTCCAGCTGGTCTGAGTTTGGAGATCGCCCAAAAGAGAACCGTATTCTATTGGCTCCGGCAGTTCTTTTTTATGAGAAAGCTCGATTTCCCCCGTATTTTCCCGCATTTCCGGAGGGATATAACCGAACCCCAGCGCCCCATAAACCTCCTCTTCCGTTTTACCGGCGATTCTCCTTTCGCCCTTCCAGAGTCCGTATTCGTTGAGTTTCAAACCTTTTTTAACCGCAACTTCTCTGAGCGCGATGTTATGATCTTTGGAGCCCGTAAAGTAATTAAGCGCCGCGCCGTAGGCCGCCGGCTCAACAACCCTCAAGTCCGCATCCAATCCCGCATCCAAAGCAACAGATGACTTGGTCGGGCCCTTGGCGAGGATTCGCGCCACATTGGGAAGGCCCGTAAATTTCTCCATTACGCGTTCGGGGTTTTTCGCCACAACTAAAATATCTATATCCCCTATTGTTTCTTTTCTCCTCCTCAAAGATCCGGCGACCGTGCATTTTTCGACGCCAGAAACCGAGCTCAAGCGCGCTACGATGCTTTTTGCGAGAGGAAGAACCCGCCCGATAGGCAGGCGTCCCTCCGATCTTTTTTGAAACTCAATTCCTTTTAAAATTTTGGCCTCGGCTTTTTCCCCGAAACCGGGCAGGGTTCTTATCTTTCCCGCACGCGCTAATTTTTCGAGATCCGCTAAATTCTTTATCCCCAACTCCGCATAAAGTTTTTTTATGGACTTCGGACCCAACCCCTCGACGGAAGAAAGTTCGGCGAGATCCACCGGGGTTTTCTTTTTTAGTCCTTCGTATTCTTTTATTTTTCCATGCAAAATCAGTTCTTCTATTTTTTCGCCGATGGAACGGCCGACTCCGGGAATTTTCTCCACCTCTTTCAAGCCGCCTTTTTTGTATATTTCCGAAACCGGTTCGGCGAGAGAATGGATCGCCTCGGCCGCTTTTTCATAAGCTCGCGGCTTAAATGCGACTCCCTGCATCGCTAGGTATTCGCCGATTCCTCCTATCACCTCCGCTATCTTCTCGTTCGAGATATCCATTTTATTTTAAGCTGCGTGGAAGACCAACTGCTCGTTTTCTATCGCAACCACCATCTCGCTGCCCCGGTCTATCTCCTTGCGTAATATTTTTTCGGCCAACACGGATCGGAGCTTTTCTTCTATCACCCTACGTATCGGCCTGGCTCCAAAAGCAGGATCGTATCCCTGCTTCACCACATAAGCGGCGACGCTTGCGTCAAACTTTACGGATATGCCCTGCTCGCCCAAAGTTTTTCTTAACTCTTCAAGCTGTATCGCCGCGACTTCCGCAAGTTCTTTCGGCTCCAAATTGCGGAAAATCACCGCTCTTGAAAATCTGTTTATGAGTTCCGGTTTAAATACGTCGGTTAGCTTTTTCTTCAGATATTCGGCGATATCCGACATGTTCTGCCCCTCCGACAGCGCCTGATTGATGATGTCCGAATGGGCGTTTGAAGTAGCGATGATAACGGTATTTTGAAAATCCGCCGTCCGCCCAAGCCCATCGGTCAGCCGCCCATCATCCAAAACCTGGAGAAACAGATCCAAAATATCCGGAAAGGCTTTTTCGAATTCATCAAGGAGAATCAAGGAATACGGCCGCGCGAGAACCGCCTCGGTAAGCGCACCCCTCACCGACCCGTCCGCGGAACCGATAAGCCGCTCGAAACTTTTCTTGTCCTGATATTCGGTCATATCAAAACGGGTCATCATTGTCTTGGAACCGAATTGAACTTCGGCTACCAGCTTTGCCAGTTCGGTTTTCCCGACGCCGGTCGGACCCACGAACAAAAAACTTGCAATCGGCCCGCCCTTCCTTGAAAGCCCGGAGCGATATTCTCTTAACGCATTGCCCACGGATTTCACCGCCTCATCCTGGTTTATAAATTTTTTGTGAATGGTTTCTTCAAAATTCAGAAGGGATTCCGTCTCGTCCTTGCCGGCCTCATGGATCGGAATATTCACTTTTGCTTCCGCCGCCGCAACCACATCTTCCGGCGAAGCTTTTTTCTCTCCTTTTTGCTCCGCCCTGGATATGGCGGCTCTCAAAAGATCTTCTGCGCTGCCCGGCAGAAACTTTGTTCCACTAAAATATTTTTTAGCCAGCATAACCGCGGTTTTTACCGCTCCGAAGCTAACCGCAATGCCGGTCTGTCTTTCCAAAATTATTCCGTCGAGCGTCAAAATTTTGCGCGCCTCTTCTTCGCTTATCTCTTCAACCTTGACGACCTCGAAGAATCCGAGAAAATCGCTCCTGGCTTCGATATCTTTTTTAAATTCTTTGGGGTAGGTAGAGGCGATGACCGGAAAACTATTGCCTTGAATGAGGGGCAAGAGTGCGTCCGCCGCAGACATATACGCCTCGCCGGAAGTTTTTAAAAGATTATGAACCTCCGGCAGATAAAGGATTATATTTTCGGCCGCTACGATCTCTCCCACAATTTTTTGGATTCGCAGCTGAACCTCTTCCGGCGACGCTCCGGCTATCATCCTCGCGATATCTAAACCGACTAAGCGCTTATCGAAGAGCGCTTGCGGCGCCTTGTCTTTTATTATGTCGAAAGCCAGGTGGGAAATTATGGTTTCCTTACCGATCCCCGCTTCGCCCACAAGAAGCGCGTTTGGGCTTTGTCCTCGCGAGAGTATTTCCGCGAGCCTCGCATATTCTTTTTCGTGACCGATAAGGAAGCCCACCTGTCCGGCGCGGGCCAGGTCGGTATAATCGTCACCGAACTTATCCAAAATTGGAGTCGGCCTGGCAGTCCAGGCGCGGTTCATCACCCGGTGCCGAAGCCCTTTGTGCAGTTCCGGAGAAGCGCCGCCCAAACTGCTGTGCTTCCCGACTTTGGCGGCAAAATCCGTTATCATTATTGCGGATTCTATATCCCCTGCCGAAAGAGAAAACATGTGGAACAGTCTTTTAAGATATTCGTCTTCAACGGACGCCAGCGAAGAAAAAAGGTCACAGGGACGGACAAATCTGTGCCCGGAATTGAGCGCTTGAGCCGCGGCTAAACCGGCAAGCGTTTTTATTTTCGCCAAAGGATCGTTTTCCTCCGCGCTCCGGCCCTCCGACTCAGAAAGCAAAGACTCCAGTTTCTGCGAAAATTCATCGATCTTAATGTCCAGGCGCAAAAATCCTTTTTTTATCTGATCCAAGGATAAAAGGACTGAGGCTAGTTCCAAATAAAAGTTTGTTTTCTTGACTCCACTCCTCTCAAGGGCGCGCTCGATCGCCTTATAAGTTTTCGGTAAAAAATATTTTGCCAGATTAGCCGAACCCGCCTTCGGAAGTTCGCTAAGCGGAACGTCTCCCTCTCCCCAATGTCTTATCCGATCAAAAAGGAAAAGGAGCAGAAACAACCCAAGATATTGAAGGTTTTTGCTGTCAGAAGAAAGGGTCGTGAATATTGCCGCGAAAAGGGTCGCATAGCCAACCGCCCCCGCCGCACGGACAAAAAGCCTGCCGGCGTACGTCATCTTGAGCCGGGGCTCGTCAAAGATCGGAATTGGTTTATTTTCGCCGTCCATTTTAAATAGGTTTAATCGCGAGGGCCAAAATTGAAATCGGCAGCATCAGCCAAAAAAAATAAATTATCAGAAACATTCCGCCCAAAACGCAGTAAACCACTAATCCGACGAAAAGCCGCAAAGAACGAAAAATAAATCCAATTGTCCGTCCGATCACGGTGTAATCTTTATAAAGCGGTTCGAAAATGTGCCTGAGCGTGACCCGAAAAGCCAAAAAACCGTCTGCGCGCTCCAGAACAAGGATAAATCGATGGAAAATGGAACGCGAACCGTCCACATACCAGTGGTGAAAAAAGTCTTTTGCCCGAAAATAAAGTCTGTAAAAAATATAGGTAAGGGAGAAATCCATATAAATGAATTATAACAGAGTTCCAAAATTGCTTGCATTTCCATTTTTCCGGTAGCAAAATCCGTCAAGAACCCGAAAGGGATACCGAAGGGAGGGGTCTTTCTATGAGTGGCAGAAAGAGATTCACCCGGGGACGCGCAGGCAGGCCCCGCCCCGCCCAAAAGCCCAAAGCTCAACGAACGGGGCTCTTTTTTTATTTCTGGATCTTTTTGATAGCCGCCGGAATCTTTAAAAAACTTTCTCGAAGGGCTTTGCCCATAACGTCCGGGGAGCGAAGTCCTGCGGCAGGATGAAGCAGCGGGTAAATATACCTCCCATTTATTTTGAAGAGTTTTCCTTGGTCGCGGGAAATCTTTGCCTCGGGCAAAAAATAATTCATGGAGAACCTCCCAAGCGTAGCAATAAGCGGCGGATCAATTATCTCTATCTGCCGGGTAAGATACGGCTTGTACGCCTCGATCTCTTCGGGGAACGGGTCTCTATTCTCCGGCGGGCGGCGCTTAACAATGTTCGTGATATAAACCTCCTCTCTCTTCCAGCCGAGCTCCTCTATTAATTTGTCCAAAAGTTTCCCCGAACGACCGACAAACGGTCGCTTTTGCCTATCTTCCTCTTGTCCCGGCGCTTCGCCGATAAACAGAACCTTCGGGTTTGTTGAACCTTCGCCAAAAACCAGATTGGCATTGGCCAAGGGCAGATTTTTATCGGCCGTTATTTCTTCTTCTAATTCTTTTAATTTTTCTTCTTTATTCATTTGTGCTCTCGAGAGGAATTGAACCTCTATCTTCTCCTTCGGAGGGAGATGTTCTATCCGTTGGACTACGAGAGCCTCCGGCTACTGTAGTATAAACCGATATGCCTCGTAAAGCGCGGAGGCGATAAAAACTAAAAGCAAAACATTTGCGAAGAAGTTTTTCCAACCGGCAAATTTTAATATTTTTTTAGAGACTAAAATAATGAAAAAGTATTGTCCCGCGAGGAAAATTCCTCCGGCTAAGGCGACGACCGTCTGAAATTCATTCAATCCCGCCCAGACTAGAAGGAGCGGGGCAAAAATAACAAAAGAGACTGCGGCAATGTCTCCCCAGTGCGAGTCCCGGCTCAGGGAATTCTTTACTTCGGTAGAGATCATGAGATGTATCGAAAAGATCGTAGCCACCCCCAAAAGCGCCAAAATTTTGAGTTTCCACTCCGGCCAACTCCCAAGGCCTGAAATCGTATCCCCGGTAATTGTCGCCGTCGAACCGAAAATTCCGAATACGAACGCCAGAAATAGGGTCGCGGCAAAAACAGTTCCGAGCGCTATAAAAAACTTTTTCTTTTTTGAGTTCTGCCCGCGGGTCAGCTTGGTTATCGGTTCAATCGCGGTCCAGCCCGAAAGCGAGAACAGTAGCGCCCCGAAAGAAATCGCCAACCCGCCCGGCGCCGCGAAGGGCGAGTTTAAAATCGCGATCTTCTCCGGCGCGGAGAAAAATATGAAAAAAATTATTAAAACCATCGCTGAAACTACGCCAGTCTCAAGTTTCGCGAACCTCTTCAGGCTAAATAGCGCCGGAAGCGACACCAAGATCCAGAAAATCGGAAGGGATAGCGCCCCAAGCCCCGGAAATACTGTTCTCAGAAATCCGCTGCCAAGATTTAAATAAGCGGCGAGAGTTAGCGTAAGCCCGCCAACTATCGCCCAAAAGGCCACTGTTCCCGCCGTTCTCCCGAGCCTCTCCCGCACGGTTCCCAAGAGTCCGCGGATGCCATCCGTTTTGTGCAGGGCTTCCCAAAAAGAAACGTGCGCGAAAACTATACAGGCCACAACAAGGATCATCGAGAACAAAGCGATCCCCCAGCCGGATGCATAAAAAACACCCGGCAGCGCGAAAAGTCCGGCGCCGACCGTGGCAGCCAAAACAAGCCCGGAAACAAAGATGTTTTCCTTTAGCGATTTAAACACGATTATTTTTCGATAAACACCATATCGCCCTCGCGGACTCTTTTTGCAACTTTTACTCCGACCCCCTGGCCCTTTTTTGCAACAGCGATAGGCTTATGGTCATATTGCATCGACGAAAGATTCTGCGCGAAATCCGTAGTCGCTCCTTTAAAGCGCACTGTGCCGCCCGCGCGGAAAGGAACTTTGAACTTCACGACCGCTACTCTAATGTGCGTGAAAAAATGCGTTACTTGGCCGATCGGTTTTTCGGCTTTCGGAGCTTTCTTCGGAGCAACCTTCTTTTTTGCTTTTGGCTTGGCCTTTTTAGTTTTTGTTTTCCTCGCACCAACCTTCTTCGCCGCTTTTTTAGCCTTTTTCTTAGCGGGCTTTTTAGTTTTTTTCTTCATTTTGTTTTATATTTATTTTTTATATTACGATTTCTTCGGCCTTTTGGGGGACATATGAGTCCACCGACAGTTCCTCTTTCACCTTTGCGGCCAAAATCTCGCTCGAACCTTCTTCGCCTTGTACTACAAAAACTTTTTTGAGCATCCCGCTCCGAGGCTTAAGCCACTCAAGAAGCCGGGGTTGGTCTGCGTGAGCGGAATAAGCGGTTATGGTTCGGATCTCACAACGCACCGGCACCTCCTCCCCGAACAGCCTCACGACTTTTGCTCCCTCGAGAATGGCTCTTCCCAGGGTTCCCGTGGCCTGATATCCGACAAAAAGAATGATGCTTTTGGGATCCGGCAGATAGCGCCGTTCATGATGGCGGATCCTCCCTCCGTTCGACATACCCGACCCGGCCATTATTATCTTCGGCGCGGGGACATCGTTTATTTCTTTGGACTGTTCCACGGTAAGCGTCATGCGAAGCCCCGGGAAATTCAAAATATCTTCTCCCGACTTCACGAGCTTGAACGTTTCCGGATTAAAGTAGCTTTCGTATTTTTTGTAGACAGCGGTCAACTTGATAGCCAGCGGGCTGTCTATAAATATCGGGATTTCCGGAACCCGACCCTGGCTTATGAGTTCGTGAAAGTGATAAAGAAGCTCCTGGGTGCGCTCCATGGCGAAGGCCGGGATCATCAGTACGCCTCCCTTCCTCGCGATGTCCTCCATAACGTCTTCGAGCTCCCCCTCTCTTTTTGAAGTATCCTCGTGCACGCGCGCGCCATAAGTGGATTCGATGACGCAATAATCCACTTCGGGCAAATGTTCGGTGTTGTGGATTATCGGTGCGGGATAGTTGCCGAGATCTCCGGAGAACATGATCGACTTGCCCTCCGCCTCTATTTTTATGGTTGCAGAGCCCAAAATGTGGCCTGCGTCATAAAAAGTTATTTTAAAATTCCCGACTTGGACCGGCTTGTGATACGGCACCGTCTCCCATATCGCCATTGCCGCCTCCACGTCTTCCGTCTCATAAAGATCCGGCAAACCGGTCCTATCCGATTCTTCCTGAAGAACGTGCTCCGAATCGATAAGAAGAAGTTCCGCGAAGTCTTTTGTCGGCGGAGTGGAATATATTTTCCCCTTGAACCCGTCTTTAACTATTTTCGGCAGCTTTCCGGTGTGATCGATATGAGCATGGGTCACGAATATCGCCTGGACCGAAGATACATCGTATGCGAAATCTTCGAAGTTTTCTTTTTCCGCAAAATCAGAGCCCTGCGCCATACCGCAGTCTACGAGTATCCGGGTGTTCCCGGACTCAACCATATAATTGGAACCCGTAACACTCCCCGCTCCTCCGTAAAATATAACTTTCATCCTTTAATTTTATCTTTTTTTCGAACAAAAAACTAACTTTGACAAAATTAGGAAACAACTTATTATGTGGGGAGTCTCAGGATCCTTGAAAGGAGTCTGCTGAATGAGTGAAGCTGGCCAGAGGACCGCGGAGTCAGTGGTAGAGCTCGCGGAACCGCCCGACAAAACCGCCAAGACCCTGGTTTTTCGGGTCTACAGAACGTATCGGTTCCGATTCGTCCAGGGAAAAGACGGGAAGATGGAGATGCTCGGAAGGTGGAAGGAGGGCGCGGAAGGCAGGGTCTCTTCCAGAGACATCTGGATTCCGCCGCAGGTCTACCGCGACATGCTGGCGATGGCCTACGCCGTCGCCAAGGAACACTTCAGGCCCGATCCGATTCCCGAACCGACCGACGGGCCAAGGTCTGACGCCTCCGGGAAAAGCTCGGCACAGCCGACAAACGGCATGCCGCCGAAGCCAATCTCCGACGAAGAGCGCGACCAGATCCTTTTCGGAGAGAGGAGCTCTTCTCTGCTCGAGAGGGCCGAACCGCGACCGGACTCTGACCCCTCGGGCTACCCGTGTGCGGATTTCATTCCGCACCGCCCCCGCGCCTCGACCGTCTCCAGGAAAAACGACCCGCAGAAGGTCCCCTACCGGCGCGTAGCCAGTTGGCGTAGCCACCCGCCGCCTTCTTCGATCCCCGCCTGAACAATCCCCGCAAGTTCCGTCCGCCGACCGGCGAATAGGACTCGCGGGGTTATTTATTTTTTAATACCCAACTCTTCTTCAAAAATCTGCTTTTCGTTCCAAGGAATTTTTTCTCCCTTTTTAATATGTATCCAGGATTCACTTCCTTTGCCGGTAGAAATTATTGTGTCTCCGGGTCTCGCCATTTTTATCGCCTCTCTTATCGCCGCGCGGCGATCAACCATTTCCAAAATTTCATTCTCGGGAAATCCTGCCTCTCGAATCCCTTTTTTGATTTCCGAAATTATTTCTGCCGAGTCTTCGTCGTACGGATCCTCATCCGTCAAAATTATCCGATCGCAGTATTCCGCAGCCGTCTTACCCATAGCGGGCCGTTTCCACTTATCTCTCCCGCCCCCCGCGGCGCCCAAAAGACATGTTAAGCGAGCTCCGCCGGACAATTCCTCTTTTAACGCTTTATATATTGCCGCGAGCGATTCCGGCGTGTGCGCATAATCCACGACCACTTTGAAGGGTTTCCGCTGGACGATATCCACTCTCCCGGGAGCTCCTTTGAAATTCGCAATGCCTTCCCAGATCTTTTCGTCGGGAATGCCGAACTCTTTCGCGACCGCGACGGCCAAAGCCACGTTTTGTTTACTGAAGTGGCCCGGCAAATATTCCCGCGAAGATTCCGGAAGATCCCGGAGTCCTTCGGTCGAATAAATTATTATCTTGTTGCCCTTAAGCTCTCGTTCAAAAAAATCTTTTTCTTCCTCCTCGCCGTTTAAAAAGATGGGCGCATTCTCACCTCCCGCGTACGCGAGAAACCGAAGTTTTGCTTCCCGATATTTTTCATAAGAGCCGTGAGCTTCGATGTGTTCCGGATGGATATTGGTAAGCGCGGCTGCGGCCCAGTTTATCAGCGCATGCCGATAAAGAACCGCGCCCTGGGAAGTAGCCTCCACAAACGCGTAAGCGCAACCGGCATTCACCGCCTTGCGTAAAAATCTCTGGATATACATCCTTCCCGGCATGCTGTTTTCGGTAAGGTTTCGTTTGGATTTTTCTCCGATCTTCACCCGCACCGAAGAAAGAAGCGCGGTTTTTTCTCCCGCCGATTCAAAAATGGAGTTTAGGAGTTCGAGCGCGGTGGTTTTTCCTTTGGTTCCGGTTATGCCGATAACCCTTATAAATCTGCTGGGCCTCCTGTAGATTATTGCGCCCAGGATCGTGAAAAGAAGATGGTATCCGCGCAGAAGCCAGGGCAGTTTGTATATCCAGCGGAAAAGAAAGGATCTTTTTATTTTGCCGAGCATTTTACTTTTTCCCTAAAATTTTGAGCGCCGCCCTAAGCCGCGCTTCGACCCCTTTTATCCCCGCTTCTATTTTTTCTAGAGCCGCTCGGGCGCTGTCGCGTTTATAGCCCAAAGCCAAAAGGGCCTCGACCACATCCGCATCCGATTCCATTGCCCTGACCGCAACTTCGGAGCTTGCCGTACCAACCTTGCCGCGCAGTTCCACTATAATTCTCTCCGCGGTCTTCCGTCCGATACCCGCGGCTTGGGTCAATAGGTCCGGCCTACCCTCCTGTATGGCGGCAGTGACGTTTTTGAGATCCGCCACATCCATCACGGAAAGAGCCGATTTCGGCCCCACTCCGGAGACGGATATAAGTTTCTCAAAAAACTCCAGTTCTTGCCGCGTTCGAAATCCATAGAGGTCCAGCGCGTCCTCCTTCACGTTTAAGTGGGTAAAAATATCCACGTCCCCCGAAAGATCGCTTACGGTTCTTGAGGAGGCAAAGATCTTGAAGCCCACTCCGTGAACATTAACGATCACAAAGCTATCATATTTTGCCTCCAGCTTTCCCGACAGACTATATATCACCTATTTATTATACTCGGCAGCGAGGCTGCGCGGAAATGCTTGGATCTCCGTGTCAGCTGAGTGACCATTGACATATCCTGAGATTGTGCGCTAAGATATCCCAGTCGTTAGCCCAATTGCGGGCTCGCGACATGCTCTTTCAACCGAAAACGGAAGAAAAAAAGGAGTCTGGATGCACCGAGACCACAGTCCCCCGCCGAAGACGCTCGCGATCGTGGTGGCCGCTCTCGTGGCGTTCCTCGTCGCCAATGTCGGTTTCGCGACCCCCGTCATTCTCAGCACGGGCCTCGCGAACACTTCGACGTGGACGCCCTCGCTCGCCTCCGCCGACCAGCCGGCCAAGATCGCTGGCTGGAACGACATCGCGTCCGAGACCGCCGTCGTCACCGCCAACTCGACGACCGCCCTCACGATGTCGTCCGCCCACTACAAGATCGCCCTCGACGGGCCCGCGATGTACGCACTGCCGGAGAACGGAGGCCGACCCGGCCGACCCGCCACCGCGCCGATCGCCGCGATAAACGATGGCGCCGACCGGATCAACTCGACGGTACGCTCCGCCACCCGCGACACCCTCATGGTCTGGAGGGTGTAAGACGCCGAAGTCCTTCTAGCCCCTTGGGCGGACGAGAAACCCTCGCTCCGCCCTCTTTTTTTACTTTTTCACGAAGACCTTGATATTTCTCCGGCTTTTTTGTATGCTTTTCCTGTTCTAGATTCCACAAAAACATGCCAATAACAAAATCCGCCAAAAAAGCTCTCCGCCAAAGCGTCACCCGCCGCGAGAGAAATACCACGAGAAAAGAAGCTTATAAAAAAGGCGTTAAGTTTTTTCGTAAATTAGTCTCGGAAAAGAAATCCGGCGAAGCCCAAGAATCCCTTAAAACCGCTTTTAAGGCGTTGGATAAGGCCGCGAAAACCGGCGTTATCAAAAAGAACAAGGCGAGCCGTTTGAAATCCCGCCTGGCAAAGGCCCTCGCCAGATCAGCCAAGTCTTAAATCAAAAAACACCCCTCCGGGGTGTTTTTTGATCCGCTGTTTATCCCGCGAGAACAAAATCCAAAAGCGCTTCGGGGTAATCCATCTTCCCGGATTTTATCAGCACATCGTATTCCGCGAATCTCGCGGCTTGCGGCTTGGTAGCCGCCGCCAAAATGTTAAAAGTCTTTGCCGGGTCTTCCCTGCGTGCGGAAAGCATTGAAAGAGTTTGGAGTCGCATTGAAATGTCCCGGCCCTTCAAGGAGTTCAACATCGGCCAATAATCACCCTCCGGGAGAACCCCCAACCCCTCCACCCGACCCTCATCCGCGAGTTTCGGATCAAAGGAGGCTATCTTTTCAATCTCCGTTGCGAGTCCCCAGGTGTCTTTTCCGTATAAAGCCGCGAGTTTTCTTTCCGCCCCGGGCGAAAGTCTCGCTCCGCGCTCCTTGGCCAAGACTTTTATAAACGAAAGGAGTTGTGGCCCGGAGAGCTCACCGAACTCCTCGGCGTGCGCCGGATTTTTGGTTAAAAATTCCACGCCCTTCGCCGGTTTTGTTTGATCGGCAACGATAACCGCTACATCCTTCGGTTCCAAAAATTGGAAAAGGAGTTCCTTGGTCTCTTTGGCCGGACACATATCAATGTCTTCCAAAAAACAAAGCCTCTTTCCGCTGAAAAGCGATTGCCCTTTCGCGAAATCCAAAAAACTTCGAATAGACTCTTCATTCTCGAGAGAAAATTTACCGATAACAAGATCGGGATATTTTTTCTTTAACTCGGCAGTTATAGCCTGCTTTCGTTTGAGCCTCCTATAGCCGTCGGCTCCGTAAAGGAAAAAGATCATTAGTATTCCAATGGCACCTCCTTGGGCGGAATAAGGGTCGGGTCTGCCGGCAGAGTGAAAGAGAAGGTGCTTCCTCTACCCATCTCGGACTCCACATTCATACTGCCTCCGTGGGCGCGAATTATATTCTGGGTTATATAAAGGCCCAACCCCGACCCTTCGGTCGCGAATTTTAGGGCGTTCGTGGCGCGGAAGAATTTGACGAAAAGCTTCTTTATTTCTTCCGGCGGTATGCCGATTCCGGTATCGCGCACCGAAACTTCCACGTACGGCCCCCTCTCGGCCTTCTTGAGGCCCACTATTACCTCGCCATTTTTAACGTTATAGCGGATAGCATTATCCACCAGATTGGTAAGCGCCATGGAAAGTTTTTGCGGATCGATCATGAGGTCGGGAATCGCCTCTTCCGGCCGATTAAAATATATTTTAATCCCCAGCTGCCTTGCGTTCGGCGCGGCGGCGTTCAAAATGTTTTCGACAAATTCCAAAATATTGGCTTTTTGGAACTGGTAGCCGAAGCGGCCCTCCTCTATCCGCGAGATATTTAGGAGATCTTCCACGATCGTTCGCAGTTGATTCGCCGCGGCATACGCATTCTCGGACAGAGACCTGGTCTCTTCGCTGAGTGCGGACTCTTTATTTATGGATTCCAACGCCCAAATAATATGAGTGAGGGGTGTTCGAAGTTGATGGGAGGTCACCGTAACGAACTCGCTCTTTTCTTTTGCAAGGGATACTTCCCGGGTTCGGTCGCGAATTATTTTCATAAATCCGGAAAGGTTGCCGGCGTCATCTATTATCGGCGAAGTGAAGGTCCTGAGTTCCAAATACGGATCGTCGAAAGAAAGGTCTACCACCTGCGGATATTTCCCGGCCGGCGACCGCGTTATCATAGACGGCGCGAGCGACGGAAAAATTACCTGCGCGAAACGCCGGAAGGTCGGATTTTCCGCGAGCTTGGGTTCCACGCGCGTGCCCAAAAATTCCGCGGCTGAAATTTTAAAGAGTTTCTCCGCAGCCGGATTGAAAAAAAGGAGTGTGAAGTTCTGATCGTAAACCACGAGCGAGTCATCCATTGTGGTCACCATACCCCGAAGCTGGTTTCTTTCTCTGCTGGTTTGTTGGCTCTTCTCCGCGGAGGAATAAATACTCCTGAAGGTAAGATAGGAGGCCACAAGAATTGCGACGGTTGTAAAGATGGCGTAATAGATTTCGAGCAAAACAAAATTAATAACCAACACCAAAAGCAGAGCGAAAAGCGCACCCCAAAAGGATTTCATTTCCGGAAGCTTGGAGACCGAACTGAAGTTCGCGAAAGGACCGCCTCGTTTAGCCATTGGTTAAATGATAGCTCAAATGGGTGCCTAGAAAAAGGAAGCTTGGCGATCCGCTTCCTTCTCTTTTTGGGGCGTTTCTTTGGGGGTCGCGCTCATTTGTTTTAAAAGCGAACCGAAGCCCTTGGCCGCGAAATAGTTTTTGAGGGCGGTTTCGTCTTCGAAGACCGTGAGGTCGCCAAGTCCTTTGATGCCAAGTTGTGCGTCGCTTTGCAGAGTGACCAACTTCTCCGCCAAGAGAGCCTGCTCTTTGTGAGGAATTATTTTTTTGCTCACCTCTTCGTCGTTTTTTGCCGCCAAAAGTTTCGCAAGGCTCCCGTATTTTTGAAGCAATTTCGCCGCGGTCTTCGGCCCAATTCCCGGCACCCCTTTAATATTGTCGGAGTTGTCGCCCACCAGAGATTTATAATCTGCGATAGATTTCGGATAGAGCCCGTATCGCTCCCTGACCGCCTCCGGGTCGTAGATGGTCGTTTCACTTATTCCTTTCTGCGGCACGCGCACGGAAACTTTTTTGTTCACGAGCTGGAGCGAATCCAGATCTCCCGTAAAGATCGTGGTTTCCGTTTCTTTTTCGCTGCCGAATTTTTTCGCGAGTGTCGCGATAAGATCGTCCGCCTCGTACCCGGGCTTTTCAAAAACCTTTATCCCGAAAAGTGGGAAGAGATTGTGTATCTCTATTAATTGCGAAATTAACTCGTCCGCCGTCTCCGGGCGGTTCCCTTTGTAGTCCTTATAGAGCTCGTCCCGAAAAGTCGGCTCCGGCCGATCAAAGAGCGCCGCGGCATAGTCCGGTTTTTCTTCGCGCCAAAGCTTCAAAAGAATTCTCGATACCCCGTATATTGCCTGGCTGGGCGATCCATCCGGCGCGGTCATCGGCGGAAGCGCGTGAAACGCGCGGTGTATAAGAGAGTTAGCGTCAATCAAAAGAAGTTTCTTCATCCCGTTAGAAAATTTAACAATTTATATTTAGTTACCTTGGTTGTATTTAATTTCGCCCGACCCTGCCTCAGCAAACAAACTACTGTTTTTAATTTTCTAACGGGATTCATATATTTTTTGTGATGATAGTTCTGCTTCCGCGATCCTTCCCGTGCTCCAGCGTTATCCAAGAAGCCCTCTCTGGGATGGAGTTTTTGATATTCCCCGCCCACTCCACAAGCAATATGTTTTTTGGATCATTAATTATTTCGCCAAACCCCAGAGGCGCCAGATCTTTGCCGCCGGAGAGTCGATAAGCGTCCATATGAAAAACATTCTCGTAGCCATGCCGATTCTTCGGGATGTTGTGGCGCCTGAAAATTATGAAGGTCGGGCTCACCGCGCGCGCCTTAATTCCCAACCCCTTAAAAAACCCTTGAACGAACGTGGTTTTGCCCGCACCCAACTCTCCGGAAAGCGCCAGCACCCTGGCCCCTCTTTTTTTCTTTCCGCCCAATATCTTGCGAGCAAACTTCTCGGCGAGCTCTTTCGTCTCCGCCGCGGATTTTGTAACCGTCTTCATTATTTACTATAGCAATCCGCCCGGCTTTTTAATTTTCAGGTGTTCGTAGGCGGGCGGCAAAACCATTCTTCCCGCGGAAGTCCGCTGTAAAAACCCAAGACTCATTAGATACGGTTCGTAAATATCTTCAATAACTCCTTTTTCTTCGTTGAGCGCCGCCGCTAGGGTATTTACCCCCACCGGACCGCCTCCAAATTTCTCGACGATTGTAAGCAATAATTTCCTGTCGCTCGGCTCAAGTCCCGCTTCGTCCACGTCGAGCATTTCAAGCGCCTTCTTCGCGATGCTACCGTCTATCATCCCGGTTCCGTGGATTTCCGCGTAGTCGCGCGCGCGCTTCAAAAGACGGTTGGCAATTCTGGGTGTTGCGCGCGCGGCCCTGGCCAAAACTTCAACGCCCTCGGGCGCCATTTCTATTCCCAAAATTTTACTCGAGCGCTCCAAAATCTTTTTGATATTGTCTTCCGTGTAGTAATCCAGGCGGAGTATGGCCCCAAAACGGGAACGCAAAGGATGGGAGAGTAAATTTTCCCGGGTGGTCGCGGCCACAAGGGTAAACGGCGGGAGATCCAGCGTAAGCGTTCTGGCCGATGGGCCCTTGCCGATAACCAGGTGGAGCTTCCTCATTTCCATCGCCGGATATAAAACTTCTTCAATTAAACGGTTGATGCGGTGCGCCTCGTCTATGAATAGAACTTCGCCCGGTTCGAGATTGGTCAAGATCGCAGCCATATCCCCCATCTTCTCAAGCGCCGGACCGGAAGTGGTTCTAACGGGCGCGCCCATTTCTTTCGCGACCAAAAACGCGAGCGTGGTTTTACCGAGTCCCGCCGGCCCAGAGAAAAGAATGTGGTCCATCGCCTCTCCGCGCTTTTGCGCGGCATCGATAATAACCCGAAGGTTGTCTTTTATCTTTTCCTGGCCGACATATTCGTCCCAGGCCGCCGGACGAAGAACCTGGTCAACATTAGTATCATCAATATTTTTCTTTATTTCTTCGTTCATTTTGCTATTTTGGCCTTATTTTGCGGGCTTCTCCGGGGGGATTGACAAATGGGTATTTATATGCTAAACTTACGCAACAAATTGAATAGTCGCCTTACATCTGGGGGCAGGAATTGTTTTTAGATATTTAAGGATGGGTTGGCCTCGGCGAGCCCTCTCCTCGAAATAATTCTATCCTCTTTCCACTCTGTGCGAAAGAGAAACCCAATCCTTAACCGGACGCCCCCAGGTATAAGGCGATTATGCTATCGCCCGCAATTTGAAAAGGTTAGAAGGAGAACTTGCGATGGAACCCTACGGCTTTTTCGAAAGAATCGGCACCGGCGCTTTTGCCGCAGCATTCGTCGGCCTAGCGACACGCGACTGGCGTTTCGGGGTTGCAACGTTTTTCGCCGCATTCCTCGTGGATATGTGGATTGAGAACGTCGTCGAAGCGATCAGGTCGACCAAGAAGTAGGACACATTCGGAAAGGAGCGATTCGTGCTGTTATTTTTTTACTCCTAGCCGCCACGGCCGTCTGCGTCTTCGCGGGACGAAGCGGGACTGACCGCCGCGATTCGGCCGCCGCATGCGCTGCGGCCGCCGTCTGCGGCGGACTGGCAATCTTCAACCTCGCCCTCGCAGTCGCCGGAGACATCCTGAGCGCAATCAACAAGTAGCTCTTCTCGCCCGCTCGCACTCGCCTCCTCCGCCGACCCTCGTGGTCGGCTTTTTTTTGACAAATTTTTCTTCCGGCATATCCTTTGGTCAGCCCGCCAAACCGAAAGGAGCCTAGAAATGGGAAGTGAACACGCAACCGCACCTCCTACGATAGTGACCATGGACAGCAAGCGCCGTTCCCAAGGGTTCATGGACGGACTCCTCGGCGACCCCCCGGAGGAAACGTCCGACGAATATTGTCGCGACTACGACAAGGGTGTCGCGGCATCCAAAGCCGTCATCGCCAAGCTCGACGCGAAAACCCCGAAGGGATAGCCGCGCCGCAACCGCTCCTTCCGCCGGCCTACGTGGTCGGCTTTTTCTTTCGTATTTATTTTTAAAACACCCCGCATTATTGAGGGAGGGTAAGACTTGAATAGCCCTGCCTGCCGGCAGGCAGGGGTCCGGAGCGCACTCCTTCAATAATGCGAAGCTATTTCCACTCTATCGGTCCAGTGACGGATTCCACCTCTTCAAACGTAGTCATGCCCGTTAAAACTTTCAAAATTCCGTCTTCCTGCATGGTGACCATCTCTTGCTTCTTCGCGAGCTCGCGAAGCGCGCGCTCGGAAACTTCTTTCAAAATTATTTCTTCAAGCTCGGGTCCGCCTTTGAAAAATTCAAAAATACCGCGCCTCCCCTTATAGCCGAAGTGATTACAGACGTCGCAGCCTGCGGGTTCAAAAATCGTTATATTTGTATATTTGGTTTTATCTACGCGCGCGGGAAGTCCGGTCATAAATTTATCCAGCCTTTCTTTGAGCTCTGGAGTCATCTCCACTGGTTTTTTGCAGTCGTCGCATAGCTTTCTAACAAGCCTCTGCGCGATGATAAGCGTTAAGGCCGGTCCGATCGAAGCGGGCTTTACGCCCAAGTCTACAAGGCGAGGCACCGCGCCTACGGCGCTATTGGTGTGAAGCGTTGATAGAACCAAGTGGCCGGTAAGCGACGCCTGGAGCGCGATATCCGCCGTTTCCAAGTCGCGGATTTCACCGACAAGTATCGCGTCCGGGTCTTGGCGCACAATGGCGCGCAAACCTCCGGCAAAGGTGTAACCGGCACCCGGGTCTACCTGGGTCTGCTCGATTCCTTGGATCCTGTATTCTATCGGATCTTCTACGGTAATTATTTTAACTTCCGGGTTAACAAGTTTTCGCAAAAAAGCATAAAGGGTGGTGGTCTTACCGGAGCCGGTCGGGCCGGTGTTCAAGATCAATCCGTTCGGACGCGAAAGCTCTTTCTCCACCATCCCCAGATCATCGTCGCGAAGTCCCAGCTGCGGCAAGGTCACATTGATGCCGGCTGGGTCCAAAATACGCATAACGATCGTCTCCCCAAATTCGGAGGGAATTATGGACACGCGCATTTCGATCTCTTTCACTTCCAGCTTGATCGTGAATCTTCCGTCTTGCGGTTCGCTATGAATATTGAGCTTCATGTTGCAGAGAAGCTTAATTCTCGAAACCAACGACTCATAATTTTTCTTCGGCACGCCGGTTGAAATGTCGTGCAACAATCCGTCGATGCGGTAACGGATACGCGCGGATTTTTCTTCCGCCTCAAAGTGAATATCCGAGGCTCTGGTCGCGAGTGCTCCGGCCAAAATTATTTCAAGAAGCGCAGCCACGCTTTCGTGCCCATAGTCTAAGGCGGTCATCGCCGCCTCTACCGCTTGAAAGTTTGTAAATTTTTTCAGTTGCTCGGCAAAATTTCCCTGATCGATTGCCACCTTGCCGGTAATAACCTCTTTTTCTCCGGAAATAAACTTGTAATAGCTCCAAGCCTGGGTGAGTCCGCTCTTTGAAACCACAAACGGCTTCACGGTGTATTTTTTTTCGGTAAGTTCGGCGATAAGTTTTTTGGCATCTTCGGTCGTGGGGTCAAAAAAGACTACCGCTACTTCGTGGTCCTTTAGTTGTATGCCTATGGCTTCCGCCGTCCGCGCCTCCGCTTCGGGAATAAGCGCGACAGCTTCGATGGAAACCGGCGTTTTTCCGAGATCCGCGTAAGGAACTTTAACTTTTTCGGCGCGCCTTTCCGCATCGCGCTCTTCTGCCGCGCGCCTTATCTCTTCCAATTTTTTCGCAACAGCATTCTTCGGATCGTCCATTCCTTAAATATTAAGGCTTCTGGGTTAGAGAGACAAGATTTGGTTTAAAACCTATTTTCCGAAGCCCGAAGCGGCCGAATATCTGTTTGACAAACTTAATATTATTTGATATAATGCGCCCAGATTCGAAGCTTGAAAAGAAAGAAGGGAGGCGCGTTATGCGCTCCAAAAACATCGCCCTCGTAACCCTCGTCGCTCTTCTCTCTTCGATCCTCGCGGGATGCATCTCTTTCCCGGCGATCGAGAAGTTCGTCCCTCCCGACGGGGTAGCTCCGACCTTCTCGGTCAACAACAAAACCTCGATGGTCGGAACTATGGCGGCGTACGACAAGAAGGTCGCGGAGTTCTATCCCAATGGGACCCTCTACGACAAGAACTGTGCGCGCCCGGTCCCGACGCAGATACCCATCGTGGTCCTTTTTCACGACAGCAACAATAACTATCTGGGAGTCTTCGCCCGCGTCCTGAACCTGGGCCCGGGGGCGCAATCGACCTCCTGGACGATCGGAGAAGAAGACGTTGTCTACTTCGGAGAGAGACTCCGAAGGCCCGATCACTCCGCTCCCCCTTATGAGCCGAGCTCTGAGGAAATCAGCCTCCCGTGGACAACAAACATGGAGGCCTGGGCGCAGGTTCCCAACGATACCCCAAACGAGTTGCTTGTGAAGAGGAACGGGAAAATCCACGTTCGGATCGCAAGCGGCGCTCTTTGGGCGCAAAGGATGGAAACCGTTTACCCCGGGGCCCGAACTCAACCGATCCACATCGAGATATTCGGGTACACCTCGGAGGGCGAACAGCTTGGAATCGCGGAATTCTGGCTCGCCCCGCAAAACGACGGAGTCTCCGCGATGCAGTTCGTGGTCTCCCCCAACACGCTTCGCTACTAGTTGCTCTTTGCCTTCTCGCCCGCCCGGACAGTCCATGGATTGTCCGGGTTTTTTGTTCCTAGATTCTAAGTCCCAAATTCTATATTCTATGGATATGTCCGGACACTCTCATTGGTCAGGAATTAAACATCAAAAGGAAATTACCGATAAGAAGCGCGGCGTGGTTTTTTCAAAGCTTTTGACCGCCATCTCCGTCGCGGCAAAAACAGAAGCCGATCCCAATTTTAATCCGCGCCTTAGAACCGCGATAGAAAAAGCCAAGGAGATGAGCGTCCCCCAGGAAAATATCGAGCGGGCCATAAAGCGCGCATCCGAAAACAGCGCGGCGCTCGAAGAACTTGTTTTTGAGGCCTATGGTCCGGGGGGCACCGCGCTTATAATTTCTGCGGCAAGCGATAATTCCAATCGGACCGTGCAGGAGATAAAGAAAATGTTGAATGATTTCGGCGGGAAATGGGCTGAGCCGGGCTCGGTCACCTGGGGATTCGAGAAGGGCGCGGATGGTTGGACGCCAAAGTTCCCTGTGGATATTGCTCCGGCTGATTCGGAAAAACTCTCTCGCCTCAAAAACGCGCTTCTCGAACACGACGACGTCCAAGAAGTTTATACAAACGCAAAATGATATTTTTAGGCATCGATCCCGGCACAAGAAGAATGGGTTATGGACTGGTCGCCAAAAACGGCCGGGAGACAACACTTGTCGACGCGGGAATAATAAAAATAGATTCTAAAGACGACTTGGGAGCTCTTTTGGAAATTAAAAAGGGCGTTTCCGAACTTGTCGCCGCACACAAGCCGGCACTTGTGGCGATCGAAAAACTTTTTTTCGCCAAGAACCAGAAAACCGCTCTCCAGGTAGCCGAGGCGCGGGGCGTGGCGCTTGCCTCTTGCCTCGACTCCGGCGCAAAAATACTGGAACTTTCGCCCAACGAGGTAAAAATGGGGCTTACCGGCTTCGGCTCGGCGGACAAAAAAGCGGTCCTTAAAATGGTGCGCCTGATTCTTAAAGAGCCCGCGCTTGAAGTCATAGACGACGCCTCCGACGCCCTTGCTTTGGCAATCCTCGCCGCAGACAGATATTCTTCAAAGCTCTGATTTCTCTTTTGGACTCCGCCAAAACTCTTGACAGGTATTCCTCAGCCCTTATACTGACCTTTGTAAAAAAATAAAAGGTCATTAGTATCCCTAGAAACAAATGAAGCACGGCTCCGAAACTCAGGACTTCTTAGACCCGGACATCGACGGCGTGGATGTGGACGCGGAGGCGGGCCTTATAGCCGACGGCCCGGAAGAAGAAGCTGAACTTCCAATCCCGCTGGATCCTTATCTCGAAACATCTTCGGGATCGGCCGCTCCCGGAATAAGAATTGACCGGGAAGCAGCAGAGGAACAGGAAGAACAATAGAAAAGACCATACCGCCCGCGCAACTGCGCGGGCGGGTTATTTATTGCTATAATTTACGTATTATCGTCTTATGAATAAAAAACGCACTTTTTTCCGCTATTTATTGATCGGCGCGGCCTCTGTTTTTGGGATCGCGGTTTTGGCTGTTTTCATATTGAGCCGCGGCTTGCCCTCGATCGAAGAAATCGACTCCCGGGAGATAAGCCAGTCAACCAAGATACTCGATCGAACAGGCGCGGTTTTGCTTTATGATCTGAACTCCGGCGTCAAAAGAACTGTTATCCAGCCGGACCAAGTTCCGCAGTCCATAAGGGACGCGACTGTAGCGATAGAAGACGAGCGCTTCTATGAAGAGCCGGCGTTTGATTGGCGGGGAATCTTGCGCGCCTTTGTTGTAAATCTGACCAAGGGCAGCCCCTCGCAAGGAGCCTCCACCATAACCCAGCAATTGGCGAGAAACGCATTTCTTACCCCGGAAAAAACAATTATTCGCAAACTAAAGGAGTTGCTTTTGGCTGTCAGGCTTGATCGCCACTACAGCAAGGATCAAATCCTTTGGTATTACTTGAATGAGATTCCTTACGGTCCGACCACTTACGGCATAGAAGCGGCAAGTCAATCATACTTCAACAAGCCCGCAAAAGAACTGACGCTTGCCGAAAGCGCCATTCTTGCGGCGATTCCCAGAAATCCGATCTACTACGATCCGGGCGGTAGCCACATTCAGGATCTTTTGAGGCGAAAAGATCTGGTGCTTAAAAAGATGTTTGATCTTAAAAAAATAAGCGAAGCGGATTATAAAACCGCGACCGCTCAAAAAATACAGTTCCAGCCCGTCGCCCGCGGGATAAAAGCTCCGCACTTCGTGATGGCTGTGCAAGATTATTTGATCCAAAAATACGGCGAGGATTTGGTTCGAAAGGGCGGCCTGAAGATAACCACAACCTTGGATTGGGATCTCCAACAAGCGGCGGAGAAGGCTGTTGCCGACGGTGCGGCGCGAAATGAAAAATTATACGGCGGCAAAAACGCGGCGCTGGTCGCTCAAAACGCGACCTCCGGGCAGGTTTTGGCAATGGTCGGTTCCCGCGACTATTTTGATCTTTCCGTTGACGGAAATTTTAACGTTGCTACCCAGGGCTTGCGCCAACCGGGATCTTCTTTGAAGCCGTTTATTTATTTGGAAAGTTTTATAAAAGGATATTCTCCGGACACCGTTCTCTTAGATACCCCGACCGAATTTGCCGCCAACAATCCGAACTGTCCTTTGTGGCCAGATTATTCTTTGGACAATCCGGCCTGCTTCCACCCGGAAAATTTCGACCATATTTTTCGCGGCCCGGTTAACCTAAGAAACGCGCTCGCTCAATCCATTAACATCCCGGCAGTAAAAATGCTTTACCTTGCGGGGCTTAAAGATTCTCTCCGTCTCGTAAATAGTTTCGGCCTCACGACCCTGGACGACCCTCAAAGATACGGGCTTTCTCTTGTTTTGGGAGGCGGCGCGGTGCGTCTCGCCGATCTGGTTGAAGCCTATTCTGTTTTGGCCGACGACGGGAACAAACATCCTCAGTCCACGATCTTGGAAATAAAAGATTCGAGCGGCAAGGTTTTGGAGTCTTGGCAGGAATCCGACAATTCGGTTGCCCCGGCGCAAAATATTCGGGAGATAAATGATATTTTGTCCGACGAAGCTGCCCGCTCCGGTCTTCTGCAAAACAGTTTGGGCCTCACGGTTTTCCCGGGACATGAGGTCGCCATGAAAACCGGTACGTCCAACGATTACCGCGACGCTTGGACGGTGGGCTACACCCCGTCCCTCGTGGTCGGAGTCTGGGCCGGCAACAACGATAACTCTCCAATGAAACGGCAAGGTTCGAGTATTTTGGCAGCCATACCTATTTGGAGTTCTTTTATGGGCGAAGCCCTGAAGACACAGCCCCAAACGCCTTTCCCAAAACCAGACCCGCGCGTTCCCGAAAAACCTATCTTGCGCGGGGAATACATAATCCAAAATCAGCTTCATACCATTTTATATTATGTCGATAAAAATGATCCGGCCGGCTCCGCTCCGATAAGCCCTTCTTCCGATCCTCAATACATAAACTGGGAAACCAGCATTTTGCGCTGGGCCTCAACAAATCTTTCTGCCTTTTCTTCGTTTAACCAAAATGCGACGACTACCACACTTTTTGTTCCGGGGAATCAAGATCCTCAGGTAAAAATCCTTTCTCCCGCGGACGGCAGCTTTGTCGGAAACTCCGTGGAAATTCATGCCGCTCTCGCGTCGGGCGCGGACATTACCGATGTTAATGTTTATTTAAATCAGTCTTTGGTTTACTCGATGAGGCCGGCCCCTTCAAAAAATAACGACTTCTCTTGGAGTTTTGCCCCTTCCAATCTATCGGATCAAAATCTTTTAGAGATTGAAACAAAAGACGCTTCGGGAAGAAGCGCCAAATCCGGAATTATTGTTTACAAACAGCCCGCAGCTTAGCTCTTTGGCGGCGATGTCTATCCTTTGAGGATGGGCATTAAAATGTAAAAATAAGACGGCTCGTTTGGGGTCTTAATAAGAACCGCTTTGTTCTCGTCGCTCATCCCCAAATAAACTTCGTTTCCTTTAAGCGCTTTGAGTCCGTCGCTCAAATACTTCCAATTAAATCCTATCGGCTTCATCTTGCCGCTTATCTTCGCCGCCAGGAGGTAATCGTTCTCTCCTGCGGACTCATCCCCGGAAACTATCTCGATCGCCTTGTCGTGCGGTTTAAGCGAAATTTCGTTGACCCTACTGCTTAGAACGCTTGTAAGTTTTACCGCATTCATAAATTCGCTTCTTTCCACCACTGCTTCGGAAATAAATGTTTTCGGGATTATTTGTTTGTATTCCGGAAATCTTCCTTCGCCAAGCCTCGAAATACATTCCCATTGTTCCGTCTCAAAAAGTATCTGATTTTCGTCTTTAAATATCTTTACCGCGCCGGTTTCGTTCAATATCCTTAAAAGTTCGTTCGCGGTTTTAAGAGGCAAAAGGCAGGAAAATTCGTTTTCTATGTTTGATTTAAATTCTTTATCGGAAATTTTTTTCTCCCCCAGCCGAAAACTGTCTGTCGCCGCAAAAACAAGAGAGTCTACGGTAAAATAAAGATGAATATTGTTTAACTCCGGTCTTATTTCCGAAAACTGCGCCGCCACTACGGTTTGAGAAAGAGCTTCTTTTAAAACGGCCTGATCCATTTCTATAAATTCCTTTTTTTCTTTAAGACGCGGAATTATCGGAAACTCTTCTGTGGAAGTTCCTTGTATCTTCGCTTTGTAATTATCGGATTTTATCTCCAAAGACTCGTTTTTCAAAGATATATTTATTCTTTCGCTCTGAAGCGCGCCGATAAGTCCGGAAAAAAGATTTCCGGGAACAGTCGTTTTCCCGTCCTCGATTATTTTTCCCATCACCGAACAAGTGGTCGCTATTTCTAAATTCGTCGCGACCAAAGTAATTTTATTCTTGCTCGCTTCCAATAAAATATTTTTTAATATCGGCAACTGACTGCCTTCACCCGTTGCGCGGGAGATTATATCCAAACCTTCTTTTAGTTTCTCTCTTATTACTACTATATTCATATTATTAATAATTAGTTGTAGTTGTAGGGATTAATGTTTCTGGGGAAAAGTCGGTTTCATCGTTGTTCTTATTGAGAGGGGCCTGTTGATAACCGAGCCGAAAAGTTCTTTTTCTGGGGATTAGTCCTTGAAAATAAGTTCCTTTATTAAGTTGATCTTTTGACTCAAAGAAGAGTTTTTGTTTATTTCCTGGGATATCTTCTCTACCGCGTGGATAGCAGTGGTGTGGTCTCTCCCCAGCTTTTCCCCAATATGGGGATAAGACATCTCCAGGATATCCCGAATCAGGAACATAGCTACTTGGCGCGGTTCCACCACTTCTTTTTTCCTGACCCGGCCGGTCAGTTCCTCCGGGGCAACATTGTAAAAATCAGCCACAGCCTTGAGAATTTGGTCCTCGGAGACCCGCTGAGAGAAGTCTTTTACCGATTTTTTAATGATCTCTTCGACCTCTTTAACGGACAACTCCACCTTTTTGGCTTCCCGGTAAAAAAGTATTTTATTCAAAACACCCTCGATTTCTCTTACGTTTTTTTTCACTTTTCTGGCGATCAAATCGATTATTTCTTCGCTCAAAGAGCGGTTGCCCTCCAGAAGTTTGCTTTTAATTATCGCAACGCGCATTTCATATTCCGGAAAACCGATGTCCGCTATTAAACCGCCCTCGAAGCGCGAGCGCAATCTTTCTTCCAGGGTTGGGATCGATTGCGGCGGGCGATCGGAAGAAATTATTATTTGCTTTCCGTTTTCATGAAGAGCGTTGAAGGTGTAAAAGAACTCCTCTTCGGTCGCCTTCTTTCCTCCAATGAACTGAATGTCGTCGATTATCAAGACATCCGCCTCCCGATATTTCTTCTTCACATCTTCCATTCTCTTGTTTCTTATTCCCCAAATAACATCGCTCGTAAACTTTTCAGAGGTGACATATTTTGGCCGCAGCTTGCCCTTGTAGCGCGCAATTATCTCGTTGCCGATAGCTTGCATCAAATGGGTCTTGCCCAACCCCACGCCGCCGTAAACAAAAAACGGATTATACTTTGTTCCAACTTCGTCAATGATGGCGTTGGCCGCCGCCGCCGCAAGCTCGTTTGACGCACCGACCACCAAAGACTTTAGCGTGTAGCGGGAATTCAAGTTGCTTACCGGATCGATCTTAAATTCCAAATTCATCCGGTTTTCGAACTTGGTAAAATCGGTGGTGGTTATTTTTTGCGGCTTGGGTTCCACAACGGCCGTCCCCTGCACCGTAAATTCCAATTTTTTTGCGCTTGGATCGTAATTTCTTACCGCGCCAAGTAAATTTTTCTGATACTTGTTCTGAACCCACTCCTTTGCGAAGTTATTCGGCAAGGCAACAACAAAAGTACCGTCGCTTTTTTCGATAAGGCGACTATTTTTTAACCATGTTGCAAAGTTTGCTCTAGAAAGCTGCACCTCCATTTCCCCTAACGCCAATTGCCAAAGCTGTTCTAGATCCATTGTCATCTATTCTATGCTTCGGCGCGCGAGAGTCAAAGGGCCTCTCTCCCGCAAGCTGGGGAATAGCTGTTGATAACTTTTTTTTCTGTGCTAGAATAAGCCCATGTCCAAGACTTATCAGCCAAAAAAGAAAAAAAGAGCGCGAACGCACGGCTTCCTTAAAAGAATGAAGTCGCCCGGAGGCAGAAAAGTGCTTCAAGCAAGAAGGGCCAAGGGCAGGAAAAAAGTTTCCGTCTAAAAACCCATGTTCGCAAGGAAGAACCGGCTTGGGACCGCCGGCTTCGGCAATAAAAACACAAAAAAGACCAACATCGGACCATTTTTGGTCCGTTTTGGCAAAAACGCGGCTGCTGAAAACAGATTTGCGGTGGTGGTTTCCGCAAAATTCGAAAAAAGCGCCGCCAAAAGGCACTACTGGCAGCGGCAAATAAGAGAGAGGTTAAAGAGTTGGCCGAAAGCCGGTTTGGATGTTATAGTTTCACCACTCCCGGCTGCGAAGGAGGTTGGAGCGAGGGCGGCTAGCGCGGCGCTTCAAAACGGATACAAAGCGATAATCTGAATCCAAGATGATATTTCTTTACCATACAATTTTTTACGATCCCCTCTTGAATCTGCTGGTGGTTCTTTATAAAACCATTGCCTTCAGCGATCTCGGGCTGGCAATAGTGTTTCTCACGGTCCTCATCCGCCTCATACTTTTCCCTATCTTTCAAAAAAGCGCGCGCTATCAAATAGTTATGCAGCGGCTTCAACCGAAGGTGGCTGAGCTTCAGAAGAGACACAAAGACGATAAGGCCAAGCAAACCGAAGCCCTCCTTTCGCTTTACAAAGAAAACAAAACAAATCCATTTTCCGGATTTCTTTATATATTGTTACAGCTGCCGATCCTCATTGCTCTGTATCAGATATTTTTGAACATATTAAAACCGGAAGTTTTTGAAAGACTATATGGATTCGTTGCCGCCCCGGGGGTTTTGAACACTACCTTTTTAGGCTTGATTAATTTATCCTTGCCCAGTATTCTGATGGTGGGTCTGGCCGCTGCCGGACAATATTTTCAGATAAAGACCGCCCTTCCGAAGCTTGAGGACGGGAAGCAGCTCTCGGTGCAGGAAAAAGCGAGCAGGAGAATGGCCTTTATCGCGCCGGCCCTCACGGTATTTATTTTTTATAAGCTGCCCGCCGCCGTAGGTCTTTATTGGCTCACGGCCTCGATATTCTCGATAATTCAGCAGGAATTAATACAAAGAAACATAAAGAAAGATGAACAGCTGGGAAGAACTGATTAAAAAACTGGTGGAAGCGATGGGCTTCCGGGATTACAAGCTCGAAGTAGACGAAGAGCATAAACACGGGAGCGTGCATCTTTATGACGGCGAGACAATAGTCAAAGAAAACCTGCCAGGCATGGTGGAGAGTTTTAACCACCTATTCCAACTTATCGCCCAAAGGAACAACAAAGAGCCGATCTATCTGGATATCAATAACTATCGCAAAGAACGGGAAAAGCTTATCACAGAGCTTGCTAGGGCCGCAGCGAGGAAGGTGGTGGCCACTAAGCAGGAGATAACTCTGCCGGCGATGAACTCCTATGAAAGACGCATCGTTCACACCGAGCTTGCTGCGCACCCCGAGGTCAAGACCGAAAGCCAGGGGCAAGGGAAAGAAAGATCGGTTATCATCAAGCCGATAGCCTAATCCGGACAGTCTATGGACTGTCCGGATTTTTTAATCTCTCTCAATTATATCGATCGCGAATTTTATTTTGGAAGAGGCAGAGAATAGATCTTGCCGTCCGCGCGGTTTAGAATAAATAGCTTGTCGCCGGAGATGAGTGGGCTTGAAGCATCAAGGCTTCGACCGGTGGCGGAGAGGATCAGCGAAGCGGTTCCGTCGTCAAGGTTTATCTTATAAATATTGTCCGCGGTAAAAAACGAACGCTTGTAATATTCGTCGGGAAGTGTTTTTTGGGTAAAATCGGTTTGATTGGAGGGAACGGCGCAAATAATATTTTTCTCTTCCGGAACCGGCACAGCTTTAATTTTTGTGGAGGTGGAGATCGTCGATGTTGGTGCGGCCTCTGGAACAAACAAACACTTTTCCGGTAAGGTCAAGAACTGGAATTTATTTATTGTTTCTCCCGATGCGCTCACTATTCGGAAGTCCCCTCCCCTGGCGGTTTGGCTGCCAAAAAATTCCAAAGCGCGCGATGCGGCGGAATCCCAAAGAAGAGCGGCGCCCGGAACATCGATTACGGGGGAAGAAAAAGTTTTTTTGGCGGTGTCGAAGACAAACACAGAACCATTAACGAGTCCGGACGGTTTTTGGCTTATGGATATTTTGCCCGGCGCGGCCCAATCCAAAACCAAGTCTTCCATCCTGAGGGAAAACAATTGTGATGGCTTTGCTTTGGCGACGTCCATATCCAAAGAGAAGACGGTTTTAAGTCCGCTTTTTTCCGTCGCGTAAGCCAAAACATGGCTCCTTGGTTTCCAGGAGGCGGAAACGACGCCTACCGCAAGCGGGGTCCAAGAACGAGTCGCAATATCAAAGACGCTAAATTGTCTGCTGTCCGAAGTCCCAAAAGAAAGAACTACCTTTTGGGCGTCATATGAGAAGGCGGCCGAAACAAAATTGTCTAAAGAGGAGGCGCTAAGAGGCGAGACGGAACCATCTGCGGAAATCTTGAATATTTTTCCGTCCAATCCTGCGGCAATAATGCTCGTGTCGCTTGCGACGCCAAAAGAAGAGAGCTGTTCGGTTCCCAAAGCCGGCAAGCCGGCCGCTGTTTCGGGAGAAGTTGCGCCCCCGGGCTGGCCCTCTCCCCCTATTATAGGCGTAGCCTCCGGTAGTCCGCCGGGTGTGGTTGTCGCGGTTCCGTTTCCGGCGTTTTTTTTGGTGCTCAGGGTATATCCTGCATACACAACGCCGGCTATCGCCAGAACGATAAGGATGATAATTAGGAATCTTTTCATCTCTCTATTAATTATATGGGTTTAATCGGGCAAAACCAATGAATCTATTTGGGGTTGCATATTTCCAGACTTTCTTCGCAGATCGCGTCCGAGTTTTCGCACCTTTTTTCGCAATCCGTGAGCGTCTCCGGGCCACCGCTGCAGGTGCCGGCTATCATGCCATCTCCGGCGTCACAATAATAATAACTTTTTTTTGCGGAAGAAGATTCGCATTTGTAGCTCGGATCTCCGGCCGGCCCCGAACCCTTGCAAGTATCATCGGCAAAAGGGCACTTTTTAGAGATAGAGCCGTCCGGGAGGGAATTTCCGCAGTAAATATAGCTCGCGTCCACGCAGGTGTAATTTTTACTCGCCTGGTCTTGTTGGCACAAGCGCCCGCTGTTGCAGGTCCCGGAAGAGGCTGGGGGATTGCCACATGTTTCAGGAGACCCCGCCGTCGTACTCGTGGGCGATACGATTTGGCTCAACTTCGGTATCTGGAGGATGGTAAGCTCTGGATTAATGGTGTTTAGAATGACAAAGGCACCTCCTAGAAGTACCAGTCCCCAAAGAGCCTGGGTTATCTGGTCTTTGGCATCGCTTATGACTCCAGGATTACCCTGAGAAGCAGTCCACTTTATACCTGCATAG
>VMER01000003.1 GCA_007375645.1 Parcubacteria group bacterium LiPW_15
TCTGGCTTGCTTCAGGAGTTCACTAGGGTTCAGGGTCATGATGACTACGACCGAAAGGATGGCTACGATGGCCAGGGTGACCAGGAGTTCGATGAGGGTGAAGGAGCCTCTGTTTTTCAAAATTGATTTCATTTCTGTCTGATTCTATCTTCCCTTCCAAATCCAGCTTTCGATTTCCTCCGGGTCGACGCCGAATTTGCGAATGAATGCTCCGTGATCTTCCAATTTTTGCGCATACTTGCGGTCCAGATCTGCGGCTTTATTTTTGTCTAAAACCCCCGCCGCAGCCATCTTTTCAAAAATTTCCCGAACCAGATGATACCGGCTCGTACCGTTTCTCACATGCATATCGAATGGGGTTGTGGTGGAACCGTTTTCCAGATATCCGTGCACCGAGAATCTCCCGCTCCCATCCTGTTCGTCAAAAAGTATTTGTTTCAAAGTCTGCGGGTAGCCGTGGAAATTAAAGATTACCGGTTTATTGTGCGTGAAATAGTCTTCGAAGTATTTTCCGTCATTAGCCAGCCCGGTACGCCCGATGCCGAGCGAAGTCAATTCCATAATATTTACGAAGCGCATTTTTATTTCCGGCGCTTCGTCCTTTGCCATATCCATGGCCGCAAGAGCTTCTTTGGTCAGATATTCCCCTGCCGCGGAGATAACTATGTCTGGGTCTTTGTCGCTCGCAAAATCCCAAATCATCAGTCCGTGGTCCAGCTCTTCTTCCGCCAATTCCGGCGTAAGCCACCTGGGCTCCAAAGTTTTTCCGGCAACTATCACATTTATCTCTTGCTTCGAGGAAAGGCATTTCTTAAGAACCGCCAAAGTGCTATTACCATCCGGAGGGAAATACACATGTGTGAAAAGACCGGGGCGGTGAAGCATATCGTCGATAAACCCCGGGTTTTGGTGGGAAAAGCCATTGTGCTCCTGTCTCCAGCCGGAAGAGGTCAATATATAGTTAAGCGAGGGGAATTTTCCGCGCCATGAAATATCCCTGGCCACAGAAATAAATTTGGCATATTGATCCGTCATACTGGAGACAATCTGAATAAAGGCTTCGTAGGAAGCAAAAACAGCGTGCCGGCCGGTCAGAATATAGCTCTGGAAAAGACCCTGAAGGGTGTGCTCGGAGAGCATTTCCGTAACCCGGCCGTCGGACATAAGATCCTTATCCCAATCTTCTTTGGGCCAGACGAACGAACGTCCGGTGAATTTAAAAATCTCATCCAGCTTATTGGAATAAGTTTCGTCGGGAGAAAAAAGTCGAAAGTTCTTATGCGCGGCATTCAGTTCGAAAACTTTTCTTAAATACGCTCCGGCCCTCCTCATGCTGCTTGAGCCGACGGTACCGGGAATTGAAGCATCTTCCGAGAATTCTTTTATCTCCGGCAAAATAAGATCCTTGGTCTTTGTACCCATGGCTACGGAAGAATCGCCCATTTTCAAATGCGCCGCCGGAACAAACTCTTTTATCTCGTCTATAAAGCCTCTTTGGGGATCAAAAAGCTCCTGGAAATCGTAAGACTTCAACCATTTTTCTACGGCATGAAGCTCGGTGCGATCTGTTTTGGCATTCGGGCCGACAACCTGGTGGGAAAGACAGTTCCCTTCTATTCTTTCGCCCTTCAGTTTTTTAATACCGGTCCAGCCTTTTGGAGTCCGAAGAACTATCATCGGAAAACGCGGAGAAACAATATCCTCTCCTCCCTCGCGCGCCCGCCGTTGCAGTTCCCTTATCTTTTGATATGCTTCTTCCATAACTTCCGCCATTTTTTCATACGGATCTTTTCCGTCTACTAAATATGGCTCATATCCATAGCCATAAAAAAGAGATTTTAGCTCCTTGTTGCTCATCCGGCCAAAAACCGTCGGCCCGGAGATTTTATATCCGTTCAGGTGGAGGATGGGCAAAACCGCTCCGTTATTTTTCGGACTCAAAAATTTATTTATATGCCAGGCCGTAGCAGCCGGACCGGTCTCCGCTTCTCCGTCGCCCACAAGAACCGTGGCGATAAGATCCGGATTATCCAGCACCGCGCCATAGGCGTGAGAGAGCGAGTATCCAAGCTCGCCGCCTTCAAGTATCACGCCTGGAGTTCCGGGATTGGAGTGGCTCGGGAATCCATACGGCCAGCTGAAATTCCGAGAAATATATCCCAAGCCTTTTTCGTCTACGGTCGCCTCGGGGTAATATTTTCCGAGTGTTCCCTCCATAAAAAGATTGGTTTGTAGGGCGGGAAAACCATGACCGGGACCGAGAATAAAAATAAACTCGCTGCCGTGTTTTTTTATCAGATAGTTAAGGTTGGCATAAACAAAATTAATTCCCGGGCAAGTTCCCCAATGGCCCAAAAGCCGAGGCTTGATGTCCTCAAAAGAAAGCTTTCTGTCCAGCAAAAAATTATCTTTCAGATATATCTGCGCCGCAGAAACATAATTTGCGGCACGCACGTACTTGCGAATAGATTCTATATCACCCATAGGTTAATTATACCTTGTGCGCTCCAAAAAAAAGAAAAAGCCCCTTTCGGGGCGGGAGCTGCTCAGGTTAGCAGCAGAAATCTCTAGGCGCTCGGTTCCGATCCTTTTCGGAGATGACAACCTGCGGTCCGAGAACCACGGAAAGAACGAATTCCCAGCTATGGGAACACCAGGGTAGGTCGACTTCTCTGCCGGGTCCGGTCAAGAAGTAGTGAACGGATTCGGTGAGGGCATCCAGGTCGCCGCTTCCATTCATGAGCCAGATCCGGATTCGGCTCTCATGGGTAAGTCTCTCGGCAGCCGCTTTAGCAGGCATAAGCATCCTTCTCTCTCTAAGGCGTTGAAGAACCTCACAGATTGTACCCTAAAAACCGGCGCAGGTCAAATCTCAAAAATTTCTTCAGTGGCCGTATTTCGGGAGTTCTTTAGGATCACAAGAGTTATCGCAAGCGGTCCGACAATGGTCAGATATCCATACGGCAAAGGAAGGGCCATCAAAAATATCCCCCACCATTCGGCCGCCTCGCCCAAATAATTCGGATGGCTGAAAATTAACCACAGGCCGCCTTCCATCGCCTTTCCTTTGTTTTCCGGAACCCTAAGAAATTTAGAAAGTTGCCGGTCGCTCGCCGCCTCAAATAGGAATCCCAAAAGCCACAGCCCCGCGCCCAGGAAATCCAAAAACTCAAGTTCGCCTCCGCCGAACGTGTTTATATAAACAACCGGCACCGCCACAAGCAAAAGCAGAACTCCCCGGAACATGAATATTTTGAGATAGCTCCTCAGGAAGAAGTACTTACCCCACTCCTCCCTCAATTTGCGATAGCGAGAACTTTCGCCCCTGCCGCTATTTCTCCAAAAAACGGACATGGAAAGCCTAAGCCCCCAGACAAAAACCAAAAGCGAAACGAGTATCGGACGAAAGCTCGCGTTCTCATAAGAAACAAGTATGAGCATAGTGAGCAGTATGAAACCCAAGCCCCAAGCGACGTCTATAAGATCACTGCGCTTTGCCACAGTTGCGACAACATACCAAAGCGTCATATAGATGAACACGAACAACGCTCCGTGCGCCAGGGTGTCTAAGAATATATCTGCCATACGGGGAATTATAAACTATGCCTCAGAAAACAAGGAATTGACTCTCCCGACCGCCGATGATACAAATTAATCAGCGAACCGAACGGAGGTATGTATGAAAAGGTCCCTGCTTTTCGGCTTGATCTTGATTGCCACATCCACAACCGCCTGCTCGACACTCGAGAACAAAACGTACCGCGTAGGCTGTGCATCGTGGAAGTGGAAAAGGACCTGGACAGAACGCTATACGAGAGAGTCGTCGTCGTCCAGGAAATCGATTCCGAGCATTATGAGGTTTCCTTTCCGGACTCCGGAGGCAAATCCAACTCCATCGTGGAAAAGAAATCCGTGGAATTCATGAGGTGCCCCTTTTCCTTCGGTGGAACGAACATACTGAATTTGGGGTTAAGATCCGCGGACTCCAGATAATCCAGAGACGAACCGGCCACTAGGCCGGTTTATTTCGCCCCATCCAAACTTTTGTTTCCCATGTTATGATTTAAAAATGCTTAAGGGATTCAAACAATTTATTTTGCGCGGAAACGTGGTAGATCTGGCGGTCGGCGTGGTCATCGGCGCGGCTTTTACCACGCTGGTTAACTCCCTGGTCAAGGACCTCCTGACCCCGCTTATCGCGGCTATAGCGAAGCAGCCGGATTTTTCGGGCATCATCTTCACCATCAACGGCAGTGCTTTTATGCTCGGCACCTTCCTCAACGCCCTAATATCCTTTGTTATAGTTGCCGCGGCAGTTTACTTTTTTGTGGTAGCTCCGATAAATACGCTGACCGCCAAAATGCGCAAGGAACCTCCGGCGGACCCAACCTATAAAAAATGTCCGCTCTGTCTTTCTGAAATACCCATAGACGCCAAAAAGTGCGCCTTCTGCGCCTCCGATCTTTAAATATAATCGCAAAAGAGCCGGGGTGGACGCCTCGGTTTTTTTGTATTATTCTTTTGAGGCTAGAAACATAATCATCAAACAAAATGGAGGAGAATAAAAAAATACAAAAGGCAAAAAAAGGCAAAGTTAAGCAATCGGAAGTAGAAATAGAGGCGGAGATCTCTCCGGAAGTACTCGCCGAACACAAAGACTATGTCCTTTCCGAAATAAGAAAAGAGTTCACGATGCCCGGATTCCGAAAGGGCATGGTTCCCGAAAACATCGTCCTCCAGAATATAAATGCGGATTCCCTTCTTCACGAAGCCGCGGAATCGGCGCTTAAGGAACTCTACCCGGAAATTTTGGCTATGGTCGAAGTTAGTCCGGTAACCCCTCCGCAAATAAATATAGTGAAGCTTGCGGAAGGAAATCCTCTGGAAGTGAAAATTAAGGTTGGCGTGCATCCGGAAATAAAGCTTGCGAATTACAAAAAGATCGCCAAAAAGATCTGGGAAGAAAAGGAAAAGCCGTCTGTGGACGAAAAAGAAGTGGAAGAAGTTGTTACCCATCTCCGGGAAATGCACAAACATCCGAGCGAAAGCGGTCCGGACAAGGAAGCCGTAACCCTTCCGGAGCTCACCGACGAAGAAGTAAAACACTTCGGAAAATTTGAGAATGTCGCCGATTTCAAAGCCAAGATCAAAGAGAATCTTCTTTCCGAGAAAACACACGAGGCGGATAAGCGCGCCAGAGACAAGATGGTAAGAGACATCGTGGCGGATTCCACCCTTGAACTCCCGCCCATGCTTGTGGAGCTTGAGCTATCCGATCTGAAGGAAGATTTTGCGCAAAGCTTGAAAGATAACGGAGAGACCATCGAAAGGTTCCTGGAACGAACAAAAAAGACCGCCGAAGGCGTGGATCGGGACCACAAAGAATACGTTGAAAAATCTCTTAAAACCAGATTTATTCTCTCGGAACTCCTGAGGGCCGAAAAGATAACCGCGGATCCGGGAGAAGTTGAAAAAGAGGCTATGGTTATACGAAACTATCGACCCGACATGGATGAAGAAAAAGCCCGGGCCTACGCGGAGTCTATGCTTCTAAACGAAAAACTGTTCGCGATGCTTGAGGGACGGGAACCGGAGAAAGCTGAAGAAAAAACCTCCTAATGGAGGTTTTTTCTTTTTTCTGAAATCTAGATTTCGTAAACCACGTCTTTACGCTCCACCACTATCTCCCAATTATGTTTTTTGGCATACGTATATAATTTTTTGTTCGGGTTGAAGGCTATCGGATGGTCTACCATTTTTAAAAAGGGTATGTCGCTTTCCGTGTCCCCCGCGCCGACAGACCCCTTGAGGGTAAGCCCGCCCATATCAAGCACGCGCTCCACTATTTTTGCCTTATCAAAGATTAACTCGGAAAACATGGTTTCCCCCGTAAATTTTCCGTTCTTATCCACCTCGCTCATTGCCCCATACACCTTGTTAAAACCAAGCGCTTTGCAAAAATTCTCCACCGCAAGCTTCGGGGAATGGGAGATGGCCAAAACAAAATAGTTTTTTGCCTTCAATTTTTTGACCAGATCCCGAGTGAATCGATATGTTCTTCCTCTCTGCTGCACAACTACCCGATGGGCGATTTTTCTTAGATCCAAATACTTTACACCACGCAGATTGCCCTCAAAAACCTTGATAACCGCATTAATATAGTCCGCGTAGCTGCCTTCGCGGTTTAGCCAATCCTCCCGCTCCCGTTCATAGATCTTTTCTAACCCTTTTTGAAAGATTCCCTCCCCGATAAGTTCTTCCACTAACTGGATTAATAGGCTGGAACGGAAGATCGTTCCATCCACGTCAAAAATAGCGAGTTTCTTTTCCTTCATAAACCGAATTATAACACCCTTTTAGCCCGCGAAGCATCATCGGAGAAGCGCGTAGAACATTGCGGCGGCAGCGATACTCATTATGCCGAAAGTCATCCAAACTAAGGTTCGAGAGAGCGGGCCCCCGCTCCATTCACCCATTATTTTCTTGTTTGCGGATATCTTAGCAATCAGGAACAAAAGCGGCACGGCGGCTACTCCATTAAATACCGCGGCAAATATCAAAGCTTGGATCGGATCGATACCGATAAAATTAATGGTCAGTCCGATAAGCGTCGCGATGGTTATTACCCCATAGAATCCATGGGCTTTTTTAAATTTTCGGTTCAACCCCTCCTTCCAATTCATGGCTTCGGAGAGCGCGTAGGATGCCGAAGCGGAAAGAACGGGGATGGCCAAGAGTCCAAGGCCGATAATACCGGCGGCAAATATGAGCTTTGCGAGAAATCCCGCGTTCGCGAAGGTCTGAACCAGCGGTTCCAAGGCCCTTGCGGCATCCGCAGCGGTACTGACATTTGTAATCCCGTTCCCGTGAAGAACCGTGGCCGCCACAACAAGAATGCTCCAAGCGGCGATCTGCGAAAAAAACATTCCAGAGAAATTATCCAAACGTAAAAGCTTCATAAATCTTTTCGTAAGGCGCGGTTCGCCGTGATGGATCAGTTTGTGCTCTCGCTCCTCTTCCACTTCCTCCGAAGCCTGCCAAAAAAACATGTATGGAGAGATCGTTGTCCCGAAAACTCCGGTGATAATAAAAAGGAAAGCGAAGTTGAACTCTATATTCGGAACAAAGGTCGTCCGGAGTATCTCTCCCCATGGCTGGTCCATAAGAAAAACCGTAAGAGGATATGCCAAAAGTGCCAATGTTAGCCATTTTAAAAACTTGGCGTAAGCGCGATAAGAAATGAATACTTCCAAGATCAAAATAAGCGCCGTGAATCCCAGAATGAGCACTGGAAAGCTGATAGGTAAAATAAGATTCGCTGCAGCTCCCAAGGCGCCGATATCCGCTCCGATATTGATAGTATTTGCGAGCACCACCAAAATTACCGCGCCATAAAGTATTTTCTTGTTGTAGTTCTCTTTTATTATCTCTGCCAAACCTTTTCCGGTCGCCGCACCGATGCGCGCACAAGCCTCCTGAACCGCCGCCATAAACGGCAGGAGGAACACCGCAGTCCAAAGTTGGCCATAGCCGAATTGAGCGCCGGCTTGGCTGTAAGTAGCGGTTCCCGCCGGATCATCGTCCGCGGCTCCGGTTATTATGCCGGGACCAAGACTCTTAAAAAAGCTTTTAATTTTACGGATCATATATGTGAAAGTATAACAGAAAAACCGAGGCCTCCGGCCCGAACGGCTATTTGAAAAAATATGCGAGTTTGGGTAGTATATAACCGTTCCCAAAAAGAACAGATTCCGCGGTAGCTCAGCGGTAGAGCGGCTCCCTGTTAAGGAGATGGTCGTAGGTTCGATCCCTACCCGCGGAGCATAGTGGGACGAACGGAGGCAAAAACCTCCGTTTCGTCTTTATTAGCGGGAGTTTTTTCAGGTTCGAACCTCGGATTTTTTGATTTCGCAACATCGAAGTATTTTTCGAGTGTCGAGCAGAAGAAATCATTGGTGACACTTAGTTTTTTCTTCGTCAGTGTTAGGTTCGAACCAAGAATGGAAAGTGCTTCCATTTTTTCCTCGGAGCTGCCGTTTTCGATGATATCCCGTATTTCAGTAAGCAAGTCGAACTTCTTTTCTATCCCGCGGAGATCTTCCGTGGAATGCCCTTTTTTGCCTATTTTTGCCTCGATGGTGGCCGTTTCCTCTTCTATCCGGTCATTTTCCCGCTCAAATTCTTCCTTGTTTATAAGACCGTTTATGTGGGCTGATACAAGGCGTTTGCGTTGCTCCTGAACATTCTGCAGTCTGTTCATCCAGTTCTCTTCTATTTTCCCTCCGTACATCTCCTCTCTACGTTCTAATACCCTTATGCTATCTATACACCAGTCCCTGAGCGCCGGAGATACGGCGAGTCTTGATACCACATTCTGCACGAAGAAGCCGTTAATTTCGGATTCAGATATGTTCTTCCCGGGACATTTCGGGTTCTTTTTCTTTACGCAGTGGTAGTATTCATAGTTAAGGATTTTTCCGGATTTTGGTCCTTTTATTCTCACGCCGCATTTTGGACATGCAGTTTTGTGGCCGAGTGAAAATTTCTTCCTGCATTCCTTACAGATCATTTGCACTTTCTTCTCAGCGGTTATAGAACCTCCGCAGTCGCCGCATTTGAGATGTTTTTTGTATGGAAAATCGTTTCTATATACCCACGATCTCGGCATGTTGGGCCGGCGCAACAAACTCAGGATTTTCCGATGCTGGCTTTCTGTTACCATCCGCGGAACTGATTCGTTAACCTCGTACCTTCTAATTATTCCTTCATCATCTTTTCCATGAAAGAATCCTGCATAGAATGGATCCTTGAGTGCCCGGTAGAGCGCGGAGAGTTTTATAGATTTCCCGCCAATGCGTTTCCGAGGAACGGTGGTTAGGCCCATTTCGTTCACTGCTATTTTATGAAGCTCCCTGACTGAATACTTACCGGTGAGAAACATCTCGAGGAGTTTTTTCACCAACGGGAATCTTTGTTCATCGATAAGCGTTTTCCTGAATCCTTTTTCTCCCTTGTCGTTCATATAGCCTATCTTCGCCATTGCTGGGAGATATCCCATCCGTCGCTTTTTAGCGAGACCTCTTTTTACGTTCTCTCCTTTGTTGTCATTCTCCATTTTTGCCTGGGCGCAGGTAATCGTGAACATCTGCTTATCGGCCGGAGTATTCCTGAATATTTGCTGATATGTGATTATGCACTTCAGTTTTCCCTCATCCATAAGATCAACGAGTCTGCCTGCGTCGCCAGCATTTCGGGAGAGTCTGTCTGCATGCCAGGTGATAATTCCCTGAATCCTTCCTTTTTCTATATCTTTGATAACACCTTCGAAGATGGATCTCTTCCCGGATTTTTTCGCAGACTTTGATTCGCGGAGTATATACTCGTCTTTTAGATTTATACTTAGACGCTCCGCGACCTCGACTGCTTTTTCCACCTGTGATTCAACTGAAAGAGCTTGTCTTTCGTCCTGTTCGCTCGACTTTCGGTTATAGGCGGCGAACTCTATCTCGCTATAATTTATTTCGTTGAACATAGCCGATTCTTTTTTCTTTTATTCAATCAAGCCCCAACTTATCCGAAGAAGCAAGGCCTTTATTTATCCGAGAAGGCGTCTCAAGGCCGTCAATAAGTCTCCTGTTACGGTGTTTTCTTGCGAGAATCACCATTCGGAGCATTCTTTCCCCAAACTCTGAAAGTTGCTGAGGACTCAAAACTACCCCGTAATCCCTTGCGTGTATATCTTTCAGGTTCTTCAGTTTTTGACGACTTATGTTCTTCATACGGATCCACCTTTCGCTGGGCAGGAATCGGCTTCGACCGCCCAGCGAGAGATGGACTTATTGCCGATTTGTGCAAACAAAAAAGCCTCCAGACCGGACACGACTTTGAGTCATGTACGATCTGGAGGCTTCCCGCTCAACCGCTTTTCAGCGGCTAATCAGTGGTGACAAGGTTCCATGCCGATGAAGGACCTGTCTGGAAGCGGCCCGCTCTTGAATGGTCTGAGATGGGCACAGCTCCCGGATATATGCGACCGGGTGCGCAAGGCTTTCGCCTACGGCTTTATAGCCACTGATTCATGTAAACTATTCTATTTCCAGCTACTGTTCATAGTATAGCATTTTGATATCCTCATGGGAACACCAGGATTCCTTTCGATTTCTTAATTTCTCTCCGGAAATCAATCTCAAGTGGGGATGTCCCGCAGAGGAGAGGGGTTTCGTGGCGTTTTACTGGCTTTTTCGGCTTTTCGGGCGGAAATTGATTTCTTCGTTTTTTTCAGTTTATCAGTTTCCCGCGGCCGGCCTTAGCCACCCTTTCTTAGGATTTTGTCTCTGTTCTATGCAAACCTATCATAGCCGGCACGAGTAGCAGCACGAAGAAGTAGGTCCACGTTTCAGTTAGCGGAGCTGGATTTGGGTCCGGATCCATGCAGTTGTCGAAACTGTCGCATCCTCCCTTGCCCGCTATGCTTGCGGCCACTAAAGCAATGAGTGCTATCGCAAGTATCCACTTGCTGATCACGAATATGTATCGTTTCCACGAGGTTATGTCTCTTTTCTTTTCTGCGAAATCGCGCGAAATCTTGTACGAGGCATATATAACCCATCCCACAAAGAGCATCCCTGCGGCTCTTTCTATGCCGGTTAGTATTTCATTCATGGCGTAGTTGTCGATCCATGATAGAACGGCTCCGCCTCTTTCAGGGTTTTATTGATCATATCCACCTCCGCTTGTACCTGAGCGGCTTTTTTTATCCGATCCACATCCCTCTGCCATGCTGCGCGCCGTTCTGACGTATCATCGAATGGCATTGAGAGCCGACTGCACCAGATTTGCACCTGTTCGTCTTTCAGTGAAGCACAGATCAACCTGGTTATTTCATCTGGCGTTCTGGTTATTTTCTTTGGCGTCTCTGGTAGTTGTGATGTTGCTGGTTCCGAAGTGGTGTCTTCAGAGTCGGTTTTTATATCGCGTTGAATCGCTGTGTCACCCAGCCGTTCTTCCGCCTGCTCAACTACCACCGATGATTGCGCCGAGCGTTCCTTGTTTTTGATTATAGAAACAGTGGCTACTGTACCTCCGGCGAGTGCCACAACTCCCATAATGATTATCGCTATGAGCGGTATAAATCCTCCACGCTTTTTGTCATTCATGTTTGTATGAATTGTTTCAGGACGACCTTTGCGTCCTGGTGCGTGGATTCTTTATGCGCAAAGACCCCAGCACCAGGCGGAACCTTGCGGCTCCCATACAGGTTTCCCTGTATGACGCAACGAGCGATCCTGATGTGGGGATCTTTATGCTCGTTGCGTTTTTGACCATGCCGCCGGAAATCCGAGGGTTTAGGTCTGGGGATTAACCCCTATTCAGTTGTTATATCAATACTACCACCAACGTAAGCAAAATCCACATTTCTGTGGATTTTGCTCGTTACTACTTAATTAGAAATCGCTTCTTTCTTCTTCTGTCTTTGCATTTTCGATGGCGCGTTTACGTTGGTTAATGTAATCGTCCAACCACCTAATAACTCTTTGATCCGTTTCTTTTTTTCTTAGTGGCAGTATGGCTTCTAGCATTTTTTTATGGTGTTCACTGGCTTCTCCGGACCATCCTTCCGTAAAGAAATTAGCGGCGAGATTTCTTCTGACATCCTCTCTATCTCCATAGCGTATGAGGATCTCTCTAGCTAAGCACACTTGTCCCGGATCATTTGAGAATACATTTGGTACCATATTGGCGATAAACCAGGCTCTTTTCTCTACATCTTTATCTATCCATGCCCACAAGGCGTCGAGTTTTATCTTTCCTATTACCGATGGATTTGCATGATCTCGAGCATCAAAGAATTCATTCGAACTGAGCCAATGTTTGAAGATGAAATATCCTTTTTCTTCCAAGCTATCCAACGCTTTAAGCCACAACTCGTTGGGGTATGCTTCCGATATTTTCATCAGTATGCCTCTTACATACCTGTCGGCATGATCCACTATACTGCCGGAGTTGCCAAGGCTATTTAGCATCAATGTACCTATTTTCACGACAGCCTCTTTGTCTGCACCATATTTTTCCAAGAATTTATTTGCTGTTTGGGACCACGTATAGTCGTCCATGACATCCGCACGCTCATCGGATTCAGCAAAGAACATTGGGTCTGTGAGTACTGCTAACGTAAGATCTTTTGGTATTTCGTGTCCCGATTCCTTATCAACGTAGTAACGGGAGAATACATCAAGCGCGATAGAAGATGTTATTTTCTTACTTTGCCCCATAAGAACCATGACAAATTGCTCTAGCGTTTTTTCTCCAAGTTCTCGTATTGATACCCCGTACTTGAAGTGGCTAAGCAAGACGGGATTTATTTTCCCATCTTCTACAAGAGAGAGTATATTTTCCATTATTTGGTCTGTAATACCTGCCCTCCAGGCCAACTCCGGGAGTAGTGGCACAAACAATTCTTCCTTTGAGAGATCTCCAAACAACAATTCCCACTTGCTTGGATTTTCTTCAAATATAGTTCGAAGATAGCCACCGAGAAAATACTGACTTGGCCGTTTCTCTTCGGGCGTATTCCTACGTGCTTCCAGAATTATATTGAGTAGTTTTTTTTCTTTATCTTTTTCTCCTAACGCATGACCGAAAACATATCCATTTCCAGCCTCGTCTGTCACCAGCCAAGGTATATTCTTTAGAAGTTCTGATTGGTCTTGGTATGCTTTATCAGCAAGGTCAGCTATTCTTTTTTCTTTTCCCTGCTCATCGTATTCATCTCGCTTCCGAAAGTAGTCTTCAGTGAGATTCATAGCTACATAGCGGTTAAGTAGGGACGAAAGGTCGTCTGGAACCAACTCTTTATAGAACTCTTCCCATTTCGATTTTATTTCTTGAGGCAACTCATCGTGTCCGTAATATAGGATATGGACCACCGCTTCTATAAGATCATTTTTATTACCTCCTTGTTGGAGTATCTTCCTGGCTGAATCAAGTGCTAATTCAGAGGATCCTGGATTTCTGCCAAAGACCTGAGTCTGATGCATAAGAGTCGTCATTATTGAGTTTTTACTATTTTCAGTGACGACATTAAGTGCTGCCATTAACATCTCCCAAACCTTGTTTGTATATTCCCGCGTCTCTTTTGGGTGTTCGCGAGGATCCCAAAGATGGGGCTCTCGTCTAATGCCTTGGTATTCTGCTCCAACCGCTCGGGTAAAATGATTCTCCAATGCCAACGATAGCGCTTGTATAGCTATGTTTTCTTTGACTGGATCTTTAGAAAACAACAATTCCTCTAAGAGTGGCAATCTAATAAGCGGTGATTCTTCTGTGGCAGTGAAGATAGAGAAGAAATCCTTGAACGTCCCCGTCGCATTATTCGAATAGATTCTATCGTTTTCCGCTTCTGCTAACCTAAGCAAGACACGCATGGCTCTCACGAAGAGTCCTTCCCATACCGCGATACGTTCTATCGCCCAAATCACTTGCCTTCGTCCCGTTTTGAACTCAAGGAGCTGCTCATTGTTCCATTTTGCGACTGTTGTTTCTAACCGCTCCAGAGCTTTTTCGGGAGCGGCTTCAGCGAGTGCTAAAAAAAAATCTGATTCTCTTTCTTCTTTTAGCAGTAACCCATCCGCAAACGGTCCGCTATCGCCGAGGAGATATTCTACGGTTTTCATTGCCGCTTGAGATTCTTGAGCGAAGCGAAACATTTCGTTAAATCCTGAAATGAGCGCGGGCGGCAGCTTGGTAAAATCGTTGATATCAAATGCTGCAGCCGAATGTTGGTCCCACCACTCAATCCACAGTTTCACCTGCAAGGGTTTTGGAGTGATGTAGTATGTTTTTTCTCCTTGAAGGATTTTTCGATCGTGAAGGTTTTTGATATGTTCATCGAATCGCGCCCTGGTGATTGAATTATCATATTTGTTTACCAAGCCGAATATCGCAGTTGCTTCTTCCGCAACTGGTGGCTTGAATCCAAATCTCTTGAATAATGAGAGAAATCGCATTATTAGCATGCGCTCTCGAACAGCTTGGCTTGTTGGATCATCTGTGCCAGCAATATATCGGTTAATCACAGGAACATTGTCAGGTTCCTTCAAGATATCTTTTGAGTTGCTTTGAAGGTTTTCACCAATAATTCCCGCCCAACGAGGAGAGCCTTCGCAAAATGACGCCCATCTTCTGACGTGTTCCTCTGGCACGCCATATTGTTTTAGAATTTGTGCAACCTGATCATCTCCGAGCGGTGGAATTGGTAATAGCTTTGTGGTCCCGGCACGCTCGGATCCTTCGTTATATATCGTGATTAGGCGTATTCTTTTACCGAGTGATTGGACTCTATTCCAATATCTTACAGCTACGTCTTGCGAACATTCGTCTAGCACTAAAACAATCTCGAAAGCGTTATCCGCCATTCCAATCTGCCCCAGGAAACCTTGATTCTCGAGTTGGCTCGGATTGTCGGTATAAACTACGAGGGACCTGATTTTTTCTTCATTCAGGGATTCGAGCACTAGCCGAGTTTTTCCCACGCCAGATTCTCCAACTATCCTGAGATGGATAGCATCGGTGTTAGCAAGTAGCTGTTCTCTGATCTCTTGAATAATTTCCTTTTGCGGTTCTCCCAGGGTGAGCACTTCTGGCTTCATGTCGCCGTGCATTTTCCACCCGTCCAGTGTTTCGAAGACTCCGCCACTACCTCGTCCATTCACCATGAGGCGTATGGATGGAAAATCACCGAGAAACCCCTTTATAGTTGTTTGTCCCCATATGCGCACAATCGCATTTTGATACCCGCAAGTAGCCAACCATTCTTTGATTTTCGTGATAGCTCTATTCGTTTCTTGTTCATTCGGATCCAAGCCAAAACACACGAAGGTTAGGTAGCCATTGGCGTCGAGACAATGAACGACACTTTCACCGAGATTTTCCTTTTGCACTGGTTGATTCCTTCTAAATAATTCATTTTGCAGGGCTCCATCCGTAAGCACAAAGGTGGTTCCGGTTTTTATCTGGAAGCCAGAATAGTTTGCCTTGATCAATTCGCTCTCTATGCCGGTGGTATTATTTGAAGACGCATCAATACCGCCGTCCGGTGCGGTTATCCGTTCGGATATTCTTATTTCCGGCAAAATACCGAGCCTTCGTGCTTCAGCCCATAGAATATCACGGAATAATTCAACGGCTTGTTGTGACCCAAGCCTCCCGATTTGTTCATTTTCTACATTCAGGAAACCGTTCATACTTTGAATTATACCGAAAAATCCTATAATTTATAGGGACATGGATCAGTTGTTTATTCAAATTGTTGGGGGCCTTATCGTCGCGGCATTAGCTGCGTGGTTTGGTTTTGGTGGGACCAAGAGAGTGATTATTCACCGTGCTGGTCCAAGGCGCAGAACTGGAAAGTGGATCATTCTAATTTCTGTTCCTATGATTTTTGGAGGCCTTGCCTGGATGGGTAACAGCAACCCGCAAGGCTTTGATGATTGGATAAAACCACCGGCTGTATACGGATTTACGCTCGCTGGCTATGGTGTCATTTTTTTTGTGATTGGAAAAATAGTTGCTTGGTTCCAACGGCCCTAGGTCCCTCGAATAGTTTTGTTTTATTGCGCTATAATAGCAGTATGCCAAGAGTCGACGATGCACTTCAATTCATAATTTCTTGTCTTCGGTCTTCCCCCATGTCTGCTCGGAATTATGGGTATGACGTATATATCCCAAATGTTTGCAGAACTTACGTTCGGGAAGTTGAACATATTACCGATCAGACTTCGGCAGAGCGACGTGCCCACGAACTTATTGGCGGTGTTTTTTATGATGCGGCTTGGGAACTTTGCCGCCGAGGCATCCTGCGCCCAAGCGTTCGGGGCAGAAATGAGCAATCGACCGATGACGGATCTGCAGGCAATGGTTACTCGATAACCACACTCGGCAGATCCTGGCTTGATGAAAATCAGGGCGTTCTTTTTATTCCAACCGAACCTTCGAGAGTAGCGGAGCTCATCGGGCGTTTCCGGGGTGATTTCGGTGACGGTTTTTTTCAGAGAGCCCAGGAAGCAGTCAGGTGCTATTCAGCGGGAGCATATCTTGCCTGTTGCGTAATGTGTGGAGCAGCAATGGAATCCGTACTTTTACATTTAGCGATTCAGAAAAACGGTGATGAAGTGGCGGTTATGAGAACTTACCGGACTTCAATGGGGAGGAGTAGAGTCGAGACTATTATTTTACAGGGGGTGCCCGATCACTTAGCGAGAACGTTTCGAAGTTCGACTGACTTATTGAAGTACTGGAGAGACGACGCTTCGCACGGTGCAGCTTCTGTGATCACAGAGTTCGAGGCATACGAAGCCATTTCGCGTCTCCTCCGTTTTGTTCTATTTGCAGTAGGTCACTTACCGGAGTTCACGGGTTCTCCTCGGAGAGCGTAAGTTCTAACCTCGTTCAACATGTGGAGCCACATGGGATTTGCCACGTCTAAAGCGTGGCTTTTCTCTTTATTAGAGCCTTCATTGGGAGGTTCTAACCGTCCGATTTTTTGTTTTGATGAAGATGAGACGAGAATCATCGGCAGAAGCGCGGAATCCGTGTCAATGCTTATGTTTTTGTCCTTTAAGAGGAGGTTCGAACCAAGGGCGGATAAAATTACTTTTCTCGCGTGCTGGCCACGTTCCGTGAAGGCTTCTTTGGCATCGGTTGCGAATTTGAGCACGTTGTCTGCCGTCTGCAGCCAGCTGTCCACTCTGGCATCGGTGTCGTTCAAAAGCTCGTGCAGTTTTGCTTTTTCTTGATTGATCGTCGATTTCTTTCTTGCAAACTCTTCCTCGCTTATTTCCCCAGCTGCGCGCATATCTATAAGAGCGTCCAGTTTCCGCACACATGCTTCGTAATTTTTTTGCTGATTGGAGAGGATCGCATTGCGGTCAGCTGCCTCCCGACCGTTCTCGTTCTGCAACCACTTCATGGCCCAGCCGTGGAATTCTTCCGGTGGCCGGACTTTAGCGAGTGTGCCGGTGATCTGCTTTTCCATTTCTTTCACTTCTATGCATTTCTGAGTGCACGGACCTTTGCGTTTCGTGCAGTGATAGTAAGTGTAGTGATGAACGTTGCCGTTCTTATTTTTCTTTGTCTTATTCTCGGCCGTGACCATGCATCCACACTCACCACACCGGATCATGCCGGTGTAGGCAAAGGAATGCGCTTCTGGCTTCGGTTTACTGCCACGGCCCAGGAGTACCTGAACGCGATCATATTCATCGCGCGTGATCATCGGCTCGTGCTTGCCCTTGTGCCAGTTGCCCGATCCGGCCGGCCATTCAAACCATCCGTAGTAGAATGAGTTGTAAAGCACGCGATAAAATCCGCTTCGGGCCAGTTTCTTTAAACCCCACTGATTGACGGCAATTTCGTGGACGCGTGGCGCGGTATATGTGCCGCTCAAAATCATATTGAACATTTTTCGGATAATCGGAAACATCTTTGGGTCTTTGCGGATCGTCTTAAAGCCTTTCATCTTATCCGGCGTGTTCATATAGCCGATCGGAGCAACACCGGGATGCCAGCCCATTTCTACTTTGCGTCTTAAGCCTCGTTTTACATCCACGCCTTTGTTGTCGTTTTCAAGCTTGGCTTGGCTACACAAAAGGTTTAGTAAAAACTTATCGTTTGGAGAATTCTTAAATGCCTGTCCGGGTGTTCGGATTTCGAGAAGTTTATTCTGGTCCATAAGGTAGACCAGGTAGCCGGTGTCCACGGAATTACGTGAGAGCCGGTTCGGATGCCACGCAACAATGCCCTCCGCTTCACCTTTCTCTATTCGTTTTATCATCGCGTTGAAGATCTCCCGGCCCGGTGCTTTGGCTGAGTAGGATTCTTCGAGACGCTCCACAATCTGAAGCTTTTCCCGTTTTGCGAGTGCTTCCAATTCGCTCTTTTGCGAGTCAATCGAAAGGACCTGTCTGTCTTCTTGTTCTGAAGATTTTCGAGCGTAGAGGAAGTACTTGAGTCTTGGTTGTACTTCCTGGTTCATATTAGTTTTGGAACAAGTCGGTGGTGTTCAGATAGTAAATCAGTTTACCGCCACTTGATATTATGATTCTGGCAATCGGGTGCTGCCACGGATCGCCGGTCAGTCCGTCCGGCAGTGAGGCGTTTTTGTCTTCCCATTGCCATTCATTGGCAGCCGGGTTTGCTGCGCCTGGTTTGCTTGAGATGTATTTAAGCTGGATGTCGGAGCGAAGCATGAATTTTGTGTGTTCCGGGTCTCTGCCGAAATAAGCGAAGGCAATTTGTTCGATTTCAGCTTTGGTCTTCAGCGGAGTTTCCAGCGATCCGTTACCAGGGCAATTACCTGGCGTGGTAGCGTTGCGTTCTATCGGATAGACAATTCCGATTTCCACGACCTGATTCGTTTTTTGCGTTACCTGATATTGATAAACTTCGCAGCGGTCGTTGATGTAATCTGTTTGCTGGAAGATATAGACCGGCCGGTCCCATTCTTCGGGATTGTCGGCCGTAAATCCGCCGTCGTTCTGTTTAACGTTGCTTAAGACGGCAAAGTTCGATGGATGATTATTTTGTCCGGTGTATTGCAACTCAAGATTCGGTTCTCCCATGAACGTCTGAATTGCTTGCTCGGCTTTCACAAGCTCTGTTTGGCTTGGAGGGTTGTCGTTTACAAAAATCCTGCCGTCCGGAGTTTTGCACTGATCTGGATAATGCTTAACGATCGGGTAACCGGCCTCAGAGCATTGCTCGAATGTCGTAATTGAGGCTACGTCTGCATTCGTGCCTCCGCGCGGTGCTTTGTTTCCTAGAAGGTAATAAACCCCGAATCCTGCCCCAAAGACCGCTACAAGGGCGATTACGGTGGTTATTTTGGCTTTGTTTGTCATATGATTGTTTTCATTAATTATTTAGTCGACCTAAGCACAACATGGTCCTAAGGTCGAAAGAAGTCAAACACTTGATTACTTACATTTTACGCCTTTATTTACAGGTTGGGTATCTATTCTTGTGTCGATTTTGTCCTCCTTTTATCCGGTTGTCTTCTCAAAAATCTGCCCAAGTTTCACCCAAGCTTTGCCCAACCCCTATTTTTTAATTTTTGACGAGCTATCTTGCTTTATTTAAGCTTTATTATTATTTCTTTCTTACTCAATCTTTATTACTAAGTGCTTCATGGTGGACCTGGGCCATGATTCTCTAAGACACCTGACCGTGCTTCATTATGAACCCCGGCAGATTGGAGAAGTCTGGGGTTGAGGCGATACAAAGTTCCGGCCCACCGGCCGCGCTCCGATGTTCCTGGTCTAGTTTCTATTAGCCCAAGACCGGCAAGTTTCTTTCTAACCCGGCGGCATGTTGATCTGCTGAACCCGAACGAAGCGAACCCGCGCTCCTTGTCTTCGCGCGTGGTAAACAATCGGTCGGTATGCCAAAACCAGCCGTCTGCATTTGCATAGCGGTTTGAGAGATGGCAGATAACCATGAGAAAATCCCGCTCGGCGTGCGTGAGCGAATTCTTCAGCTGGTCGTCATCGAAGACCAGGTGAGGAGCTGGAAAGAAATTTAAGCTTTTACCACGTGTTGTCCGGTTCGGTTTGTTCATATGATTCACTAAATATTTCAGCTACTTTTTCACTGACGGCTTTTTCGACCAGGACGCCGACTTCGTGGTTAATTGGATGAAAAATATTAATGTTTTGTCCGGCCACTTTGCGCGTTGGGTACACAAGCCGGTATCCGCCCTCACGTCTGGAGAACACGGCCACCGATCCCATCCAGAATTTACTGTCCAGAACAAACGAAACAAACCCAAGGAGGCCGTCCTGGGGTTTAACCGGGTAGAACTGTATTTCGCTAATTGTGGTTGGTGCTGAGGTCATGGCTTTTCACTACTTTTTCTTTGAAATCGTCTATATTCGGCTCACCCATGTAGGTGATCTTGTAGAGCTTGAAAAGATTATTCGCGCGCAAAGCAGCCTCCTCATCGGAGAGCTTCACGCCGTAGCGTTTTTCGTAAAGCGTTTTAAATTCTTCGATTGCTTCTTGGGGCAACATAAAAGGCTGGCCCCTGCCGGGAGCTAGCCTTTATCTGTCTAATCAAATTCGTCAGTCTAATCGAGGCACCTTAGCCTCAGAGGGAAATTATTTATCAGCAGAGCTAGTTGGAAAACAAAAAACGGGACCACGACTCTTGTCATCAAATGCACACGCCGAATGGCAGTGCCGATAACAGTAGTCGTAGTCCCGTCGCGTTTAGACTGAGAATTCAGTCGCCGTCAGACCAACTAACTCTGATGTATTTATTTTAGCCGATCCGGAAAAATGCTGCAAGACCCGTTCGCTGTGGACAAGAAATTGTCTGACAAATTCTAATGACAACTTTTGCCATTTTTGCCATAAAGCGATACAATACCAATAAGGATTTATTATGCCAAACAAACCAGCCGAAAAACTTTTAACCATTGAAGAAGTCGCAGAGATTCTTCGAGTTAGTACCCGCTCGGTGAACCGCTATATCGAATTGGGAAAACTTAAGGCATCCAAGATTGGTGTATGGCGAATAAAAGAATCTGACCTGAACGCTTTCTTGGAAGATACAAGCAATATCAAACCCAAAAAGAAGAAATAATTTATGCCAACACTAAACTGGATCGGAAAAGAAGCGGTAACAAACCACGACAAAGAGGTTCCTTTTAAATTGCTTAAAAAAGTTAAGACCGCTTCGGCTGGTGACAACTCTCAAAATCTAATTATTCATGGTGATAACCTGGAGGCATTGAAAGCTTTGATGCCTTATTATGTCGGCCAGGTTAAGTGTATTTATATCGATCCTCCTTACAACACTGGTAACGAAGGCTGGATTTACAACGACAAAGTTAATTCTCCCAAAATTAAGCAGTGGCTAGGCAAGGTGGTCGGCCGCGAATCAGAAGATCTGACGCGCCACGATAAATGGCTATGCATGATGCATCCTCGCCTAAAACTTCTACGGGACTTGCTTGCTGAAGATGGTGCAATTTTTGTATCAATCGATGACAACGAACAACACAATTTAAGATCACTGCTTAATGAAATTTTTGAGGAGAAAAACTTTGTTACAAATATCATTTGGCAAAAGAAGTACTCACCACAAAATGACGCCAAGTATTTCTCCGACATGCACGACTTCATAGTTGTTTATGCGAAGCATAAGAATAAAGGAGCAGAAAAGCATGGATGGATAAGAAATTTAATATCCCGAACTGAGCGTCAAAATGCCAGATACAAAAATCCAGATAATGATCCTCGTGGTCCGTGGAAACCGGCCGATCTTTCAGTAAAAACTTATTCAAAGGCCTATGATTACCCAATCACTACTCCTAGTGGCAGAGTAGTTAATCCTCCCAATGGACGATCGTGGTCTACGTCGAAAGAAAATTTTGAGGCATGGAGAAATGATAATCGTGTATGGTTCGGAAAGAATGGAAAGAATGTTCCCTCTGTAAAAATATACCTTTCAGAAGTCCAAGGTGGTACAGTTCCTCTATCCATTTGGTTAAGAGATGAGGTTGGAGATAATCAAGAAGCCAAGCAAGAGATTAAAGAATTATTAGGTACTGAAAATTTTCCTTTTGATACACCTAAGCCGGTACGTTTAATAAAACGTATTTTGCAGCTTACAACTAATGAAGACTCCTTAGTCATTGATTCCTTTGCCGGTTCAGGTACTACCGGCCATGCCGTTTTAGATTTGAACAAAGAAGACGGAGGGAATCGTAAATTTATTATGGTTGAAATGGAAGATAAGGTTGCAAAAGATATTACAGCCGAGCGAGTTAAGCGTGCAATCAAGAAATACGGTTTTAAAGAAGGTTTTGAGTACTGCGAATTAGACAAGCCCCTTTTTAACGAGCACGGCCAGATTGAAGATACTTGTGACTTTCGTCAGTTCGCCACTTATATTTACTTCACCGAAACTCAAACCAACATCGATCCGAAGAAAATTGACGAGAATTATATCGGTGAACTTGGGACCACTGAGTATTACTTGCTTTATAAGGGCAAGAATAAAAACGATTTGAATAAATCATTTCTAAAGAAAATCAAAAAGACTGAGAACAAAAAGGTCATCTATGCGGACCGATGCCTGATTGACGACGAGACGCTTGCCAAGCACAACGTCGCGTTCAAGCAGATCCCTTACGAAGTAAAAGTATATTAAAACTATGGAACTCAAACGCTATCAAAAAACTACACTGGAAACGCTCGAGCAGTTCTTGAAGGAATTGCACAAGGCCGGTCTGAAATACGCTTTCATGGGCATTACCGAGAAGCCCTATCGTGCTGAGGCATTCGGCGAAGTTCCATTTGTATGCATCAAGATACCTACCGGTGGCGGTAAGACTTTGGTTGGTTGCCATGCGGTAGAAAAGGTTATGAGCGGAGCCTTGCAGAATAAGCTCGATCGCGGCATCGTGCTGTGGTTTACGCCGTCCGAAGCAATCAAAACTCAGACGCTAAAGAAGTTTAAAGATCGCAAAGACCCACATCGAAGAGTGCTTGATGAGGCGTTCGATAATAGCGTTAAGATTTTTTCAAACGAAGAAGCTTTATCTATCCGCAAAGCTGACGTTGCCGATAATCTTTGCATTGTTGTTGCCAGCCTTGAGGCATTCCGCAAAGAGAAGTCTTTGCAAAACAAATATAAAGTCTACCAAGAGAACGGCGCGCTTTTGGATCATTTTGAACATATTGAGGAACCGGATTTCCTTGAACGAGATAGCGAAGGCACGGTTATAAATTCACTGGCTAACGTGGTCCGGTTAAGTAATCCGCTAGTGGTAATTGACGAAGGACACAAGACAGCAACTAAGCTTTCTATCGATTTCCTCAAAGACTTAAACCCAAGTTTTATTGTTGAATACACTGCCACCCCACGAGATAACAGTAATATTCTTGTTGAAATTCATGCTTCTGAACTTAAGGACGAGCAGATGGTAAAGATTCCTATCGTTCTTGAGAGCGCAGCTCAATGGCAAAATGCTCTGACAAGAGGTATTGAAAAGCGAATAGAGTTGGAAAAGGACGCAAAGAAAATTAAGGGCGAATATATCCGGCCGATCGCACTTCTCCAAGCACAGCCCAAAAATAAGGACGGCAATACCATCACTGTTGAACACATAAAAGAGTTTTTGATTGAGCGAAAAATCCCAACCGAACAAATCGCTATCAAAACTTCAGAAAAGAACGAGCTGGAAGGAGTTGATCTTTTTAGCAGGAGCAGTGATATCCGTTATATCATCACGGTGAATGCTCTGGCCGAAGGTTGGGATTGTTCTTTTGCTTATGTACTAGTTTCCGTTGCCAACCTTGGTTCAAAGATTGCTGTTGAGCAGATTATCGGACGCATTATCCGTCTGCCATATGCAAAGAAAAAAGCTAACGAAGACTTTAATAGAAGTTATGTTTTTGCATCAGCCAGGAATTTTAATGAGGCGGCAGAGCAGATTATTTCCGGCCTGGAAAGCAACGGTTATAGCCGATCAGACATTATCGGGGCCGATAAGAAGGATACCTCTTACGAATTAGAAGCGAAGAAGGCTATCTTAGATACGCTGAAGGTGCCGATGATGGCCTTGGACGGCGATCAATTAACTTTTGAAGATTTGGTTGGGAGCGACTTCGAGCTTTCAAAACAGGATTATAAATTTGAATTTCAAATCCATTACGATAACGACGGACGCGCCATTATTGATATCAAGAACGAAGACGAATGGATGCGTGGAAAGCAGATGTTTTTGAAACTTAATTACTCTGACAAGAACTTTACAAAGAATGAACTGGTGCAGTGGCTGGATAAGAAGCTACGTTTTCCTCTTTTGGAAAAATCGGACAAAGTCGGTTTCCTCGATAAAGCCATTGATTATCAGCTCAAGTCTCACACGCTTTCTGAGCTATCAGTCAATCGTTATGTCTTGGCCGACCGGCTAAGCGAAGTGATTAATGGCATTTTGGAAGAATATGCCAAGGAACGCTTCGATTCGCTTTTGCAGAAAAAGAAAATCACTACAGAACCGTTCGACGCTTTCCCGGCCACCATTACTCTCAAACAAGCTATACCGCAGGAGTTTAATAGGAATTACTACGAAAAGACAGATAAACTCAACCGCGAAGAGCTTGAGTTCGTCCAGCGTCTCGATCTCGACACACTTTCTAATATTAAATATTGGGTTCGCAGCCGTGAGAAGATTGATCCGTTTTACATTCAGGGCTGGAAACGCGGAAAGTTTTATCCAGACTTTGTTGCTGTAACCAAAAAAGGAAATATTATCGCCCTCGAATGGAAAGGTGCGGATCGCGTAAGCAATGAAGATACTGCTTATAAAGTTAAGATTGGCGAGATTTGGTCGAATCTTGGAGGCAACAAACTGCACTTCTTCTTGGTGCATACCGGCAACGTAGAAGAAGTTCTAAAAGAAATAAAAGAGCTGTAAATTATGGAATATTTATGGCAAAACGACTTACCAGAAATGAAGATGCGCCGTTCTACTTCGAGAAATTATATGCAGGGATTTGTTTTTTAGACCTTCTCACAAGCACATCCTCTTTAGAGAAAATAGAAATTAAACCTGATAGGAAACACGGTTCCGTTAGAAGAATTGAAGATCTAACCAAATATCATACAGATGATAGTGTTGAGATTGTTCAAATTAAACACACACTCAATCAAGGTACCAAATGGGGTTTCGCTGATCTTTGGGTAAGTAATATACGTCCAAAAACATCTTCTCGTCGCAAAGAAGGAACGAATATATTTAAGTTTTTAAAAAGTTGGCGCACCCATAAAGATAATGGGAAAAATGTTTCTTTAATTATAGCTAGCAATAAAATACCTACTAACGATCTAAATAGCCTGTTAAGAGATATCGGGAGAGTCAATAAAAGGAAGCTGTCTTGGAGAAAATTCCAAACTAAATATTCCACTGAGCTAAAAAATATTGAAGCAAATTGTAGTGAAGAACCATTTAGCAATAAAAAAGAATTAAAAGACTTCATTGGGGCGTTTCGCTTCCAAAAACTTCCCGATATAGAATCTTTAGAAAAGAGATTAGTAGTAAAACTTAAAAAGCAAGGCGTTATCGATAATGACCGTGTAAATGCGTTCATAAATAGAGTCACAAAAACTTTTGTATCGGACCAAGTAGAAATATTCTCAACTCATGTTGCTAGTTTAATCGATCGATTAAAAACGGGTTTGATTCAGGAGATTATCGCGCCGCCAAATTACATTGAACGTCCTGAGTTAGAAAAGAAGATTATTAAGGCAATAGAGATTAAGAAAAAGAATGGAGGGTTTGTTCTTTTATTTGCCCCTTCTGGCTCTGGGAAAACCGTATTACTTTCTAGACTAGCAGAGAAAAATCCGGATTTCTTTCCCTATTTTTGTCGCATTCGTCCTTTTGAAACTACAAAAAATCGGGCTGGCCATTCAAATACAAACAGACTAAAAAGCTCATGGTTTAAGGCAGACATCATTCAAAGATGTTTTGAATTTGGTTTATTGCCAATGTCTATAGGCGTAAACGATAATGAGGACTTTATTGATAAAACATTTGATGAGGCTTTAAAAAAATTGAGCGAAAAGGCACTTCAGAGACCAGGGAAAAAAATTGTCATCATCGTCGACGCATTAGATCAGGTGGAGACTGATAAATATAAGGAACGGTCTGTACTAGATGCAATACCATCGGTTAATTACCCCGGAGTAATTTTCTTATTAAGTACTTGGGGAGAAAAGTACTTACCTCAATCAATTAAAAATTTATCAGCGAATATAAAAAAAGAAATCAGTACTGATCTGTATTTTAGTGAAATAGAAACAAAGCAATATCTCGAGAAAGCAAATATCAGTTTGTCCCAAGACCAGGCAACAATAATTAAAAACAAAACCGGAGGATTAGCTATCTCACTATTTTACCTCAGCAAAAAGGTACAAGGTGGAGGGAGTCTCGATGAAGTAATTGGTTCGCAAGAACAATACTCTGAAGTTTTTGATTGGTATAAACCTATCTGGAATAGTTTTAATAATCGCGAGAAGGAATGTTTGGGATATTTATGTTTCCACTTTTCGCCGGTACCAAGGCAGGATTTACGCAACATAGTTTCCAAATTTAATACGGCAAGCTTCAATAATCTCATAGAAAAAATTGAACATTTTTTGGTTGCGAACAGCAACAGTCTTGAACCATATCATGATAGCTTTAGAAGATTTGTGGTGAGTAGGTTGTCGAAAGATAAGGACGCTTTTCACCAACGGATCGCCAAATATTATTCTCAAAACACCCGGTTATTATATGGTCGCAAGTATACAATCAAACATTTAGAAGCAGTAGGCTTGTCGCAGCTGTCTGTCAGAAACACATATGCCGTGCTTCACAAAAATCAGTTTTTCGGAGAAATATTACGATCAAATATTGATAATCAAACCAAGGTTGAGGTTGGTAAGAGTTTTGTAAATTATTTTTTTCAGACAAATAATATTGAACACTTGGTAAAGTATGCGGTTACTACCAGCGATATTTACCCGACAGTTCATGATGAGGATGTTTATTCAAAAGCTAAAATCGCAACCGATAAACTTCTGAAAGAAGTCGAAGAAGAATTATTACTCCCCAAAGGTGATCAGCCCTGGCTACGTCAAGAATGGGTCTTTAAGCGTCTGGCCATAGGGAATATTCTCGCCAAGAAAAAAAGCAAGAACTGTTTAACTCTAGCTCATCGTCTTATAGACGACAGCCTTTTCAGGATTTCTTTAGACAGAGAATTGCTCTGGGGAAATGATAATCGCTCTCAAGATCGTTTTTGGGATAATGCCGAGGAGCTTGCAACCGCATTGGTTAATATTGGTCGGTATAAACGAAGCTTAACTTTCCTAAAGAAAGAGATAGGTTTCAAGAAAAATAAATCCATTCTTCAAGGATTTAAGGGTAACTATATAACGAGAATTCATCTTCAGCACCTTAAAACAAATATCGATGAAGCTTTAACAGCGATTCGTCGCGCGCCCAAAATAGAACGCCTTTTAACCTATTTGCAGATGGAAAAAGAAGGTATCAATGTGCCTAACAAGAAAGACTTTAAAACATTATTAGCAGATGAGAAGCTCGAGAAGTATTTATATAACGATAGCTATATCAACCAGTATCTGGATTTAAGTGAGGCTTTATTTGTGCATAACGTTAGGGGTCGAAAAGAAAGAATAATAAGACTATTAGACAAGGTAAAATTGGAAATCCCTTATCATGATCACGGGTACTCTTATTGGGGAACTCATGGAAACAACCGAGATACTTTCATGCGTTGGACGGCGTTACGGTCTTTGGTGGACAGAAGTTTCAAGTTGGGAGAGTTTTATTCACAAGAATTAAAAAATAAATTTTCTAAATCAAATGATAATTCCGAGAGGGAGAATCCTGAATTCGTAAAGGTTTTGTCCATAGGGCAAGAATTAACGAAATCCAGATTACTTCTGAGAGCAAAAAAGATTATATGGCAATCCTTCAAAAAATTATTTGATAATAGTTTGAAATTATATAAAGAAAAAATTGATCAGATAAACGCACAGCGTGAATCACATTATTCTGCGGACATACAAAAAAATTTATATCCCTACAGCCAAGATTTACACAACTTAATTGATGACAATATTTGGGAAATAAACTCGCTGTTCCCAAATAAATTATTAAATTCTCTAGATAGATTGGAAAAAATATTCGGTCATGATTATGTTAGCAACAAGGCAGAACTTTTAGAAAGCCTCGTTTCTTTAACTACGCCAAAAACTTCTACATTAAAAGAAAAAATAGAAGGCTATTTGAACCGGGCTTTAGAACTGCGACAAAAAGAAGAGCTTGATAATTTAAATAAGAGCGACAATTTAAAAAAACTGGCTGTTCTAGCTGCTCATAAAGGTTTCCCGGAAATGGCGGATGATATATTTGAGAAAAATCTTAAATATTCTCGCGGTCTCTGGAATAAAGGCGATCTAAGGATAACTAATCTTATTGATTCGGCGCGCACTCAAAAAAAAGAACATTTCGAACCAATCTTAAAATTAATTGATCGTGTTTCTGATGTTATAGAAGGATCGTGGTATTGGAAACTTGATTTTTTGGAATCAGCCGCCTATGCCGATTATTCTCTGGCCCTGGATTATCTTTCTTCTTTTGTGATGAAAAGTGAAGTAAATCAAAATCAGGCTTTAGAGCGAATAATATCAACTTATATAAAACGTAATCCGTATAGTAAGTTCTCCGAAATCCTCCCCCTTCTAAGATTGATGGATGTTAAAGAAGAAAACTCTTCTGATTATTTTGAATATATTACTAAAGCCTATCTTGCCTCCATAAAGTGGTCCTTATTCAACAAAGATTACACAACAGCTAAAAGCCTGGCGCGGCAATACTATTTAATTCTTAAAACGGATGTTGAACCATCGCATAGAATGAATTTATTGAGGGACTTTTCTGCATCGTTAGCTGATCCGGAGTTAAAAACAATTCTAAGAGAGGTTGGCGTATATTTAAAAAAGTTGGAGCAAGAAGGATATCGAGCGGCTGAGAAAAGCAACTCTGAATTTAAAGTTAGTTATAAAGACTTAAATATTAAACAATTAAAAACTCTGGCCCAAAAAGGCCAGATTGAAGCCCTACAGAAAAAAATAAATGAGTACGCTAAAACGGAAGGTTATTTTACATACAGACTGATTACTGAATTAGTCCCTTCGCTTAGCGATAACGATCTTCAAAAAATTAGAAAATGGGGATCAGAAAATAAAGTGAATGTGGACAGCCCCGAATTATTTGTGGCTATTTTGAAAAAGGCAGTCAGGATTAATAATAAGCGACTGATAAATAAAACGCGATCAGAAATAATCCAATATTTGAAATCATCTGAACGTGATTACGGGTTAAGTGAGATTATAAGAGAGCTTGATAAAATAGACTTTCCGAAAAAGAAGGAGTTGTTAAGGAGGCTGCTATTATTGGGCATTTGCAGATTAACGGGAAGTGGTTACTACCTACCACAGTTTTTTACTTACACCTCCGAAAGCATTGATTCATATTTTCCAGAATTAAAAGGATACGCTTTTTCAAGCTGGAAAAATATCGTAAATAAATCCATGCGCCTTTCTCTATCACAATGAATACACTAGAATTTCTTTCAACTTATTTAAAATCACCAATCATTGCATATCGCAATAAATCTTTATTGTGCTTATTTGAAAATTCTAAACGTGATCAAAGAACAATAAACCAATTAGGGCTAAATCTAAATTCAGATAACCTGGATATTGTTTTGAACAGTCTCCGGATCATATATTCCATTAGTCTTCTAGGAAATCCTAAGTTACAAACAATTAATGGAAAAATCGCTAAGCTCGGATTGCAGACAAATCACTTCACCATTGCATGTCTATGCAGAGATATTTTGGATGAAATTGGTAATAAGGTAGCATCCAAAGCAAAATCTATTACTAAAATAATTACACCTGAAATAATTGAGCCAGTTGATGAAGAAATGTTCTTTGATAATTGTGATTACTCTCTTGAGTATTCCTTAGGGGCTAAAGATTATAAATATGAGCTGTCCCATATTTGCAGGACTTTTAGATATGATTGCAAGAAAGCGGCTAAGCAAGTATTCGCCAATATGAGAATACTTGGGTATAGAAAAAAAGTTCAATATTGGAAAGAGCGGCCATCACGCTGGCAGCATGATTTCGAGGGTAATCGATATGAAACCAGGCTAAATTATTTTGCTAGACATGCAATTCAAATGTTTTTAATGTGGTGCGTCCAAAACTTATCAACTACAGAAAATGATTGGTTAGAACTTCTAACAAGCCAACGAAAATGTGATGCTTCTTTGCCAAAATTAAGCATACAAGAAAGACCGCATTTCGTACGATTTACAGATTTAGAAATAAACACGGAGAAATGGATAAAGGGCAGAATTAAAAATCGTGATGCCTATGAGCTTTTTGATCCGAAAGCAAAATGGTTTCCGCTATACGAAAGCACTGACTTCAAATATGAAGATAAAGCATTTAATAGGCACATAACCACCTGTTTTATTAAACCTCCAACATTTAAAATTTCAAAGAAACTTGAATTTTCTACACCAAATTACAGCTGCCGAAATTCCTACATAAATGAACTGCCTATAAAGGCAAGGCAGAATGGTAGGTTATATTTGGACGATTCTGGTAATCGACACGATGAATTAAAAGACAAGTTACTTCCTTCATACGGGATTGTTTCTGAGGACTTTGATGATTGCGTTAAACTTTTTCCCGCCCCAGAAATAATAGAGCATTTCAAGTTATCACAAAGAAAAAATACGTTAAGTTATTATAAAGGGTCAGAGCTGGTTGCTTATTGTGTTAATTGGCAGGATGGTTATTACCGTAATGTAGGACGACAAGGAGAAGATAAGTTTGAGCTTGCTAACCACGGTCATTTATTGATGGTAAAGACTAAGTATATTAAAAAGTATTTAGCCGATAAAAATTTGAGGTTGTTAGTAATGGGCAATGTTTGGAAAAGAAAAGTAGATAAATGGTCCCATGAGGGTGATTACAGTAATAAAAAAACCTCAAAACATAAGTGGTTATCTTTTGAGATAATTAAATTTTAATTAATCCAATTGAACGACGATTCGTGACGTAGGTGCGACAGAGCGTGAAGTAGTTGATATCTGCATGACCAATGTCAACAAAAATGCCAAAACAGTTGATATTAATATTATGCAAAGAATACATAAAATATTTAAAAGATAATCCGCAGGGCTATTGGTTCAAGGCGCGACTCTACGGTTGGGGCTGGGTGCCGGCGAAATGGCAGGGGTGGCTTGTTGTGGCTATTGGCGTAGCTATTTTTATTGCCGGTATTTATGTTGGAGATACCGATGACGCACCAGGTGCAGCTCTCTTGGGTTTTCTACTAATGATTGCGCTTATATTCACCTTTGGTTATTGGAAAGGAGAAAAACCACGCTGGCAGTGGGGATCGCCTAAAAATAAGGAATAACCTGATTTGCGATAAATATATATTGACAAACGATATACAGTAGATTAGACTGGGAATATGAATAACTTAAGAGTCTCATCTATGAAAAAAAGTTCAACAGTATTTCTTCAGGTAGTCGTTGTGCTCATCGGTATCGTGGCACTAGCCATCATGATCAGATTTCCCTTGACCGAGGGGAGAGCCGCAAACTTAGACCTGTTCAGTATTTACGCCGATCCGTTCCTGGTGTATGGATATCTAGCGTCCATCTCATTTTTTGTTGCCCTGTATCAAGCATTCAAATTGCTCGGATACATTGGACAAAGCAAAGTATTCTCTCTAGACTCCGTCAAGGCTTTAAGAAATATAAAATATTGCGCAATCGTGCTGAGTGTCTTAATTGTGATAGCGGCAATATACATAAGAGTATCTTTTAATGGTAACGCGGATGACGATCCGGCAGGTTTTATTGCTGTGTCTATTGTGACTACCTTTATTTCTATCGTAGTCGCCACTGCAGCGGCTGTGTTTGAAAGAACCTTGAAAAGTGCCGTGGATATAAAATCCGAGAACGACTTAACAGTTTAATTAACATGGCAATCATTATTAACATTGACGTCATGTTGGCAAAACGAAAAATGAGCGTCACAGAGCTCGCCGAGAAAGTCGGTATCACGATGACCAATATTTCTGTCTTGAAAAACGAAAAAGCAAAAGCTATCCGGTTATCAACCTTGGACGCGATTTGCAAAGCCTTGGAGTGTCAACCTGGAGATATCTTGGAGTATAAAAAGTAATACTAGCAGATTAATGCTTGGTCATTTCCATCCACCTCATCGCTTCCTCGGTAAACGGTTCTTCTCCCCGGAGCATTTTGACGGCCGCGTCCATTTCGTAGGAGTGCCAGCCGCTTAAAATAACGGTTCTAAGTTCCTGCACAGCTCGGAGCAAAAAATAAAATACCCCCTTGTGGGGTGTTTTATTTTTTCATCGGGTAGGAATCGAACAGCGGAGGGGGTCGGGGAACCGCGCTCGGTTCCCCGTGGAGGAGATTATTCAGAACCGTGGGTTCTGAAAAGCGAGTGTCAGCGAGCGCGTGAGATTCCCTACCCGCGGAGCCGAGCAAGAAGAAAAACACCCTAATGGGTGTTTTTCTTTGCCGCGAGGCGAACGCGGGCAGCAAAGCGGTCAAGCAAAATAATCTTGACAAATCATCATATTTTATGTTAGAATAGGCATGAAAAAGTGCGGCTGTCGCGCTTTGATCTGCTCTTTAAAATCGGGGTTCACCATACACCCCTAATCCGCAAGGAGGCTTAAAATGGTAACGTTTACGCTCGGAGAACGCGAGGCACGCATGTCTCTCGATTCTGGTTTGGGAGACACTGCGGTGCTACGTTGGTCTCAATCTCTCATCAATCGGCCTGAGGCGGTTTCGAATGGTGAGCATGCCATGAACTTTCTCGCGGAGAAGTGGCACTGTGAGCCGGAAGAAATCTCCAACGATCTTCCGAACGAAATCACGACGCCCGAACAGGAACTCGACTTCGTGATGTTCTATCGACACCATCCTATGGCTCTTCGGGTCAAAGGAGAGATGCCGAAACCCATCTGGGTCGACTGGATCTCCAAATCGAACAGCAACGATCACCAGCCTTACCGGTCCTGGATCGAGCCACTCTGGCGCGACGTTCTAACCCGTGTCGAATTCGAGTGGAACTCAGCTTACCAGCACGAAGTCCTTCGTCGTATCAAGGATGGTGACGACAAGACCGGTCTCCCGATCTCTTCCGAGTGGAAGATGGTCGATAGCGATGGAAAAACCCTGATTCAAATCGCCATGCCAGGCAGCTATCTCACTGCATTTCCGGTTTTGGAAGGCGAGATGCGAGAGGGGCTGTTCCGTCCTCATCGGCTCACGGGAGAAGTCATCAAAATCACGATTCCGAACCCCAGCGAAGCCAGTCGAGTAGTCAAGATCGTCAAAGAAGAGAGGATCAAGGCGTTCAAGAAGACCCTCGAGCCGCTCTTTCCGCCGGACTCGGATGTCGTCTGCATATACGACTACCCGGGCTCTTCGGTCGACCAGGTCTTCACCGAAGCGAAAGGCTACGATATCTTCTGGAGGCACGGAACCACTGTGCTCTTCGTGCGAATTCCAGCCTCGGGACAGGTCCGCTGCCCGGATCAATTCCGAGGGCATCTGATCGGCCAGAAAGGCGTGAAAATCAAAACGCTCGCCGAAAAGCACGGGCATCGTTATCTGAAGGTCATCTAGTAGCGTTCATCACCCGAAAGGGTTCGGCGCTGAGCGAAAGCTCGGCGCCTTTTGATTTTCATATATAAATATTGCTTTCCCTTACCGCCCCTCAAACATCCTCCGCATTCGAAGCTGAGAAACAAAAAGTTTAAGCTCGTAATGGTTTATGTTTTTCTTAAAACATAAAAAGTGATTTAATTAGCTAATGGATGCCAAGAATCAGAATGTAGAAACTCCCTCAGAGCCGACAGCGGAACAAATTGAAGCATATAAAAAAGAAAAAAGAGCGGAGCTAGAAGCAACGTTTAACGAAATCATTAAATCTCCTGCCCCTTTATTTTTTCGAGGTAGCTGGGCTGGAGAATTATTGAGTGGCACTCCGTCCGAACACGGAGATATCGACTTGTATTTTGACGAAAAAAATCAAGATGAGTTTATTGAATTTTTAGACAATAATGGGTTTCATGCCGAACAAACTGCGGATGGAAAATTTTCAGTGAATAAAGGAAGAGCGTTATTTGATTGCCACAAATGGAAAACGGAGGGAGATTATTACGTTCAGGAAGCCCCCTATGGAACTTTTTATTTCCCAAAAGAGGGTTTTGTAACCATAGAAAGAAACGGTAACCAAGTAAATATAATGTCACCCGAATTGATGTGGATTATGAAAAAAGGAGGCCCTGCCCTTGATGCCTCAAGGAAGAGTAATCTCGATAAGCTTTCTGAATTTATTGATCCGGCAAAATTGCAAACAATTTCAAGTAAATTCAAGTACATTCCTCCTGCCAAGACTTAATACACACTCTGACCCTCCTCTTCCCTCTATGAATAAAAGCAGAATCGCATACTCCGTTCTCGCAATATTGTTCGGGGCCTTTATGTTTGTATATGGTGAATTTGATGATAGTCCGGGAGGACAGTTGCTTGGACTCCTGATAGCCATCATCGGTATTGTGGGCGCGGTAAAAAGTAAAAAGAAGAAATCCGACTAGCGAAATCGTGCGGTTTTCATTTTGCCCAAAGCAATAGCGGGACAACCCAGCGCAAAGTGACAAGTTTCTAGCGGAGCAAAACCCGCATTGAATCCCCTTGCCAACGGGTTTACCATTAAATACATGACCAACGAAAACAAAGAATGCTGTCCGAAATTCAACCCGGAGAAGTGGGATAATAAAACCTACACCTGGGGCAACAAGCCATTCATCAAGGAAACCATGCCGACGCTATTCCACATGCCGCTTCCTTCCATGATCAATAAGAAGGTCACTAAGCTCTACACAATGATGATGGACTCCGGCAAAGCGGAGGCGAACAGTGAAGATGCTCTCTTGCTATTCCGCGACCCCAGCGCTTTCAAATCGGAGATATATCTCTCCGTGACCGGCCAGGTTCCCGGCGCGAACAACGTGGGCCTCTCCGGCACCTTCGCGGCCAAAGTTTTCTCCGGTCCGTATCACGCGGTCCCAAAGTTCATAAAACAAATGAACGAATACCTGGCGACCCAGGGGAAAAAGGCGACGGATTACTATATCCATTACGCCTATTGCCCCAAGTGCGCCAAAAAGTACGGCGATAACTACATGATCTTGTTCGCGCAGGTTTAGACCAAACGAAAATTGAGCAAAGGAATAGGCCGCAAGAGGTTCCCCGGAAAGGACTACTTTTGCGGCCGTAAACAATAAAAGTAAACCAATGGATAAAAAAATTGAAGATTTCGGATACGATGATTTTTTTGAAGCTAATCGCCGAGCCTTGGGGTTAGACGCGTTTTCGGTTGCGCGAGTTACGGCCGAACACAGAGGAGCCTACGAAGTGATAAACGAAAAAGGACAATTTATGGCCAAAATTACCGGCAAACAAATTTTCGACGCCTCAAAGAGAGAAGACTATCCGACGGTCGGAGATTGGGTGGCGATAACCGAACTCGGTTCGAGAAAAGCGGTGGTCCAAGGAATACTCCCCCGGCGGACCGTCATCAAGAGAAAAGGCGAAGACCGAAGCAAGATCGACGGCAAGATGAAAACACAGGTCATCGGCGCCAATATCGATGTGGCTTTTGTCGTCGAATCGGTCGACCGGGATTACAATCTGAATCGGTTGGAGAGATATTTCGTACTCGCCCGGGACGGCGGGATAAAACCGGCGATAATATTGAACAAAATAGATCTGGAGTCCGAAGAGGAATTAAATGCCAAGCTCGCCGAGATCCAAAATCGATTTCCCGATATTGATGTTATCCCGACCAGCATTACGAACGATCGGGGCCTGGATAAACTTGAAAGTTATATTTCAAGCGGTTTAACCTACTGCTTTCTGGGTTCTTCCGGAGTCGGAAAATCATCCCTGATCAATAAACTCCTCGGCAAAGACCTTATAAAAACCGAGGGTATCAGCGCATATTCCGGCAGAGGAAAACACATGACCACCGGCCGGGAAATGTATTTTCTCGAAAGTGGCGGCATAGTGATAGACAATCCCGGAATGCGTGAAGTAGGGATGACCAACGCGAACTCTGGTTTGAGCGACACCTTCAATGAGATAGTTTCACTGGCCCAAAGTTGCAGATACGCGGATTGCACGCATATCCACGAGCCAGGCTGCGAGGTTTTATCCGCGCTACGTTCCGGAAAATTGGACGGGGATAAATACAATAATTACATCGGTTTAAAAAAAGAAGCCGAGTACTACGAACTATCTCAGCTGGAGAAGAGGGAGAAAGACAAAAAATTCGGAAAGTTTGTGAGCAAGGCACTGAAGGAATTGGGGAAATACCGCCCAAAATAGCGCGGGTCTTAAACCTGACCCCACCCTTGACATCGATGTTAGATACTTCTAACATTGGAAATGTCGAAGAAAAACCAATAATTTGGCATGACAGAAAAACACCTCCGTTTTGTAAGAGTGCTGGTCGCGGCGATACTAGCCGTCGTAGTAAGCCAGGCCTTGATCCAGAACAACTTTATCCTGGGCGCCATATCCGTCGTTATCGCGAGCCTCATACTTTTTATCCTGCGCAAACAGGTTAAAGAAGTTGTGGTCGATGAACGCGACTATAAGATCGCCGGGGACACCGCGCGCTGGACACTTTCGATCTTTGCGATAGGCGGATGGCTTTTCTCCTTTGCTCTCATAACGATGCGCGAGGTCAAGCCCGGCTACGAAATCGCCGGCTTCACGCTTTCTTATGCCATCTGCGCCCTGCTTCTCATCAATATGGTCGTCGGGTTGTTCTTTCGCCGGATGGATGACACTTTCCCCAAGCGAAAGAGAGTCGCTTACTTTGTTTTTGCGTTTCTTATTGCGCTTCTCCTTGTTGTTGCCGGTACTCGCCTCCTCTCCGGCGAAGACGATTGGATCTGCAGGGACGGAAAATGGATAGAACACGGAAACCCTTCCGCGGCGATGCCAACCGAACCCTGCCCCTAAAGACCCATGATAAAAAACCGCGTCAAAGAATTCCGCATCAAATACAATCTGACCCAAGAGGAACTCGCGAAGCGCGTTGGCGTGCGCCGGGAAACCATCGTTTTCCTGGAGCAGGGCAAATATAATCCCTCGCTCATGCTGGCTTTGGGCCTCGCAAAGGAGCTCAAAACATCCGTAGATAAGCTATTTTCACTGGCCTAAAAAACCCGGGGCAGGCGCCGATCGGGGTGTTTTTAGTACAATTAAGGTATGAATAGAAAAGCTATCACTTTGCTTGCGATAGCAGTCGTCATTTTGACGGCAATTATTATCGCGATTCTTTGGCGGCCGCCTGGCGCGGGAAAAAGAGATCTAGCGCTTGAGCTCCGGGAATGCCTTCCCAAAAGCGATACCACGAGTCGCGACAGATGCCTAGAACTCCTGAAGCTCATCACCAATTATGACGAATGCGTCGCGGCCGGCTTCTCCATTATGAAGTCCAACCCGCCCCAATGCGCCACGCCGGACGGAAGAAACTTCACCGAAAATAAATAATCACCATGAATAAAATTCTTTATTGGCTGCCGAGAGCGTTAGGTATCGGATTCGTTCTTTTTATATCCGTATTTTCGCTGGACGTATTTTCCGAATACAGCGGATGGGCAATCGTTCTTCCGCTCGTTATGCACCTCCTGCCGTCCCTTCTTTTGCTTGGGGTGGTCATCATCGCCTGGAAAAACGAGATCTTGGGAGGGATAATGTTTCTTGCGGCCGGGCTTCTCCTGTTCGCCCTCTCCGATTTTGAATCGGTGATAATATCAGTTCCGGCCATCGTGATCGGCGCGCTCTTCCTAGGTAGAAAATATCTTGAAAGAAATTGAGGGCGACCGAAAACCAAAAGGTGATATGATTATTAAAAGTCCGTAAAACCACAAAAAATAAATGAAAGGATTCAGCGCAAACATCGAAAAAGATACTCTGGAGAACAGCAATTTCCGAAAGGTGCTGTATACGGCGAAGCACAGCCAGCTTGTAGTAATGAGCCTCAAGCCAAAAGAAGAAATCGGCATGGAGGTGCATCCCGATAACGACCAGTTCTTGCGCTTTGAAAAAGGAACGGGCAAGGTAATAATCGACGGCAACGAATATAGCGTCACAGACGGCTCGGCCGTCATTGTGCCCTCGGGAGCGGAACATAATGTCATAAACCTTTCTGAAACCGAAGAAATGAAACTTTATACCGTCTACTCCCCCGCCCACCACAAAGATGGCACGATACATGCAACCAAGCAGGATGCGATAGCACACGAGGAAGAATTCGACGGCCAGACTACGGAATAAATCGAAGCTACCGGAAACAAAAATACCCGTACAGGGTATTTTTGTTTTATCCATGATGATATGCTTTAAAAAAGAACCATGAAGGACGTATATCACCTAATTTATAAAATAGGCATCGCGCTCAAAGCCGTTATCGGCGTAATCGAGGTCGTTGCCGGCACAGCGTTTTTATTTATGAGCCATGCCGCGATTTACTCTTTAATTAATGCTGTTTTTGAAGGGAAGCTCGGAGAAAACTCCAGGGATTGGTTTTGGCAGATAGCCGCCGCGGGCTTAAATGACCTCTCGACCTCCGGGGAGGGAGTTTGGGCTTTTGTTTTCCTTTCGCACGGGATAATAAAACTGCTTTTAATAGGCGGCCTTTGGAAAGAAAGGCTCTGGTCCTACCCCACCTCGGCATTCGTCTTCACCCTATTCATTTTCTATCAAACGTATCAATTGGCCTCCTTTTGGTCTTTCGCGCTTTTCGCTATCACAGCTCTCGACGTAGCGATAGTAGCCTTGGTTCTCTATGAATATTCGATAAAGAAAAAAGAGCTGGAGGTTCTAACTATTTAGGAATAGAAAAAGCGGGCCCCATGGGCTCGCTTTGCGCTTGCTCCTTTGCGCCTTAGTGAACGCGATGGTCATCTCTCGTCAGCACCGGAGGCAGAAATTCGGGACGCCGATCGTCACGCCGATCGCCTCAAGCGCCATCTGTATCTCGAAGGGGATGTTCTTTCGCTCGGTTGGGGCAAGCGGAACGGCAGTGTTGGGAATTGATGGCCCCGAAACGATCCTATAGCGATTGGCCCGGAGCCCGGTATCTATCACAAGAACACAATCGAGAGACGTGACCACTCCATAGGATTTGGCCCTCGGGGCGAGGGAGTCCTCATAAACGAAAAGGTCTCCGATATTCCAAAGAATCTCCGGCATGGTTATCCTCCTTGGCCGATTTTTGCTGACCGCATTATACAGTTTTTAGAAACAAAAATCAAGCCCTCCTTCTTTTTCGCATTATTTTTCCCCTTCAAGAATTTTACGCAAGATATTCACCTCAACCTCTTCCTCTTCTTCTTCGGGGAGCGGATTTTTCGGCGCAGGGCCAATTTCTTTTTTATGCTCGTCCAAATACTTCAAAATATCGTCGCCCATGAGTTCTTCGGCTAATTTCATTTCTTCCTCCGAAAGCTTCTTGCCGGCCTTAAGCTTTCCTTCCAGATCAAGTTTTAATATAAGCCTGGTCTCCGGATCCATATCTTCCACCCTTTCTGCCTCTTCCAACGCTTCTTCCCCCACTTCTTCTCCGACTATCGGCTCGCTGGCGTTGTCCTCGTCGTTGTTTAATATAATGTCATCCATGGGTTAATTATGGCACAGCTCAAAAAGATGTTGAAGCCGGTTATTTCGTGACGATGAGCAATGCTCCACCGACCATCAAAACTACGCCGGCGGCCACGGTCCAGGAAAGTTTTTCGCCCAAAAATATTGCGGCCAAGATTATGGCAAAGACCAAACTCAACCTGTCCAAGGACACAACCCCGGCAACCGGTCCATTCTTCAGGGCATAGAAATAAAAGAGCCAGGACAGCGCTCCGGCAATCGCAGAAAGAGCGATATAAAATATGGCGCGGGAATCGATGGATGAAAGCTGCGGAACCTTTCCTAAAAGCAGGGTTGTGAGAACCAAAAAGACCGCCATGATTACCGCCCGAACCGTAGTGGCCAGGGTAGAGTCAATGTGCGCTATTCCCACCTTGCCCAAAATTGCGACCAATGCGGCACAGGTCGCGGAAAGGAGTCCATAAAGCACCCAATTCATAGCTTAAGTATAACAAGGTAGGCAGAGTTTTGATAAATCTGGTAAAATACGAATATGAAAAATAAACTTTGGGCAGTGGGAATCGCCGAAGCGGCAGGAGTCGCTTTGTACATCGCCTTGTTCGCGTTTCTGGTAGAAAAAATAAGCCTTTTTGCCAAGGGATTCGCACCAACCCCCATGACATCAATGGTGTTATTCCTGCTCGCCTTTTCCGTTTCAGCTCTTATTTGCGGGCTTATAGTTTTTGGCTATCCTTATCTCCTATTAATGGAAAACAAAAAACGCGAAGCTGTTAAGATCATCCTTTGGACTGCCGGCTCTCTTGCCATAATCCTGCTTATTTACGTCTTCGTGCTCGTCGGAGTATAATTACGGCCCAATGGATCAGCCGCCCAAAGAAAACCGCTCCCGATTCGCGGATATATCCACGAGATGGCTGGGTTCGATACCCTCGCTTATCGTTCACACGGTTATTTTTCTGGCCGCATTTGGATTCATCCTGGCCGGCTCCCCCACCGACGAGGTTCTTTTAATACTCACAACCTTCGTTTCACTCGAAGCCATATATTTTTCGATATTCATTCAGATGACGGTAAATCGCGCGACAGAAAGCATCGAGGAGGTAAGCGAGGACGTGGAAGAAATCCAGGAGGAGGTCGGAGAGATAAGCGAGGACGTTGAAGACATCTCCGAAGATGTGGAGGAGGTTCAGGAGGACGTTAAGGAGATCGGCGAAGACGTGGAAGAAATTTCCAAGGATGTAGACAAAATCCAGGAAGACGCCGTCCTTGATGACCGCATTGATGAAAAACAGAATCAGGTTCTAGAAAATATTGAAGTTCAGCTTCAAAAATTACTTCGGGACATCGAAACCCTAAAGAAATAAAAATACCCCCGCAGGGGTATTTTTATTTATCTTCTTAGGCAATGCTCTGCTCTATTTTCTGCACTGCGGTCTTTTTTTCTTCCTTCTTAAAGAAGAGCCAGTATATGGCAAAGATTATGAGAAGCAGAAGCAACAACCAGAGCCAACCCCAGCCGCCGAAGATGGAAAGAAGCGAGGCAAGTCCGGCCACAGCTCCCCCTCCAACCAGCGCAGTCACATACGCAGAAGTAGTCTGGAACTTACCCTTCTTGTCCGTCCAATTCATAGTGGAACCGTAGACCAGAGAATCGCCTTTTTCCACATTGTCGCCGATCTTGTTCCTTATCTCCACAATCCCCTGATAACCGGCTTGAACCAGGCCGAAATTGTAGGAAAGCGTATTGGAATTTTTACTCGCGAAAGAATTGTTGGAAGCCACGAAACTGACTTCGAGCGGCAAAACTATCTGAAGCGAAGCATTCGAGAGATCATAACCGCAATCATTTTTGTAGGTAAGAGTGTAAACAGCTTCATCACCCGCATTAACGCCGGACGGGTAAACCGCCGGGGCTAGTTTAAGACAAGAGCTTCCGATAACAATCGGGGGCTCAATCGGCGGATCCACGGGCGGAACAACAGTCCCGCTGGTTGTGAAACGCGCGATAGAACCATAACTCGTGCCCGCAGGAGTTTGAGCGACAATACGGAAATAATAAGTCGTGTTTTGCAAGAGACTCGTTAAGGCAAAGGCGGCGTCTACATATGAATTGCCCGAACCGATGGCCTGAATATTGGTTTTGAGTCCCAAGGAGGCCGACGGGCCGTATTCAAACCAGGCGCTGCCAACTCCCGAATTCGGATTCGCAGAACCGTTCAAAAGCGCAGAATTGCGGCCCACGTAGGTAGCCGGCTTAGTCAAAACCGCAGGCAAATTAGTGCCGCCGCCGTTGCCGGTAGTGGAAAACTGATAAGTTTGACCGTAAGAGGTTCCGTAGCTGTTCTTCGCGACCGCACGCACGTAATAGCTGGTATTCGAAGTCAGATTAGTCACGCCATTCGAGAAATTATAATTGGTCGTATAGGACGGGATAAAACTGTTGTTGGTGGTGTAAGTCAAAGAATTCGAATTTATACCGTACTCAAACCAACCGACTATAGAATCGTTATTGTTGCCGTTCGAAGAAACCTGCGCGTTGAACGTCGCGTAATTGTCCCCAAGATTGGTCGGGGTCAAAGTCTGCACGCACGGCGCGCTATTTCCGGAATATCCGCCGTAGTTATAGTTGTAATTATTGTAGTTACAATTTCCGGAATTATTATTGTTGGTCGTGAAATTATAAATGGAACCGTAAGCCGTGCCATAAGAATTTTGCGCGACCACACGATAGTAGTAGTTCATGTTACTCAAAAGATTGTACATTTGAGCGGAGACATTCTGAGGCCCCGAATAGTTCCCAAGATATTGGAAACCGGTAGTTTGGCCGAGAGACGAGGTTTGGCCGTACTCGAACCAATAATTGGTGTTAGAGCCGTTCGGATTCACGGTTCCGTTCATGGTCGCGGAGTTGAGATTCAGATTGCTTACGTAGTTCGTGGTGACTATCGGAGCGGAATTCCCGCCACAGTTATAAGTACACCCTCCCGAACCGTTGGTCATAAAGCTCAATATCTGGCCCTGAGTGGTACCGTACTGGTTCTGCGCGGTAACGCGGAAATAATAGGTAGTGTTGTAGCTCAAGTTATAGACGGCATAAGAAACATTCTGCGCGGAACTCCCCGAACCGATAGATTGATTGCCGGCAGTCTGACCCAAAGAATAAGTGGTTCCGTATTCGAACCAATAACTGGTTGCGGCGTTATTCGGATTCACAAGGCCGTTTAAGGTTGCATAATTCTGGGCGATATTCGTTGCGCCGTTAGTGGAAGCTATCGGAGCGGATCCTTGAGTCCCGCCGATGACGTTTATGTAGGCAGTCGCAGTAAGCCCCGAATAGGTCGCGGTAATCGTTGCCGAACCCTGACTCACGCCGTTCACGTACCCTCCAGAGACCGAAGCGACGGAGTTATTGGAAGAAGACCAGTTGGCGGAATTCGTAACTTCTGTTTGCTGTCCGGAACCGGATCCATCCGCGTCATAATAGGCCCGCAAATTTGTGCCGGAACCATAGTTAACGGTGGCCGAGGAAGGAGAAATGATAAAGGTAGCCGCACTTCCTCCGTTTTGGGTGGTAAAGCTTAAGATCTGACCATGGCTCGTGCCGTATTGGTTCTGCGCGGTAACGCGGAAATAATAGGTAGTATTGGAATTTAAGCCGGAAATATTTTGAACGGCTGAAATGTTGCTCGTTCCGGAGCCGGCGCTCTGAGTGAAAGTAGTTTGGCCCAGAGAAGAAGCGGTTCCGTATTCGAACCAATAACTGGTCGCAAATCCGTTCGGATTTATCTGGCCATTCAAAGTGGCAGCGGACTGATTAATACTTGTCGCAGAATTCGTAGAAACCGTAGGCGGATTTCCATAGGAACCGGTCACACTCACGCTAGCCGTAGCGGTAAGGCCGTTGAAATAAGCGGTCATGGTGGCGCTACCCTGAGAGATACCGGTCACATAACCGGCCGAGACATGGCGACGGGCGGGTTATTGGAAGTCGTAAAACTCAAAACAGTTCCGCGAGTGGTGCCGTAGGAATTTTGGCAAGCAGCGCGAAAATAATAAGTGGTGTTCGCGGACAAGCCGGAAATGGTTGAGTTTAAATTAATTCCGGAATTGCCGGATCCGATATATCGATTCCCCGCAGTTTGGCCAAGACCGGCACCCGCGCCATATTCAAACCAGCAGGAAGTTGCGGAACCGTTTGGAGTTCCATAACCATTTAAGGTGGCGGAATTTTGGCTGATGCCGGTGGCATTATTGGTAGAAACTGTCGGCGCAGAACCGGAAGGAGGGGGCGGGTTTACCGCGGTCACACTCACGCTAGCCGTAGCGGTAAGGCCGTTGAAATAAGCGGTCATGGTGGCGCTACCCTGAGAGATACCGGTCACATAACCGGCCGAGACATTCGTAATTCGCATGCAAAGTGATGCCGGAACCGACATTCACCGTAGCCGAAGACGGAGTGATGTTGAGAGTCGGGTTGGCGACGGGAGTGGGGTTAACAGAAATGGTTTTAGAACAAGTGGCGCCGAACCATTCCACGGCTTCCTGAACCATCTGCCAAGCAAAAACTTTATTGGACGCCGAAGAAACCGTCGGTGCAGTGGCGGTGAAAGAAAAATTGGCGGTTTGTCCGGGCGCAATCGGCGAAAACGGCAGGCCCACGCGGCCCAAACCCCAAATCTGATTGTCTTGCGGATTTTGCGAGCCCAAAAAATAACCGCTGGTCGGCCAAGTGCCGGTCGTCCAAGATTTGGTACCGGTATTTTTCATACTAACGCTCGCGGAAAAAGTCTGGCCGGAATTGACGCTCGATGGAGCGTTTACAGAAAGACAAGTTGCGCCATTGGTTCCGATCGGAGGCTGGCCTTGGCCCATGGTTTTATATCGCGCGACCAGATATCCTTGGCTTCCCCAGCCCGGAGTAATATTTCCCAAAATAAAATTGGTCGGACCGCCCTGCGCTCCGGTAGGATTAGTGGATTGATTCGGATACCACTCGGCGGAATCGAAAGTGAGCGAAGTTATAGTTTCGCCGGCTGCCGGATAAACGGATGCGGAGCCGTAAGCCGAAGGAGCATTATCGGCGGAAATTGTGCCGTTCGCGGAAACTCCGGAACCGTAATTGAAAGAAGCGATGGCATGCGTGTTATTCGCGGTCTGGTCGCCGGTGTTGTGATAGTAAAAAACAAAACTGACTATGTCGCCCACATGGACGTTTGAAATACTCGAGGACCAGTTCGTAGAACCCGGATTTTGGGTATAGTTTGAGACCCTGAGGGTCGGTTTATCCAATGGATCTGTGTTAAATTGCGCGCCGGAGGCCGAAGAAGCCAATGGGCTCGCGAAGAGCGAAAACAGCGCGAAGGCGACTGCCATCGACTTAAGATTGATGATTTTTTTAGTCATTTTTTTGTTTTTTTAATCTAACTTTGCGTGCCGCAATTTTACCATATAGGGGTTCTAATGTCAATACAGGAAGCTCCTTCCCCTCGCTGCCTATATTACCCCCTTTTCCAAATAAAAAAAGGCCCCGGCCGTTGGGCCAGGGCGAGGGAAGGACTCAAAAACGAATGATGAAGTTCCCGGGGTTGGGAGACGGGCCGTTCGGCGGGTCAGAAGAAGGACCCTTGTCCCCTCCGCCTCCAGAACCCAAGGCGATGACCAAAATGACGATCACCGCCGCACCGATGCCGACGTAGAGCAGAGTATTGTTCTTTTTTCCGTTTCCAACACCATCGAAAGGAGCATTCGCCTCGCGTTCGATGATGACGACCACGGGTTCGAGCTTCTTGGGCCCGAGATCCTCGAGCTTGAGTCCGAGATGGAATTCGCGGTTGTAGTCGGTCACCGTGAGCGGTTCGATCGGCTTCTTGAAGTCGATCAGGGCAGCTGCTGCCGGCTTCTCGTCCACAGAATCTCGGCACTCCGGATATCCTTCTGGATGCCAATTCGTTGGATGAACCCAGGAGCCGATGGACCTGTCCCAGGCCTGGTTCAGAGGATTTCCACAGCCGTATATCCACTCTGGGGCAAGTAGCAGCGGGTCAGCGGACAACTTCAGCGCAACGAGTGCAGTCCCCTTATGGATATATCCGGACGAACCCTGACCGGGTTCGGTCCCTCCGCCAGCGAACGCACTTTCGATAAACTCGTCGTATTTGAGTCGAAGGAGACAATAGCGGCTCCAGTCCACCTTGCGCCCGGGCTCCACTGGCCTCGTGTTCAAGGCGAGGTAGTGTTTCGTTCCTGTGGGCTGAGACGGCTCTGCCGCGCGCGCCGGAAACGTGTAGAGGACCGACGCGACCGACAACACAATCGAAAGCACTTTTCTCATTTACTCTTCCTCCCATTCTCAAGGATCGCTAAGACTGCCAAAATAGTATCATAAAATTTATATACGTCAACACGGAACCATTTCTCCGCCCCGTCCGTTATATTGGGTAGGTCGATGATTTACGCGTGATTTTAGCGCGAATTTCGCTGCTTTTAAGGCTAAGGTATAATATAGATGTCGATCCCGATAGAGATTCGAAAAAATATTTCGTGGCCGCTTCTTCACGAACGGCACAAAAACGACCGAATTATTTTCTGAGACTCATAAAATTTCTCGCGGGATAAATAAAAAATAAATTAAAAAAATGGAACAAAAAATAAAAAACTATCTAGGTATCGCCGGAACAGTCGGAATAATAATAGTGGCCATAGCCGGCTGGAGATATGTCGGAGCCTATGCCGATTCGCTGCAACCCGGAGCTTATCGAAGTTTTAGCGTCTCCGGAGAGGGAAAGTCCGTGGCCATACCGGATATCGCCACCTTTAATTTTGGCGTGATAACCGAGGGTGGAAAGGATATTGCCTCTCTTCAAACCCAGAACACCGATAAGACCAACAAAGCTATCGGCTACTTGAAGGCGCAGGACGTGGACGAAAAAGACATTAAAACCTCCGGTTATAATGTCGAACCCCGCTATCAGTATTCCAGCTGCAGCTACATAAGCAGCAGAAGCGATACTGCTTGCCCTCCGCCAACCATAGTCGGATATACCATCACCCAAAGTGTGACGGTCAAAGTACGCGATCTTGAGAAAGCCGGTGATATCTTAGCCGGAGTGGTAAATAACGGCGCGAACAACGTTTCACAGCTGAACTTCACCCTCGATGATCCGGAAAGCGCGAAGACCGCGGCCCGAATTGAAGGCTTCAACAAGGCCATGGCCAAAGCCAAAGAGATCGCCAAGGAAGGAGGATTCCGCCTCGGTCGGTTGGTTACCGTGAACATCGGAGACAACAGCTCGCCCGTCTATTATGGAATGGGCGGCTATGCCGCTGATTCGTACGCCAAAACCGCCTCGGTTCCGTCTCCGATAATCGAAGTCGGTTCGCAGGACGTGAAAGTCACCGTATCCCTGACTTACGAGATAAAATAAAAAGGGATCTGCAACACAAAACCCCCGGAGAATTATGCCAGGGGCTTTTGTTTATCTGAGCTAGGGAGTGCTGGTCGAAGTGGTCGTATTCTCGCGCGGAACCAAGATCATTACTTTTTCGTCCGGACTCTGATAGTGAAACCGGGCGCGCAATTCTTTCTCCAGGTTTTCCGGAATGGAAACGTAGTTGAGATCGGCCTCTAGCCGCCCCCTCTCCGTTTTAGCCTGCTCCAATTCTTTTCTGGCTTCTTCAAATTGCGCGCTGACGGATACCCTCTGCCCCAGAATAGACCTTATCTCCATCCCCGCAAAAACAAGCAGGGCCATAAATATTACTATCAGGATATTCTTAAGCATTACTTCTTAAGTATCTCTCGAAATACTTCCGGTGTCAGGTTCACTTTTCCCCTCTCGAGGAGCCTTTCCTTTCCCCTCTTTTGCTTGCGCCACAATTTCATCTTGCGGGTTATATCCCCTCCGTTTTTTCCGAAATCACCGAGCTGTTTCTTGGCTGCGGCAATAGTTTCCCTGGCGATGATCCGCCCCTGAGTTTGCGCCTGTATGGCCTGGGTAAATTGAGCCTTGGGTAAAAGCTCCTTAAGGCGCTCGACAGTGGAACGCGCTTCGCGCTCAAGTTCCGATTTTCGGACAACTCTTGTGAGGGCGGGGACAACATCGCCCGCCACCAGGATATCCAATCTTTCGGCATCCGTTTTCCGCTCTCCAGCCAACTCGTAACTGAAAGAGGCGTATCCGGCGGAAACGGATTTCAATTGGTCGTCAAAATCGCGAATTAATTCGGAAAGAGGCATTGTTCCGGTTATCAGAAGATTCTCCCCGACATTATGCACCTCTTCCACATTAACCTCGTACGCGGTCTGGATGGAAAGCACTTTTTGGAGATAGTCCTTGGGCGTTAATATCTCAACTTTTATTATCGGTTCCCAAACTTCATCCGGATTTTCTGGAAACGCGTGCGGTTCCTTAACAACTTTCTCGGAGGCCCCGACGCGTACCCGGTAAGCTATGGTCGGAAAACTGGTTAAAAAGTCCAAACCGAATTCGCGCGTCAATCTCGCGGAGGTTATTTCGAAATGAAGCTGGCCCAAAAAACCTACTTTGAGTCCGCGGCCCAAAGCATCGTTGGAATCCGGCTCAAAGGAAAGCGCTGCGTCGGTAAGGCGAAGTTTTTCGAACCCTCGTTCTAGCTCTTCAAATTTAGTGGTCCCGTCCGGATAAAAAGAGATAAACACGGTAGGCACCGCGTCCCTGAATCCGGGAAGGGCATGGGATTTCAAATCCTTTGGAGAATCGATCTTCCGACGAACCAAAGTGTCTCCAATTTTTACGAGCGACGGCTCTTTAAACCCGGTGGCGATATAACCTATTTCCCCCGCCTTTAATTCCGAGACGGATTTCAACTCCGGCAAAAAACAGCCCACTTCTTTTATCTTAAAATCCTCACCGGTAGCTAAAAGCTCGGCGACATCCGCAGCCGTAAAGGTTCCGTCGAACACGCGCACGTAAGCCAAAATGCCTTTGTGGTCGTTGTAGAGCGAGTCAAAAATAAGCGCGCGGCTTACTTCGCCTTTCTCGGAAACCTTGGGCGGAGGAACATTCTCTATGACCGCGCCCAAAAGATCTTCCACTCCCGCGCCGGTCTTCCCGGAAATGCGAAAAATATTTTCCGGCTCGGTATGCAAAAGCTCCGCCAAAGCGTAAATGGTTTTCTCAAGATGCGGCACATTCAGATCAATTTTATTGACCGCTCCGATTATTTTAAGACCCGCTTTTTGGGCATTCCTTAAATTGGAAAGCGTTTGAGCCTGGATGCCCTTGGTCGCATCAACCAAAAGTATCGCTCCTTCGACGGCCATTAGTGCGCGGGAAACTTCATACTGAAAATCCGAATGTCCCGGGGTGTCGATAAGATTTAAAATATATTCCGTTCCTTTGTAAGAGTAATCCATCCTGACCGGAGCCATCTTAATGGTAATACCGCGCTCGCGCTCCAGATCCAGTTGATCCAGATATTGCGCACGCATGCGCCGCATTTCCACCGTCCCGGTGACCTCAAGAAGCCGGTCCGCGAGGGTGGATTTGCCATGGTCAATATGGGCAATGATTACAAAATTTCGAATGTCATTCATTTTAGCGATTGAGGATTGAGATAAGTCTATGGAAGATTAAGTGAAAACCGCCGCACGCACAAGTTAAATCTCTTTTTGAAGAGTCAAAGAGATCACAAGCCTCGCGGGTATGTCCGTATTTTTATATTCGAATACCGGAGAGCCGCTTTCTTTCCAGACAAATCCCACTGGCGCGGCAAAGGAAAAATTGTATTCCGAATTCACGCCGGCCTGCTTGTCCATAACGAACTGGTAGACAACGCCCTCGGCGGGAGACAAAAACAGTCTGTGGGAATAATCATAAGAAAGTTTGCTCGTCTCGCCTCTCGCTGTTTTCTGCCAGGCGGCCAAAACCGTTTTGCCCGCCTCGGAAAAAGTAGTTAGCCACGAAAAATTTTCTGCCGGAGCAGCCGTAGATTCTATAGCCTCCACCAAAGGATCGACGTAATAGCCGGCAGTTTTGTAATTTATCGGGGCTTTTACGGTTTTTTGTATCCCGCCCTTGGCGCCCGAGAGTTTTCCGAGCGAGGAAAGAAATACGCGCACATAAGATTGATTAGCCACCCTATACCACCACTTATCCGTTGATTTGGCGTTATTCTTCCTTAATATTTCCAGATGATTGCTCACTACGCCGTCCGAAGATATCTGGCTCTCCAACGCTATCTTTTGGCTCATAACGTAATCGCTCTTGCCGCCGCCCACATTAGCAATCACCACGGAAAGATAATCTCCCTCGAACCTCTGCGGCACTTGAAATACGGAACCATCCGCTTGTTTATCTTTAAAGATTGCCTCCATCTCCTCATCGCCGGCCCAAAGCATTATATCTTTGGACTCCACCCTAGAAACGATCGCATTCAGCATTTCTTGTTCCGAATCAGCGCCCAACGCGACAAGCTTTGGTATCAGAGCTGCAAATATCTCATCCAAAATATTCTTTGCGTCCGAAGATCCAACGTCTTGCCCCGCCTGAACCTCGGACTGTATCTCGGACAAAAAATTATTCTCGTCTATCGCCGCCTTGGTGCTCGAAACATTGACCGGTCCCGTGGTCCGAAAAATATCCGCGATAACCTCGGGCGAAACAACCGCGATCAGATCGACTCTCGATCCGTCATCGCCATAAAGCTTGGAAGAATCCATGAACTCCGCAGCTTTTGAGGCGGAATCCGGAAAATTAAAAAACCAGTTGGAATCGGCCGTGCGCCAATTGGTAACCAGAGCCTGAAGCGGTTTTGGCGGAACGGTCTTAAGTTCCAATGTGCGATCCACTTCGTTTATGTCCCGCATTTCAATATCCGCGAGCTTGCCGCCCTGCACATTTATTTCCGCATAGCTCCCCCAGAAACCTCCGGTCGGACGCATCTCCGAAGTGTTTTGGAGAAAAACGATTATTTTTCTGTCGGAAGAAAGCCAGCCGACCAAGGAGTTAAGCGCATTCCGCCAGGAACTTAATTCTAATTTAAGATTTAAATATTCTTGCGGAGAAATATTTACCGCGGCCGTTAGATCGCTTCCGGACATGTCGATAGATTCTACCGCGGAGTTTAAAGCGGCAACATCTTCGCTTATCCCCCGAAGAGGAGTGAGAATATCTCCCTCGCCGCCGGAAAGGAATCCGGAGATATTGGCCTTCAGCGCCACCGCATCCTGCCCCAGTTTCATCCAAGCAGAAATACCGCCCATAAGTCCTTTGTAGGCGCCGACGCCCCCCTTAAGAAGCGGCCAGAGTTTAGTTTCGATATCGCTGAAGTTTTTTATTTCAAAACTTCCGCCCGGCAGACCCAGCCCGGCAGAGAGGCCGGAATCTGCAATATCTTTCCCCGCCTGTTTGAAAAAAGCTTGCTTTGATTGGTATGCGGAAAACAGCCAGAACCCCCCGCCGAACACCGCGAAGACAAGAAGCGACAGGAAAATGCTTTTCCAGGGTATTTTGGTTCTTAGGTCAGGCTTCGAAATTCCCTTCGGCGCGAAAATTTCTTTTTCCGAGAAATGCTTTGCGCCTTCGCCCCGGATAGATTCTCCGGCCCGGAGGACCTGAGGAGCGCGGACATCCATCATTTTTTTAAAGATATTCTTCTTTGGAACTTTCATTTTATTGATGGGTTTTATCTATTATATAGGGTTTTCTGTCTTTGCTTAAGGCCGCAATTGATATAATTAAACAATGATAGATTACTTAAAGCTTGGCGAAACTCCCGACCATGAGGCCCCGGAACAAAAACCTTCATGGGTGGCTTTTTCTCTCGGCGCAATATTGATCGTTTCCGGAGCACTGATGTTTTTTGCCGCGAAAACCGACTCCGGCATAATGGATGAATTGGCACACATACCCTCCGGCTACGGATATGTGCACGAACTGGATTACAGACTGAATCCGGAACACCCGCCCCTTCTAAAGGCGATGTCCGCCCTTCCGCTCTTACTCCTTAACCCGGCTTTCCCGGTCAACGATCCGGCTTGGACGTCGGCGATAAACGGCCAATGGGATATGGGCTCAAGCTTTCTGTATAAATCCGGAAACGACCCCGACAAAATAATCTTTTGGGCCAGGCTTTTCCCGATAATTCTCACCCTCCTTCTATCGCTTCTCATTTTTCTCGTGGCCCGAGATCTTTTCGGACCAAAATGGGCGCTTTTACCAACCGCTCTTTTTGCCTTGTCTCCCACCGTTCTGGCCCACGGACACTATGTGACAACCGACATCGCAGCCGCATTCGGCATTCTTTTGGCTATTTATGCGTTTCTCGGGAATTTGAGCGACCCTTCCGGAAAAAAACTTTTATGGGCCGGTGTTGCGTTCGGCCTAGCCCAGCTTTTAAAATTCTCCGCCGTCCTCCTTGGTCCGCTATTCTTGATGTTGGTTTTTTTCTGGAGCATTTTTACGCTTGCTTCCGGCAGCTATTCCGGGTTCTGGGGATGGCTGGGATCCTTCTTCCGAATCTTTTTCAAAAAACTATGGATGACCTTTTTGGTTTTCGTGATTGGTGTCGTGATAATTGTCTATCCGGTTTATTTTCTTTTTACAAAAAACTATCCGCAAGCGCGGCAAACCGCGGACACGGAATATATTTTGAGCTCTTTCGCCGGCGGACCGCCAGGCCCGAACGCATCCTGCAATCCTACAAGGTGTCTCGCGGAAGCAACTATCTGGGCCACTAAAAACCCCGTAACCCGTCCGCTTGCCGAGTATGCCTTGGGTGCCTTAATGGTCACTCAACGCGCTGCCGGAGGGAACACTAACTACTTTTTGGGAGAAATATCCAACTCCGGCTCCAGAAGCTATTTCCCGATAGTCTTCGGCCTTAAAGAAACCCTGCCCACACTCATCTTTCTCCTTATCGCGTTCTTTCTTGCTATTTTGGCTGTCTTCCGCGGCTTAAGGAATAAGGCAAAAACCTTCGGTCAAAAAATGGCCGCCTACTTCGAAAATAATTTCGCTCAATTCACCTTCGCTCTGTTCATTGCCTTTTATTGGTTTATGAGCATGAAAAGCCCCCTGAACATAGGATTCCGGCATCTTTTGCCGACCATCCCGCTTTTCTATCTTCTTTTGACCTCCGCCTGGAAAAAGTGGGCCGAAAGCGGCAAACCGTTGTTCAAAAAAACATTGGTTGCCGTTTTGCTTGTCTGGTTCTTTGGTGAAACCGTATTTGCCGCTCCATATTTTCTTTCCTATTTCAACGAGATAGGCGGCGGTATTCCCAATGGATATAAGTATGTGACCGACTCCAACTATGATTGGGGACAGGATTTCTCGAGATTCCGAGACTGGGCTAAAGAAAATCTGAAAGGAGAAAAGATCGCCGTAGATTATTTCGGCGCGGCATCGCCCGAATACTATCTTCCCGGCCAAGCGGTCAACTGGTGGTCGGCCAAGGGGGACCCGAGAGGCTCCGGCATCCATTGGCTCGCGGTATCCGTAAACACCCTGGAAGGCGCCTTCGGCAAGCCTATTTATTATTTCAAGCGGAATCCCGCGGATGAATACAAGTGGCTCGCCGCGATATATCCTAAAGAGGAAGGAATCGGGGGCGTCCCCAAACCGGACCTGAAGGCAGGAACAACTATTTTTATCTACCGCCTCCCCTGAGGCTGATTCCAAAATAAATAAAACTCCCCGTGGAATGCCCGGGGAGTTTTATTTATAGTAAGCGCGATTTTGGATGCGCAAATCTATATACTGAAGTTTTGAAAAGGCCTTGGTCCCCTTCAATGTCTCCAGGAGATCCAAAAAGTTGGCTGCGGAAAATCTCAAACTGAAATAGATTAGCGGCCCTTCCGCCGTTTTCGCGGCTACTTCCTGAAGCGCCAGATCTTTAAGTTCAACGGAACGCGTGCCTATGCCGCTCGCTTCCAAAACATCGAAAGCGCTTTTAAGGTTTGGGAAAAAATCTTCACCGAGAACGCGGTTCCCGAGTCCGAGCTTCCGACCGGATAAGTCGCTTACCGATTTTATGATATTCCCTTCGGTCGAAAGGCCTCGTTTGAAAATATAACCGTCCCCATCAAACCAAAAACATTCCGGCGCTTCCGTCCCCATACACCAAATACCGTAAGGTTTCCTTTCGACAACGCGAATCTCAATTTTTTTGCTCCAATAGCGCTTAACTACGTCCATTGATTTTACTTGCGGCAAAAATTTTCCGGGGTTTTGGATGGTATCCGGCCAAATTAAAATATTTTTGAAGCCCAACGCGTATTTAACATAACTGCCCGCGAAAACCTGGGCCTCCAAGGCTGTCATTATTTCCGCCGAAAAAACTTCGCGATTGCCGGTTATCTCGATATCCTTCGCGCGAAAAAATCCCGTGCGAAAGGAAAGCAAGCAAAAAACAAGAAGCGCCGAGTACGCGGCGAGCAAAACTACAAGAAGTGCGGATAGGGTTCGCTTCCTCTTTCGCGCCCGTCCGGCGTCGCTTAAATATATTTTAACGTCCGATCTGGCCATATGGCTAAAGTCTCTTAAATCATAGAACAAATTAGGGAACCTCGGAATATGCTAAAATTAATCAAAGGGTAGAAAATAAAAACAAACACGCCAAAACCAGATGAGACTCATAACGCCCAGACACGAAAAGAACGGGGTAAACCTCCCGGCCTCCAAGTTGCCGTCGCAAGCGAAGCCGCACGGAGATTTCCGGGACTCCTTCCACTGGAGAGTTCTCCGCATACTTTCCGAATTTACGGACGGTTTCACCTTCCTCGCGGACTTCAACGAAGTTAAAACCGTTAGTTTTTTCGGCTCCGCGCGTTTTCTGGAAGATAATCATTGGTATAAAGAAGCTCAGCGCTTAGGCGAAATATTGGGTGAAAAGGGGTATGGGGTGGTTACCGGCGGCGGTCCGGGCATAATGGAGGCCGGCAACCGAGGAGCCCATGAAGGCGGCGGAGAATCCATCGGGCTCAATATCCAACTCCCCTTTGAACAGCGCATCAACCCTTGGGTGAGAAAAGGCATCGGCTTCCACTACTTCTTCAGCCGAAAAGTTATGCTCACTTATGCCGCCCAGGCTTATGTCTATTTCCCGGGAGGATTCGGAACCCTAGATGAGTTTTTCGAGATGGTGACTCTTATCCAAACGAAAAAGAGGCTTGGGAATATTCCTGTCATTTGTATCGGTCGCGATTTCTGGACCCCCCTCCTCAAATGGGTAGAAACTGATGTCTATGGGAAATTTGCGGCTATCGACAAAGAGGATATGAAAATTTATAACGTCGTGGATACCGCCGAAGAAGCTTGGAAGATAATCAAGAAATCCCCGCACATAAAATATTTCTAAAGACTACAAAAAAACACCGTTTAGGTGTTTTTTTGCTTCTGTGGACTACATACGAGTCTATTGGAACCAAATTGTAGCGGATCTGTACCAGTGGCATCTCTTAATGGAGTATGAGAAAAATTCCGACGCCCTACTTCAACTTCTCTAACAAATTATCATATTCCGAAACCCATTCTGGATGAATAGTCCATTTAACATCTTGCCCATCATCTTTTTTCCTTGGCACAATGTGGAAATGAACATGAAATACATCTTGCTGGGCTTCAGGCCCAGAACTGTTAATAATCTGTAAATTTTCTATTCCTAATTTCTCCTTATACAAAACTGATAGTTTTTTGACGACCCCAATTATTTGCTCGAGTTCTTTTGTCGGAACATCAAATATATTTTCGTAATGGCTCTTTGGAATAATTAGAGTGTGATATTTACTTGCGGGGTGAATATCTAGAAATGCGTACACATTTTCATCCTCGTAGACTTTCCAAGATTTTTCGTTCCTTTTGCTTATTTCACAGAATATACATTTATTCATATTGGTTCTAAAAAATAATTTTGTGGACCTACGGGGAGTCGAACCCCGACCTGTTCCATGCCATGGAACCGTTCTACCGCTATACTATAGGCCCAAGTGAGGATCTAAAACGGAAGTGCGGAGCAATTACGTTTTTTCCGAGCGATGGGCATATATCGATCCTTTAAGATATAGGCCCTTATTCTTTTATCTATTCATTATATGGGATGAACTCCACGCTTGTGAAGTGCATCTGCTGTTTTCATATCCGGAAACAGAACCTTAGAGATAACGACGTCCCGCAAATGATAATTATGGATGGCCTCTCCGATTTTAATCGGGAATGGATCTTTTTTGAGCAAATGTGCTTCGTGCCCGCCGACTTTCAGGATTATTTCGCTCCCGTTATTTTCATATTCAAACTCATTCCCATCAGCCTTCAAAATATTGACGTAAAATCCAATCTCTTTATCTATCTTTTCCGACTCCTCTTTAAAATCTTCTTCCCTCCACAATTCCTTACTCATTTGAGTGATTCTAAACCAAACAATATAAATTGTAAAATCTCCCCGGGTATTGTATATTCAACTAGAAAAAGCCCTCGTAGTTCAATGGATAGAACTGCTCACTCCTAACGAGCCGATCGAGGTTCGATTCCTCGCGAGGGCACCAAACAAAAAAACTGGTCACTTGCCGGCCAGTTTTTTGTTTGCGTGTTTCGAGCGAGGAATCGAACAGCGAAAGGGGTCGGGAAACCGCGCTCGGTTTCCCGTGTTGGAAATTATTCAAAACCGAGGGTTTTGAAAAGCGAAGCGCGCGAGCTTCCTCGCGAGGGCACAAATATAAAAACAGGACCTATCGGGTTCTGTTTTTATATTTCGTCTTTATTGGAGGAACCGAACAGTTAGAAAAAGAACTCATTTGCCAAAACCCAACATAGCTGGCATAATAGGAACCGGTTCAAATTTCTTAACGAGGAGGACTTGATGTCTACGAAACCTCTACTGGTGCGAGTTTGCCCGAAGTGCTACCTAGCACTGGGCAAGGCGGAAACTGCCTGCAGGGTGGACGAGAAGACAATCGAGAAAGCCGAGAAGGCGGCGCTCGGGACAAAAAGCGACGACGCGCTCTTCCGGTTCTCAGAGCTCGCCAGGATCGGAGAGAACGGCGGGCTGCACAAACTGTGTGCGGAACAGATCGCTCACGCGCTTCTGGCGCCCACGGAAAAGTGCTCCCCTGACCTCGCGACGGAAACGCTGGCGCGACAGACTGCCAAAGAGCTCTGCCACCCCAGCTAACCAACCGCTCGCTCTTCTCGCTCTTCGCCCTTCGGCTTCGGCCGGAGGGCTTCCTTTTTATTTGGTCTCAAAGTAAAATCAGCAGAGGAAGGAGTGTTCGTCCCGGATAAAGCGGTGGGGTGGCTGAGTGGTCTAAGGCGCCACACTCGAAATGTGGTGTACCCGAAAGGGTACCGTGAGTTCAAATCTCACCCCCACCGCTTTGAACGGAACGCATGGCCGACTAGCCGAAGTAAAAATGTAAATCGCTTTTTGTTATCAACAATAGAAAGTGAATTTTAAATGCTACAATTAATGCATGCAGGACAAACAAGTTATCGCGACCATAAAAAATGTGATGCCCGCAGTGGTTTCCATCGTCATTTCGAAAAATCTTGCCGACGTTAAAAAAGAAATTCCGGCTTTCGCTCCTCTTTTTAAGAAGAATAAAGATAAAAAATTCAAAGTCGCCGACATTCTGACCGATTCCAAAGGAATGGTGAATGTGGGAGGCGGTAGCGGCTTTGTCGTCTCCCCCGAAGGCCTTATCGTTACCAATAAGCACGTCATCTCCGATCCGAAGGCTGAATATTCGGTAATTACGAACGACGGGGAAAGCCATCCGGCAATCATCATGACCCGCGATCCCATCTATGATGTGGCGATTTTGAAGATAAAAGCTTCGGGACTCCCGACCGTGAAACTCGGGGATGCCACCAAAGTTGAGTTGGGCGAAAGCGTTATTGCCATAGGCAATGCCTTGGGAATTTTCAGAAACACCGTATCATTGGGCATCGTTTCGGGACTCTCAAGGGCCATAACCGCCCAAGCCGATCCCAAAGCTCCCCCGCAGGAAATGCGAGGCCTCATTCAAACCGACGCCGCGATCAACCCAGGAAACTCCGGCGGACCGCTTGTAGACCTGGATGGTAGGGCAATTGGCATCAACGCCGCAGTGGTCTTTGGGGCACAGAACATAAACTTCGCGATTCCGATAAATGCGGTAAGCCGCGATCTGGAAGACCTGCACCGCTTCGGCCACATCCGTCGGCCGTATCTTGGTCTTCGCTACATAATCATCGACGAAAATTTGCAATCCAAGATGAATTTGCCCGTCAATCATGGCGCCTTGATCACCGGTGAAGGCCCCAAGGATCATGCGGTAGTGCCGAAAAGTCCTGCGGATAAGGCAGGCGTAAAGGAGGGAGATGTAATATTGGAATGCAATGGAAAGGAAATTAGGCGAGACCAACCGATACAGGATATTTTGGATGGAATGAAAGTGGGAGAGGGTTTAAACGTAAAAATACTGCGCAACGGCAAACAGTTTGAAGCGCGGATAATTATGGCGGAGAGAAAGTAGCCGCCGTCCTAGTAGGTGTACTTATCTACGAGAGTGCCGGATTTCGAATATAAATATATCGTATCGCCCGAGTTTAAGAATCTCTGACCGAAATAATAAGTTTTTGGCGCGTCTCCGAAAGCGGGAGCGGTCCTTGAAGAGATAACCAGAACTCCGCCGGCCGATACTCGCATCGCCGGAATGATTATATTTTTGAGCGAAGTTTTAACCTGCCAGCCGCCGATGTCCACCCGCGAAGGAGAATTGCTTGCTACCGAAAGTCGAAGCTCCCCCACGTCGCCCGAAGAAGAGATGGAAACGCCGGCGATCCGCACGTAATCCGCCCCCGAGGGAGTCGGAGTTATTTTGGCTCCGGATGGATTCGTCGGCACCGTCCTTGGCGTCGGAGCGGAATATTCTGGATTGAAAAATTTTACGAGTCCCGGATGCTTTTCCCAAAAGGCAGGCTGGAAAATATATAACAAAAAAATGATGAGACAGAGAAAGAAAAGGTATTTAATAAAATCGTCTTTGAACATAAAGATCCCTAGATAACAATGTTTATGAGCCTTCCCGGAACATAGATGATACGCTTAACCGCCGCGCCGGCCATCGCTTGCTTAACTTTTTCTTCCGCAAGAGCCTTTGTTTTTGCCTCCTCTTCCGTGGCGCCCGCAACCATTTCCACACTCCCCTTCATTTTGCCGTTCACCTGTATCGCTAAGTTAAAGGTTTTCTCCTCGCATAACACAGGGTTATATTCCGGCCATTTTTCGAGGTGTATGGACTCTTTGCTTTTTGGGTTCAGAACCGTCCACAGCTCCTCGGTTATGTGCGGAGCAAAAGGCGCCAAAAGCTTTAACAAAATTTCTTTGTCGGATGAAGAAGCGCCGTTCGCTTCCAAGTCGTTTAGAAGAATCATCATGGCGCTTATGGCGGTATTATAGCGGAAACTCTCAAGGTCTTCTCCAACCTTCTTAATGGTTTTGTGGATTATCGCGCCATTGCCCGAGCGTTCGCCCGACCCCTCTTGGATCAACTTCCAAACGCGGCTTAGGAATCTTGAAATTCCCAGAATACCCTGGTCGTTCCAGCTTACGCTCATCTCGTGCGGACCCAAGAACATCTCGTACATTCGAAGAGTATCCGCGCCGAAATTGGAAACTATCAGATCGGGGTTGACCACATTGCCGCGGCTCTTGCTCATCTTTTCGCCGTCTGCGGCCAAAACTATTCCGTGCGGATGGCGTTTTCTATAAGGCTCCTTGGTGGAGACCAAGCCTTGGTCGTAAAGAAACAGATTCCAGAAGCGGGAGTATAAAAGATGCAATGTGGTGTGTTCCATTCCTCCAAGATATACGTCCACGGGAGTCCAATATTCGAGCTTTTCTTTCGCGGCGAATTCTTTTTTATTCTTTGGATCGGTATAGCGAAGCCAATACCAGGAAGAGCCTGCCCACTGAGGCATGGTATTCGTTTCACGCTTGGCAGGACCGCCGCACTTCGGACACTTTGTATTCACCCAGTCCTCCATTGCCGCGAGCGGGGACTCCCCCGTTCCGGTCGGTTCGTATTTTTTAACTTTCGGCAATTCAACCGGCAGATCTTCTTCGGGAACGGCTACTGTTCCGCACTTCGCGCAATGAACCAGAGGAATCGGTTCGCCCCAATAACGCTGTCGGCTAAAAACCCAATCGCGCAATCTATATTGGATCTTTTTCTCTCCGCCGGCCATCTTGGTTATCTCCCATTTGGCTTTTTCGGATTCCATTAGATCGAATTTCCCGGAATTGACCAAATAGCCATCGTCGAGCGCGCCGGAAAACTCCTCCCCTTTTTCTTTTTTCTCGTCGGCTACCCGCTTATATTCCTTGGCCTGCGCGTCCATGCTTTCATCTCCGGGCAACGCCTTCTCGTGCAATACAACTTTTATGGGCAAATTAAATTTCTTCGCAAATTCAAAATCCCGTTCATCGTGCGCCGGAACCGCCATAATTGCTCCCGTGCCATAACCCGAGAGAACGTAGTCCGCGATAAAAATCGGTATCTTTTCGCCATTCACCGGATTTATGGATTTTATGCCCCTAAGTTCCACTCCCGTTTTCTGCTTGCCCTCCGCCGTTCTATCTTCTTCCGATTTCGCCTTCGTAGTTTCTACATATTCCTGGATCTCTTTGTAATTTGAGATTTGAGCTTTAAGTTTTTCTACGAGTTCATGTTCCGGGGCTAAGACCATGTAGGTTGCGCCGAACAAGGTATCGGGGCGGGTAGTGAAAACTCTTATAGTCTCTTCCGTTCCGTCAACTTTAAAATCCAATTCCGCGCCCTCGCTGCGCCCGATCCAATTTTCCTGTTGGAGTTTTATCGCTTCCGGCCACTCCGGAAGATTTTTTAATCCTTCCAAAAGTTTTTCCGCATACGCAGTAATTTTGAGATACCACTGGCGCAACTCTTTTTTCTCTACGGGTGTGCCGCACCTATCGCACTTGCCGCCCACAACCTCTTCATTTGCCAGTCCGGTTTTGTCCTTTGGGCACCAATTAATAAGACCGGTCGCTTCATAGGCCAAGCCGGCTTTATAAAATTGGAGGAATATCCACTGCGTCCACCTGTAATAATCCGGATCCGTGGTGTTCACCTCCCGCGTCCAATCAAAGCTCAGACCCCAAGAGAGCATCTGCCGTTTGGCATTCTCTATATTCTTTTCCGTGGAAACACTCGGCTGAACTCCGTGTTTAATGGCATAGTTTTCGGCGGGTAGTCCGAATGCATCCCAACCGATCGGGAAAATAACATTATTCCCCTTCATCCGCATATAGCGGGAATAGGTGTCGCCCGCGACGTACGGACGAAGATGCCCCATATGCAATCCTTCGCCGGAAGGGTACGGAAACTCTACCAATACATACTTTTTTGGCTTGGAATCAAAATCTTTGGCGGAATAAATCCCGCTTTTAGCCCATTCTTTTTGCCACTTGGCTTCTATCTTTTTCGGATCGTACTTTTGCATTTGTTTCTCAATTCTATCCGAATTCTTGCGGCTTCTCAAACTTCTATCTTAAATATCCGTCGGACGTTGCCGTCTATCGCCGAAGCCATCTCCTCCAAGGAAACTCCCTTCAGTTCGGCAAGCTTTTTCACAACTTCGACTACAAAGCTCGGTTCGTTACGCTTACCCCGATATGGCACGGGAGCAACATATGGCGCATCGGTTTCGGAGAGAATATTCTCGAGCGGAAGGAATTTTATCGCCTCGTCGTAATCGCGCGCGAAGGTTATAACTCCGCCAAAGGTAAAAGAAAAACCCAGGCTTAAAAGAGCTTCTGCTTCTTCCGCTGTGCCGCTAAAAAAATGAATAACGCCGGGGTATTCCAAAAGATAATCCCGATGCGCTTCAAGAATTTCGATGAGATCCCCGAAGGCTTCCCGGCAATGGATCATTAAGGGCTTTCCGATTTCGTGAGAGACATATACCTGCTCGATAAATCCCGCTCTTTGTTTTTCCTTGGTTTCGTCATCCGAAACCCGAAAATAGTCCAGTCCGCACTCGCCTATCGCCACCGCTTCCGGGGCAAGAGCTAGCTCTTTTATTTTGTCTTTATCAAAAATTTCAGGCACGGGGTCTTCTTGTTCGTTTTCGTCATGATGCCACTCGCTCGCAAAATGCGCGGGGTGAAATCCGACCGCCGCAAAAACCTGTCCGGGGTATTTCTTGGCAAGCTCTATTGCTCCCTCCGAAGTGGACGCTTGCGTCCCCACGGTTATCATTTTAACTCCGGCCGAAAAAGCTCTGCCCAAGGCCTCGTCCCTATCTTCGTCATAATTTCTAAAATGGATATGCGTATGCGCGTCCCAAAAATTTATATTTTGCATAATGTTTATTTCTATCATATTATGGGGCCAGCTACACGAAAGCGCAAAGAAAAGAAGAAAGGAGCTGTCGTGAAAAAACTGGTTCTGGGCATAGTCGGAGAAAAGCGGGCGGGTAAGGACACCTTCGTCCGTATTTTCGCCCGACTGCTGAAGAAAAAGGGCGTAACCGTCTCTACGCACCACTTCTCCGATACCATTGCCGCGTGTCTAACCGAACTCGGCCTCGAGTTAAGCCGGGAAAACATGCAAAGCTTCCCGGTGCTCATCGAGGCCAAGTACGGCAAGGGAGTTTTCAGCCGGGCAATGGCGAGAAAGGTAAAGAAGGACGCGGCGCGCATCGTGGTCATCCAAGGCATCCGCTGGTGGACCGATGTCGCGGCGCTCAAGGCTCTGCATGGGACCCTGATCTACGTGACCGCCGACAAGGATGTCCGCTTTCGGCGGTCCGTCGCCGATTCCGAAAAAAAGGATGAGGCGGGAATGACGCGCAGGAAATTCGAGAAACAGGAACGCGCGAAGACGGAGATCTACATCCCGCAGATCGCCGCCCGAGCGAATTTCCGTTTCGAAAACAACGGGGCTGAAAGAGAGCTCACCCGCGCGATCCGTAAGTTCGTGAAGGAACGTTTCTAGGGACTCAAGCCTGTCTCGACGCAAAGTCGGGATGGGCTTTTTCAAATATAAAAAGAGCCCCCGAGTGCCGAAGCACCGGGGGCCAAAGAACACAGGACCGTTCGCGCAAGCTTTGTGCGGGGAAGGGCGTCGTTTATGCTCTTGCTGGAAAGAGCCGTCGATCGCCGCTTCGCTTTTAGTGCGCTCGGTCGCCCCTTGAGGGGCACGGGCATCGCCGTTCGTTCTATCTCACGACAGTACGAACGTGGCCTTGTTGGTCGAGCCGTCGCAGGCTCGCGCAGACGGAGGGAGTGCCCTCCGACAATCTCGCGTTCGAACGGGGAGTCCGCTAATTGAAACCACTCACGGTTTTTTCCTCCGGCTCGATGTTTTGCGATTGGCGCGAAGTGGGGGGTGCTAGACGAAACCGCTCACGATTCCTCCTTCGTGTGCCGCAGACGCGGAGAGGCATCGCACGCCCCTCCGCCGAATGAGAGTAGGAGGTTGGTGGCCGCTACGTGAAACCGGACATGGTTCCTCCATGTGGCTCTCTACCGTCCGCGCCCGCCAGTCGTCGGGGGCGCGAATTACTCATTCTCCCTCGCAGAACCCCGAAGACCACGATGGTCCCCGAGAGTCGGCTCTTTTTATCGCCTGCGGACTTTTGCCGCGCGCGACATGAGCTCGCGAGGGGGCTGAACCTGTTTCCCGTCGAAGCCACTGGGGCATCCGACGGGCTATTCAATTGGGAATGTTCAAGGCTTGTATTATAGCACCCCCGTTATATTTGTCAACCCCGTGTTCTAAAACTGGTCTGGACCCATATTCTCCCTTTCAATTTCTAAAACTTTTTCGAGTCTCCGCCTAAAACGCTCTTCTTTTTCGTCAAACTTCGTTTCTAAAAATATTTTAACCATATTCCTCGCCAGCCCGGGATCGGTAAAATCTGCGGCAAGGCTTAAGACATTTACGTTGTCGTCATGTCGCGCATCAAAAACTTGATCCGGAGAAATTCCCAAGACAGAACGAATGCGTTTGAATTTATTTGCCACGATGTCCGCTCCGGAACCCGAAGCACAGATAATAATACCCGTGCTTTGTTCCAGGTTTCTTGAAACCTTGACCGCTACAGCTTTGGCGATATCCGGATAATCATCGCCATCGGAAAAATTGGGAGCGACATCCTCCACCTCATATGCTCCTTCAACTAAATATTTTTTTAAAGATTCTTTAAGTTCGAATCCCCTGTGGTCGGCTCCAATATAGATAACCATATAGATAATTATACTCGGCAGCGAGGATGCAGGGAAATGCTTGTATTTCCGTGTCAGCCGAGAGAACCGAGCATATAAATACGAAGTATTTATATAGACTTTGGCGCCTTAAAATGGAAAACCCCGCCGGGGCGTACCCGGCGGGGAAAAGCGAAGTTACTGTTGCATCGGGGGGAATCTGTGGCTCGGACCCGGCCACACTTTGAGACGGTTTGTCCGGTCGGGCGCGGAACGCGATGGAGTCGGGTTGAGGATGGAGCCGCTTGAGGGAAGCTTCGCGCAAACATCCCACGCCAGAAGCGGATTTTTGGGATCCTCCCAAACAACCCTGTGCATCACTCCGCCCTTCATGGTCCCGAACGGAGCGCGTTGGTCACCGTACAGATGATTCTGCCACCACCAGCCGACCCAACCTGGGCCTTTGAGATACGAGTATATCTCGCGCTGATACCAGAGAGACGGATCAGCGGCCCTGATACCGAACACGACCGGAGACCAGTAGCCGGAAACAACCAGAAGCCGCGGCTCGGTAACGCCAAGCTCGGTGGCGAGAGCGATCCACGTCCGAAGCACTCCGACCATGTCGTTGTCAAAGACCCGGTCCCCAAGTTGCCGTACGACCTCCGCGAGGTCTCCGGTCAGATCGAACTCCTGGACGGTATAAATCGAATACCCGCCCAAAAGTTCTCGTCGATCCGGCTTGGCCCCGCAGTACAACCAGTCGCACCACGGCATTGCTTGAACATATGCCCGGCCGGGGATTGCGCTGCTCCTGCCCCACTCGAATGTGGGGAAGCCGATCTCATCGTGATAATCGCGCAACTCCCAACCGTCAGGACCCCAGAACATGTCCTCGGCTTCGAGGAACGACTTGGCGATCCACTCCTCGTTTTCGAAAACTTCTCGAACCACCGAGTACTCGGCGGGCTTTACCGGCGCCTTCATGGCAACATAGCGGAGATTGCCGCTTCCGTCATTCGGCACGCGATAGACCTTGAAGAATCCGCCCTCAGCATAGGGCAGGTCGCCACGGTCCACGCACTCGCCCCAAAGGCACTTGAAATATCCGGTCAGATGGAAAGGCTTTTGGTCGTTCCAGGTCTGTGCCGGAACGAGGTACTCCAGCATGTTGATGGTTTTGCCGGATGCCTCGCTTGGCCACGCCCTGGGGAATTTCGGATCATCATCCGAATACTGCCGCAAAGACTCCTGGGTGTCGGGGAACTCCAAGCTGACGACCTGAGCCACGGCCGAAGCGCCGACCATGAAACAGCCGATCAGACCAACGGTAGAAAGCGCAGCGCCTAGTCTTTTGAACATTTCCCTCTCCTCCGATTCTCCGTTTTCAAACGCCCTCCCGGGCGCGATTGGACTACCGCGATTATAAATAACGCATACCAAAAGTCAAAGAGGTTCGCCTCTTTTATATTTTAAATTAGAGAGCCGAGGCCGCGGAGAGAATGTGCTTGACCAAAGTCGCAACGTAGCCGGCCTCGTTGTCGTACCAAGAAAGCACCTTAACCAAATTCCCGTCTATTACTTTCGTGAAGGTCAGATCCACTATCGCGCCGTAGGGTTCGCCGATGATATCGGAGGAAACCAATTGATCCTCGGTTACTTTTAATATTCCCTGCCAGCGCGGATCTTTTGCCGCCCGTTTAAAAATATCGTTTATCTCCGGCGCGGTGACATTGCGTTTGGCGACAAAGGTTATATCTGCCAGAGATCCGGTGATATTCGGAGTGCGGAAAGAAATGCCGTCAAACTTTCCCTCAAGTTCGGGAATGGCCCTGGTCACGGAAATAGCCGCACCGGTCGTCGAAGGCACGGTGTTCTGCGCCGCCGCTCGGCCGCGCCGAAAATCTTTCCCGCCCCTAACCGGACCGTCCACCAGATTCTGAGTCGCGGTATAGCCGTGGACGGTCGAGAGAAATGCTTTTTGAATTCCGGGTTCTTCGGACATTATCTGGATAACGGGAGAAGCGGCATTCGTGGTACAACTGCCGTTCGAAGTTATCTTGCAGGTTTTCATATCTTTTTCGTTCACGCCCATGAGCACGGTTCGAGCCTCGGCCGATTCCGCGTCCTTAGCCGGAGCGGTTATGACCACTCTCTTTGCGCCGGCATCCAAGTGCGCCTTGGCACTAGTGAAGGATTCAAAAAATCCCGTGGCCTCAACCGCGATATCCACGCCCATAGTCCCCCAAGGAAGATTGGCGGGGTCTTTCATTTGTAGAACTTTCACCTTTTTCCCGCCCACGACCAAAGAATCACCCTCGACATGCACCTCCTTATCGAAACGCCCGTAGACCGTATCGTACTTCAAAAGATAGGCGAGGTTTTGAATGTCACCCAAGTCATTGATGGCAACTATTTCCAAGCCTGGATATTCAAACGCCTGTCGGAACAAAAGCCGACCAATACGCCCGAATCCGTTTATCGCTATTTTTGCCATTGTTATTTATGGATTGTATCTACAGTAATTATACACCAGACCGTTCCGGATCTGGTGTTTTTATACTATATTCTATATTCTAGATTCTATTTTCTTTTCCTGAGTGCTCCGGCAACCTTGCCGGAAATCTTTATGGACGGAGTGAGCGTTGCCGAACCTTCGTCCCAACTCGCCGGACAGGCCATGCCCTTGTGCATATTCACAAAGTTAAGAGCTTTAACTTTTCGAAGTATCTCTCCTGCGCTTCGGCCGATATTGTCTGCGGTAATATCCGCGGCTCGCAAAATGCCGTCCGGTGCGATGATGAACGCGGCTCTCTGCGCCAATCCGCTTTCTTCGTCATAGATGCCTAAGTCTTTCGAAAGTTTGCCGTTGTGGTCCGCGGCCATCAAGAAATCCAAACCTTTCAGAAGCTCCTCGGTTTCTATCCAGGCCTTGTGGGTAAAAACGGTGTCGGTTGAAACAACCACGACTTCCCCATTATGTTTTTTTATTTCCTCGTGCCGCTTTTTCAAATCGGCAAGTTCGGTCGGACAAACAAAGGTAAAATCTGCCGGGTAGAAAAACAAAACCAAGAATTTGGTTCTGAAGTTCGCGAGGCTTATTTTCTTAACTCCATCGGTCTTCGGATCGTAGGTCTCAAGCGAGAACTCCGGGAATTTTTGGTCTACTTTAAACATTTTATTTTATGATAAGTTGGTTGATTTTGTCAGTTAATTGTAGCATTTCACAGGATTTTGAAAAATTGACGCGTACCCCCAAAAAACGTATGTTATTGAAAGCTCAACACAACTAATGGAGGTCAACATGACCGATGCAGAAGTTCCTGTCGGTTGGTCAGATGATGGTTACCGCAAGTTGCTTGCCGCCACCACGGTAGAGGAGCTGGCGGAGTCCTTGGTCTCGGAGATGAAAAGGCACGGAACCGGAGTTACTCTGGTTTGCGGCGAAGGCCGGGACACGCAATTCATCGTGGATGCCTCGGCAACGACCGACGGACCTATTTTCAACGGAACGATGATCGAGAAGCAGATCGAGAGACTTTCCGAAAAGTCCGAGGCGGCAATTCACCTGGCATACGAGCTGCTCGATTCCGGATTGATAGCGCGGATCAGAATGAATGAGTCCGGACCAAAGACATCTCTCGAAACCTGGCTCAGCATGCTAGGTTCGAACCGTGAAATCGAAGTCTACCCCCCGGAATACGAAGACTCCGGCTGCTATAGCTGACCTCTGCGCGCCTCGCGCGCAATTTCCCTAAAGGAAGGGAAAAGGAAGGGAAGATGAGTAAGAAACAACTTCCGAAGTTCTGGACCGAGCGCGACGCACGCCAGGCAGACAAGGCAACCACCTACGAAGGCCTCGCGAAGATTGCTTGCCGGATCCTCCGAAGGCAATGGAAAAACCTCCCTGCCGGAAACGACCACATCGCGATCGTCTCCGGCACCCTCACGAACGGCGGAAGGCTTCCGCTTCGGGATATCCGGGCGAACATCCGCCTTTTCGGCAAGAAGATCGCGAAGCTCGAACGTCTGGGACTCCCCGTCTGGGACCAAAGGCCCTTCGAGGAGCACATCTTCCGCATCAAGAACCTCCCGGAGAACCGGAACAGGCCCATGAAGCTCCTGGACGGCTTCTACAAGCCAGTCTTTGACTCAGGGTTAATCACTCTCGCTTTCATGCTCCCGAACTGGAAACAGTCCCACGGAGCGAGATGGGAGAAGAGACTGTTCCGAAAACTCGGCGTTTCCACCTTTTTCACCAAGTAATTCAGTTTTTGCAAACAAGAGGAGAAAGAGATGGAAAAGGTTGCAATCGTGACTACTGTCACGGGTATGACCTTGGAAATAGCGCTTGAAAAGGCGCGAGAAAAAACGACCGAGGAGTATCCGCAGAAAGTCCTGGAAGAACGCGGGAAGAGAGATAAAGACCTGGTCTGCCACGATGAAACGTATGATTGTGGCGTCACAGTCACAGTCACCCGCCATATCTCTTTCCTCACGGCAGAAGAAGCGTGTCGCGGGCCGGTACCGGCCGAGTTCGGACCAGACTGAGACCAAAAAACCCGCACGAAAGTGCGGGTTTCCTATATCCAACCGGCCGATCTTATCCCACCTCTTCCTTTCCTAAATATTTTTGTAAAATTTTCGGAATTTTTATTTTGCCCTCCGCAGTCTGGAAGTTTTCAATGATGGCGATAAGCGGCCGTTCCGAAAACGCGGTGCCGTTCAACATGTGGATAAACTTGGCGCCATCCGCGGACTTATATTTTATATTCAGCCTTCTCGCCTGAAAATCCGTAGTGTTGGAAGTAGAGTGCGTCTCCCGATACTCGCCCTCTCCGCCTTTCTGACCGGGAAGCCAGGCCTCTATGTCCCACTTGGCGGCAGCCGGGTCACCCAAATCCGCTCCGCAAATATCCAAAACGTGATATGGAATGCCGAGCTCTTTCATAAGATATTCTTCTATCGCCAAAAGGAATTTGTGTTCGGCTTCGGATTTCTCCGGCTCAATAAAACTGAACATCTCAAACTTGTTGAACTGATGAACGCGTAAGATTCCCTTCGTATCTTTCCCGTAGCTTCCGGCTTCGCGCCTAAAGCAGGTTGAAAATCCCACATACCTAAGCGGAAGTTCTTTGGCGTCCAAAATTTCACCGGAATGCATCGGTCCGATGGATTGCTCCGAAGTTCCCACAAGATACATGTCGTCTTTTTCCAGGCGATATATTTCGTCCCCACCGCGTTCCATATAACCCATGCCGGCCATAGCTTCCTTTTTGATAAGCACCGGAGGCAAAACAGGAATAAATGTTTTATCGCTCACCTCAAGTCCGGCGTCCTTCGCAATCTTCGCGAGCGTTTCGGAACTGGAGACCGTCTCGAAAAGAAACTGGCCCAAAGCAAACTCCAAGCGCACCAAATCGCCTTTCAAATATGCAAATCTGCTTCCGGAAACCTTGGCGGCGCGTTCGGTATCGATAAGGCCAAGGCTTTCGGCAATTTCCACATAATCTTTCGGTTTAAAATCAAATTTGGGTTTTTCGCCCACCTCCCGCAGAACTTTATTGTCCGCGTCGCTGTCTCCTTTTATTACCCAATCGAACGGCGGGTTCGGTATTTTTATCCAAGAGGAATTTCTGGCAACTTCGGCTACGCCAACTTTTTCCTCCAAGATCTTTTCTTCGCCCTTCAAGCGCTTTCCTTCCTCTATATTTCTCTCTGCGCTGGCCTTCTTTTGGGCAACCCGGATCGCTTCAAGTTCCGCGGTGGCCTTCCGCCATTCTTCGTCCGCGCGCAAAAAATCATCCACTAGCGCCGGATCGGCTTTCTTTTTGGCTATTCCCTCCTTTATTTTCTCGGGGTTTTCCCTCAAAAGTTTAGCGTCTACCATGTGTTCCATAATACTAGCTTCTCCGGAAAAATAAACCCCGTACTGGGCAGGCCTAGGCTATCAGGCGGCACTTTTCTTTTCAATTTAAAAAGACCCGCATATAACGGGTTCTTTGCTTGCCCGGCTAGCTTTTGCGAAAAAATCCGGTAATTTATAGACTATTTGCGTTTTTTAAATCCGGCGGTATACTACAAGCAACGGAAATTGTTGCGGGCTACCGACCGCAATCCGCCGAATAAGCGGACCACAAAAACGGCTAATCCGCGCTTAGATGAGAACCAAGTTGGGTGGAACCGCGACCAAGACTCGCCCCGACAGAAAGTGATTTATCATTTTTTGTCGGGGCGATTTTTATTAACAAACCAAAAAAATAATATGGATAAAAATAATAATTTGGATGGTATCAGGCACTCTCTGGCGCATCTGCTCGCGGCGGCTGTCAGAGAACTCTATCCTGGTTCGCAAAACGCTATCGGACCTGCGATAGAAAATGGCTTTTACCAGGATTTTGAAATGTCCGAACAAATCTCAGACGCCGATTTGTTGAAAATTGAAACGAAGATGCGCGAACTTCTACCGGACTGGAAAGAATGGGATAAAAAAGTCGTATCCCTGGATGAAGTAAAAAAAGAATTCGGGTGGAATAAATATAAAATAGAACTGGCGGAAGAATTCGCGAAGGATGAAAAAACCCTTACATTTTTCACTTGCGGCGGGTTCATAGATCTGTGTAAGGGCGGACACAATTTGCCGCCAGCGAAGATAGATCCCGAAAGCTTTAAGCTGGAACGCGTAGCAGGCGCCTATTGGCGGGGCGATGAAAAGAACAAAATGCTAACTCGCATTTATGGACTAGCTTTCGGAACCAAGGAGGAGTTAGGCGCGTATCTCAAGATGATGGAAGAAGCGAAAAAGCGCGACCACAAAAAACTCGGCCCCGAATTGGATATTTTCGTATTCTCCGAACTGGTCGGACCCGGACTCCCGCTCTGGACTCCGAAGGGAACCCTAATAAGAAACCTTTTGGATGATTTCGTCTGGGAACTCAGAGAAAAACGCGGTTATGAAAAAGTAGAAATTCCGCATATCACCAAAAAAGACCTCTACGAGAAAAGCGGCCACTGGGAAAAATACAAAGACGATCTTTTTAAGATAACCACGCGCGAGGGACATCAATTTGCGATGAAGCCGATGAACTGCCCGCACCACACCCAGATATATGCCAGGAAGCCTTGGAGCTACAGGGAACTTCCTCAACGCTACGCCAACACGACCACTTGTTATCGAGATGAACAGACCGGAGAACTGTCGGGTCTTTCCCGCGTTCGCGCGTTCGCCCAAGACGATGCCCATGTATTTTGCCGAATGGAGCAGGCCAAAGAAGAATTTTTGAAGATTTGGGATATTATCCACGAATTTTATCCGAAGTTTGGATTTGATCTGCGCGTCCGCCTTTCGATCCACGACCCGGCAAACCCCGAAAAATATTTGGGTAACAAAGAAAATTGGGACATAGCCGAAAAAATTTTGCGGGATATCGTGACCGAAAAGAAAGTGGATTGGTTTGAGGGTTTGGGCGAAGCGGCCTTCTACGGCCCGAAACTCGATTTTATGGCCAAGGATTCTCTGGGACGCGAGTGGCAGGTAGCGACGATACAACTCGACATGAACATGCCGGAAAGGTTTGATCTGATCTGCACGAACGAGAAGGGCGAAGCGGAAAGGATCGTTATGATCCACGCGGCCATAATGGGCTCGATAGAAAGATTTTTATCGATTGCGATAGAGCACTTCGCAGGAGCATTCCCGCTCTGGCTCGCGCCGGTTCAAGCGGCAATAATCCCGGTAGGCGAGAAATTCGCTGGCTTCGCGGAAAAAGTTATGAACAGCTTGACAGCCCAGGGCATTCGCGCGGAAATTTATGCCGCTGACGAGACCTTGGGTAAGCGTGTTCGAGAAGCGGAAATGCAAAAGATCCCCTACGTGCTGGTGGTGGGCGAAAAAGAAGAATCCGCGGGCGAAGTAAATGTGCGCCACTACAGGCGCGGACAGGAAGGAACTCTGTCTATAAAAGAAGTTGCGGAGAAAATAAAAAAAGAAATCGACGAAAAAACTATTTAAATATAAAAATGATTAACCCGGACAGTCCAATGGACTGTCCGGGTTTTGGTTTGGCCGGGCTTTTAACCGACCGGGTCGAAAGGGCTACGCGACCCCGGAATCCCCGAACCTGTCGGGAACGCGCGGGGGAAGCGCGTCGATGTTGAAGAGCTTCTTGAGCGTGAAAACCATCGCCACGAGGAAACCCGTCACAGCGAGCCCTACGAGAGTCGAATCGGACGTCTTCTTTTTCATGAGAGACTCCTTCTTAGAGGACCATGGTGATCCGGTCTGCGGGAACCGAGAATCGATTCCCGAAACCGTCCGTGAGAGAAACCAACTCCCGATAGCTCCGGGAAAGCTTGGATCCCGTGATCCTCGCTCGCCGCCGAACCGGACGGCCGGACCGCGGGTTCTGAAGGTAAAAGACCTCACGACCGATCTCAATTGGCAACCGGGCGGGCGAAACCGCCATGGAACACGTCCTTTCTTCGGGTACGACAGGGGTCTCCGGCACGATGTCGGGTTCCGGCACCGAACCGAATTCTGCGACCCCTCGCGCCGCCGCCCGCAACATACTGGCGACGAGAATTGCGAAAAGCGAGATGATGAGAACGCCGAGCGAAGCCATCATGAGGACACTGTGACGATCCATCTGTCGGATCTCCTCTCAATTGTTTATTCGAAGGGCTTGAGGTATGTTTTATCATATATGTTCGAGATGTCAACGAAACTTCCGAAAATAATCGTCATCCTGGGTCCGACCGCGACCGGTAAATCCGATTTTGCCGTAGACTTGGCAAAGCAATTTGGCGGGGAAATAATTTCCGCGGATTCCCGCCAAGTATATAAAGGGCTTGATTTGGGCACCGGAAAGATAACTAAGCGTGAGATGCGCGGCGTCCCCCACCACTTACTGGATGTTGCTTCCGCAAATCGTGTTTTTACCGCTTCCGATTATGCGAGACTCGCGAAGCATGCCATTTCAAAAATAGCCGGCAAGGGCAAACTACCGATAATCTGCGGAGGTACCGGATTTTATATAGTGGCGGCACTCGAAAGACAGAGCCTTGCTCCCGTTCCGCCGAATACCGCGCTCCGCAAGAAACTCACAAAGAAATCTGCCTCGAAATTATTCTCAATTCTAAAGAAAATAGACCCTGAGCGCGCCCGAACCATTGATGCCAAAAATTCGCATCGTCTTATCCGCGCGATAGAGATTGCCAAAGCTATCGGCAAGTCCCCGGCGAGAAATAGAGAAGAGGAATATGACGCTCTAAAAATCGGCCTTAACTTCCCGCTTGAGACGCTAAAAAGACGCATTGACCTGCGACTCAAGAAACGTCTCCGCCTAGGACTCATAAAAGAGGTGGAGCATCTTCACGAGAAAGGCTTGAGCTTCAAACGAATGGAGGCTCTGGGTTTGGAGTATCGTTATATTTCGAGATTTCTTCGCGGGATATTAACCAGAAAACAAATGGAGGAGGAACTTTCCCGAGAGATATTTAAATTCGCCAAAAGACAGAACACCTGGTTTAAAAAAGATAATAGCATCCACTGGGTGAAAAATATAAAAGAGGCGAAGATTCTAATAAAGAAATTTCTTTAGTCGTCCGCGGCCCTAGGGCGCGCCAAAGCGCCCCGAGATAAAATCAAGGCGAGTCTCATATATGAGACTCGCCTTGATCGATAAGCAACGGGAAAATCCAATTGGTTTCCGAGCAGTAATTATTTTCCTAAAAGCTCCTTGAGGAGCGGTTGAAGTTCCGCAGGCTTTGCCGCGCCCTTAGTCTTCTTCATCACTTGACCCACAAGGAATTGCAGGCTGGCTTCTTTTCCTTTTTTATAATCTGCCACGGCATTCGGATTTTCGGCTATCGCTTCTTCTGCCGCTTTTCGGAGAACGTCCCCGCCCACGCTTTCGTTCTTCGAGGCCAGTTCTTCCACATCCGCACCGGTCTTGAACATAACCGAGAGCATTTCCTTGGCTTGCCGGCTGGTTATCTTTCCGGCTTGAAGCAGGGAAACCAAGTGCGCCAGATGCTCGGGAACGACTTTGCATTCCCCGATGGACACCCCGTCTTCTTTCATCAGCCCCTTTAAGTCGCTCGTTAAATAGTTATAGAGGAGACCAACGTCCGCATTTCTACCCTGTGGTGAGCCAGTCGAATCCATTTTCTCCTTCAGCTCCGAAACCGCTTCCTCGTAATAATTGGCGAGGTCCTCTTCGTCTACCAAAAGTTCGACCTGAGATTCGGCAAGCCCGTACTCGGTTTTAAATCTATCCCGCTTGGCCTCCGGTAATTCCGGAAGCTCCGCGCGCAGCTTCTCTATTTCAAACTGATCGGTTGAAAACGGCGGCAGGTCTGGATCGGGGAAATATCTGTATTCATGCGCGCTCTCTTTGGAGCGTTGGCTGAAGGTGGTTTTTTTAACATCGTCCCAACCGCGGGTCTCTTGTTTTATTTTGTCGCCTTCGCCTTTTAAGAGAAGTTCCGTTTGGCGTTTTATCTCCGCTGCCACCGCGCCCTCCACAGCCTTAAAAGAGTTTATATTCTTCACCTCTATCTTCGTACCCATGTTCATGGAGATGTTGACCTCCACGCGCATCTCTCCTTTTTCCATATTGGCGTCGCTTACGCCCAAGTAGCGCAAAATCCTTTGAAGTTCTTTTCCGAAAGCTACCGCCTGTTCGGCGGAAGTGATATCCGGTTCGGTGACAAGCTCCATCAAGGGAACTCCGGCGCGGTTATAGTCGACAAGACTCTTACCCTCGCTGTCGTGTCCCAAAGTTCCCGTGTCCTCTTCCAGATGCACGCGAGTGATGCGCACACCAACCAAACTACCGCCCGAAACCAGGGGTTTATCGTATTGGGAGATTTGATAGCCTTTCGGCAGGTCGGGATAGAAATAATTCTTGCGGTCGAATTTTGTTATCGGCGCGATCTTCCCGCCCAAAGCCAAACCTACCCGAATAACGGATTCTATCGCTTTTTTGTTCATAACCGGCAGGCATCCCGGGTGGCCCATGCAGATCGGACAAACATTGACGTTCGGATGCGCTTCGTCCGGGTTGTTCGGCGAATCGCAAAACATCTTGGTTTTGGTCTTCAATTCCGCATGTATTTCGAGGCCAATAGTCGGTTTATATTCCATGGATTCTATAAATAAGATTGTACCAGCAAAATTACTATTAAAAAACCCGGGCCAAAGCCCGGGTGCGCAAATCAAGAAAGAAGAAAAAGAGCGTCAATGCCCTTAGCCCGACAAAACGCTTCGCCGTCATGATTTTTCGCGGCCTCAGCGTACTTATTGAGAAGCGCAGAAGAAGGCTTGAAGGGTATAGACTTTGCTTGAAAACGTTCCGTCTCCACAAGCTCCATGAAACTCCGCCAGAAGAGCTTCTCTTCCACGGGCATGTCGTCGAGCGTCAAGTCCTCCAGAGGAATACCAATTGTGCTAAGTCTCACGCACATTTGCAGAGTCTCCTCTCGTCTCCCGCTTACTTCTTTGGCTCTCTTTCTCGGAAAGAAGAACCTTTCGCATATTTTCTATCCGCCCGGGGGCTTTCGCGTATAGATTCAGATCGTAAACGAAACTTCTTCCGCCATTGGGGTCGTAGGCAATCCCGTCTTTCCCATAGACGATCTTGCTTCTCCGAATCGGCCCAAAAATGACGAGGACGAGAAACACGATAGACGCAAACACGAAAATCGGATCTGAGAGAATGACCTGAAAGAATTTCATTTATCCTCCTTGGGAGCGAGAACCAAACGCTAAGCCAAGTATAAGCCGACGCAACACACTGTCAATCAAAAAACCCGGGCCGAAGCCCGGGTGCGGAACCCGAAAAGGGTCAGATGCGACTATAGCCGTACATGAACTCGTCGATGTTCACTTCCTGTGCGAGTAGGCGGTCCACTTCCGGCTCCACCGAAAATTCCTGGCTCCCATCCCTCGAAAGGATTGTGAGCTCCGTACCGGCTTTCCAGCTGAAGCGGCCACTCTCCCTGATCGGAACACGCGCTCCATCCATGAAAACCACGACGGTGCGGTAGACCAGGTAGTAAGCCCGGATGAAACTTCCGCTGTGATGGATCTTCTCGGTCGAGAACTCCACCCCGCGGACCCTTCCCGATTTCACGACGACGGGCGGCTTCTTGTTCGCGATACCCAGCGCAGCCAGCACGAGGAAGAAAAGAATGCAGATCAGAAACTGAGTCATACGATCTCCTTTCAGATTCTGTCGGAGAGTATGCCATTAATTATATAAATTGTCAATAAGTCTTCTGACGCAAACTGGATAAAAAACACCCCGACTTTCGTCGGGGTGTGCGGTTCACGCAAAAGAGAAAAGACCTTCCACCTGATTGACCTGACAGTAGATCCTGCCATCGTAGTCATTGACGATCTTCGTGAACATCTCTTGGAGGGCCACGGAAGGCTTGATGGGCGGAGTCCAATTGGCCCTGTCGAGTTCTTTCTTGGCCAGCTCCATGAAGCTCAGGAAGTAATTCCTCTTCTCCATGGGCATGTCGTCCAGAGTTGTTTCGTCAAGCGGAATCCCATGGGGACCCATTCTCACGCACATTTTCGAGTTCCTCCTTTTATCCGACGAGATGCTTGATTCCCGCCAGGATGGGCGCCCGCATGGCCTGATGGGGAAGGTTTCCGCCATTCACCCATCTGCGCACGGTCGGAACCGAGACACAGACTGCGCTTGCGACGTCGCCGACGGAATAATCCTTCAGACAGGAATTGATCGCGTCGACAAACTTCTTATCGTCAATCTCATCTCGCTTGAACATTTAAAGCCCCTCCTTCCGAATCTAGGTTCTGGGCAGAATATACACGAAATAGAGCTTTCCGTCAATAAAACCCACAATTATTGGGCCAAATACACGGCTTGACACATAATAGATATCATGCTACAATATGTGAGTTCTTTTATATTTTGTGATTTAAAAGTCGGAGACTCTTTGGCTCCTCCCAGGATTTGGGGTGGCGCCGGACAAAGGGGGAAAATCCCCCACTCTTTATTTGGAGGCAAAAGCCTCCCTCATATTGCACTGCGGTGCAAAAAGATTTGTCCGAGCGTCGTAAGCAACATCGCAAACCCCCAAACCCAAACACCCGCGAGAGCGGGAAGGAGAGGCCAATGTCCGCTGACAACCAGATCGTGGTGCTCGCCCATCGCCATGCGCTTCCCGGAGAACCTTGGAAGTACGCGGCCATGGTAGTCGGACACCCCTTCGACCTCCAGGACCCTGACTGCGCCTTCGAGTACTCGAAAGAGTTGGCGAGAAGGCGAGGGCAGACCTGGTTCGAAGGTCTGGGCGCAAGCGGGAGAGCCAGGAAGATGGCGCACCTTCTCGCCGAAGAGTATCTCGCGAACGGATGGATCCTCGAGTACGAGGACATCCTGTTTGTTGAGGTCTCGGAGGCAGATGGCTGCGTTTGGCACCTGACCCTCTCCCCGAATCGCATCTGACCAACCACCGACCAACCGCGGCGCCCGAAAGGGCGCCGCTTTTCATTTTGTACCCAAAACCCTTCGCAAAAGCGAAGGGTTTTTGTTCCTCTGAATGCTAAACGCTACATGCTGCGTGCTTCGTGATATTCCTACCTCCACCAGCTCCTCCGCTTCATCTTCGAAATCGCCAAACGAGTCTTAATGACAACATCGGGATTCAAAGACATGCTGTCGATTCCCCGCTCCACGAGGAATAGCGCGAAGTCTTCGTAATCGGATGGGGCTTGTCCGCAGATGCCGATATACTTTTTCTTCTTTTTACAGATAGAAATTATTTTCTCTACCAGCATCTTTACCGCCTCATTGTTTTCATTGGACACATGCCGGACAATTCCGGAGTCGCGATCCAACCCCAAAGTAAGCTGGGTTAAGTCGTTCGAACCGATAGACATTCCATCGAATATCTTCAAAAAATCTTCCGCCAAGAGAACGTTTGAAGGAATCTCGCACATCACATATATTTTGAGCGTCTTGTCTTTCTTCCTGTCGAGTCCGTTTTCCTTCATGGTAGCCACCACTTTCTCCGCCTCTTCCACTGTCCGGCAGAAAGGTATCATCGGCACCACATTCGTAAGCCCCATCTCGTGTCTTACTTTTTTAAAAGCTTTGCACTCTAAGGCAAACGCAGGCTTGAATTTCGGGTCATAGTAGCGCGAAGCTCCGCGCCAGCCTATCATCGGATTCTCTTCTTCGGGCTCATAGAACTCCCCGCCCAAAAGCGTTCTGTATTCGTTGGTCTTGAAGTCGGAAAAACGCACAATAACCGGCTTCGGATAAAACGCCGCGCCTATTTGAGCGATTCCGTAAGCCAAATTATCAACATAGAAATCCGTTTTGCTTGTCCAGCCGACCACACGCTTATCGATTTCCCTGGCCACCGCACGCTGTTTCACATCGCCCTTCTTGAGTTTTGCATAATCCAAAAGAGAATTCGGATGAATGCCAATATCGGAGGCGATAATAAACTCTTCTCGCGCCAGACCCACTCCCTCGTTCGGAATAAAAGATTTTTCAAACGCCATTCCCGGAGTCGCGATGTTCATCATTATCTTGACCGGCGGCTCGGGAATTTTCTTTGTATCGTGTTCCACTATTTGGAATTTCTGTTCTCCCCTGAGGACCAAACCTTCCGTTCCGGTCGTGTCCACGGTTATTTTGTCTCCGGTTTTTAAAACCTTGGTCGCGTCGCCGCTTCCGACTATCGCCGGAATCCCAAGTTCTCGCGAGACTATCGCCGCGTGCGAAGTCCTGCCTCCTTTGTCGGTGATAATCGCCGAAGCGATTTTCATTATCGGTTCCCAATCCGGATCGGTCATATCCGTCACAAGGATTTCTCCTTTTTGAAACTCGCCCAGGTTCTTGGTGTCCATAATAACCCGGGCTTTTCCGGTCGCGATTTTCGAACCAACCGAAGCGCCTTTGACGATGACCTTCCCTTCGTCTTTCCTTATATATTCTCTAAGCACAGAATAATCGCGCATCGCGTGTATGGTCTCCGGCCTCGCTTGGACTATGAATAGGTCTCCGCTCTGTCCATCTTTAGCCCATTCGAGGTCCATCGGCGTCCACTTATGATTGTGCAAAGTGTAATGCGCCTCTACCTCCCGGCCCCATTTGGCGAGGGTCATTATCTCCTCCTCCGAAAGCACAAAGCTTTCTTTTTCTTTTTCGCTGGTCGCTACTTTTTTAATTGTTCGGTTGGAATCCCGCTTGGAATCCGTGTAAACCATCTTCTGGAGCTTATCCCCCATCTTCTTTTTGATGATGGCCTTATGGTCCTTCATTGTCCCCTTGAAGACCAAATATTCGTCGGGGGTCACTTCGCCCTGCACGATAAGCTCGCCCAAGCCCCAGGTGGCGTTGATAAGCATGACTCCTTGGAAGCCGGATTCGGTGTCGAGCGAGAACATTACGCCCGAAGAACTAAGGTCGGAACGCACCATCTTTTGAATGCCGACTGACAAAGCAACATCAAAATGGGAAAAGCCCTTGTCCACACGATAAGAAATTGCGCGGTTGGTAAAAAGCGAAGCCATTGCGGCCCGGGTCGCGGAAATAACCCTATCCGCTCCTTTGATGTGCAGGAATGTTTCATGCTCTCCGGCAAAAGATGCGCCGGGCAAGTCCTCCGCAGTCGCGGAAGAGCGCACCGCTACATCGGGATTGACTCCATATTCTTTTTCGAGTGCTTTATAGGCGCGCGCAATATCAAAACCCAGATCTTTCGGAAATTCCGTAGCTCTTATTTTTTCCCGAACCAGTTTTCCCCGCCTTGCCAAGTCTTTTAAATTCTTCGTGTCCAAACCCTCGAGCGTGTCCTTTATAAACTTTTTGAGTCCTGTTTTTTCCAAAAAATATCTGTAGGCCTCCGCGGTTACCGCGAACCCGCCGGGAATCCTAACGCCTTTCGGTTTCACGTAGCGGATCATTTCCCCCAAAGAGGCGTTCTTGCCGCCCACGAGACCGACATCTTTGATAGTTATCTTCTCGAACGGAATGATAAACTTATCTTTAAAAATTTTCATTTTGTTTTTTAAACTACTCAAATTATAACACAAAAATAAAACGCTCCGGCCTTTCGGTCGGAGCGGCATAATTACTGTTGACCCACAATCTCCAAAAGCCGGTTGTATTTAACCAGCCTCTCCGTCTTACTCGGCGCACCGGACTTAAGCGCAAAGGCGCCGTAGGCAAAAGCCAGATCGGCTATGAAATCGTCTTTGGTTTCTCCGGAGCGGTGGCTCACCACGCATTCAATGTTTGCCGCTCGAGCCATCTTCATAGTCTCAATAGTTTCGGTTAATGTACCTATCTGATTCAGTTTAATAATTATTCCGGAAATTGACTTCATTTCTATCGCCTTTTTTAAAAGCGCGGGGTTGGTCACCGTAAGGTCATCGCCTATCACGATAACTTTTCCGTCGTTCAATCGGGCGAAATCTTCAAAGGACTCCTCCATAAACGGGTCTTCCATGGAAAGCATCGGAAACTGTGCACAAATCTCGTGATAAAGATTCAAAAGCTCCTCAGTATTTGAGCTCCTCCCTCCGAAATTATATTTTCCATCTTTAAAAAACGAGGTAGCGGCGACATCCAAAGATAATTTTATTTTATCCTGCAGTCCCAGATTTTTTGCGGCCGTGAACAAAATATTTAACGGCTCTTTTACGTCCGCAATATCCGGCGCAAAGCCCCCTTCATCCCCGAAATTTGTAAAGGTGGGTCCGTATTTTTCTTTAATAAGACGTCCGGCTTCGTGCATAATCTGCACGCCTATCCGCAAAGCTTCTTCTACGCTTTCCGTCTGCGGGACGAGCAGGTATTCCTGAAAGGCGAGTTTGGAGTGCGCGTGAAGCCCTCCGTTTATCAGATTCATAAACAAATATGGAACCTTGCGTGAAGGCGAAACATCAGCCAGGTCGCGTAAATGCATATACACCGGAACGTTCTTAAGCACGGCGGCGGCTTTAGCTGAAGCGACGCTTACCCCCAAAATGGCATTCGCCCCGAGTTTGGATTTATTCGGCGTTCCGTCCAATTCCAATAGCCGTTTGTCGATTCCCGCCTGATCAGTCACGTCAAAGTTCAAAAGCGCCGGAGCGATTATCTCGTTTACATTCTGAAGAGCTTTTAGGACGCCTCTGCCATTGAGCCTCGCGGGGTCGCCATCCCGAAGCTCTAAAGCCTCGTGCGCGCCGGTCGAGGCGCCAGAAGGAACGTCAAAGATGCCTTTCGAATTTTCGCCGGCTGTCACCTCTATAGAAATCGTGGGTACCCCTCGCGAGTCTAAAATCTCTTTGGCTTCAATTTTTCTAATGCCCGTCGTCATTGTGATAATGAAATTATTAGAGACACTATCGCTATAACAGCCCAGACAAGGTTCAATACGACCGGCTGCCAGTCTTTGTCATTCAACGCGTCAACGCCAACGCCCATCGCGCCGGTAAGATTCAAGAGTTGATAAATTATTGACCTGGCCTCGAGCATTCCAAAGTTCAATAGCGCGTAAGCGCCGAGAATTGCCGCTACTCCATACCAACCGAAAATATTTATGATTTTACGCTTCACCCTGTTTGGAAATTAGTTGGGTATTAGGATTTTTTTAATAAGATCATCAGGTCGGAAATATTGGCACCGGTCGGACCGGTCTTGATAAGCGAGTTGGTCTGTTCTAGCGGCGGAATCGCGTCGTAGTCGCCCAGATATTTATCTATATCCAAATTCAGTTCTTTAATCTTCGCGAAAGTTCCAGCGTCCACCAAGCCCCCCGCAAAGTCGCAGTTGTCCCTTCCGTCGGACGCGAGAGCGATGAATTCCATTCCCGGCGTCATATGCTTCGCGGCCTCCACCGCCAAAAACAGGTTCCTACCGCCGGAACCGCCCTTCTTGTCTATCTTTAAAGATGTTTCCCCCGCCGCCAAAGACACGTCGTACCCCCCTAGTCCCGCTATCAATTTTTCCGTGGAGACTTTGGCGTCATCATAAAGCTCGGCTGAAACGATATTCGCCCGAAGACCGAAGTCTTCCGCGCGCTTCCGCATTGCGGCAAGAGCCAATTCATTTGAAACTAAAGTAACGTTTTTAACTTTTTCAAAAAATCTGTCATCTTTTGGAGTTTCAATGAATTCGAATTCTTTGTCATCTATTCCGTATTTTTTTAACACATCCCGCGCGTACTCCGCCGTGCTTTCATCTTTAAAAGTCGGACCGGAAGCCACTGTCTCGTCGTGTCCGCCAGGAACGTCGGAGAATATCAATCCCACGATAGTCGCTGGATAAAAAAGCTTGGCGAGCCCCCCGCCCTTCAGGAAGGAAAGGTGTTTGCGGACCAGATTTAATTCTTGAATGCTCGCGCCAGTCGGTAGAAACTTTTCGTAAAGCCTTGCGTTCTGCTCGCACTCGCTCTCCGGATAACAAAGCAAAGCGGAGCCTCCGCCGGAGACGACAACAATGACCATATCTTTTTCCGTTATGCCCGTCGCCAAATCCACGATGTGCTTCGTGGCCTCAACGTTTTGAGGCGTGGGCCTCGGATGGGTGCCCACGAGGTTTTCGATAAATTCGCACTTGCCGACGGAGATATCGATAACCGCACCGCCCGTTATCTTGTTTCCCAAAACTTTTTCGAGCGCCCCGGCGGCAACGCAGGAAGCCTTACCGAAACCGATTACTTTTATGGATTTAAATTTCGAGAGATCAAACTCTTCGTCTTTAATATGTAAAATGTCGCCGTGAATTTTTATGGAATTCAAAACAACCCGCTCCGTGTCTATGGCTTCAAGCCCCGCGTCCGCAATATTTAGCGCCAGTTCTCTTGCCGGGGTTGTGGCAAGCTCCGGTGCATTCTTTATCCACTTGAAGTTCATCGGGTAAAATTATTTGAGCAAATTTATCGGATTTCCGGCCGCAAACGCCTTAATAGTTTCGGCGGTGGTCGCCAAAATCTCCCCCACACCCTCCCTGGTATCAAAAGCGATGTGCGGCGTCAGTATCACATTCGGCATGTCCATCAGCACATGGTTTTCGTAAAGAGTTTTGTAGTCCGTCATTTCCACCCCTCCCCGCAAAAGTTTGTCCTCGTCTTTAAGCTGGCGCTCACTTTCCAAAACATCCAGTCCGGCTCCGGCAATATCGCCCCTCTCCAGGGCGCGGATAAGCGCGTCGGTTTCCACCAATTCCCCGCGCGCGGTATTTATGAGATACGAGTCCTTTTTCATCCAATCGATATTCTTGTTGTTGATAAGATGATGGCTTTTTTCGTTGTAAGGCGCGTGAAGAGTCAAAATATCCGCCGCGCGCATTACCGCCTCAAGTTCTGCGTATTCGAAATTCTGTTCTTTCGCAAAATTAAGATCCGGGAACACATCGTAGGCCAGAACCTTCATTCCGAATCCGTTCGCGATCTTTATAACGTTCTTCCCGATGCGTCCTGTGCCGATAACACCCAAGGTTTTCCCGAAAAGTTCAAAGCCTTCCATTCCCTCCGTCCCCATCTCTCCCTCCAAAACGTTATGTCGGGCGGCAAAAACTTTGCGGGAAAGGTTGAGCATTAAGGCAAAAGCGAACTCAGCCACAGTGTGCGCTCCATAACCGGGAACGTTGGCCGCCAACTTTCCGCCGTCTTTTATGGCCGGAATGTCCAAATGATCGAAACCCGTAGACCTGGTTTGTATCATTTTTGCGCTTGGCAAAAGGTCTAAGATTTCTTTTCTGACCGGGGAGTTGATAAAAACCGAGACGACCTCGCTCTCCCCGGCGAGCTTAGCGGTTTCCGGAGTTAATTTTTCAGAATAAAATCCAAGCTCATGATCCGCAAGAAGCGCGGTGAGAATATTTTTTTCCGATTCCGTAGTCTCAAAAAAAGTTATCTTCATCTCTTTAATTATAGCACCGCTCAAACCCTTTTGCTTCTAGATTCTATTTTTCACTCCAGTTTTTCTATCTTCACTCCAATCAACCGAATAGCTTTGTGCTTCGGATTCTCGCGCTTGTCCAAAAAGGGCAAAAATAACTTCAGTGCCTCAAAGTTCAGCGTGCCAGAATCGGAGGCCGGTTCGGCAAGCGTGCGTGCGCGGGTCTTAGTGTCGAAATCCGAGAATCGCACGGTTATACCGATGGTCCGGTAGGTTTTAAACTCGCTGCGGTTAAGCCTCCCGATGACGTCTTCGGCCAGCTCTTTTATCCGCTCCACTATAAAATTAGCGTCTCGCCTGTCTTCATGAAATGTCTCTTGCTCGCCGATGGACTTGACCTCGTAATCATTACTAACCGGCGAGTCCGATTCCCCGCGCGCCTTGCGATAAAGATCTTCACCCCACTTTCCCATCAACTCTTTTGTTTTCGCGAGGGGCAAGGTTTTCAAATCTTTTATCGTTCGAATCCCGAGTTTGTTTAGCATGATTTCCGTCTTCGGCCCGATACCCGGGATCTTGCGGATATTCAAAGGCTCCATAAAACTTTCCGCTTCTTCCGGAAGAACAATAGTTAGTCCGTCCGGTTTTTGCATGTCGGAAGCAATCTTTGCGATAAGCTTGTTTGGCCCCAGGCCTATTGAGCAAGTTAGCCTTTCTCTGTCTTTCACCGCTTTTTTTATTTTCCTACAAAGCTCTTCCGCTTTTTTAAATGTCTTAGAAAAAGAAAGGTCGATGTATGCCTCATCAACACTTGCTTCTTCGACGAGCGGAGCGAATTCGCGGACTATCGCCATTATTTCTTCCGAGACGGCGCTGTATTTTCCCATGTGTCCGCCGGTAAAAACTGCTCCCGGCAGGCCTTTCTTTTTAGCCTCCTCCGAAAGACGCCAGGCGGCGGAGATGGGCAGGGCGGAGTGGATGCCGTATTTTCTTGCGGCGTAGTTGGCGGTAGAAACCACTCCCCGCCCCTTTCCGCCCTCCGGATCGGAACCGACCACAATAGGCCTGCCCTTAAAGCGCGGATTGTCCCGCTCCTCGATGGCAGCGAAGAAAGCGTCCATGTCTAAGTGAGCGACAATTCTCATAGCCCAATTCTACTACAAAAAGAAAACGGCCCCGGAGGGCCGCATCTTTACTCGTCTAGCGAGCAAATTCCAGAGTCGAAAGCACGGACCTAACAGTTGCAGCATCATCTCCAAAAAGCGGGCGAGGGTCGAACGAAGAATTTACGTCGCCAACCTTAAGATTGGCAATCAATAGATAGAACTTAAATCCTTTTCTCCAGGTGCTGTTGCCATAGAATTCATATTTTGCGGAACACGTACTTTGTTCGCACCCGATGCCGGCCCATTCCAGCCCGCTCTCATTTCCGATAGAAATGTTCTTCAATACCTCTGCGGCTTTTGGAGCATTAAGGTTGCTCGCCACGGTGCGATCATACTCACCGCGCATCTCATCAATCGTATAATCTTTCGCCACTGGGTTTATATCTTCCACTCCGAAAACAGCGGCATAACCGTTCTCGGTGACGAATCGAAGAACGTCGCCATTAATATCCCAGGTGGGCGGATATTTGAGCTCGAATCCGTATTTTGAGTTTACATACGTACGTTCGTCTGCGCCCATTTCGTTAAGAGCCAGATACACTGCTACGCCGATAACCGCGACCACGCCAATAATTAAGAATATATTGACGGAACCTTTGTTTTTCATAAGTTAAGTATGGAACCTTATCTTCAAAAAGCAATTCGCTCTATGTGCCCGGGGTGGAAGTCGACCCCGTACTTGCGCTAACTCTCAACTCGCCGGTTCCAATTCATCAAGATATTTTTCCGTGTCGGGGGTCTTCCCAGCAGCCAAAGAATCCTCTATATACTTTTTTATTTCGTCTAATTTTTTCTTGTCTACAAAATAAACTAGCACTCCGTTTTCGGTCATAGCGTCCAGGGCAGAATCAAAGCGTTCCGTCTCTATGGGGCGGACATCGCTTGTCGCATGCCATTCGCTGCGCCTCATCCCCCTGGACTCATCGCATTCAAATTTGTCTCCCGGAAGGGTGTATATAATACCGCCCTTATCGCTGTCCCTGAATCTCTTTTCATCAGAGATAAGGATGTAGTATCTACCGCCCACTCTGCCCCTAATACTCCATGAATCATCAGGTCTGGGCCCGAGAAATGTAGCTGCAAATCCTTTATCTGGGGTTGCGAACAAAAGCTTTCCTTCTTGAAACCCGCGAGTCCGTTTATCATCCGGACTCAAAATTTCCAGATCTTCGGCCTGAGTGCCGTGATATAGAAATTCAGGTTTTTCCTTTTTAGGCTCTTTTTCTTGGCTCGTTTCTTTTATCATTCTGTGCCCGGGGCCGGACTCGAACCGGCACGCCTTTCGGCGCATCATCTTAAGTGATGTGCGGCTGCCAATTACGCCACCCGGGCATACGGGAAGTTTGACTGAATTCGTATCTGTTTTCAAGGATTGGCCGCCGGGTATATGCTAAAATCTTATTGTGAATTCCTTCTTCCCTTTTATTGCGGCGGTGTTGCAATCGGCGTCATACACGCTCGACAAAACAATACTCTCCGTCAAAAAGGTTTCTTTTAAAACCTACCTGGGAGTCAGCTTCCCACTTCTTTTTATCGCGGACCTTATTATCTTCACCCTTTTCGGATTGAAAATAACTCCCGAGCTTTTCGCCGGAAACTTGGGCTGGCTCATGGGCGCGTCCATAATCCTCGCCATCGGCTCAAATTTTATTTTCTACTTCGCCCTGGAGGAGGACACTCTCGGCGAAATTGAAACCTTCTCTCTTCTCGCCCCGATACCAACGATTATTTTTTCTAGTCTGGTTTTCCCGGACGAAAGAAATACGACTATCATCGTCCTCGCGCTCATCGCTTCCTTTGCGGTCGCGCTCACCCACGTGGAAAACTACCGGCTAAATATTAAAAAGAGGACGCTCATCATGCTCGGATGGTTTTTCTTGGCCATCCCGTTTAGCGCGGGAATCTCCAAAGTCCTTTTGGAAGTTTGGAACCCTATCACCTTGGAACTCGTGAAGGACGGAATTATGGCCGCAGTCTTGGGCGGAATATTTTTTAAAGAGGCAAAAAAGGTCAGTAAGGAGAGCTTCCCGCTTTTTTTGGCGACCAACGGCATAAGCGCGATAGCCTGGATACTTTATTTCACGAGTTTCCAAAAGTTCGGAATCGTTTATACCGCGCTTCTTTTTTCCATCCAGCCCTCCCTAACCTATTTGTCCTCAGTGATATTCCTCAAAGAAAAATTGCGCTTAAAAAGAGTTGCCGCTTTCGCAGTGGTTCTTGCCGCCGCAGTTGCGGCGCAGATCTTAAAACCTTTGTATTAAATTTTTTCGCTAAAAAGGCCCCTCCGCAGAGAGGCCTGGCAAGATTCATTTCTCGATTGGCAGGAGTTTATGGCAGGCCTGTCCGCCATCAGCCGGCAGGTACTCTTTGCCGCAGGGGCACTTCCTGGGCAGGATGCCCATATCGTCGGCTACGTGATCCCGCCATTCCTTTTCGGCGTAGTCCGCGCCATCCCAATATCCCCGACTCTTCCAACCACAGGAACATTCCATCTGATCGTTCATGCCATCGGAAGTCATTGTCGGGACGTGCTCCGGCGCAGCGGCAGCGTTAATTGCATTCCATGCCTGGCGGTACTTTTCTCCGTTGGAGTAAGGGATATTCTTGAGAAACTGCTCCAGCGCCTCTCGAAATTCCTTGACGTTCATTTCAGCGCACCTCCAGATTGCTTCTGAGCTAAGCTAGTGATAACACGCTCGAATAATCAAGTAAAGCCTACTCGAAGAAAGTGCCCCAGGAGAAATCCGGGTATGGACCCTCCAAATTGCCGAGTTTAAAAAATCTGCTATATTAAAAGCGGCGTGGTGCTGAAGTGCAACAGCGTGGGCCCGCAAACCCACGATCCGCGTGGGGTTAAATGCCCCCGTCCACGCCTCCAATTTAAAAAACAAAACACCCTCGTTCGGGTGTTTTTCGTTTGAGGCCCGGGGAGGAGGCAGGGGCGAAGCCCCTGCACTTCCTCTATGTTTTGCTTCGCAAAAACAGATTATTGAAGGTCGGGATCTCACGCGCTCTCCGCCAGTTGGCGGATTGCTTTTCCGAACCCACGGTTCTGAATAATCTCCTCCTCGGGGAACCGAGCGCGGTTCCCCGACCCCCCTCCGCTGTTCGATTCCACGCAGCAAAAAGAAAAACTCCCGACAAATGGGAGCTTTTCTTTTTGAGGCCCGGGTGGGAATCGAACCCGCGTATAATTCTTTTGCAGAGAATCGCCTTACCACTTGGCTACCGGGCCAGCCTCAACTTTCTTAGATAGTTTAAGCCATTTGGCTTGTTTTTCAAACAAAAGAAAAGCGGCTCAGGGTTGAGCCGCCACGCCTCAGTCGTCAGTCGAAATGGAGTGCCCTGAATTCGTTGAGCTGGGCATCCAGGTCCAAGGACATGGAGTACACCTCCCATCACCCGCTGCATGTTCTTGCCGTCATATTCCGCATATACCTTGCGGACATCCTTCCCCGGCAGGACCGACACGGGATAGTCTTCATGATCGAAGGTGTCGCAGACCACAATCAGATGAGTCGCGCCATCCTTCTTCGCCTGATTAAGCCATCTCGCGATTGTCGTCTTGGTGGTCGCCATGGCCCACCTCCTTTTTGCCTTGCTACCCGCACCATAACGAATAACTTTCTATCTGTCAAATTCTTTCACAACCCTGCCGTAGCTTCTAATTTTCTAACTGGGGATCGTCCCCGCGAACCAGACCAAATTCCAGGCGAGGCATAGGTTTAATGTTGATGGCGCGCAAAAGTTTGAACTGCAGGCGCCGGCGCTCTTCCTGGAGCATATCAAAAACTTCTTTGGCTTTTACTTCCGGGATAACGCTCACTTTAACTTTTGCCGTTTCAAGTTTTTCGGAGACCTCCACGGAAACAATGGTCACGAACGCGCCGAACTCCATATCGCGCATAAATATCTTCCCGAGCTCTTCGCGGATAAGTTCACCAACTCTTAATTTTCTGAAAGTCTTCATCCCTCACCCTTGAAAGACTTTTTTATTCGACGATATAGATTTGAACATGTTGCTCGATATTAGATTATGATTATGAAATGATTATAGAAAATAATTCTTATACAAGTCGGTCTTTCAGGGGTGAGGGATTAGACTTCCTTCTTTTCTCTTATCAAAAGATGGTCGCCGACAAGCACTGCTATTGCGGAACTCATCAGCACTCCTCCTTCCTGGCCTTCGGGGATAGAGACCGCGTCTTGTTTCTTGGTCTGTAAATTGTTCACGCGTCCTTCGCCGACTTTCTTGCCTTCGCGCTGGATCTCCAGCTGCGTTTTATTTTTAAAAATTCCGGAAATAACTTTTCCGCCCACCAGTTGCTTTTCTAATTTTATTTGATTGAAAACGGCTAGGACTTCCAAGTCTCCAATTATCTTTCCGGCCGCGGTTTCTTTCGATAGATCCTCCACCGCTTTTACGAGCTCATAGATAATTTCCGAAGAAAGGATCCTGGTCTCGCGCGCCTCCGCCAGATTCTTTGCGGCTCTGTCTAATTTTGTTTTATAAGCGACAATCGCCGCGTGAGAAGAGATCGCCATCTTCAAGTCTCCCTCGCCCACTTCGCCGACTCCCTGGTCTACAATTTTTACCGGCTTGTGAAGCGGCAAAGCTTTTAAAATTTCCGCGATAGCTTCAAGAGAACCGGCATCCGACGCCTTCAGAAGCAACGGGAGCGAACCATCCTCGGGTTCAACCGCATTTATGGCTTTTTGGGCCGGACCAGTTTTTTTATAGTTCGAGGCGGCCTCCTCTCCGGAGAATAGATCTTCGCCGATCATCGGACTCTCTTCAAAACCGATTATCACCACGGGCGCGCCGGGCATTACTTCGTTCACCGTTTTTCCGGCGAAGTCTTCCATTATCTTTGCTTTTCCTTTGGCGGAAGCGGTCGCAATCTCATCCCCGTGGCGCAAAACTCCATCGCGAATTATCGCGGTTACTTCTATCCCTCGATTTTTATTCAATTTACTTTCTAAAATAAATCCTCTGGCTGGAGCGGAATAATCGGCTTTGATCTCCGCGACTTCGGCGGCAAGCAAGATCAAATCCAAAAGTTTGTCCACATTTTCTCCGGTCTTCGCGGAAATCGGCTCAAAGCTGACATCGCCGCCGTAGCCCTCGAGGTAAACGCCCGCGGCCATCAGATCGTTTTTGGTTTTCTCGATATCCGCGCCCGGCTTATCGATTTTGTTTATTGCCACCACAAAAGGAGTCTTGGTGTCGGCCAAAGTTTTAATAACTTCTTTGGTTTGCGGTTTCACGCCCTCTTCGGCGGCAACCACAAGAATGGCAAGGTCGGCGGCGTTGGCTCCGCGCTCGCGCATCTTTGAAAATGCTTCGTGTCCGGGAGTGTCTATAAACGTTATAAGTTTTCCGTTATGAGTTACCTCGTATGCTCCCACAGCCTGAGTGATTCCCCCGGCTTCGCGGGACGCGACAACAGTCTTTCGGATGCAGTCCAAAAGAGTGGTCTTTCCGTGATCCACGTGCCCCATTACTGCCACTATCGGCTGCCTAGGTTTTATATCGTTGTTTTCAGCCATTTGCTCCCGAAGAATACCAAAAAGCATTGAAAATAACAACTTTTCGTGCAAAAAAAGCGGCCCTGAGGCCGCCTGCTCTATTTAGATAACTTCTTCTCGATAGCGTTCAGACGACGCACCGCGGACGCTTCGAATTCTGCCGCCAGCTTCTTGATCTCTTTACGAATCGCGCTCTTCATCTTTCTGTTACGAAAGTTGGAGGCAAGCTTTCCAAATGTGAACTGGCCCCAGAACCTGGCATCCAGATAGTCTTCCAAAGTGTGAATCCACTTCCGGTTAGTAATCCAAAAGTCGCACGCATTCGGTCCATGTTTCTCGTCGCTGAACTCGAACTTGGAGTGGCCGCTGGCTTGCACCCTCACGACGCCCTTCTCATTCGTAATAACGACTCGCTCCAGCCCCAAGGCAGAACCGGTAGCTATGATGAGACATTTGTCGGCGGGGAGCTCGAATTCAGCTTCGGTTACGAGCTTAGTCTTCAACTTCTTCAAGGTGCACCTCCCAGATCTCTGCGCTCGCTCAACTGGCGTCAATATAGCAAAGCCGAAATGGACCGACAAGTATTGTCCAAACTATTTTTTTAAACGCATTCCGAAGTCGCACATTTGGCACCAACTTTTTAGATAAAAAACCGCCGCTCCCTTTTGGGATGACGGCGGTTTTCTTTCGGCGAAAACGGCGGGTTTATAGATCTATATCTACATTAACCCCTCCGCGGATCTCTCCGTTCCTCCCGCGATCCTCACTTTTCGTGGAGGTCGCATCGTCATCATCGTCATCTCCAGAAAGATCATCATTGCCTATCTTAAGGTCAATTCTGATCTCACTTGAAAACCTCGCCTCCTGAGCGGCGCGCAACGCATCCTGGGCTAGATCAAAAGCGGCGCTGTAATCGGCGGCGGAGAATTTTACCTGCGCATCCGCAAGCAATTTTTCCGCGACCGAGATCTTCGCCTGCGCTTCGGCTTTGGTCGTAGTGCTTACACCTTGTTTGTCCAAAAATGCCTTGACCGAAGCGATAACATTAGAGGCCGCGTTAATTTTCCCTTCGGCGGAATTTTTTCCGCCTTCTGAATCTGCCTCTTCGCTTTTCTCATCGTCTTCGGCATCCACCCTTAATCTGGCGGCGTCCCGCACTTCCGAGTCAACATCGATCTTTTTACCTCCGTCTTTAATGCGGGCAAGGACTTCGCTTCGAACCCTCAATTTCGCTTCCAATTCTCCCGCTAAAGCAGCTGCCACTTTCGCATTGCCGCCATCTTTTATTTTCTCTATTCTGGCTTCTGCGGAATCGGCATGGACTTTAAAAGCTGTTCCAAGCTTGGTTTCCCAGTCCGTGCCCAGCCTGCTTTCCAACGCCAGCTTCGCAGCTTCATCCAGGCGAACCCCGGCGAGATTCGAATCCCACGCGGCCCTGGCTTCGTCCGAAAATTTGAACGCCCCCGCGACTTTTTCGTTTATCCCGACTTTGACCGGATAGAGCGCGTCTCCCGGCAGAGAACCCTGTGCGGCGATGGAAGCTCCTCCACCTCCGCCCAAGATGACTATCAACGCTATTAATGCGCCTATTGGCATGTTTTTTATTATTTTTGGTTTATATGGGGACCCTTTACATAAGTATAGACGAATGGGTTTGAAATCTATTACAAATTCTGTTCGGACGTTTACACGATAAAATATCGAGACGCGCGGCCATTTGGTATAATAGAGACATGGTAGAGTCGGATAAGGAAAAGAGGATAAGATTTCCGAGCGGAACTCAGGCGATATTCATCGACAAATGTCTTGAGGTATTAAATATCACAACGGCACGATTCGCCGAAATGACAGGCGTAAACCCTCGAACCGCAGCGGACTGGCGAAGAGGTAAATTTTTAATGTCAGCATATGCTGCAAAACTGATTAGCCTGAAAAGTGCAATTTCTATTCCGCCTGGCGCAAAGTCGGAATTGCGCTACTGGTATGTAAATAAGGGCGCAAAGATGGGCGGGAAGGCAACATATAAAAAATACAGTCAGGTTGGCGGTAGCGCAGAAAACCGCAAAAAGCTTTGGCGGGAGTGGTGGGAAAAAGAAGGTAGGCTCAAAAGCAATCCTTTGTTTGCGCCCAAGCCGATTTACGAACCGAAAGCTAGCTCAACCCTTGCCGAATTTGTGGGCATTATGATGGGTGATGGATCCATAACCAAATCACAAATAACGATAACCCTGCACCACACAGACGATCTGGCATATAGTAAATTCGTAACAAAACTGATTCAAAGACTGTTTCATGTGCAGCCTAGTGTCTATCACTCAGAAAAGAGTTCGGTCAACGACATAGTGGTTTCGCGAGTAGTATTGGTAAAATATTTAAATTCTCTTGGACTGCCGATTGGTAATAAAGTAAAGCAGCGATTCGATATTCCAAACTGGATTAAGACCAATAAAAAATTTTCTGTGGCATGCGTACGAGGACTCATCGACACCGATGGCTCCGTTTTTAATCATCGATATTGGGTTCGAGGAAAAAGGTATTCCTATAAAAAATTGGACTTTGCCAGCGCATCACACCCACTGCTACACTCCGTATTCTTAATTATGAGAGATAACGGCCTAAACCCACGAATAACAAAAGATGGAAGAAAAATACGGTTGGAGAGAGTTGAGGACGTAGAAAAGTATTTCAAAACGTTCAAGCCAAGCAACGAAAAACATTTGAAAAGATACCAAAATTGAGTTAAGGTTTATCTGCAAAAGGAGGGGTCGGATAATGGTTATTCCAACGGTTTGCTAAACCGTGCTGCGTAACAGCGGCCTGTGGGTTCGAGTCCCACCCCCTCCGCCAGATTACCAAGTTTGAACTCAAGTAAAATAAGGCTTATTTTGCTAAAATAGAAATATGAAATTTGAAGAAAGCCCACAACCTAATACTGTAGAAAATTCAGAACCACGAAAAAATTTGCAACGCGCATTACATTTTGATGCTGTCGAGCTTACCCCCGAACAAGATTTTCCAGTTAATATTCGTGTTCGGAAAGAACCGATTGAGGTTCTTGATGGCGACAATCTCGGTTCTAACTCTGTGGAAGTTAAATTTGAGAATGAAGCTTTAGCTCTCATGGAGGAAGCGGAAAAATTAGCCGAACTCCCTGAAGAGGAACGCCTTGGGGCTCTGACAGAATTAGTCCGAAGTAAATTGAAATATCCATACCCTGATGTTATGGAAGCAGCTCAAGCAGAAAATCCTGAACTCAAAGAATGGTTTGAAAAACGCTTTGGTAAAAATCCAAGTATTGGAAACCTTTCACTCAACGACTTTTTAAGAAATGGTTATGGCGATTGTAAAATTATGGCGGCCGCATATCTTATTGCGGCTCAATCGGCAAAAATGAAAGGTATTTACGCAAATAGTGGAACTAGTCTGAAAAATGTGGTGCGGCCGGATACTGGTCAGCCAGTTTTCAAGTCGGTAGAACTTGATAGAGATACAAATTCGGCTCATGCTTGGGTTGAAATTCAACTGTCTGATGGAAGATGGATTCCTGTTGATCCAACGACCAACATGACAGGTCTTGGAGAAATGATAGAAGTTTTTAGACAAGCTGGATATAATGTTCCTGTCGGCTTTAAGTCGCAAACTCCTCAAGAATTAGAACTTGAACGTGATGGTTCTTATTTTGCGCCCGGCGAAGCAGAAAAGGAGCTACACTTAAAATTAAAGATTGGAAGTGTAATGACATTCGGTAAGGGTTCCCAAACAAAAAGATTAAAAACGGATAAATTTTCTGGAAGCGTAGACTTAAATCTTGCTTCAAGTACAGATTCAAAAAGCACAAATCTTGATTTTGTTGAATAAGATATGTTCAGGCGGGCGCGATTTGATTAGAAAACATCACATTCAGATTGAGTAATCTACCGCATTTTGTCCCTTGCATGATTTCGGCTTAGACACCTCAAACCATTCTGGGTGAATTTTGTAGATAGCCCTTAGTTTCTGTATACTTTTATCAAGATTCTCGAATTTGAGCCGTGTTTTCGGTTCAAACTTCGGGACATCGTCCCCGCCCTAAAACAAAAATAGCCCACCAATGGGCTATTTTTGTTCGGGCGCGAGCAGTTCGGCTCCCATCCGCCTATGCGGACGGCCGCCTCTCCACGCTCTCATATAAATCTCCGCCACAGTTATCACAAGGTTCCCCTATCTCAAGCTTGATAACCTCGGCATTTCCAATATCTAACCCCGTAGACTTAGCGTGCTCGATCTTCCTGATATTCTTAAGAACCAAGCCTAGTAATGCGCCGTGAGATACGAGCACCACGTTTTTATGCTCATGATCCTTCCGATGATTGAGCAATGCTTTCATCGCCCTCTCCTCGACTTCTTCAAATGTTTCGCCCCCAAGCTCTTTATAGGGCCGGTCAAGAAAGCTACCGTATTTTTCATTTACTTCCGGAATATACATACCCTCCAGACTACCGCAATAAAGTTCCCGTAAAGATCTGTCGAGAATTATCTCAGCGCCGGTAGCTTTGGCGATTATCTCTGCCGTTTTTCTTGCGCGCACCAAATCAGAGCTCACGATCAAATCAATGTGCTTATCCTTCAAAAGGTTTGCAGTGGCTTCGGCTTGCTTTATGCCGGTTTCATTTAGGGGCATGTCGGTTTGTCCAAGTATGCGCTCCTCTTTGTTCCAATCGGTTTCGCCGTGCCGAACCAAAAACCAGTTTGATTTTATTTTCAAATCAGAATACTCCTTGCCACAGCCCATGCAAAAATAATTTGGCATGAACATATTGTACCCTTTATTCAAACTTTAGCGATTCGGTAAAGATACGGCGAGCAGTTCTACCCCACCCCACGTTTTGCGAATCCCGTTTTGGGTATATATTTGTAGATAGAAGCTTTTAGCCAAATGAATTATCAAAAAAATATTTTCCGGCGATACGCCATTCACGCCTTTTTCCAACGCTTTGCCCAGTTTGTATTTTTTGGATTTGGTAGTTTACTGATATACACCAAAACGCAATCGGTCGTTTGGACAATACTTTTTGGGCTTCTGGGAACAGTCACGAATATCGGAATATTATTATTCCCGCATTGGTGGTGGAGATGGTTGGCACAAAAGAATTTACAACAAGCGATGATTGTCGGGATGTTGCTTTTTGCTGTCGCTGATTTCGGAATATATTATTTGCCGACAGATATTCATAATTTCAGTGTTTTTCTGATGCTTCTTGCGATTCTGCACTCTTTTGGAAACCAAATTTATTGGGCTCCTTCTAATGCTATATTTTTCAATGCCCTTGGATCGCTTGATTCTCCCGGAAAATACAGCGGGATTATGTCGATCGTCGAGATGATCAGTGCTACATTGGCCGGTGTAGCTGGATTACTCTTGAGTGATCCGGCCCGCTTTCTATATCTATGGCCGCTCGGTGGCACCGTGCTCCTTTTAAGTATTTTGCCATTATTGGGGTTACATATTTCTTTTGAGGATCACCTTTCAACCATTCAAGGATTCAAAAAACTTTCGCTTTCGGCGATTCTCGCGAATATAAATCCCGATCATCGGTTTCAGATCACCGCTATTCCGCTTCTTTTAGTCTTTCTCTTTAAATCCTTAAATGTCTCTATTTGGATTACCGGCATCACATTTCTTGCGTCCGTGTTGATATCGTATATTGCGGGAAGATATAAGGACAGTAGCCGTCCTTTTCCTTATATCATTGCAACTATCAGCTTAGGATTGATGTGGATTTTATACGCTTTTGCGAAAACCCCACTCATTTTTATCCTTCTGGGCGTTGGAGTTCAACTCGCATCGCTTATGCTTGATGTGGGACGCGAAGCTCGCCTGGGACGAGAGGTGGTAAATTCCGGCAATCCGTTAAACACTGCTTTTGCGATTGAGTGCTCCAGGGCAATTGGAGGAACAATCAGTTTTTCTGTTTTGCTTGTGGTATATCTTATTTATGGTCCAACTGCGCAATTATTTCTGGCACTTGGAGTTATTTTTATATTACCAAGGGCACGGTATGCAATCGGGAATATAGACGGCGCGCTCCACTCGCCGCGGGCATAGACATAAGAAATATGGCAAGCGAAATTTTCTATACGATTCAATAAAGAAGTGGCGGACTACGGCGAGCACGGCCCGCCAGGTCGGCGACTTTCTGCCGTGAATCTGCCGTCAAAGAAAAATGGGTTATAGTTCAAACATTGGAATTTACACTCCGTCTTGCTCTTGAGACACAAAGGAGTCCCAATTAATAAAAACCAAGAGCCCCAAATTATCCAGCAATAAAAGGTCGATTGGATAATATAACTCAATTTTTATCACACTCCTTATGGACAAAAATGAAGACGACAAGCTCACCCTAACCGCGGATGAGAGGTATTGGTTGGAGCGAAGCCCGCGAAGAAGGAAATGGGATGAGTGGGGCTCCCCGGTCGGATTAAGTCTTGGTTGGGCTATATTCATAGTCTCAATCGGATTCTTTCTCTACCTTCTGCACCTGGCGGGACTCCTAGGCTAGCGGATCCTAAAAACCGGCTTTTATAAAAGCCGGTTTTTAGTTATAAGGTTTGGGAAGCGAACTCACCAACAAAAGCGGAATGCTCGGTTTTTGCGAACGCCGTTTTGGGTATATATTTGTAGGTATATGAATCGAAAAAACTGGATTGCACTTTTGGCGGCCTTAATCGTAATCTCAGCCGGAGCAGTGGTTTATTTTGCTATCGGCAACAAAACGACACCGCCCCAAACCGTGACCGCATCAATGTGGCCGGATGTTAAGAGTTTTGATGTGGCCGATAAAACTTTCGAGGCTAAGGATTTGAACACGGGCGAAAAAATTAAGGTCTTAACTGACGCCTCTACGAAGTATTACAAAATAGTCTACGAAGCACCCTCCCCGAGTGATTATTTTGATTTTCAGAGCCTATATTCCTTGCTTAAAAATTGGGAAGGGCCGACCTGGCGCTTCACCCTCAATGGAACCGTCCAGAATGACGGTTCCATAATGGCAAGCGAAATTTTCTATACGATTCAATAAAGGCATAGAGAGAGGTAATACCCACCCCAACTTCGCCATCCTGAATCCATGCCCGACGACCCCGAAAAACACTTTCAAGTTGCCCTGGAAGCCAAACTCAAAAAGTTCGGCGTGTGGTTTAACTTTATCGAGAAACCGGAGTCCACAATACATACCGCGGACGCGGCAGGTATAACCGGAATCGAGCTTCACCGGATCTCAAAGAATCTAATGGCCCAAACGAATGATGGGCGCTACGCGGCGCTAATCGTGCCCGGAGATATGCGCGTGGACTACAAAGCGGCGGCCAAGCTCCTCGACGCAAAAAATATCAGCCTAGTCCCGTTCGCTGAGGCGCACAAAATAAGCGGTATCCCCCAGGCGGAACGCCATCTATCGGCTACGAGAAAAAAGTGGAAGTTATTTTGGACGAAGAGCTCACCAAATACGAAACGTTTTATTGCGGAGGAGGTTCGACCAGAATGCTCTTAGAACTAAAACGAGACGACGTCATCAAGGTGAATAACGCGAAAGTCGGAAAGATATCGCAATAACAATAATTAACCGTTAAATCCACGTGAACAAAAAAGAAATTGTCGGCGGTGTCGTGCACAAATTGCCGCCAGATTTGCGAGACGCTCTTATTTCAACGCCCGCGGCGCTCAAGTTGTGGAACGATATCACACCATTGGCACGCAATGAGTGGATATGCTGGGTTACATCCGGTAAAAAAATAGAAACGAGAGGTATCCGTATCGAAAAGGCACTCTCAAAGCTTAAGGGCGGAATGCGCAGGCCCTGTTGTTGGGCGGGCTGTATTCATCGCTAAAATTAAAAAGGGCGCCACCATTGGTGACGCCAGGGAACCCGTCGAAGGTGCTTGTTTGCCGCTTAAGAGTTCGGAGCCTGCTCCGCGAAGAAGTCGCAGAGCTCCTTTATCTTGGCGTTGGGGACAGCCACGTCGGCGGCTTCGAGAAGGGCTGGAAGGGCTTTGTAGACGTCGGGAACACTCCGATAGTGGAAATTGAGTTCCGAGTCGAAGTCGACAAAGTCCCTATCACCAAACCTCACGAAAACGTCATCCTTCCCGAAGGATCGATGCTTGCCGGCGACGAACGAAAGCGGGATGCTCTCGCCGACGGGCACGCTGAAAATCACTGCCCCCACCCTCCAGCGCTGTCCCGATCTCTGCACCAGCGACAGCAAGGCGGGGAGCATGCGCTTGACGAACCTGCTCTTCCGATCGTTCTCCTCGATCCCCGCATCGATCTTTTCGATGTCGTACATACCATTCTCCTTCCATGTCTGAATGGCCTGTCGGCCTCCGGAATTGCACCGGCGAACTATGACAAACGTCCGCGAACATTGTATAAATATGGCAACGATTCGTCAACATAAACGCTTCGACTCTTTTGTTGGATTTCTAAAAATGAATTAATCTAAAGCAATGAACAATCCCTCAAGCAACAAAGGCTCCGTAAATATAATCCTGGTCATAATAATCGTTCTCTTATTAGGCACGGTCGGCTACCTTGCGACGAGAACTCCCTCCCCTCTCCCCGCGCCGGCAAATGAGGCTCCTGACTACAACGCGAATGAGAATAAAATAATAAGCGACCTCCTTTCATCCTGGGTTGCGACCCAAGCTAAGTTCGCGATAAAAGCGAGCGAGAGCGGAACCTACAATCAACCGAACAAAGTTCAATTCATCGCCTCCACGACCTTGCTCGTCCACTATGACGACGGCCTAGTTGATCACATTTCTGTATTGCGATACCAAAACGGCACGCTTACCGAACTCAAGAATGTCGGAGTTATGAGCACAATGCCCCAAGACGCATGGCAAGCACTCGTCGATGTTTACGGCGACAGTAAATATCCGGTCGGTAGCTACACGACCAACGTTTTTAGAAACGGCAAGGGAATAGAATATCCCGAGCTTACAAAGGTGCCGGAAAATATTTTTGTGAGATAATGGAAAACTCTTCTTCTGATGCTCCGAAAAAATTAGGCTACCAACGGCTTTTGGACATGTCTGCTTTCCCGGAAGAACAACGCAAAGAAGCTATCGGGGCGATAATCGCCGAACTTCAGAATCGCAAAGAAAATCCAAACGAGTTTTACGCAAAGTTCGGATCGGACCAAACCGCCTCAAAAATCATCCTTGAGTTGGCTCACGAAAATAGCTTTAAGGCGGAAAATATCAACAAAGTGGGAAATCCTAGCGGCAAAGACCGCAAAGCCATATACGATCTTGTGAATAAAAAAGTAGATTTTTTGTTGTGGAGATAATAAATCCGTAAGCGACCGGCAAATACTTTTGTTGAGTTCCAGAGAACGAAATAAACTTGACTGTTCGGTAAGTTTGTATTATTCTTCTCGAGGTTCAAAACAACTGAAGGAGAGTGTATGAAGGACGTACCGCGAGTCGACCAAGACGCCCCGTTCGGCTGCATCACCGAGGGCTGTAAGGGTGTCGTCGTTTTCCAAAGCACGCGCCTCACAGACGAGGCCGGCAAGGTCACGAGAACCAGGCCCAGGATCGTGAGCGGCGGGTGGCTCATCGAACCGTACCCCGAGCCGAACTGGATTGGCAGATACAGCAACCCGATGCTTCAGGCGGAACGTAACGAATACAACGCCGTCCCGAAAAGCGCGATCTGTCCGCACTGCCGAAAGGCGGACAAGTTCGCCGAGGACATCCGAGCGGGAGTCATCCTCGTCACCGAAACGCTCTCCTGCTGACAAAAGCACCCTCCCCTTTCCCGCCCCGACCCAGGTCGGGGTTTTTAGTTCTAAAATCTCAGGCAAAGCCCGTGGATTCGACAAGCTCACCACACAAAGATCACGCAAAGCCAGGGAAAAAGTCTACCCTGATCCTCCGGCCGGGCACGCCAGTCTTTTTTAAATTGTCTTCGAAACTTGTCGTCATAGAGCGCGGGCCGGAAACATAAAAAGTTCTGTCCTTGAAGTCCGGCACTTCTTTGACGATGAGCGCCATGTCCACTATTCCTACGGGTCCCGCCCAACCCTCCGGAACATTAGGGGAATCGGAAATACAATAAATTGTTTTTATGCCAAGTTTTTCTTTTGCTTCTTCAAAAATATCCATATAGGCAAACTCTTTTGGACTCTTCGCAGAATAGATAATAGTGATGTCCCGTTTTTCATTCCGATCCAAAAGATATTTGATCATACTCCTGAAAGGCGTGACACCGATGCCTCCGGCGATAAAAACCAGCTTTTTGTTCTTGTTCCCGGGCAGAATAAAATCTCCCGCCAGATTGGAGGCGGCGATAGTGTCTCCGGGCTTCAGAGCCGAAAGATATTTTTTGAAACTGCTGGGCTTGGGATAGAACTTCACACCCATTCTTATCTCGTTTTCCGTAGGTGAAGAAGCGAGAGTGAAATATCTGCGATTCCCCCGGGAATCCGGTTTCTCCCCTTTTAACGTCCACTCCAAATATTGTCCCGGACGAAAATTAATTTTCTTATCGGTCGTGAAAACAAAGTCATAAATATCCGCGCCGATCTCCTTAACTTCTTTAAGCCGCAAAACCTCTTTCCATTTTGGGCTCACAAAATATGAAAAAACATTCCCAACCAGAAGCGCCACCTCCGGCGTGAAATAAACGCCCAGAATATTTATGTTTGAAGCGAAAAGCGCACCGACCAAGACACCATAGATAAGTCGGGGAACGCGAGTGGGCGGAGTGGTTAAGGGCTCGGTGAGCATCACAAAGGCAAAGAAAAATGTCGGGGTATAGAGCGCGGCTTTCCCGAGCGAAACAAGCGGATCGCCTATCCCTGACGTTGTAAGAACGATGGAGGTCGCGGCGGCAATAAAAAACGCGGCTATCATCCCCTCCCGCTGAATCTTCCTAACTATCAAAAGTCCTCCAAAAAATATGAGAGGTGAAAGCGAAAGGCTCCTGCCGACCCACCAGGTTGCTGACTGGTTTACCACGAGGGCTGTCAACGCCACCGCCAAGGCGGCAGGATTAAATAAATGTTTTTTGCCTATCGCAAAAATGAACTTGGAAGCCATTGCAAAAATCGGTGCCCAAATAAGAATCGGCAAAACAGACGTGTCCAGCGGAAACAGTGTCGCTGGCGGAACAATGATAAGCGCAAGGATAAGAGCAGTGATATAAACGGATTCCGTGTTGTCGTGCGCTTCAAAAACGCGAACGAATATAAAATTAACAGCATAAGAAATAATCAGCATAAGCGCGGCTGAGGTGAGAAGCGAGAGAGGATTGTGCGGCAATATCCCCGCCGCACTGAAAATTACCGCAAAACCCAAGAGGCCAGAAAGATAGTAAAGCACGAGGCGATACATGGTTATGCGATTCAGAAAGTTATCGATATGGTTAAACATTTTATTTAGGATAGCATTTAAAGTCGATGGTCATAGCCGCCATCGATAGAATAGTCTTCAAAAATCCCGCAAGGCACCGATAAAACATGCTTAATTATACGTTTAAAATTTATTTTTTGGCCATCTCCCCCAACAGACCCCTTTCCATTCCCCGCCCGCTCGCTATACTCTTACATAAATGAAGAAATTCGTCGTTTTGCTTCACAATATCCGCTCCCTGCACAACGTGGGCTCGATTTTCCGAACCGCGGACGCGGCCGGAATAGATAAACTCTACCTTTGTGGAATAACCCCAACGCCTTTAAATGTTTTTGGCCGGCCGGAAGAAAAACTTGCCAAGGTCGCCTTGGGTGCGGAAAAATATATCCCTTGGGAGAAAGCTCGCTCGACCGCAAAAATCATCGATGCGCTCAAAAAAGATGGCTTCACCATTCTGGCTCTCGAACAATCCAAAAACTCTACTCCCTACGGAAAATATAAATCTAAAAAAACCGAATGTGTTGCGTTGGTCTTGGGAAACGAAGTTAAGGGGTTGCCCGCAGGAATTTTAAAAAAGTGCGACAAAATCTTGGAAATACCGATGCGAGGCCGAAAAGAATCTTTGAATGTTTCCGTGGCGTTCGGAATAGTCACGTTTGAGTTAATAAAATAAAAGGCGGCCCCTGGGGGCCGCCGAGTCGAAGAGCTGACGAAGCTACTGCTCGAGGAACTTGAGAGCGAGCTCTCCGGCCCGCGGATTGTCGCGACTTACGACCGCCGCCACCTCACGCCTGATGGAACTCCGGAGAAAGACCAGTGGATATTCGGTTTCTCCAGAACTCCTCCGGACCCAGACCAGGACTGAGGTTCTCCGGTTTTCGGCGCGAAGGATCAGGGACACCCGTCCATCTGCGGTTTCGAGGAAATCTCCTCTCTTCGCCGCAAGAACCTCGCCCATGAGAAGCTCTACTTTCGCCTTTTCGGCCACGGGCAAGGCCTCATAAGCCTTCTGCTGTTCCTCTCCCACGGCGTTCATTTTGAGAATCGTCCAAACGAAGAATACTGCCGCACCCATCAGGACCGCCGCCAGGACTTTCGCTTTCATCTCTCTATTCCTCCAGTTTTCATTCCGCATTTCGCGGAGATTTATGCTGGCAATATTATATCGCAAAACTCAAAAAAGTCAATCGCTGCGGGAAAGATCCTTTCCCGAGGTATAATGATAATTGTTAATGAATAAAAAAGTGCTATATCTTTCGGTTTTTATAATATCTTTTTTGGTCATCTTCGCGGGGTTGTATTGGTTTTTTATAAAATCCAAATCCGGTCCGCTTAAAACGGCGGAAATTACAGTCGGCTCGCAAACATTTTCCGTGGAAATCGCGGACACTTTAAAAAGCCGCACCCAAGGTTTATCTGGCCATGCGCCGCTTGGCGATACGACGGGAATGTATTTTTCTTTCCCCATCAAAGCCAAATATTCTTTTTGGATGAAAGATATGGCCTATCCCTTGGATATAATTTGGATAGCGGACGGAAAAGTCCTTGGCACGAGCGAAAACACACCCGTTCCCCAAAGCAACAACATTCTAAACCTACCCACTTATTCCCCGCCTCAGGCGATAGACTCGGCGCTGGAGTTGAACGCCGGTTCGGTTAAGAAATTCGGGATTCAAGTTGGCGATCCGGTTACCTTAAAGTGACCACTTGGCCGCAGAGAAAATAAGCGTTGCGAGAATAAACAGAAAAGAAACGTAAAGCAGTATCTTGTTCGTTTTTAGCTTGTCTTCAATATACGAAAGGAACCATTCGAACAGAATAAAGGCAATCATGATGACCAGCGCGGACTGTGAGAGATAATCGAGCGGCAAAAATCCGGCGATTGTCGCGACCTCCCAAAGGATGAAAGACATCACGCCCAAGGCCAGCGGATGCTTGGCGTGTGATTCTTCCAAAATGAGCAAGAATCTTTTCGCGAGAAAATAGAAAAGCCCGGCAAAGACTAAAGTTTTAATCGGCATCCAAGGCGACCAGGCATCCAACCCTCCGTAAAGCAAAAGTCCGGCCATAATAAGAATGCCGAAGATCATAAGCGTCGAGGCGGAGCGGCGGTCGATGAACACAAGTTCTTTTAAGCCCAAGATGAGAAAAAATATTAATCCCAGCCCCGCACCCACGAGCGTGGTCTGTCCCAAAAAATGGGCGAGAATAAATGCGGAAGCCAGCGGCAATCCCATCCAACGCGCCCTGAAGAGTGACGAAAAATAAAACACGCCGCCCAAGACCCAGGCGATCCACTCCGGGAGTAAGACCCATGCGGCCACAACAACCAGGGCTTTAAATACTAAAGACCAATGTATTCCCTTTGAAATTAACTTTAACTTTTCCACCATCTTTTAGTTCTCCGCGGATTATTTTATCGGCCAACGCGTCAAGAATCGTTTTCTGGATGAGGCGTTTTAGGGGGCGAGCTCCGAAGTCCGGGCTCCAGCCTTCTTCCGCCAAGTGCCTCTTCGCGGCTGCGTCTATTACTATTCTAATATTTTTTTCGGCTAAACGCTCCTCCACCTCTTTAAACTGCAGATCAACGATGGATTCGATGTCTTTGAGCCTTAATGGATTGAAGATGACTATTTCATCTATGCGGTTCAGAAACTCCGGACGAAAATCTTCGCGAAGCGCTTCGTTTATTTTGTCTTTATAGTCTTCCTCTTCGCGCTTTAGCCTCTTTTCGTCGGTCGTAGCGAAACCGATCTTCGACATAGCCGCCACAAATTCGCTGCCGACATTCGAAGTCATGATAATAATGGAGTTTTTGAAGTTCACGGTCTTGCCCTTGCTGTCGGTAAGCCTACCGTTGTCAAGCACCTGCAAGAGGATATTAAAAACCTCCGGATGCGCCTTTTCTATCTCGTCAAAAAGAATGACGCTGTAGGGCCTGTGGCGGATAGTTTCGGTGAGCTGACCGCCCTCTTCGTGACCGACATAGCCCGGAGGCGAACCGATAAGGCGCGAAACCGCGTGTCGCTCCATATATTCGGACATATCCACGCGAATCAAGGCCTTCTCGTCGTTGAACATGAATTCCGCCAAGGCTTTCGCAAGCTCGGTCTTACCCACGCCGGTGGGACCCAGGAACATAAAGGAGCCCAAAGGACGGTTGGCGTCGGAGAGTCCGGCCCTGGCACGTCGAAGGGCCCTCGCAATGGCCGAAACGGCTTCCGCTTGCCCGACCACCCGGGTGTGCAGAACTTCTTCGATTTTCATTAATTTCTCGCTTTCTGTTTCGAGCATGCGATTTAAGGGAACTCCGGTCCATTTGGAGACCACCGCGGCCACGTCTTCTTTATCTACCGCATCTTTAAGAAATTTCCACGCGTCGTCTTTTCCTTTTTTTGGTTTGTTCGCCCCAAAATATTTCTTCTCGAAAATTTCGAAGTCTTTCTGTGCCTGAGGGAGTTCGCCGTAAATTATCTGCGCCACACGCTCCAAATTACCATCGCGATCGGCCACTTCCGATTCACGCTTTAGGTTTTCTATTTTTCTCCTGAGTTCGTGAAGATTTTCGAATTTTATTTTTTCGCTGTGCCATTGGGCGGAAAGCTCGTCGTTTCGCTCTTTCAAGCTCTTCAGTTCTTTTTCTATCGCCTTCACGCGCACGGCGTGTTTTTCTCCCTTCTCTTTGGAGAGAGCCTGTTTTTCGACTTCCAATCTACCGACCTCTCGACGGATCTTATCTATTTCTTTCGGCAAACTTTCGGTTTCCAATCTCCTCGCTGCCGCGGCTTCGTCTATCAAGTCCACTGCCTTATCCGGCAGAAACCTGTCGCTGATGTAACGCGCGGAAAGATTAACGGCCTCCACTATCGCCTCGTCGGAGATTCTGAGTCCGTGATGTATCTCGTATTTTTCTTTAAGACCCCTCAAGATCGCGATCGAATCTTCGATTGAAGGTTCTTCCACCATGATCGGCTGGAATCTTCGCTCCAGGGCCGCATCTTTTTCTATGTGCTTTTGATATTCACGGATGGTTGTCGCGCCGATGGTATGCAATTCGCCGCGAGCAAGCGCGGGCTTCAATAAATTAGAAGCGTCTATTGCTCCTTCGGCCGCACCGGCACCGACGATAGTGTGGATCTCGTCGATGAACAGGATCATTTTGCCGGAAGCATTCTTAATTTCTTTCATAAAGGCCTTCATGCGGTCTTCAAATTCGCCGCGGAATTTCGTTCCGGCGATAAGCGAACCCAGATCAAGCATCACCACTTCTTTGCCTTTGAGGGGCTCGGGCACATCCCCAGCCACAATTCTTTGGGCCAACCCTTCGACAATAGCGGTCTTGCCGACGCCCGGCTCTCCGATGAGACAAGGATTGTTTTTGGTGCGCCGCGAAAGCACCTGCATCACCCGGCGTAATTCTTCTTCGCGGCCGATAACTGGATCCAATTCTCCGGCGCGCGCCCGCTCGGTCATATTAATGGCGTATTTTTCGAGAACTTGGAATTTAGATTCCGGAGTCTCGTCGGTAATGCGAGTAGAGCCTCTCAAATGTGCCAAAATTTTGAAAATGGACTCGCGACGGACGCCGAATTTGGAGAGAAGCGCATTCGCATCGGATGGAACCTCCAAAAGCGCCAGAAGCATATGTTCGCAGGAAACAAATTCGTCTTTTTGCTGGGCAGCCATCTTCGCGGCCTGATCCAAAATCTTCATAAGCTCCTGGGAAAGATAAAGCTGGCTCACATTCGCGACCGTGACCATCTTGGGAAGAGTGTCGAGCGCCATATCTATCTCGTCTATCAGCATATCGGTGCTAACCCCCGCCTTTTGAAGCGTCGGGACGACAAGCGAGCTTTGGTCTTCCAAAAGCGAAAGCAAAAGGTGCAAGCCTTTTAATTCGCCGTGATTTCGTTCCGCCGCCACTTCTTGCGCGCGTTGTAACGCCTCTTGAGCCTTGATAGTAAATCTGTGATTTGCCATTTGTTTATTATAGCAGGCAAACAAAGATTGGCAATCTCGAGACAGGACTGCCAATCGGCGGGAAATAGAAAGCCGCTGCGGATGCAGCGGCTGAGATACCCTAGGAGGCGAACCACCTTTGAACCGTTAACCTAACGCATTCGACTTCCCGTCCTGACACGAGCCCCTGAAGCACGTCAGGCAGAAGCTCCGAGTCTTCCCGAGTAGACAGGATAGCAACCGGCAACATTATCCCCTCGTAAGGGATCTCATGCTTCTTGGGGTCGGTGAGAAAATGCCCCGGAATCGTATAAGAAAGGTTTTGCATCCTCTCTCCGCACCGGCGCCACCATTCACGGAAGTCCTTGAGTGGAACGGCTTCGCGCCATTCCCTCATTCCGGCGGCCGAAAAAAGGTTTATCTCGATCCCTATGTGGCTAATGGGTACCATCTCGCATCTGTCCGAAACCCTTCCTCGCCTTTCGAGTTTAAGCTGAGTCGAATTTGAGGTTTCTCTCAAAATCTTCAAGAGCTCTGTGAGCGTGAGGCGCGCCAACGCATCGCCCCGCACGCGCAGCAGAATCCCGACATCATCAAGCCTGAACTTGGAAGTAATTCTCTTCCGGCATCCCGCCGGCCTCTCCCTGTGAGAATCAAAACCCGGCGACCAAAAACCGATGAGAGGGAGGAATTTGAGAACAGCTAGGGACGAAAGAACCTCGACAAGACTTGGGTCGTGGAACATATGATCCTCCTTCTTGGATTCAAAGAACGTATTTCGGAAGACATAAAAAACCTCTTCCGAGGGAGAGGTTTTTTATTTAAGATTCCGGCTTAATCTAAAAACTATCTTCCTCGGGAGGGGTTTTGTGACTAAATTGGAAGAAATATCGTTTGGATACTGCCATTTGTATATAAAACGCAGGCTAACAAAAAAGGTTACACGGGGGGGCGATGGAGCTCGCTCGAACCTTACTGCGGCCGTTTTCCAAGCACAACCTTAAACTCCATCTCCTTTCCTCCTCTCGCTATCTTTAAGGTCACCGTGTCGCCGGGATTATATTCGGAGATGAGCGCGAGCAGAGAATTATTTTCGTCTATCTTTTTTCCGTTCACTTCCAAAATTATATCTTCCGCCAAGATACCGGCTTTCTCCGCCGGAGAATCTTTGGCAATGGCCGGACCGTCATCGCCTCCGCGGACAAGCGCGCCATGATCCGCAGCCAAATTTTGTTTCTTGGCCAGGTCGGCGGTGATAGTCATGCTTCGGACTCCGAGGTAAGCGGTCTGGATCTCACCTTTGGTTTTTACCGAACTTATAGCGCGCTTGGCGCGGTTAATCGGAATCGCAAAACCGATGCTCTGCGCATCGTTGGCCATCGCCGTGTTTATGCCGATAACCTCTCCGCGCAAGTTGAGAAGCGGACCGCCGGAATTGCCCGGGTTAATGGCCGCGTCTGTCTGAATCACGCCGGCCAAAGTTTCCGCACCCACAGAGGAACCGGAAGCGGTGATGGTGCGTGAAAGGCCGGAAATAACCCCGACGGAGACGGTGTTCCTGAATTCCCCCAAAGCATTGCCGATAGCTATTGCCGTCTGGCCAAGCTCAATGGAATCGGAGTCACCCAGCGTGACGGTCGGAAAACCGTTTCCGCTGATCTTTAAAACCGCGAGATCTTGAGTCGGGTCTATCGCAACTATGGTCGCTTCGTGCTTTTCACCCTCGCTCGTAAAGACCGTGTAAGAAGCGGTTTTGTCGGAAGCCACATGCTTATTGGTGATGATAAGCCCTTCGGAAGTGATAATGAAACCGCTCCCGCCACCCACTTCTTGGAGCTGTTTCTTCCCTTTGTCGCAGGGCACGGAAAACTGCGGCATGTCTCCAAAAAATTGCCGGAACTCGAGCGGAAGATCAGAGAATGGACTTGCGCCCGGACAGGATTCCAACACGGGCACATTTTTGGAAATAGTTATGGCCACGACTGCGGGCGAAGCCTTTTTTACCGCGGCGACAACCGCATTTTCATAATCTCCGGCCGGCTTGTAGAGAGGTACCGGATTCTTATTCCCCTCGGAGTTATTCGTTTCGGCATTCGGCAAAGTTCCGCCTTTAAACGGAGAGGTGATGCTATTCCAAAGATCGCCCCAGACGCTAGCCCGGACAACATCGGCTTCCCCGACAATTATTACAACCGCCACAACTACCACTAAAATTCCCAAAATTTTAATTTTTTCTTTCATATTTTTTTATCTCTTTAATTAATTTTAATATGTCCGGCTTCTTCGTGTCTCTGCCGAAGCTGATCCGCAAACTTCCCCTCGCGCGCTCCTCCGAGTAGCCCAGGGCGAGAATGACATGCGACGGCTCCGCGCTCCGGCTTCTACAGGCGGAACCCGCGGAAACTGCAAAACCGGCCAAATCCAGGCGGGTTAATAGTTCCTCCGCTCGGCGGCCCGGAAGATTTATATTGGCAACGTGAGGCAGCGTTTGTTTTTTGTTCGCCGTCCCATTTATAGATACGTTCGGAATCGCCTTTTTGGTTTCGCCGAGGAAATATGCCTTTAATCCCTCGACTCTTTCGGCTTCTTTGGCCCTCATTCCGGTAGTTATCTTCACCGCCTCCCCGAATCCAACGATGGCCGCAACGTTTTCCGTGCCCGAACGAAGTCCAAATTCCTGAGCGCCCCCGGAAATGATGGGCTCCAGACCGCTCCTCTCTTTTATATACAGAACGCCTGCGCCCTTAGGCCCGTATATTTTCTGCGAGGAAAGGGTCATAAGATCGATTCCAAGCCCACTCACATTACAGTCTATATATTGAAAAGCTTGGGCGGCATCGGTGTGAAACAAGGGATAGAATGTAGAACCTGAAGTATAGAATTTAGAATTCTTTTTGAATTCGGAGATTATTTCGGCGAATTTAGCGACGGGCTGAATGGTGCCGATTTCGTTATTGCCGAGCATCACGGAAACCACCGCGGTCCTCTCGTCCAATTTCTCGCGCAAGATCTCTTCACGCACAAATCCGTTTTTATCTACCGGCAAACAAACGACTTCCGCTCCCTCGCCAAGAAGTGCGCGGGCGGACTCCAAAACAGACTCGTGCTCTATGGCTGAGACAATTATTTTCGGTTTTCCTTTTATTCCGTTCTTTTTAAAATATTTTTTGGCCCCTAGAAACGCGCCTTTGATCGCCAGGTTGTTCGCCTCTGTCGCGGAACCGGTAAAAATTATCTGGCGAAAATCCGCACCAAGTTCCCGCGCGATAATATCCCTCGCCTTATCTACTGCGGTTATCGCTTCCTGGCCGAAGGAATGAAGGCTCCCGGCATTGCCGAATTTTTCGGAAAAATACGGCAACATCGCCCCCAGAACTTTTTTGTCCACCGGAGCGGAGGCCGCGTAATCGAAATAATAACGTTTCATATCTACTTTATATGCCATAAGCCGACAAAAATCTACACGAGGGCTTCTCTGGGCAAAAAGTCATCCAAAAAAACCACTCACCCACCTGCTTATTTATCCCTGCGCATTTTTCCGCCCTCCACACATTAACTGCTTTGATATATCAAAGCAGTTAATCAAACATCCAGATCCTGCCATATTTTGTCTTTTTGTAATGCCCGCTCCTCCTTGGCCTATTACCGGCTCCTGAGACATTTTTCTCCGCGCCGGTAACCTTCCGCTCTTGGTTCCCGAGATAGCTTTCGTAGGTTTTGCCATCCAACACTCTTTTGATACGGCTGACTGTTTGGGAGGAAACCCAAAACTTTTTGCCTATATCCCGATAGCTATTCCCGGAAACAACAGACTCCAGCACGGCTACCCGCAACACGAGGTCATGCCGCTCTTTATCGGTCACAAACAATCGCAGAAGATCGGGGCGAGCAGAAATCATTTTCCAGCAGACAATTTCCCACTCCTTTCGCGAAGAAAAATCTTCCGGATTCGGCAAATTGATTTTTCCGGCGCGCTGATTTCTTGTTCCTCCCATGCACTAATCATACCACCACTGCTTTGATATATCAAAGCAGTGGTGGTATGCGGATTCAAATGTAATGGGCAGAATACAATGTGCGGGGGGGGTACATCGTGCAGAATGCACAGAATACGCGCGGAATGCACGGCAAAAAAACAGCAAAAAACAATGATGAGGGCGGGGGTTAAAAAAGCGGCGCGGTAACCGTCTTGGGCGCAAAGCGAACCTTGTTAACTTCGCCGGTTTTCTTGTTTGGCACCAAGAGCTCCTTTTCTTTTAAGTAGAGATCATAAAGCTGTTTGGTCAATTCCACGTCCTTCAAACAATATTTTTTTAGCTCATCGATCTTTCCCTCCTCATACAGTCCGATAGCTTCGGAACCGTGGCCGGTCTTTCCGACTCCCAGGTTCGCTTCGGCGAGCCGCGAAAGACTGATCCTCTCACCGGTGGCCATTTCTATCTCGTGCAACAGATCCACCCGTTCTTTCTGCCAAAGGTCCAGTCCCTCCTGGTTAAGCTTTTGGAAATAAAGATTTAGGACCGGAGTGTCGTAGCGGTTGGAAGAGAACCCGACAATACGCGCGCTTTTTTTGAAAAGTTCGGCGAGTTTGTCCATCTCGGTTTCTTCATAGCAGTAATATTTGTCCTCCAAATAGGAATAAACTCCGACCACGGAAATTTTTAAGGCGCCGTAATTATCCCAGCCCACGCCCGGGGAGGTAAAAAAATTCTGGGTTTCTATGTCGAAAACAAGAGTATCCATATAATCTTTTCTTGGCTGGTAGTCTATAACTTAAGACCCCAAAAAGCAATTTAGGAGGTGTGCCTGTCGGCGGCGGAAGAAGCGGCGTAGCTCATAGGCTTTGTCTGGGGAACAAAGTTGTTTCCCAAAATCATTCCCACCACTTCCTGGAACATGGTCTTTGTGTCCCCTTCCTTGCCCACATCCGCGTGAACCTCAAAACTCCACTTCGGAACCTCGTCCTCCGGAAGATTCTTTTCTTCCACCTGCAAAGCGGCGAGGATGTCTCGCGCCGCATCAATAGAGATCAAAACTTCGCGGATTATCCTGTCGCGCAAAGTGTGAAACGGACCGTCATCCATATTCCGCCAAAAATAACGCGCGCCGCGCCCCACGCGATGAACCACCACCGCGGTCACCAGATTGGCGTGCTTGGTCGCTCCCGAAAGCTCGGAGTCCGTGCCTACGGAAATTTTATAAAAATTATCGGGCACTTCTTTCATGTACGAAAAAATCTCGAGGATAAGCTCTTTAACTTCCAGCATTTGTCCGTTCGCCGTTTTGAATTTCGCGTCCATGAGTCCCAATATACGCGCGTTCTAAAGAGAACGTCAACCCTGTAGTAGAATTTCGTTCACGCTTGCCGGTTTTAAAAAGTATTTACGAAAAAATCTCTTGGAAGACTAATTGGCGAAGATCTCCGCAAAATTGTTGAACCGCGTGACAAAATCGAACGAAATTTCACTACGGGGTCAAATATTTGCGAGATAAAACCCTTTTTGCTAATATCAAAGAAGCTCCTGCTGAGCAGAAGGGAGGGTTAATGAAGAAGACCGCCACGTAGACGAAGCGGCCGATTCAGAAGACACGACCCAAGCCCAGAAAGCAACCCATGAACCGGCCTCCCCCTCGCGGGGAGGTCATCTTTTTATTGAATACCTTACCTCGCGCAACAGATCGCCTAATTCCTTTTTTGTTTTTGCCTCCGCATTGAATCTCAAGAGCGATTCGGTATTCGAGGGGCGGACGTTGAACCAGAAGTCTTTTGCCTCCACGCTTAATCCATCCAAGGTCGAAACCTTCCCGCGCCTCATATAGATCTTCTTTATTTTGGCGATAATTTTGCCGGCATCTTTGACTTTGAAATTCAGTTCGCCCGAAGAATAGTGCTTGGGCAGGGAATCCAGCCACCCGGAAAGTTTCTGCCCCCTCTTTTTGAGGGCGGAAACACAAGAAGCGAATTCGATCAGGGCCCGAAGCGCGGAATCGTAATGAGCTCTCCGCTTGCCGAAGGAAAACTCGAAATAATAGTGGCCGGATGGTTCCGCCGCAAACTTTGCGTGAGCCACCCGCATCTTCTGTTTTATAAAATAGTGGCCAACGGGACTCCATCGGATATTTTTCGGACTCAACGCTTTCCGCCAAGTCCAGCCGGAAGCCGGGGTTACAACAAAGGGCGGTTTGAAGTTCCTTGAGATAAGAAGCGCCGCCGCATCCGGACTTACGCTCCGCCCCAGATCATCCACGAAAAAGATCCTGTCCCCATCCCCATCAAATACTGCTCCGAAATCCGCACCCAACTTTTTAACGGCGCGGGAAAGTTCTCTTTCCGAATGCGCCCCCATCGGATCCGGACCATGCGCCGGAAAATTGCCGTCGGGAATGCCATTCAGGATCTTCAGCTTAAGGCGCGTTCCGCCTAAAACTTTTAGGATCGGACCGGCGCTTCCGTCGGAGGCATCGGCGACCGCGAAAACAGTCTTCGTCGGACGAAAGAATTTTAAAAGGTACGCGGCGTAATCGCGATAGGTCATTTTTTAGCGGCTCTTTTCTGAACCATTTTCCAAATATCTTTCCCGCTTATGGGTTCGGCATTCGCGCCGACCGCTTTAATGCCGTTGTATTCCTTGGGGTTGTGCGAGGCGGTCACCATCACACCGCCTTTGGCGCCCACCCGATTGACCAGAAAATACAGAAGCGGGGTGGTTATAAGGCCAACCTTGATAAGCGTTATCTTGGAATCGTTTTTATCCAATCCGCGGATGACGGCCCGGTAGAGTTTGGGTGAGCTTTTGCGCGCGTCATGGCCCACAACTATTTCTCCGGAACGGAAATGCGCGGCCAAAACTCCGGAAATTATCTCCGCGTTTTTTTCATTTATCTCTTTGGGATATTTCCCCCGAACGTCGTAGGACTTAAAAATAGATTTATCCACGAGTTAATTATATAACATCTCCCGGCTATCCAATATTTTGATAAAAAAAGTGGGGAGGCAACGTGCCTCCCCGAATGGGACTGACTGACGACCCTTACGCCTCCTCGTCCACGATCGACGACGACTCCGCCGGCCCCTCGGGGTCCTCGGGAACCTCGACGGCCTCGGGGACGTCGGGGGTCTCGGGAGGGCCAGAGAAGAGCGCGACGAGTCCGTGGAGCTCCGCGATCTCGCGCTTGAACTTGCCGATGGACTCGTACTCCGTGGCGACCTTCGCCTTGAGCCACTCGATGCTGGCGCTGGCCTCCTTGATCCGCTCCTCGCTCCTCCGGTGATACTCGAAGAGATTAGTGATCCTCCCGTCCACGTCCTCGGCCACCACGTTCTGGAATCCGAGGACACCCACGACGACCCCCAAGACGGTGCTCGCGCCGTCCGCGTTCTTCACGAACTTGGCAGCGGCGAACGCCTCCCGGAGGCCGAAGCGCTTCAGGTTGTTCGCGTAGGCGATGCCCTCCGCGAACTTCACGTCGGCCAGCTTGATCTTCTCGTCCAGCGTCTTCTGGTTGAAGGCTTCCTTCTGGAACTTCAGCAGCAGGCCGGTGGCAAAGAGCATGACGGCGACGGTGAGAAGGACGGAAATGACGATGGGAAACATGACTGGGGACCCTCCTTGTGCGGCTGTTGCCGCCTTGTTTTTTTGGATATCCGGTCTCGGCTTTGTGCCTCCACCGATTATCCAAGACTGGCAGAATTATAACCGATTAAACTTTTTTGTCAATACTTAAGCCCCGGGCCGATTAGCAAACCAGCCCTTTTTTGATTAGAATGTTATATAGAGAACCAAACACGGGTTCATTTTAGCTGCCACTAATGTCCAAAAAGAAAAACAAAGAGAAAAGGATAGCAAGAGAAACGGAGGAAAGAGAAGAGTCCGACCGCCTCCATCCGCACACCAAAGAAAGCATCTGGGCCATAGTCTACGCGGGGCTAGGCGTAATTCTCGCCCTCGCGGGATTCCACACGGCCGGGCCGGCGGGAGAATTCCTGCTTTCTATCCTCACTAAGCTCTTCGGCATCGGCTACTATTTTCTGCCCCTTGCCCTTTTTGCTCTTGCGGCGATATTTTTGATATCTTCGAAACGCAGACTTATCGGTATAACCTCGCTTGGCGTCGGACTCGCAGTCCTCTCGCTTTTGGGACTCATCGACATATTCTACGTGGGACAGGGCGGATATCTGGGCATGACCCTCGGCGCCTTAAAATATCTTTTCGGATCCGCCGCGGCTGCCGTTATAAATGTCGGGATATTCTGCATCTCGATACTCGTGGCAATGAATTCATCCATTAAATTCGACTGGTTCAAGAAAAAAGAAGACGAAGAAGAAATCGAAATACCGGAAGAACCCGAAGAAGAGCAAGAGGAAATAGAAAAGGAGGAAAAGCATCAAGAAAAAGAAGCGGAAGAAGAGGAAGAAGTAGAAGTGAAGGAAGCGCCGTCCCGATTCAATATTTTACCGAGCAAAAAATTCGTCGCGCCGAAAGTGGAAAATTATAATTTCCCGCCGCTTTCGCTTTTACAATCTAGCGTGGAGAAGCCGACCACCGGAGACTTGCGCGCGAACGCCAACATTATTAAGCGCACGCTTGAGAGTTTCGGCATCTCCGTGGAAATGGGCGAAATAAATATCGGCCCCAAAGTTACCCGCTACACCTTAAAACCTGCGGAAGGAATGAAGCTCTCCCGTATCACCGCCCTAGGACAAGATCTAGCCTTGGCTTTGGCGGCGCACCCCATACGCATTGAAGCTCCTATCCCCGGCAAATCTCTGGTCGGCATTGAAGTGCCGAATAAAGCCGCGGCGCTCGTCCGCCTCGGGAGCCTTATGAGCTTTAAAGATTTTTCCGGAGGCGGAGAATTGTCTTTCGCCCTCGGGCGGGATGTGACCGGAGAACCGATCTTCGCGGATATCGCCAAGATGCCCCACATATTGGTTGCGGGCGCCACCGGTTCCGGAAAATCCGTGGTCATTCACTCCATTCTTATTTCCATGCTTTATAAGAATAGCCCGGCAACCTTGCGGCTTATCCTTGTCGATCCGAAACGCGTGGAACTTTCCGCATACGCCGGACTCCCCCACTTGATCAGTCCGGTTATCACCGAGAACAAAAAGGCGATGAGCGTTTTTCGCTGGGCTCTTTCGGAGATGGATCGCCGCTATGATGTGCTCCAAAAAGCCGGTAACCGTGACATTAAAAGCTACAACGCTTCGCACAAAGACGAAATATTACCGAGCATTCTTATTGTCATCGACGAGCTGGCCGATTTGATGAGCACTTATGGACGCGAAGTTGAGGGCGCCATTGTGCGTCTGGCCCAAATGGCCCGCGCCACGGGAATTCACCTGGTGCTGTCGACCCAGCGCCCCTCGGTAGAGGTCATTACCGGGCTAATTAAAGCCAACATCCCCGCCCGCGTAGCACTCCAAGTCGCAAGCCAAATAGACTCTCGCACGATTCTTGACTCTGCCGGAGCGGAAAAACTTTTGGGCGGCGGAGATCTCCTATTCACCTCCGCGGAACTTTCTAAGCCCCGCCGCATCCAGGGTTCGTACGTTACCGAATCGGAAATAAATAAAGTTGCCGATTTCATCCGCGAGAATAACGAAGCGATGCTCTCAATCGGCGAATTGAACGTTGCTCCGGGAACCACCGCACCGGAGAGCCAAGGCGAAGGAACATCAGACCCGTTCGACGCTTACCTTGAAGATGATTCCGATGAGTTGTACGATGAGGCCGTACGGGTGGTTTCCGAAGCCCAAAAGGCTTCGGCCTCGCTCCTGCAGCGCCGCCTTCAGGTAGGCTATGCCCGGGCCGCAAGACTATTGGACATAATGGAAGAGAAGGGGGTGATAGGCCCCGGAAACGGCGCAAAGCCCAGAGACGTGTTCGTGGAGAAGCCCGTCGACTAAAAGAAAATGGAAAACGAATCCTTCAATATATTCCTCGGGGAGAAACTCCGGGATAAAAACATATCTATCGAAAAACTTTCGGAGCTTTCCGGAATTTCTATCAAGTATCTGGAAAATATGCTCAAAGGCGACCCGGAGCAACTTCCGCCGGCGCCATATCTCCGGGGTTATTTCGTTAAGCTTGGAGAAATTCTAAATTTTGACGGAGAAGAGATTTGGAAAACTTGGAATGTCAACGGGGAAGCCAAAAGGTCCGGCTCCGGCGATCGCCTGCCGGAAAACAGATTCGCGCGAAAGCCGATGGCAAAATACATCTGGCTTTCCATAATTCCGGCGCTTTTAATAATTTATTTTACAACGCAGTTGCCGCATATTTTTGGTACGCCCCTTCTTTATATCGAATATCCCAAAACCAACCCCACAACCTCTTTGACCGACCGGGTAACAATAAGCGGCACACTACAGAACGGAAAAGAACTATACATAAACAATGAGATGATTTCGGTGGAAGACAGCGGCGCCTGGGAGAAGGGCGTGCTTCTGCAGTCCGGACAGAACAACATAGAAATTCGGGCTAAAAAGTTTCTGGGGCGCGAGATAGTGGTGGAAAAACAGATATTCTACGAAGCTCCGGCAAACGCCACGACAACCGCCAGCTCTACCCAAAAAACTCCGTAAAACCGGGGTTTTTTGGTGTTTAAGCGCCGCGTTCCGCCGTGCTATAATTGCCTTATGGCGCAAAAAAAATCTAAAGAAAAGGAAGTGGCAGGAGGCAAAGAGGGCATTGAATCTTTGATGCAATCCCTTCAAGAAAAATTCGGCGAAGGGGCGATAATGACGCTCGGCGAGGCGAGACGGACTAATGTGTCCGTCATTCCCACCGGCTCTTTCTCCCTGGATATGGCGCTCGGGACCGGCGGACTCCCCCGCGGGAGGATCGTAGAAATATTCGGACCGGAATCTTCGGGAAAAACCACGCTGGCTCTTAATGTCGTAGCTCAGGCGCAAAAACAAGGAGGCCGGGCGGCCTTCATCGACGCGGAACACGCGCTTGATCCGGAATACGCGAAAAAACTCGGCGTTAAGATAAACGATCTTTTGATCTCCCAGCCGGATAACGGCGAAGACGCGTTAAACATTTTGGAAAGTTTGGTTCGCTCCGGAATAATCTCGGTCGTGGTCGTGGACTCCGTCGCCGCCCTGACCCCGAAAGCGGAAATCGAAGGCGAGATGGGCGCACCGCACATGGCGCTCCAGGCCAGAATGATGGGCCAGGCGCTCAGGAAATTAACCGCTATCGCCGCCAAAGGAAACACACTCATAATTTTCATCAATCAGATCCGCATGCAGGTCGGAGTTTTCTTCGGAAACCCGGAAACTACTCCCGGCGGCAGAGCTCTAAAGTTCGGCTCATCGGTTCGCATCGATATCAGGAGAATCGCCCAGGTTAAAAAGGGAGACTTGGTCATCGGCAACCGCGTGAAAGCGAAGGTTGTAAAAAATAAAGTTGCCGCACCGTTCAGGGAAGCGGAGTTCGATATTCTTTTCGGCTCCGGTATTTCTTACGAGGGCGATGTATTGACCGCGGCTATCACAAAAGGCGTAGTCACAAAATCCGGCAACACCTATTCATTTGAAGGCGAGAAACTCGGCGTCGGAATGGAGGCCTCAAAAGAAAAATTGAAAGAGGAAAAGAAGCTCTTGACCGAGATAAAACAGAAGACGATCAAGGTAATGGAGGGCGCAGATGCAACTCCAAAGGAAGAAGAGGCTGAATAACTGGAACCAAATAAAAACACCCCGATCCGGATCGGGGTGTTTTTATAATCTCAAGAGCGCGGTTTTGAATGCGTCTTCGGAAGAGGCGATCACCAGATACCCCCCGCTGTTCAGGCCATATACGAATTCGGCAGGCTTCCCCTCAAAACCAAGTTTGCGCACAGGCAATCCAGAGATCTGCGCATCCTCAAAGGCGGCGTCCCTCGCTCCCGGAGAGATCACGAACAAGGAATCAATAAAGTTATTTTCCGTCTCGAATTTGGCCACATCGCCTCCGACCAAAAGAGCATTGACTCCGGGCTTTAACTTCAAGATTATACCCGGCCAGACTCCCGCAGAATCTTTATAGACAAAAGAGGTAAAATCCGCCTCAAAATCAGATTGTAAAATATTCTTAGCCGAAAAATTTACTCCAAGCGCAGAGAGAAAGTCCGAAAACGCCAAATATTCGCCGGCCCGATTTTTAAACTGCGTTTCGGTTATCGTGCCGGTAGCAAATCTAAAAGCCTCTTTCCACTGTTCCATTGTTGAGAGACCCGTGCTCTCAACCGGCAAAATAGGAAGGACCATATCGGGTTGAATCATGAAAAAAGTTTTGTGCGTCAACCTGCCGGTTTGCGCAGTAGGCTGAGACTGTCCCGTAGTCGTGGCTACAGCACCCCCTCCGACTGTGCCGGGCTTCTCCCCATTTTTAGAGACAAGGATAGGCAGAAAATAACCGACCGCAAAAAGCACAAGCGCGCCACCAACGCCCAAGAGAACATATTTTAAGGTTTTGCTTTTTGGCGCGGTGCCCGAATCCGCAGAAACATTAGACTCCGGCGCCATCCCCTCTCGCGGAACAGAAAGCGATATTTTCCCGGAAATACCCAAAAGACCGCCGCCCTTGCCGATAGATTCTATATCGCTCGCCATCGTCCGCATTTTAATTTCCAAACTGGAAGGCGGAAGGTGCGGCACGGATGTTGCGCCGAGGGTCGGATCATTCGGATCTCTGGGTTGTACCGGTTCAAATTCCTCCATTGCCTTAATTCTACCATACAAAAATCCGCCCGACGCGAAAGCGTTTGGAGCGGATCTTTGAAAAATTCGCTATTTAGTTTTCGTTAAGCCGCTTCAAGGATAATCCAATTCTCCCTTCTTCCGCGCGGATGACTTTTGCACGCACGAAATCGCCTAGTTTTACGACTTCGTCCACGGTCTTAACAAAACCGTCTTTAAGCTCGGAAACGTGGATCATTCCGTCCATGCCTCCGCCCAAGTCCACGATCGCGCCGAATTCCATTATCTTAATAATGTTTCCTTCGACGATATCGCCCACTTTAATGTCGCGGGTTATCATATTTATTTCTTCGAGAGCGGCGTTAAGCGAAGCCTGATCGGAGCTCCCCACGGAAACCGCGCCATCCTCTTCGATATCGATGCCCGCGAGTTTGTATTTCTCGATGAGACCGTTGATGACTTTGCCTCCGGGGCCGATGAGGGCGCCGATCTTTTCCTTGCTGATTCTGATACGCACGACTTTCGGCGCATACTTGGAAATTTCTTTCCTGGGTTCGGGAATTATTCCCTTAATAACATCAAGTATCTGGAGTCTTGCGGCTTTGGCCTGAGCCAAAGTTTTCTCCGCCATCTCGAGGGTCAGTCCTTCGAGCTTCACGTCCAATTGGATGGCATTGATGCCGTCCTTGGTTCCGGCAACTTTAAAATCCATGTCGCCGTAGTGGTCTTCCGGACCCTGGAGGTCGGTCAAAACTTTATAGTCTCCTTTGTCGTTGGACATAAGTCCCATCGCTATTCCGGCAACCGGTTTTTTTATCGGCACACCCGCATCCATCAAAGATAAGGTGGTCGCACAAACGGTAGCCATCGAAGAAGAGCCGTTCGAAGAAAGAATTTCGGAAACCACGCGAATGGTATATGGGAATTCATCTGCAGTCGGAAGAACGGGAAGAACGGCTTTGAGGGCCAATGCTCCGTGGCCGATCTCGCGCCTTCCCGGAGTGCCCAAGCGGCCGGTCTCTCCGACGGAATACGGCGGAAAGTTATAGTGCAGCATGAACCTGCGTTTGCCGTTCGTCTCCATGGTCTCGATAACCTGTTCTTGTCCCGGAGGAGCAATGGTGGTTATGGCCAAAGCCTGAGTATTGCCGCGCACGAAGAGTCCGGAGCCGTGAGTGCGCTCGAAAAGTCCGACTTCGCCGTCCAACGGACGAATCTCATCCATCTTGCGGCTATCGGGACGGAGTTCTTTTTCTAGAATATTTTTATGAACCAAATTATCGATAACGGTCTCGAAAAGATGCTCCACCGTCATCTTATTCAGATCCTCAAACTTGGATTCAAGCTCGGCGGTGAGTCCGGCCTTCAAACTGGCAAGCCGGCGTTCGCGCTCAACTTTGTCGAGCGGATGCGAACCATCGCGCGGAGTAAGATGCGGGTAAACCGCTTCGTAAGCCTTCCCTTCCATATACGATTCCACAGCGGAGACAAGCGCCGGATCGGGTTCTGCCAACTTAACATCGGCTTTCGGCTGGCCCAATTCCGCTACCAATTTTTTCTGGAAAGCCACGAGAGTGTCCACCGCGTTCATTCCGAGTTTCAAGGCTTCCAAGGCATCCGCCTCCTGGGTATCGGAACCGCTCATCTCGATCATGTTGAGCTTCCCGGCCGGTCCGGCGACAAACGCTTCCATTTCTACATTCTGGGAGTTTAATTCTATCTGCGAAGGATTCACAACAAATTTACCGCCGATCTTCCCGATGCGGACTCCGGCTGCCGGTCCGTTCCAAGGAATGTCGGAGATGGCCAAGGCGGCGGAAATCGCCAAGAGCCCCAGCTGTTCCGGTTCGTTTTCTTCATCGAGCGCAAGCACGGTCACGATAACCTGTATATCGCGGCGAAGGCGCTGATCGAAAAGCGGACGGATGGTGCGGTCGATTATGCGGCCGGCAAGCACAGCTTCTTCGGAAGCCTTGCCTTCGCGGCGCACGTAGCGGCTGCCCAATATCTTTCCTGCGGCATAAAATCTTTCTTCATAATCAACCTTGAGGGGCATGTAGTCTCCCTCGGTGTCTTCTCCGGACATTACCACAGTCGCCAAAACCACGGTTTCTCCGCACTTGGCCATGACCGCGGCGTTAGCCTGTTCGGCAATGGACGAAACTTCTAGGGTTATCTTTTTACCTCCGAGTTCAACCTCGTATGTTTTTCTTTTTATCATTTTATTTTTATTTTGCTTCCGGCCGAGAGATTAACGAATTCTGAGCAGAGAACCTGATTCTCTATTCACAATTCATTAATCCGACCCATGCGAAGCGCTTTGTTTTATCTTTTAGCTGCGCCTGACCAAAGAACTACTTTCGGATAATGCTTTTTGGGATCGTCTCAATGTTGGTGAATTTGTCCGCGGACTCATGCAATTTGGACGAAGCGCTCTTTCCGAAAGCCGCCACCTCCACATAAACTCCTTTTCCCCATTTTAAAAATTCGACCAGGGGGATAAAGTCGCCGTCACCGGTCACAAGAACCACGACGTCCAATGAATCGGCCATGCGAATGGCATCTACCGCCATTCCCACATCCCAATCCGCCTTCTTGGTTCCGTCGGCCCACATCTGAAGATCTTTCATCCGGAGTTCCAGTCCCGCCTTCTCGAGTGCTTCAAAAAAAGAAGCCTCCGTGGAAAGGGACCTTGCCCCTTCGGGACGAGCAGCTTCAGCCGGCGTTCCTTCGCTTTTGACCACATAGGCAATAGCGCGAATAAGCTCGCGTCCATCCACGAGGTTTTTCATCAGTTCCGCGTAGTTAACGCGGCCGCGATACATGTTGCGCGCAGAATGATACAGGTTTTGGACATCTATAAAGATTCCGACCCGTTGATTCGCGTAGCGCGTGTTTGCCATTGGTTTACTTCTTGAGATCCAGCTTCTTCAAAAGCTTCTCGTACTTTTCCGGCTCTTTCTTTTTCATATAAGCCAGGAGCTTGCGGCGCTGACTCACCATCTTTAAAAGACCGCGGCGGGAATGATTGTCCTTGGCGTGCTTCTTCAAATGAGCGGTAAGCTCGTCGATCTGCTTCGAAAGTACCGCGATCTGAACACCGGCAGAACCGGTATCCTTATCATGCGCGGCGTGTTCACCTATTACTTTTGTCTTAGTTCGCTTGGAAAGCATAGGCCTATAATACAGCGCTTTTGCTTTTTTTGCAAGTATTTTTAAAAGATCCGCCCCCAAATACGAAAATGGAGCCCCCGTGGGGCTCCGTGTGTTGGCTCGCTGAAGGCGAGCAGAATTTGATCAGCCGTAAGGCCGATTTTGGCTAGCTATTTTGGAATCATTGGGCTGACTTAATACTAGCATCTAACCTGTCCGGCGCAATCGGGGGGGGTGTGGACAACTTTTTTGCCTAGCTCTCTCGGGAACGCGGTTCGCTTATCCTGCGAAAGCGCCCACTGCGCTCCCTGCCTGCCGGCAGGCAGGTCGGCGAAGCGACCTTGGCGACACCTAGCCTAGCGGGGCTCCGAGGGCCCCTGCCGAAAACAAAACTCGTTGGGGGGGTTGGGGCAGAAAGCAAACTCGCGCGAAACGATCCTCCTGTCGCAAAATATTAGTGCTAGAATATATACATGGCTTCGCTTGATAGGCTTTTTACCGATTATCTTAATTACCTGGAGATAGAGAAAAACCGCTCGGTTAAAACCCGGGAAAATTATGAACAGTACCTCAAGCGATTTTTCGCCTTCGCCAAACCGAAATCCCCCGAAGACATCACTGAGGAATCGGTTCGTTCTTTCCGGGTGGCGCTCTCGAGAGAAAACATCAAAAAAATAACCCAGGGCTACTACGCGATAGCGATAAGGAATTTTTTGAAATATCTCGCGAAACGCGACGTCCTCTCTTTAGCTCCGGATAAGATCGAACTCCCGAAAATGAACCGGCGCGACATTGAGGTTGTGGAATACAAAGATATGGAACGCCTGCTCACGCCTCCCAAAGACCCGAATCTCCGGGACTTAAGAGATTGGGCGATACTCGAAACTCTTTTTTCCACGGGACTGCGCGTTTCCGAGATCTGCTCTTTGGACCGGTACCTGGACCTGGAACGCGGAGAGTTCTCGGTGCGCGGCAAGGGCGAAAAGATACGAGTCGTGTTCCTTTCCGACGGCGCACGGCGCGCGATTAAAATGTATTTGGACAAAAGAACGGATGCGGATCCGGCGATGTTTGTGAGCCTTACCAAGAATGGCGCTGTCTTGGGACGCATAATCCCCCGCGCGGTGCAAAGACTCATCGATACCCGCGCCAAACGCGCCGGTATCGGCAAACACGTTCATCCCCACGAGCTCCGGCACAGCTTCGCGACAGACTTACTTATAAACGGAGCGGATATCCGGGCGGTGCAGGAGATGCTCGGGCATTCCAATATTGCGACCACGCAAATCTACACCCACCTGACCAATAAGGAGCTCAAAGACGTCCACAAATCTTTTCACGGCAGACGGAGAAAATGAAGATTATTCCCGGCCTCAGAACCTTGCGCTCTGATTTTATTAGAACCGCGGCTTGGATCTTGTGCGCAGTCGCCATATTTGTTTTTTTGGTAGCCTCAGCAGAAGTTCTCCGCACGAATGCCATCTTTGATTATGGCGAGGGGGTTGTTTTGAATCTGGCCAAGAACTTAATGGACAAGGGCACATATTTTTTCGACATAAACCACCCGCCCTTTATTCACGGAGTTTATCCCCCAATTTTCCCCCTGCTCATTTCGCTCGCCTGGCACAGCGCTCCTCCGCTTTTGTTCGGACGCCTGCTTTCGTTTGTCGCGGCTTTGGCCTCGGCATTCGTCCTGTATAAATTGCTTCGGGGAAAAATTGCAGCCGAACCGTCGGCTCAGCTGGCAATCATATTTTTGACTTCTTGGTTCATGATCTCCTTCGCTCCAATTTTAAGAATAGATACCTTGGCGGTATTCCTTAGCCTCGTGGGAATCTATTGTTTTTTAAATCTCGGCTCCCGCTTTTGGATATCGGGCCCGATATTCATTCTGGCTTTCTACACCAAGCAAACCGCCATCATTGCTCCGATCGCCGTTCTTCTCTGCCTGGCGGCCGGTCAAAATTGGAAGAAACTCGGAGTTTTCTCGGCATCTTATCTTCTGCCGCTCGCCGTATCATTTTTCACAATAAACGCGGCGACTGCGGGCCAGTTTGCGTTGCACCTTTTTACCTATAACAACATCGCCCTCAACTGGACGCACATCTGGGGTGGATATGCCGCTTTTTCCCTGAGCTGTCTCCCTCTTTTCGCACTGCTGGTTTTGAACTCCGGGAAAAAAGAACTTTCTTTCTTCCACATATACTTTTTCCTGTCCTTTCTGTCGCTTTTTTCTTTCGCAAAACCGGGCGCAAGTTCAAATTACTTCATCGAACCCCTTGCCGCGCTGATCCTATTGATCGGTTACCTCTTATCTGCCGACCAAAGAAGCAGTGTCCTCGGAAAAAGTTATTTGCGGACGGAGATATTTTTTTCCGCGCAGCTTATCCTCTCCATGCTGGTATTCTTTAATTTTCTCGCAAGCCCCTTAAGTCCGCCGAAACCCACCCAGGAAATGGTGATTCGGGAGATAAACAACGCGCCGCCGGGAGAAATATTGAGCGAGGAAATAGGATATTTGGTTCTGGCGGGTAAAGACGTGCATCTTGAACCCTTCCAATTCTCACGGCTCGCAAAAGAGGGGCGCTGGGATGACTCCCCGCTTATAAAGGATTGTGAAGCCAGTAAATTCTCACTGGTCTGGGCGGGGCCGAGGATCTTGAGCTTGCCGAACTTGGCCGGATGCCTCAATCGATTCTACGCGCGCCAAACCCTGCCCGGAGGATATTTTCTATATACGAAGAAATCGGCTCCGCCCTCCGCTTCCTTATAGGACCGGACAACTGAACCCGTAAGTGCATCCCGCTTCAAGCGCGAAACTCAAAATTACGAGCAGTAAGACTGCCGCCAATTGCCATGGCTTCTTTATTTTTTTCTCCAAGAGCCAGCAAAGGAGTCCCACGGAAAAAATAAGTCCCGGAAAATAATGATAGAGGAACGTGCTCCTGTTGACTGCGGAAAAATACGGCGCGAGCGAAGCAAAATATCCGGCGAAAAGCAGGAATGGAATTTTGATATTTTCCCCATCCAGGATATCCCCTTTTTGTTTATACCGTTTGTAAAAACCCGCGAGCAACCAAAGAAATGCGTATAGGGCGGCCGCGGAACCCAGGAACCACACTGCGTAGTTTCCGACCAAGACCAGGTTGCCAGTTTTCTCTTTGGAGTCGAAATAGAGCATGGATTTTTTGGCGATAGGCCACTCGTACCAGCTGCTCTGCAGCGGATGATCTTTGGCTCCGTAAAGATAGCCGCTAAGGCCGGCATCTATGTCCTGCAGAAACGCCGCCCCGCCGTATAAAGTTTTTTTGAGCGCAGAAAAATTTTCGATGGAGATCCTGTCTTTTGCGCCCAAAAGTTTTCTCGCCAGATTTATATTGTCGGCAAGCGGAAACACCGCGAAGTTTAAAAGATATATAACGCAAAGCGTGGCAATGGCGGAGAAGAAAAACTTTATGGCTCGCGAAACCCTCTCCTTGTTCATTCTTGCCAAGATGAGATCGGCCACGATAACGCCCAAAAATGAAACGGTCATGAGTTTTACCGAAAAGGCCAGTCCCAGAAATACTCCGGCCAGGGCAACGTGTTTTTTCCCTTCAAGATAAAGCGCGAGCGCAATGAATCCGAGCGTCAAATACATGCCGTTCATAAGGATGAGCTTGGTCTCAAGGAGCAAGGCGTTGTCGAACACCAAGAACGCCGCGCCAAGAAGCGCGGTTATGTCGCTGAGTTTTAGAGTTTTCAAAAACACGAAAAAGGCCAGCGGGAGAAGAAGCCCGAAAAGCGAAGAAATTATACGAAGCAAAATGTAAGGAAATTTCCCGTATGTATCCGGCCGATAGGCCATGTCCACTTTAAATTCATTCCCGGGAGTGCTGGTAACGGTAAAAGAAACGAACTCCACGGAACCGGCGAACGGATTTCCCGAAGCCACGAGCGCAGCTCCATAGATCATCTTGCCGAGCGGAGGATGAATATCGAAGTACGCGACGTTCTTTGCGTAGTCGGCCGCGTAAGTGGAAAAGTGCGCCTCATCGAAAACCGGCTCTGCCGGATAAGAAGCGCGATAGAGATGAAGCCCTAAATTGATCAGGGTTAAAACCCCAAGAATTATTGCTATCGTCTTTCTGCTGAGTTCTTTGTGAATCCAAGAATTCATAGTGTATTTTCTCCGCCTAAGTGCGTCCCGTACAAAGTGCTGGGGGCGGGAGTTGAACCCGCACGCCTTGCGGCGCTGGCTCCTAAAGCTAGTGCGCCCTCCCACCTCTTGTGCCCGGGGGGAGATTTGAACTCCCATGATCTTGCGATCGCTAGCTCCTAAAGCTAGTGCGTATAGCCAGTTTCGCCACCCGGGCAATATCCCACCTTGTTGTTCAATTTATAATTTACCACAGAAATGCCCGAAGGGTGGGAGGGTAAATCTGCCAACTTGCCCCGTCAAAGCGAAGCTTATTCGGGGTTTCGCCACCCCAGCACTTTGAACGGGATAAATTTGCCATTTCCCTGCCTGCCGGCAGGCAGGGCCACCTGCTCGCCTCGCTATGGCTTCGGCGAAGCGGGCTCACTTTGACCATTCTATCCCAAAAAAAGCGATAACAAAATCTGCCGACACGGAAAATTGACTTCTGCCGTAAATTCGATATATTACAGACAGCAACCTGCGCGAAAGGAGGCGCGCGTCAAAACCGACCCAAGCCCCGCCGAACAACGCTCAAAAACCCGAATGGGAGAAACGACCATGGGATTCTTCTCGAAAAGCGAGTCCGAACGGTCCGCCGAACTCACAGGATACCGCTCCGACGGGATCAAGGATGGGGTTTCCGGCAGGACCGACCCCCCCCACACGATCGGCGTTCTCGACCACCTGCTTCTCCGGGACAACTTCATCGAAGAGCTCCAGAAAGACAACCAGGCCTACGCTGACGGCAACGCCATCGGCACAGCCGTAAGGAGCTCCCGGGAATAACCCAAAATAGTTAGATATTTACTTGCGCATTTGCCCTTTGAGGCCCCCAAATCGGGGGTTTTGTTTTACTTGACTTTTTAAACATTTGGTGATATAATTTGGGCACTTGAGCGTAAAGCTCGAGCTCGCCATTTAACAACGCGGCGGGGACGAAATCCCGCGCCGCTTCACGAGAACGAAAGAGAGAAGGAGTTTGTCATGAAGAAAGACGACAAGGACAAGAAGGGCGAAGAAAAGAAGGAGGCGAAGAAGACCGGCGGATGGATCGGAAAGATCATCCGAAGCCTGATCCTCTTCCTCATCTGCACCCTACCGCTCTTGGGCGCAATCGCCTGGTGGGCGGGAATCGCGGCGGCCGTTGACGCGGCTGTCATCATCCTGGACCTCTTCATCCTGTTCCTGATCGGCAGGTTCGCGTATCGGGCCACCAAGGAGACCTTCTTCGGCGTCCCGCCGAACCAGGCCGCCATCATCGCGCGCCAGTGGTTTTCCGACGCAACTCCGGTACGAACCGGACGCGTCGTGACCCAACGGGACTTCCTGCCAGTGATCAAGATGGCAGCAAAGATCCCTTGGGCCGATCAAGCCCAGTTCGTGGAGCTCAAGGAGAAAACTCTGGACTTCACGGCCAAGGTCATCGCCATGGACGGGATGTCTATCAACATCTCGGGGACCTTGGCCTATGTTCCGGACTTCTGTATCCTGGACGCCGGCGGCGTTCCCGTCTTCGGGACCACCACCGAAGCGGATATCGTCACGAAGGCGAGAGCGATTGCCAAGAACAAGATCGGAGCGGTCGGCAATGTGACCGACTCGGACACCATTCTCCAGAGTCTCCCAACCATCGACCAGATGCTCAAAGGAGTTATGCAGACTTCGCAGCTCCCCCACCTTCACATTCCGGGCGGGGACACTGTCCCCGCCAAAGACCTGGTCAGCTTCTACGCTGCGAACTGGAAGGCCATCGACGAGCAGATCAAGCTGCACAACGCCGCGGCGGCCGAACACTCCGACCTGGAACTCACCAACGGCATCGACATCCGTTGGGTGAAGACCGAGTCGCCAGCCCTCTCGGCCGAAAGCCAGAAGGCCAAGGACGAGAAGGCCCGGGTGGCCGCCATCCAGAAGGGGCATGCCAATGCCACGGCCATGGTCAAGCAGTTCATGACGGATGTTCCCAAGGCGAGTTCGGCGGCTGCGATCAATTTCGTTGCGCAGGAACTCTATCGGGACAACACGACCCGAGTGATCAACTCGGTGGAAACATCCGAGGGAGCTGGCGCCGAAGGGCTCCTCGCTCTCGCGGCCGCGAATCTCGGCAAAGCTGCCGGAAAGGGGAAGTAAGGTGAGAGGAAACGCTTCCGCCAACACCCCAAGGGGCAGGAAAGGTGGGAGTGTCATCTACCTCATCGCCTTCCTCTTGCTTGCCGCAGCGATCGCCTTCGCGGCAGTGAAAGTCTTTTCCGTCATCAACTCGATGGCCAGGTCGGCCGTCACCACGGTCGACGACCGCCTGGGAGTCGAGAAGGCCCTGGCGAACATTCCGGGGTCCCACTCCGCGACCAAGGTCAAGCGCCCGGCGCCCTGCTCGGGGATGAATAAGGTCGATCTCGGCTGGTACGACAAGGCGTACCACGAGAGCGCGGCCGTGTCCCTGCCGCGCGGATGCGCGGTGATGGTCGAGGTTCACCCCGACCCGGCCGCGAGGATCTCTTTCCGGTTCGACAACGGACCGAAGAACGATCTCGGCGTCGCGACCAAGAGCAAGTCGTGGCTCATCAAAGCGGGGGACGTTCCCCCATCCATCGACACAGCGAAAGACTACGTGTTTTGGTTCTGGGACCCCAAAGGCCAGAGCCACCTCGTTCTCCGCGCTGACCGTCTCTAGTTCGTTCAGCTCTTCGCCCCGTATCGGGGCAGCCCGGCCTCACGGCCGGGCTTTTTTAATACAATAAAAACAAAACCCGCCCGAGCATTTAGCTTGGACGGGTTTTTAAATTCTTGTTAACGGATCTTAGTAGCCAACAATGCTCCTTACGAAGCCGGGCAAGATCGTAGCCAAGAGAGCGACGGCCATAGCCACTACCGCGTAAAGCAACATGTGGCTAGCCTTGCTCACCTTTTCCGGATCACCTCCGGCAGTAAGATACACGAAGGCGGCATAGATGACCATTATGATGGCAAGCACCCAAAAAGCCCATTTGATGAGCCCGAGCACAGTGCCCTCGATGAAACTCGTGACGCCCGTGAGGCTTCCGAATGTTCCGCTACCCTGGCCGATCGGCTCGGTTACTATCGCACCGGCAAACAACGGGGCGAGAAGCAATCCGGCGCTGACCGCGAGTATGAGTGAACCTTTGATTGATTTCTTCATAGTGTAATTCGAGAAGACTCGACCTTTCAATGATTCCAGTTTAGCACAAATATCCAAGTAAATAAATCAAAACCTACTGATTTATGATGTCCGTGATGAGAGACACAACGGATCGGGAGATAAGCACCACCGCAAAACCTATCGCGGAATAGAGAACTGTCTTTCCTCCGGTCTTTACTTTTTCTGGATCACCCCCGGCGGTCAATATTTGAAATCCTCCCCAAAGAACCATTATGGAAGTAAGGGGAATCGCTATATAGAAAATCAGATCCATTATTTTTACGAGTATGCAATCCAGCTGTCCGCAAGTGCCGAAGGGACTGAGATCTTTGAGATCGATAACCTGTTCCCCGCTCGGCGGGAGAGTCATATCGCCGCTAGCGGCCATCACATATCCTCCGACAGCCAGAAGCGACAAGGTTATACCGACAAAAACAATCGTGCTTATTTTTTTACCCATTTGTTTAAGTTTACCCCCACACCTAACGAAGAACAAGAAGCCGTTTGCGGATAAATTTTTCGTTAGGTGTGGGGGTTTACCCCAACTGCGTCCCGCTAAGAACAAGATTCTATTGTGCGCGGAAAACGCTTTGGCAAAAGCTTAACGGCACGTACTCCCTGTCACCGTCGGACGCCAAAGACGATATAGATATCTTAAGCTTGCAGAGTTCCTGCTTGCCGGCCCCCAAAATTGCGAAAAGAGAGTTTTCTGCCGCACTCCTTCCAGCCGAAGAGGCCGAAAGATCCATTGCGATCTCAAAGCCGCTATCCGCTCGATAATAAAGAATGTCGTATCCCGCGGCCCGAGAAACAAGCACTGCTCCGCTCTCCGGTATCGCCGCCTTAGCAGTTTTATAAAAGTTGTTCACCCAAACTCCCCCGCCGGGACCCTGAAGCAAAATCCTTTCGGAACTCGGCGCGAGAGGAAACGCTTCCGCGATAGACGCTTGCCCCATTGGGCCGCCTTGCCTATCCGCCGGGCGAAAAACCAAAAGAGCCACGACGAATAAACTCCCGGCAGCGACAACAGCCAATAATTTTAAAAAGATTAGTTTCATTTGAAAAAAATTCCACAAAAACTAAGCTTGGCTGGATCGGCTTTCGGCATCGACACGCTAACGGTAAGCCGACAAGCGTCCGCGCGGGAGATCCCCAAGCGGTCAATAAGGTCTTTTTCCGCCTCAAGCCTTGTCTTCTGATCTTCAACTCTAACCACAATATCGAAACTCCCGTCGTAAATGGAATAATCCAGCTCGTATTTTTCGGAAAAAAAGATCACTACTTGGTTTTCCTCGACAACGGCAACCGCGGTTTTATAAAAATTTTTCACCTTAATACCGCCGGTTGGAGTTGAGATCGTGAATGTATCTCCGGCGGGCGAACCCGCGGGCAAAGAAACCTGCCCGCCCGCGCCTCCCAAGAAATCCATATTCTGCTCTTTGTCTCCGCCCAAAACCGGAACCTCCGACTCGGTAACCGCCGGAGATTCGGGACGGTTTTTGAACCAAATGATGCCGGCGTAAACCAGACCCACAGCCACCAGCACGGAAAGAACGATTAAGATCTTCTTCATTTTATTAGTTCCTGTCGCAACCCGCCGCACTTACGTGAACGTGTGTAGCGTCGGCGCAGCCAACTTTTTGACCGGCCGCGTTTTCACAACGCGCGCCGCCGGATTTTGCACCGCACTGATTAGCCGCAGAAACGATAGCTTCGAAATATTTTGCCTTATCGCTGCCGCTCTTCCCGGCTCCGCCATAGTCCACCGCCAAAGCGCCGTCGCTGCCGGATGAACCGCCGTAATGGCAGGAGTTTTTCGTGTGGCTGCACCTACCGCTCGGCTCGCATCCCGGAGTTCCTCTCGTATAGTTGCACGATGAATGATCTATATCGTACGTGAATTTGCTGCCGGGTATGGAGCCGACTTTCCCCTGGATACAGCCCATTACATTCTGCAGCTCCGAAGAATTTCTTGCCGGATAAGCAGTATTGTTTTTCTGCGCCAAAGTTTGAGGATCACATTTTGCTCCGCAAGTTATTGTCGGCTCGCAGGTTGCCCTGGGATCTAGGCTTGAACATACGCCATCGCAATCCTCAGTTTTAAAACAACTGTCTCCCACCGCCGCTCCGTCCACCTTACAGGCATATTGCGGCACCTCTCCCGCCGTCGTACTCGTGGGCGAGACGATTTGGCTCAACTTCGGTATCTGAAGGATGGTAAGCTCTGGATTAATGGTGTTTAGAATGACAAAGGCACCTCCCAGAAGTACCAGTCCCCAAAGAGCCTGGGTTATCTGGTCTTTGGCATCGCTTATGACTCCAGGATTACCCTGAGAAGCAGTCCACTTTATACCTGCATAGAGGAGGCTCAGAAAAATGAGCGTTAAAAAAACTTTTTTCTTCATTTTATTTACAACGTATCTCCGACCAGCTGGACTGCTGCATATTCGCAACCGTCGGGAACGTCCAACCGATAAGAGAAAAGAAAGTATTAACAATAATAAACGCACCGACCGTGATGGCGATTCCTATAACCGTCGAAAGAAGCATCTTCCTGGCGTCGCTCACTTCAGTCGCGTTTCCCCTGGCAAGCATTATCCGCACACCGCCCCAGATGAGAAAAAGTGGCGCGATGATATAGATGGCAATGGTCATCGCCATTTTTACGATGTTCTGCCCGGTTACCAACAGATCGCAAAAACTCGTGCATTGGGGCAAAGCCGAACCCGGCTGCGGCGAACCGCTGCAAGAAACTATCGGCCCCCAATACGGAGAAAAAGCTCCGGCGGAAGCAAGTGCAGGCACAAGCAAGGAGGCGAAAATCAAAGCAAGAGCCGGTATCGCGAAATATATTTTCCTCATTGGTATTTGTTAAATTTTTACTCCCTGATGGCTAGTTTCTATCTGAGCGCAGTCACGCCGTCCTCCGCTTCCTTGAGCGCCTGAGCGGAATCTTTTTGTCCAGAGACAACAGCCGAGATGGCACTCGTAAATATTTCTTTTATCTTATCATAATCTGGCGTATACCAAGACCGGGCGATAAGCGATTGTTTAACAAAAACTCCAAGGTCGGGGTCGTTCAGGTTGCTCGCGATTATCGAACGGAGCGCCGGAGGACGGCCGGTAACGCCAAGATAAGAATACGAACCGGAATCTTGCGCGGCTACAAAATTTATAAAATCCCAAGCGCCTGCGGAATATTGGCTCTGCTTGGACACCGCGAGCCCCCAGTAATTCGGATATGCGGCGGTCGTGCTTGCGGATATCTGCGGAACCGGAGCGATAGAAAATCTGAGATACGGGCTGACTCTTTTTATATCCGCGACATCGTTCGAATAGGCGAAAGCCATTGCGGCCTTCCCCCCGGCAAAAGCGTTCAGGGAATCCTGCTGTGCTTCATTCCAGGTGTAATTTGAATCTCCGGGGTTAGAAAAAGAAAGATAAAAATTGAAGGCTTGGGAACCCGAAGAATTCTTGCCGCCCGCGAACGAAGCCCCCGACAGATCCTGGTTCCACATCTTGGTCCCGTTTTGGATCATTATCATGTTTAAAATATCGGTCGCGTAATCTACGCTCTTTTCGGAACCGCCGATAGCCGCGCCGGCGATTTGGATCTGGGTTTTTTCGTTCAACACCCTAAGCTTGTTCGAATCATCCGCAAATTCCTGCCAGGTAGACGGCGGAGAGACAATCAGCGTCCGGTCAAACATGTCCAGATTGTAGACTAGCGCCAAAGTATCTATATATAGTGGAAGCGCATAGACCGTTCCGTTTATGGAAAAATCTTCGGCCACAACGGAGGGATATAGTTGATTCAAATTATTAACGTTCATGACTTCTTGGCCTACGGGAACGATCAGATTAGCAAGTTTGGCCAAAGAGCGATTGGATACATAAAAAATGTCCGGTCCCCGTTGCGCCGCCAAGGCTTTTATAAGTTCGCTTTCGTAATTCGCCGGATCGATCTTAACGTAGCTGATGGAGGAAGCGTTGTTGTGAAGCTTGTTATAGGCCTCGATAGCGCCGCCAAAACTATTTGCTCCGTCCACGCCCCAGATCGTAAGTTTCGGCGCGGCGGTTCCGCCGACCGGTCCTTTGGAACCTAAGGTCAGTATTAAAATCACGCCGATAACCACCAAGGCTATCACGCCGATAACTATCATTTTCCCTTTTGACATCGGTTGCATTTAGAGGATCGCTATAGCGGCAAGCTTGTCGCCGGACTTCAGATCCATCACTCTCACTCCCTGCGCGGACCGTCCGGTCTTTCTCACCCCGCTAAGCTCGGTTCTGATGACCTGGCCTTTTTGAGAGAGAGCGAAAAGGTCTTCTTCTTCGTAGACTATGCGGCTGGCGATAAGCTTTCCGGTCTTCGCAGTGATATTCGCGGTTTTTATTCCGCTGCCTCCGCGATTCTGAACTTTGTATTCGGATAACGTCGTTTGCTTTCCGAAACCGTTTGCCATTAACACCAGCACATTCGTCTTCTTCGCATCTACTCCTTTATTGATTATATCAAAGCCGGCGACAGAATCGTCTTTCTTGAGCTTAATGGCGCGCACACCGGCCGCGGTCCTGCCCATCGGCCTGGCCTGTGATTCCTTAAAGCGGATGGACTGTCCGCCTTCGGTGGCCATGAGTATCTCATCCGATCCGCTTGTTAATCTGGCCCACTTTAGGAAGTCGCCCTTCTTAAGCGAAATGGCGATAATTCCGGTGCGGCGGATGTTCGCGAAATCCTGAAGCGGAGTTTTCTTTATAAGTCCGTCCTTGGTAGCCAACACCAGGAATTTGGCATCTTCTTTTTTGGCGGAATAAGTAACGATAGCCGCGATCTTCTCCTCCGAAGGCATCTCTAGGAAATTGTGGACCGCCCTGCCTTTTGAGGTTCGGCTCGCCGCGGGGATCTCGTGAACTTTGGTTTGGAAAACCCGGCCGTGATCGGTAAAGAAAAGAACTTGGTCGTGGGTGTGGGCGCTCACAAACTGCGTCAGGAAGTCTTCTTCCTGAACGTCGGAACCGATAAGCCCTTTGCCTCCGCGCCGCTGGCTCGAGAAGGTGTCCGGTGGAAGCCTCTTAATATATCCTCCCGCGGAGAGGGTTATCATCGCTTCTTCCTGCGGGATAAGATCTTCGTCGGTCATGGTGGTCAGCCCCACGGGAACCACCTCGGTGCGGCGCTTATCGCCAAACTTTTCCTTAAGATCTTTAATCTCCTGCTTGATTATCGCAAGCATTTTAGTCGTGCTTTTCAAAATTAGCTCAAGCTCTTTAATGAGTGCGAGCTTCTCTTTGAGCTCATCTTCTATTTTTTGTCTTTCGAGAGCAGCCAAAGTCTGTAAGCGCATTTCCAAAATCGCGTTCGCCTGAATCTCGGTGAGCTTAAAGCCCTTTATTAAATTCGCCCTGGCGTCATCGCGATCCTTGGACTTCTTGATGGTCTGAATAACTTTATCAATGGAACCGAGCGCCTTGTGCAAGCCTTCCAATATGTGGGCCCGCTCCTTGGCTTTTTTGAGATCGAATTCCGTTCTTCGGCGAACCACTATCTTTCTGTAGGCAAGATATTCGACGAGAATATCGCGAAGCGACAAAGTTCGCGGAACCAATCCGTTTTCCACCAGCGCCACCATGTTCAAATGAAAATCTTTTTGGAGATTGGTGTGTTTATAAAGTTGGTTCAGAACTTTTTGCGGGGCGGCATCATTCTTGAGTTCGATAACCACGCGCAAGCCCTCGCGGTCGGATTCGTCGCGCAGGTCCCTGATACCTTCGATCTTTTTATCCACTACAAGTTCGGCTATCTGCTTCACCATCTCCGACTTGTTGACCATGTAGGGGATCTCGGTAATCACAATATCATATTGATCTTTCTTTCTTTCCTCTATGGTCGCCTTGGCGCGGGTAACGACCGCACCGCGGCCGGTGCGATAAGCTTCTTTAATGGCTTTTTCGTCAAAAATTACTCCGCCGGTCGGGAAATCCGGTCCTTTCACGAATTTCAAAAGATCGTCTACCGTGGCATCGTCATTGTCCGCCAAATAAAGTATCGCGTCCGCGATCTCGCCCAAGTTGTGCGGAGGAATACTGGTGGCCATACCGACCGCGATACCGAGAGTCCCATTTAAAAGCAAATTCGGAAGTTTGGCGGGTAAAACGCTGGGCTCAACCTTCGTCGCATCATAGTTCGGCACCCAATCCACGGTTTCTTTTTCAATATCCGTAAGCATCTCCCCGGAAATTTTTGCGAGCTTGGCCTCGGTATAGCGGTGAGCGGCAGCTGCGTCGCCATCGATGGAACCGAAGTTTCCTTGGCCGAATACCAGCGGATAGCGCAAAGAAAAATCCTGGGCCAGGCGCACCATGGTGTCGTATATCGCGGAATCTCCGTGCGGATGGTATTTGGCCATCACGTCTCCGACTACGGTCGCGCTCTTTCTGAACCTGGAGCTGTAATCCAGCCCGCTTTCCCACATAGACCAAAGAATGCGGCGCTGCACAGGCTTCAAGCCGTCGCGGACATCCGGCAAGGCGCGCGAAATTATCACGGACATCGCGTAGTCCAGATATGAATCCTGAAGCTCTTTGGTTATTTCTCTTTTTTGTATCTCGGACATAGCTTGGTAGGTAGTGGTTAGTAAATAGTTATTAGAAGCTTATTCTTTATTTCTTGGCCGATTTTATTATTTCGTTAAAGCCCCGTCCGATATCCTTGAAAACTGAATCTGTCGGCGCATTCGCGTTGCCCGGAAAGAAAAAGATTATCCAGAAAATTGCGACTACTACCGTTACGATTATCGCCGCCCAAACGGTTATTTTCCTTTTTTCCTCCGGAGACTTCTCGCGGAGTTTTACAATGAATCCGCTCACGTTGTTATTTTTCTTGAAGGACCACCAGCTCTATCTTTCCTCGCTCCAGATCTTTCTTCTTGCACACGAACTTTTCCTGTAATTCCACCTTTTTTTCGAAAGCTTTCCCGAGTTCGTTCACGTTGCCGTAGCGGGAAGGGATTACCACCGCCGGCTCAAGCTGTTTCGCGAGCTTATCGGCATCCTCGGGGGAGAGATACTTTCCTTTCTCCGCGGGCAATATCAATATGTCCGGCTCTTCCAGGCGCTCCAATACCTCTACTGGAGGAATTTTTTTGGCGTCACCCAAGATCGCAATCTTAATTCCTTCCATCGTGACGAGATACGCGGTGCGAACTTTATTCCCGCTCGATTCCTCTGGAATTTGCGCGCCGACTATTTCTATGCCGTGCGCTTCGTATTCGCCGGGAAAATTAATAGTGTCCTGCGAAAAAACTTCTCCTTCTTTTAATTCCGAAGAAGTAAAAAGATAAACGTCCGCCTTAAGCCGATTTCCTTCCGGGTCGATAAGAAGAGAGATCTCCCCGCTCTGTAGTCGGAGGGTTCCATTGCCGAAGTAGTTGATTACCATGAAAAATTAATTAGTAGCCCCGACGCTTTGGTCGGGGTCCCGACCTCCGTCGTACGGAGCGTCGGGATTGATGACCACAAGAAATAGTTAGTCGTTAGTAGTGGGCAGAAATGTAACCCTAAAGCTCATTAATTGTAGCAAAAAAATAGGTCGTTTACCAGCCCCCTACTTGCCAAAAACCCATGCAATTGTTAGTATTTTTGCACCCTCCAAGCTTCATAAGAAGTCTGGCGGGCAAGCTTGCTAACCCCGCCTCGTCAGCGCCGGAAGCAAGTAAGATAAATCCAAATAAAAACGACCAAATGTTCAAAGAAATCATCGAAAAGGCCACTAACCCGGCCCTTTCTCAGCTTTTGAAGAATGAGCTCTCCTGGATCAGCAGATTCCGGGAAGGCGACGTCTTGGAAGCTACTTTAATAAAAAAGACCCGCAGGTACGGCTTCTTCGACCTTGGAAAGTTCGGAACCGGCATCGTGTTCGGAGCCGAGCTCTCTAACGCCAAGGCCGCGCTTAAGTCCATGGAGCCCGGAGATAAGATTCCGGCCCGCGTGGAAGCTATCGAAGGCTACCTCGGCTACGTCGAACTCTCGCTCTCCGAAGCCGGCAAACAGAAGCTTTGGCAGCAAGCCAAAGATCTCGAAGAGTCCGGTGAACTCGTAAAAGTAAAAGTCACCGCCGTTAACCAGGGCGGGATTGTCGCCGATATGTTTGGCCTTAAGGCTTTCTTGCCCGTTTCTCAGCTCGCCCCGAATCATGTTCCGGAAAATTCTGAAGGCGATAAGCAAAAACTTATCGAAGATCTGAAGAAGATGATCGGCGAGGAACTCTCCGTCAAAGTCATAAACGTTAACCCGAGGAATAACAAGCTTATTATCTCCGAACGGGAAAGCTCTGCCCCGTCCGCGAACATTAAAGAATTATTGTCCAAGTATGAAGTTGGTCAGACCGTAGACGGCGTTGTCTCCGGCATTGCGGACTTCGGCATCTTTATCCGCTTTGCGGACAACCCGGAAATCGAAGGTTTGGTCCACATCTCCGAGATCGACCATCGGCTTATTGATAACCCGAAAGAAGTTATCAAACTCGGCGAGAGCGTGAAAGTAAAGATTTTGGATATCAAAGAAGGCCGCGTATTCCTCTCGCTCAAGGCCCTCAAAGCCGATCCGTGGACCAGTGTTTCCGAAAAATACCATTCCGGCGACGTGGTGACCGGAACCGTTTACAAGTTCAACCCGTTCGGCGCCATCGTTGAATTCGAAGACGGCATCCAGGGCATGATCCACATTTCCGAATTCGGAGGCTTGGAAGAAATGAAAAAAGAGTTGGAACTTAAGAAATCCTACAAATTCGAAGTTTCGTCCCTGAAGCCGGAAGAGAGAAGGATGATTCTGAAAATGAAGAAGTAAAAAACTTCCGACTCTATCAAAAAACCGCCCGACACTAATGCGTTTAGGGCGGTTTTTTTATTAAATTATTTATTTCGCCTCCTCTCCGAGAATTATTTTTTTCTTTTGCTCGGGAGTCATGGCCTCAATGAAGGAATCGATCCCGCTCTTGGGGATGGCGCCAACATATCCCATTTTCGCGTAAGCATCGGCAAGCATATCTATGGCATATGCCTCCAGTTTTTTTCTCGCCTCCTCCTCGGCCGAGCTATTAATCTCTTCAAGCTTTTTGTTCCTTTCCACATCTGCAGCCTCTGCCGCTAGACGAGCTTCTCGCGCCCACTCCGCCTCCGGCTCTTCTTGCTGTTCTAAATCAGGACGTTCTGGATTATTCATTTGTTTTTGATTTTACCTTTTTTTAATAATGACCCTCGTGAGCACTTGAAGTCAAGGAAAATAGATCTGCTGTTTTTGGTTTTAGGGTGCCCCGTAAAATCGCGTGGCGATCACGGGGCTGTCACGTGATAAAAAACCCGCCGGAGCGGGTTTTTTATTTTACGTGGTGCCGGGCCCCAGAGTCGAACTGGGCACGCCTGCCTCTTCCAAAGGCAAATTGGACTATATCACCTCCCTTGTCAGCGCTCATGCGGACAGTCGGGAGTCGGGCGCTTCGCCTAAATCATTTCTGATCGGCTACTCCTTTAAAGGATAGTCTCTACACCTGCCTACGCTTTCGCTCCGGCAGGCAGGCCTTCCACCTATACAAATGGTTAGCTTGCTTGCAATCCGTAGCTTTAGCGAAGGATTGGCTCGGGATTGTTTGCCTTGCGGCAAGTTTTCCCCGAATTCACCCGATTTTTCAATCCGCATTTCTGCGGAAAGCCCCAAAGATTATTTAGGGCAGCGCTCTACCGATGAGCTAGCCCGGCAGCTAATTGCTCCCACACAGGATAACAAAGCTGCTTTTACATTTCAACAACAAATAACCTATGCCCCGAAAGAACTGCTTTCGTACAAAAAAACCTGGTCCTCCTTTTTAATGGGCTCTACCCCTTGAAAGCCGTAGGCATTGGCAACCACTCTCGCGCCGAGCCTAAGTTCCTTTTTTATTTTTGGCACCAATGCGCGCATTATGTGCGGCAGCGTGAAAACCGTAACCACATCGAATTCGCCGAGGTCGGCCTTCCAAAAACTTTCTCCATGGATGAAGGCTCTTTCTTGAAGCCCAAGCTTTTTAATTTTTCTCCGCGAAAACCAAACCAGCAACGGATTTATCTCGTAGCCGTGGGATTCCATTCCATCCTTGGCAAATGCTATCACTATTTTCCCATTTCCCGAGCCCAGGTCCACAATTCTTTCTCCGGGCTTGGCTTCGGCTAACTTTTTTATTATTTCCACATTATTATCCCCGGTCGGCGCGTATATCGCCCCGCTAATCATTGGCCGGACTAGAAGATAAAAAACTATCGCAAAGAAAATGAATGCGAACGATAGGATCAATATACCCAAGATCATGGTGCCCCCGGAGGGAATCGAACCCCCATCAAAGCCTTAGAAGAGCCTTGCTTTATCCATTAAGCTACGAGGGCGCTTTGGACGGTTTGATAATAAAACAAAAGTGCGATAATTTAAAGGTCTAACACGGGCCGTAGTATACCGGTAGTACGTCTGCTTTGGGAGCAGATAGACCGAGTTCGATTCTCGGCGGCCCGACAAAACTGAATACGCGCGCTTAGCTCAGTGGTAGAGCGACTGTTTTACACACAGTAGGTCGAGGGTTCGATCCCCCCAGCGCGCACAAATAGATATCCAAAGAAATCTAAAAATAGAGACGAGAGAAATAATATGGTTCCTCAAAAACTTAAAGAAGCATATTTTAAACACCGCCTATGGATACTATTATTGTTAATAGCCTTTGTTCTTTTTCTCGTTGTTTTGGTGCCTATATTAATTTGGGTTCCGATTTCAAAAATATTCACCGACCCGGAAAGTATCAAAGTCTTCGTTTTATCGTTTGAAAAATGGGCCATTCTTGTCTATGTTCTGCTGAGCATCATTGTCGTTGTTGCTCCTCCGCTGCCCAATGAGATCGTTCCGATCGCCGGAGGTATTATTTTTGGATTTTGGGAAGCGTTGATTTTTGGGCTTCTTGCCAGAATTATCGGCTCATCTATCAATTACTGGCTTGGCACAAAAATCAGAAAAGGAATTTACATTAAATTGATCAGCGAGGAAGAGCAGGAGAGGCTGAAAAAGCACACGGAAAAGATTGGGTGGCAAACCGTTTTTATTTCTCGTTTTCTGCCAAGCACCGATACTGACTTGATAGCATATATTTCGGGCATAGCAAAAATGAATTATCTGCCCTTCATTGTTGCATCCTTTTTTGGAATGCTGGTTCCTGTTTCGGCTACCATTTTTATTGGGGCATCTTTGCTTATAAATAAATATTTATTTTTCTCGCTCGTGGCTTTTTACATAATCGGAATGTTGTTCGCGCCAAAGATTATTAAGAAGGCATTCCGGCCTAAAATCCGAATCTCTTAAGTGCATTTGCCGCCGAAGAAAACTCGAAATTATGAGCGGCGTGATTTCGCTTGCCGCTCGGAGGGGCACAGCTGCGAAAATCGGCTATACTATATTTAGCAGATATAAAATCTAAGGGAGGTGCGAGATGCTTTTTGCACAAGTCTTAATGCTCTCTGGCGGATTGCTTCTCGCTAGTCCGCCAAACATAACTCTGGAGAACAATCCTCTAAAGGGCAGTGTCGAAGCTATGCGTTATCAAAACGCGACGCTCGACAAACTTGGATTCCCGCGCATAAAAACGGAGGCCGACATCAGGAATCTATACCTGGCTGGAAAACTGGTTCGGGTCCCTAGCACCGGAAAGGGCTATTACCTGGGTCCGAAGGTGCGCGCGGAAACAAGATTCCTCTATCCGCATGCGTTCAGCTATCTGAAATGCCGAGCCGAGGAATACCGCGGACGTTTCCACAAGAGCCTCAAGATCACCACGCTCGCAAGAACGGGAGCGATGCAAGCCCGCCTCAAGCGATTGCGGATAAGCTCCGCCGACGCGAACGCGAGCGAGATGCAATCCGGCCACCTGGCCGGCGTCGCTTTCGACATCTCTCTTAAGGGGATGACGCAAAAAGAGATCGCCTTCCTTACCGAACGCTTCGTCCATGATAGCGCGGATGGCAAGACGCTCGTGTTCCTTGAGCTCTGGTCCAGGAACTTTCACGTCACGGTGTTCAAGGAATGATGCCCCGGCCGGTGGTCGGGGTCTTTTTTATGGTCTTTCTAATTCCAAAAACCTATGCGCCGGATCATTCCCCTCCCCGCTCCTCGAAAAAACTATTTTGGAAAATTCGCTATAGTCCGGGAAAAATGTGTCCGCCGGTTTTTCTCCCTCAATTTCAGTCAGATACAATTTATCGGTCAGAGGTAACGCCTGCCGATATACTTCTCCGCCGCCAATGACAAAAATTTCTTCTGCGCCGGTGTTCCTCGCCGCCTCAAGCGCCTCTTCAAGAGAACTGCATACGAAGCAACCGTCTTTTTGGTAATCCGGCTGTCGACTCAAAATTATATTCACGCGATTCGGCAGGGGTCGGCCAATGGACTCGAAGGTCTTTTGGCCCATTATTATCGGATGCCACGTGGTCAATTCTTTGAATCTCTTCAGATCCTCGGAAATGCGCCAAAGGAGCTGGCCTTTTAATCCCAACCCTCGATCCTTTTTCTGGATTGCGGCGATTATGCTTATTTTTGCACCCATATTTGTTGTTTGACCCTCCAGGTTCACTTAATTATACTCAACCTATGCGAAAGCGCCCAACCAAAACCAAGTCACCGTCCAAAAAGAAAAGGTCCGGAGTTGATCTTTCGCCGATCCTGAACTCAAAGACGAATATAGAGTTTCGTTTTATTCCGGATGAAAAAACTTTGGCGCAAACCGTTGCCCAATGTAAACTCCGCGGTCTAACGGTAGTCCTAACCCAAGGAGTATATGATCTCATCCACGAAGGCCACGCCAAATATCTGGAAGCTGCAAAATCTTATGGCGACATTCTGATTGTGGGCGTAGATTCCGACGAACTGACCAGAAAACGCAAAGGGCCAAACCGCCCCATTGTGCCGCAGGAGGAGAGGATAAAAATGCTATCTCATTTGCGCCATGTTGATATTGTGACCATCCGCGAGGCACATCAAGACATCGGCGATTTGATCCGCCTTATTCGACCCGACGTACTCGTTACGTCTTCCAGCACCGAAGATTTTAAAAAAGATCTCCAGGCCAATAAATATGCCGAATATTGCGAGCGGATAGTCACTCTGCCGCCGCAGGCCACAACGACTACCAGCGCAAGGATCCGAAATCTAACAATTGAAGGGGCTGAAAAGCTTGCCAATGAAGTTCGCCGGCTTACCCAAAATTTCCTAAGAGAGATCAGAGAGTCATGAGTGAATATTCTGTCGTCTCTTATATACCCGCCATTCATCGAGGGTATTTGGATTTTTTTAAAAAATATCCCGGAACGCTTTACGTCCTGGGGCCCGATTTTGTTTTGGAGACTCCTCGCATGGAGCGGGATATTCGCGCGCTTACGCCGCTTGAAATAAAAGATGCCGTTGGCGGGTTAAATATATTTTCCAAAATAATCATACTGGACCGCGCCACCCTACCCGGCTTGCTGGCCGACCCCAACCCGATCATAGCCCCCGACGAGGATGTTAATCGACAGTTTTTTGAGACCTATTTGCCCGACAAAAAAATAACCTTAGTCCCTGTTTTTCTGCGCTGGGACAAACAGATCTCCACCAAGGAATTCGAGGTTCCGCCGGACAGGATCATTTCCGAGAGCGACTTTGACACGGAGATGATTGGGAGTGCTTTTAAAGAAGCTACCAAAAGTCCCGACTGGTGGCGTCAAATCGGCGGCGTGATAGTCAAAGACGGCAAACCGATCCTCTTCGGACATAACCGGCCATTGCCCTCGGAATATACCCTTAACGCTTTTGGCGACCCGCGCAGCAACTTTGATGCCGGAATAAATATAGAGCTTTCCAAGTTTATCCACGCCGAAGCCGGACTTATTGCCGAAGCCGCCAAAAAGGGTATTGCCCTAGAAGGGTCTTCCATCTATACCTCCACATTTCCGTGTCCTGCCTGCGCAAAATCCATTGCCGCCGCCGGCATAAAAAAAGTTTATTACTCGAAAGGATACTCTCTCTTGGATGCCGAAGATATTTTGAAATCCGTCGGAGCTGAAATTATTTTAGTAAAATTCTAGCCAATCCTCGTCATTATCGGTTCACGATCTTTTTCCCTGCTGCCCGCAGAAACCAAATTGGCGTGTAGGTGAGTAACGCTTGCACCGGTTAGCGCCGTATCGCCGAACCGGAAAAGGAAAGCCCCGCCCTCAATGTTCCGATTCTTAATTATAAATCGGATCAGGTCTTGCAGTTCGGACCAGGCTTCATTCGTTATTTCCTCAAATCTTTGAATGTGTTTCTTGTGGACAAAAAGAACGTGATGCTTGGCCCCTTTGTATGGATACATGTTGTCGGTAAGCAGCCAAAAATCCCCTTCCTTCAGGATCGGGTTTTTATGATATTTGGTTAAGTTCTCGGGACAAAATGGGCAAACCCCGTCCTTCTTTATGTCGTCGATGACTTTTCCGTAAACACCATCGGGCCGATAACTTGTGTTGTTCGGATCAACAAATAATTCTGTCATTTTAGATCGGTGTTGGAATCAACATCTTCGGATGCGGTTCGTAGTCGCTAAGCGCAAAGTGCTCCGGCCGAAATTCAAAAATATCGTTGATGGCTGGATCAAGGGCAACGGTCGGTAAACGCCTCGGTTCGCGCGCGAGCAATTCCTTCACTTTTTCGTATTGGCTCTCGTAAATGTGAACGTCGGAGAATGTATAGACCACCTCCTTCAGCGAATAGCCGATAACCTGCGCGAGCATCATTCCGAACGCGGCATACTGAATGATGTTAAAGGGAACGCCCACCGGCAGATCGCTGCTCCGTTGAAAATGGTGGATAATGATTTCTTTGGCCTCCGGAAACGCCAGAACATGTATCCAGCCATGGCAGGGCGCTACCACGACTTTGCGGGTGAGCCCGGAATGCTGAAGCGTATATTGCGGTATCCATGGAGAGATAAAATGGGTTCGCAAATACGGTCTTTCTTTTACCTGCTGAACCAAATGTTTTATTTGATTAAACGGCTCTCCTTCTTTGGTCGGAAATGACGCCCAAGCGGCGCCATAGGAGCCATCCCCCAAGTCTCCCTCCGGCAGGCCAAAAATGTCGCACTTTTCTTTAGTGACCCACCTCTTCCACCAACCGCAGCCGAATTTCTCCAATTCCGTCTGCGTGCGGGCACCATGTAAAAAAGCAATGTGTTCGGCGAGCGCTCCCTTAAACATTGAGCCGGACAGGTCTCTCTCGGTTATAACGGGAAAACCATTGTCCATCGAATAACGAAGTTGTTGACCCACCAACATTTTGGCTTTTTCGCCGTGGATCGGCAGGACTTCCCGCCCCTCTTCCATTATCTTGCGAAGCAGATCCTGATATTGTGAGTCCGGGGTTCTTTCCCCATATGGCTTGATGGTTGGCATGAATCAATTGTAATCGTTTTTTGGTGCGAGCCAAAATATTCGATTTTTCTCCGAAAAATAGACTGCGGGCGGTCACGCAACACTACCGTTGGTTCAATTTATAAAAATTCTCGAAAAGCTTAGCCGCCAGTATCGGCCCGGTGCCGCCCGGAGTCGGGGTGTAAAACGCGAGCCGCGCATCGTCCGAAATAGCGCCCAAGACATCCAAGTCCCCGGATGTTTTTCCTTCGTTATTTTTGGAATAGCCAAAGTCGATGACCCCAGCGCCGTCTTTCAGTATTTCCGGTCGCACAAGTCCGGGCTTTCCTGTTCCCAAAATTACCAGGTCTGCTTTTTTTAGGTCCGCAAGATCGTTTCCCTCTTTGAGAATAATAAGTTCTTTACACCGGCCGGAGAGCCAAGCGCCTACCGGCTTGCCGATCAACTTTCCCGCGCCGACCACCGCTACCACGCTGTCGGCCAGATCCATCGGAAACTTTTTTAATATTTCTTCCACGGTTGCGACCGCCGGAGGCAAAACTTTGTTCCGCCCCGCATAAAACGCGCCCAGGGCCTGCTCGCCCAAAACATCCGGGTCTTTATCCTGCGGAATCGCGTCCAAAACATATTGGAAGTCTACGCCGGAAGGCAGAGGCAATTGGACCAGCACCCCGCCGCAGGACTCGTTGTCCGCGGTCTTACGAACCTCTTCGCGCAACTCTTCCCCGGAAAGCCTTTCTTCTAACCGATAAATCCGGAAATCCACCCCGAGCGTCGCCGCAACCTTAGCTTTTTGTTTTACAAAGCTCTCCGAGGCGGTATTCTCCCCGACCAAAAAAGCGGCGAAGAATCTTTCGATCTTCGACTTTTCGCTTAATTCGCGAATCAGTTCTTCCGCTATCTTTCTTCCGTCGAGGACCATTTATATTTTTATCGGAAATTTCTTACAAAGCTTCAAAACCTCCCGTGAAACGTTTTTGTTTTTGAGAAGCACATCGGTTATAAGCTTCGCCACGATCTTCATCTCCTTTTCTTTCATGCCCCTCGTGGTCAGGGTCGGCGTACCGAGCCGGATACCCGAAGGATCTACCGGCGTGCGAGGGTCATAAGGAATAGTATTTTTGTTGGCGATTATTCCGCTTTTTTCCAGCCTTTCGCTGGCCTCTTTCCCGCCGATACCCTTCTCGGCTACATCTATAAGGATCAAATGGTTGTCGCTTCCGCCGGAGACCAAGCGCCAGCCCGAACCTATAAGTTCCGCGGCAAGCGCCTTGGAATTTTTAACGACCTGCAAGGCGTATTTTTTGAACTTCGGCGAGTCGGCCTCTTTCATAGCCACGGCTATGGCTGCCACCTGGTTCATGTGCGGTCCTCCTTGAAGTCCGGGAAAAACTGCTTTGTCTATTGCTTTGGCGATATCAACATTATTCGCAGCTGCGATCTTTGATTCCCGATTCGCAAAGATCATGGCCGACCTCGGGCCGCGCAATGTTTTGTGAGTGGTAGTTGTAACCACGTCCGCCCAAGGGAAAGGACTCGGGTGCGCGCCGCCGGCCACAAGTCCGGCGATGTGGGATATGTCCACCATAAGATACACGCCTACGGCATCGGCAATTTCTCTAAATTTTTTAAAATCGATCGTCCGCGGGTAAGCGGTGAATCCGGCAATTATGAGCTTGGGCATTTCTTTTTTGGCCAATTCTAATATCTGCGAATAATCCAACACCTCGGTCTTCCGGTCGATATCGTATTGCACCGAAGTCCAAGCCTTGCCGGTCAAGCTCACCTTGTGCCCGTGGGTCAGGTGCCCGCCCATGTCCAAGCGCATGCCCATTATTTTTTCGCCCAACGGGACAAGGGCCAAAAGCACCGCCAAATTCGCCGGCGAACCGGAATAGGGCTGGACATTAACGCTCCACTTTTTTGGCTGCAATTTGAAAAGTTTTAAAGCCCGCGCCCGCGCCTCCTCTTCTATCTCGTCTATGTATTGATTGCCGCCGTAATATCTGGCGCGCGGGTAACCTTCCGCATATTTATTGGTCAGCTCCGATCCGAGCGCCTCCAAAACATCGCCCGAAACCAAATTCTCGGAAGGGATGAGTGTCAGAGTTTCCCGCTGTCGTTTTTGTTCTAGTTTAATAAGTTTTTCTATTTTTTTATCTTTCATAACCTAAATGATATGGCGAGACGCCGAAATCCGCAATTTTTAAAAATCGCAAATAGCGCGCGGATTGGCGCACAATAAAAAACTCTCCCGCCGAAGCGAGAGAGGGTCTGTGATTCAGTTTGCGAATTCCAGTTCCGTGATGCTTGTGAGGATCGTGATCTTGAGCCCCGATCCGTAGAACTCCGCGATCCGCGACTCCGGACGAAGCTCCAGCCGCAGGGGAACCTCCATGAAGTGCATTGTAAGAACCCTGGCAACTCGCTTATCCTTGACCGACCGCTCGATCTTGTACCTCCTGAGATTCCCGACCCTGATCGCCGCGAAGACTTCTCGGAGTTCCGCCTTGGACACACTCCCGACATCATAGGCCACGATACGGAAGTCTGAGAGTATCACACCTTCCCGGAGAAATGGGATGTATCCGTTCGGGAGAATCGCCCGGTCGGCCAGATCAAATTCCTTCTCGAAGACCACTAGCCGAACTTTGCAGACTTCGCCTCGACACAGAAGCGACAAAGCCGACTGTCCGCTCAGGTCGACCTGGATCGCGGTTTTGGGAAAGCCGATCTCTACCGGCCGCACACCGGTCAGCCTGGTGTTTCGGTAGAACTTTTCCACCCCCATCCAGGGAGAGCTGGTCTCCCAGAAATAGCAGCCGAGCGCCACACCGAGCGCCAGAATCAGCGGGGACCTTACCTTCGGAGAAACGGATACTTTCATTCAAGCCTCCTAACGCAACTGGCTACAGGGTAGCCTATATAAACTAAAAAAATCAAATAAGTCCCCAAAGCACCCGGGCAAGTTTTTCCGGATCATGGCGCAGGAATCCTTTCGCGCGGATAAGCGGCGCGGAAACAAGTAGCGGGGTTTTGGAAAAGTTTTCGCCGTCTAACTCCACAAAAGCCGCCTTCTCTTTAACGTAAGCTTTGAGCCGGGCCGGGGTCGGTTTTTGATTATTCACAACCACGTAGTCAAGGATCTTTTTCCCAAGATAAGATTCCACAATCTTCAAAAAATCCGAAGCGGTAAAATCGTTCGTCTCTCCGAACTTGGTCATTAAATTAGTTACGTATACTTTTTTGGCTTTAGTTTTTTTGAGCGCCTTCGCCGTTCCTTCCACCAATATATTCGGCAAGACGCTCGTATAAAGATCTCCCGGTCCCAGAACCACGAGATTGGCCTCGAGAATCGCTTTTTCTGCGGACGGATTGAGCGTTGCTCTGGGCTCCAGCCAAACCTTTTTTATTTTCAATCGCCCATCGTGGCTCGGCATATCTATATTGCTTTCTCCACGGATGATTTGCCCGTTTTCCAATTCCGCAAAAAGTTTGGTGAACTTTTTTGTGACCGGAAGAACGCCTCCCTCCACTCCCAATATTTTTCCGGCGGCGGCAATACCTCCCTCAAAGTCGCCGACGACTCTTTCGAGCGCCGTAAGCATAAGATTGCCGAAACTGTGGCCGTGCAATCCGGTACCCTCTTTAAACCGATATGTGAAAAGTTGGGCTAGTATTTTATCTTCCGTTTTCGAAAGCGCGATAAGCGCGCGGCGCACATCGCCCGGCGGCAAGATACCGAAATCTTCCCGAAGCACTCCTGTCGAGCCTCCGTCATCGGCCATAGTAACCACGGCCGTAAGATCTGTTTGATATTTGCGGAGTCCGGTAAGAACCGTGAAAACGCCCGTTCCCCCGCCGATAACCACGATCTTTTTCTTCGCGGGAGCAAAGTGCTGCATGCCCTTATCTTAACCCTCCTAAATTTGCAGGCAAACTTTAGAGGGTTGGTCAGAATATTTACATAAAGAAACGCCCCGCCGGCGTGAGCCGGAGGGGCGGGAAACAAGGTGCGATTTGAAGTTGAAGAAGATCAGTTGGAAGAGTCGATTGGCGGGAAATACCAGAGATAGGCCACCAGGTAGTACCACACTACCTTGCCATTCTGGATGCTCCGCCAAAGATGCGACTCCGGCGAGAATCCGAGGGCGGGGTCGATCACGAGCTTCCCCGTGACCGGCTCGGTCTGGAGCCACAGGTACCCATCGGCCGCCTTCTGGCGAACGATGCTGCGAACGAACTCGTCGTCCCCCATCCCCGGGATGGGGAAGATGCTGGGGTCGCCAGCGGGATCCGACGGTCGGTCCCATATCCAACGCCCGGTCGCGTCCTTCACGCAGTAGGTCCTGTATCTGTCATAGACCTTCTGCACATTGTGGAGGAGCTCAGGGGGGATAGCCTTTCCGTTCAGGCGATAGGCCAGCGCCGCCATCTGAAGAAGCTCGGGGTTGCTGTACCACGGGTTGATGACTCTGTGGTTGCGAACCTCGCCGCTGTCCTCGATTGTGCTGAACGGTTCGCCGTTCAGCATCCTGTTCTCGTTCGGAGTCACGAAAGAGTGAAGCGCGAGCTCCAGACCCTTCGTCTCCCAAAGCTGGGCGTGCGGGTAGCTGGGGTACGTCTGCGAAGCCCAGATGAGGCAGTATGCCTCCCAGGCATTCTCCTCGCTCTTGCTATCGCCGTCATTGACGGTGCCGGACACATAGGGTCGACTCGGGAAATCCGGACCAAGCCTCCGATCGGCCTCCTGAGTGGAGATTGACCCAACCCGAAGGTCGAGCGCTTCGATCCGAGCCGCGAGCGCCGCGTCGTCCGGGTGGACGAAACGAAGTCTCGCAACCCCCATCATGAGATAAGCCGAAGTGGGCGAAGAAGCCCACACCTTACCCCAGCTGAGGGGAGCGACGTTGGCAACCCTTGCCACAAAGCTCGAGCTGGTCGCCGATCCGTCGCCATAGACATCGGGCTTCGCTGCGGTCTCGAACATGTCGAGTGCCTTTACGAGGTCGGCCCGGTCACGAAACATCTCGTACCGACTGAGATAGCCGTGTGCCATCGCATCGATCGGGACTACGTTGTTGGGCGACCCATTGGGCGTCGCCTTGATATAGTCGACGAGTGACGAGAAGTCGGTCTGCCCGTAGGTCCGGATCATCAGATCCATCACGGCGAGCAGGTTCCTCTTGAACTCGACCTCCGCGAGGTTGACCCTGCGCGCAGGAGCGGGAACCACGATCGGTTCGGCGTCCCTGATGGGCGCCGTGGCAGTCCGCATCTGCGCTTCGACTGGAAGGCCGAGGCAGACGAGGACGAGGGTGAGGGTCGAAACGGCGTTCTTCATGGTGTCTACCCCTTCCTTCTTTCTTCTTTTTCTTCTGCTTTTATGGGCTCTTTTATGGCCCGTTCTCAATATTTACCTAGGTATATTATAGCACACAATATCCGTATTTGTCAATATAGGCTTTTTTAACAGCAAGACCGGCCCTTCCCGGGCTATTCTTGTTTTTTAATAGCGCCCCAACCTATTGAAACAATATATATATATATTGACATTCCCAAATAAATGTGGTAATATCTTGACCAGAAAGTGGATGGGCCGCTTTGACAAGTGGTAGCCGCGGAACGCACTGGCCCGAGCACGGCCTAGCTAATCCGGGCGCCAAAAAGGAGAACCCATGTCGGTCCGCGCGTATTTCAACGAAGCCAAGATCAAGAAACTCCCCAGCTTCACGAGCAAGCGATACCCGGATAACTCGGGCGACGACATGCGCGTCATGAATCAGCAACTCCTCAGAGAGGGCGACCGCCTGTACATGATGCTGGGAGACCACGAAACGATCCCCGGCGGCCTGGAGGACGCCTGCGAAGAGGTCACTCTCCACGAGTTCTTCCCCATGCTGGCCAAGCGAGAAACCGGCATCTACCGGCACAAATCGGCAGAGGCCGAGCTCGACGAGCAGCACATGGGGGGGAAGAATCGAATCGACTACGCATTCTCGGCCAGCGCCAAGAACATCGGAGACGCCAAGGAGCTTCTCCGCCTCGTTCGCGCGGGCGGGATCCGCCCCTCGGAGAGCTACGAGACGCCCCAGGGCGGCATGTCGCGAAAAGATCTCGAAGCGGAAGTCGAGCGTCTGCGACGCGTCACTCGCATCGCCGACAAAGACTACGTGGAGCTCAGGAGCCTGAACACTGGCCTCAACGAACTCGCCGAAGAGCTCCGGACGAGCTGGTGGCCCCTCTGTTCCAAGCGCGGGATGAGAGCAAGGCTCTTCACCATCCGCGACACCGCCCACGATTCACGAACGTAAGCACCTTGCACCCCTCGGGTGTGGCCATCCGGCCACACCCTTTTTTTATTAAAAATCCGTTGCACCCCTCTCGCGTGCGCCACGTTTGATATAGTTAACCTATGAACAAAAAGGGGGTTGCTCCAATATTGATTTTGATTATTGTCGGAGTTCTAGCAGCGACCGGTGTCGTCTATTATTCCGCAAACAAATCCCCCGCCCCTTCATCGGGATCTCCAGCGGTAAAACCTCCCGCAGTTCCCGACAAGAATTATGCCGACAATAATTCCGGGCAAGCACCCCCGCAGACAGATTTATGTTCAAAGTTGACGGAAACAGACTGCCTCAAGAATGCTGAATGCACCCTAGTTTATAAACAATCTTTTACCGGCACCGATGAATTCGGGATGCCGCTTATGGGCTCGGTTTTCGATACATGCAAATTGAAACAGGCCGCGACGCAACCAAACGACTGTTCTGGAGCCTCGAATTCGAAATCGGAGCAGTGCAAGGGCACGAGAGATGCCCAGAGAACAACTGATCTAAGAATGGTGCAAGTTAAATTAGAACTGTATTACTCCAAGTTCGGGCGATATCCGCAATCATCGGATTGGCCGGCACTAACTAAAACTCTAACGGATGCCAACCTGAATTCTTTCCCGGTCCTAAACGATCCGCTGGCTCCGGAGGCAACATATGTATATGGCGCAGATAGTGCTGGATCCGATTATATTCTGGGAACAACACTGGAAGACGCGGGAGGTAAGACATTAAATTATGGAGCGAAAGGAACCATATATGGGCTAGATTGTAGCGGGCAGGTGTTTTGTATTCGCCCGTAGCAAACGGCACGACCCCCTCTCTCAGTTCGATTCCCGTGGCCTGCAAAAACAAAATATCCCGCTGGGGGATATTTTGTTTTAGTGGGTGACCTACGGGAATCGAACCCGTGCTAAGAGTGCCACAAACTCTTGTGCTACCGCTACACCAAGGCCACCATCGTTCTATCTTCCGCTTAATCTTACCACACAATAATACTCATAAATCGTTCGATTTCAAGCCCGAACCGCGTTTGGTATACTTGTAAAACATGCCCGCAGTAACCGCAATCCGAGAATTCTTCGTCCCCCTCCTCCTCGCTTACCCGGCCCTCGTTTATCTGGGTACATATATTTCGATAATCATCGTCGGCAACGTAGTTTCTTTTGCCACTCTTTGGCTCGCCTTCCAGGGCGAACTCGATTTCAAAAATTTCTTGGGAGTTGTCGGGCTGGTTCTTTTCGCGGATATATCCGGAGACCTCGCCTGGTATTGGCTGGGAAGGAAGCTCCGAGGAACTCGCTTGGGCGAATTCTTGTATCGCCACATACCCAAACAGAAAGAGATCGAGGAGCACATAGCGGCAAATTCCAAAAGATGGATATTTCTTTCAAAGTTCATACCCTCTTCCACCTTCGCGATAATTTTTTCCGTCGGCTGGGCAAAGGTAGATTTTAAAAAGTTTTTTTCCACATCTATTCTCGCCATATTCAGTTCCGTGGCCATCTTGGTTCTCTTGGCCTTCGGCCTGGCTACCGGATTATCCGGGCTGGAAGCGGCGACTGCTTTCAAAAAGTATGAACGCCTCTTTCTCTTAGCCATTATCATCTTCGTTGTTATTGATTTACTTTTAGGAAAATTTTTCCGAACACTTGGACATCGCGGACGGAGAAAATAGGCCGAAACTTTTCCCTGCGGCGATTCCGTATTAGAATTAGCGTAGTCGATAATTTGAGTTATTTCTCACCTATTTTCTATTCACTAACTACTATTTACTAATCTATGTCCTCTTTCACAAAAAACCTCTTGCTCGCGATATTCGGCCTCTTTACAGTTTCTGTTGTCTTCTCTTCTTTCTTTTCCGCAGAGAACAATCCGGCGAAAGTTACCCTAAGCGATCTTTCCGCGAAGATCGAGGCCGGACAGGTAAAGTCCATTTCGGTCCAAGAAAACGACTTGACCGCGATACTTCAGGACGGCAGCAAAGTTATAACCAAAAAAGAAACCGATCTGGGGATCACGGAAACGTTTAAAAATCTCGGCGTTTCCGCGAACACGCTTCAAAAAGTTAATATCTCCATTGACGAAGCTAGCGGGTTCTCATATTGGATGGGATTGATATTGCCGACCCTTTTGCCGCTTATCTTCATCGCTTTGATGTTCTACTTTATGTTCCGCCAGGCGAAGGGAGGAATGAATCAAGCCTTCAGTTTCGGCCGTTCCAATATAAAACTTTCGAATTTCGGCAAAGAACGCGTGACCTTCGAAGATGTCGCCGGACTCAAAGAAGCGAAAGAAGAATTGATCGAGGTTGTGGATTTCCTCAAAAATCCAAAGAAGTTTTTGGATATCGGCGCGCGGATTCCCCGGGGCATACTACTGGTCGGCCGTCCGGGAACCGGAAAAACTCTTTTGGCCCGCGCGGTTGCCGGTGAAGCCAACGTTCCATTCTTCACCATCTCCGCATCTGAATTCGTGGAAATGTTCGTAGGCGTCGGCGCCGCGAGAACCAGAGATGCTTTTATGGTCGCGAAGAAAGCCGGTCCCTCTATATTGTTTATTGACGAGATAGATGCCGTCGGACGCCAGCGCGGCGCGGGCATGGGCGGAGGAAACGACGAACGGGAACAAACCTTGAACCAGATCCTTGTGGAGCTTGATGGTTTTGACCGCGAAACCCAGGTGATAGTCTTGGCTGCCACCAATCGCCCGGATATCTTGGACCCTGCACTCCTGCGACCCGGCCGCTTCGACCGCAATGTTGTTTTGGATCTTCCCGACATTAACGACCGCGAAGCGATACTCAAGATTCACGCCCGCGGAAAACAAATGGAAAAAGGCGCGGACCTCAGGAAGGTTGCCGCCCGAACCCCGGGCTTTTCGGGCGCGGATCTTGCGAACCTGATGAACGAAGCGGCTCTGCTTTCCGCCCGTCGCAACAAAAAGATAGTCGGGAACGACGAGCTTCTGGAATCTATTGAAAAAGTTATTCTCGGGCCGGAACGAAAGGGCCGAGTTATCTCCGTCAAAGAAAAAGAAGTGACTGCTTACCACGAAGGAGGCCACGCGCTGGTTGCGGCGGCGATAAAGAATTCCGATCCGGTGCACAAAGTTTCCATCGTCTCTCGCGGCATGGCCGGAGGCTATACTATGAAGCTCCCCATCGAAGAACAGCGTCTTCGGACCAAAAAACAATTTATGGCCGATCTCGCGATGATGCTCGGCGGATTCGTCGCGGAAAAATTAACCTTTAAAGATGTCTCAACCGGCGCTTCGAACGACCTGAAGGAAGCCACTTCTCTCGCTCACGACCTGGTCACCAAATACGGCATGAGCGAAAAGCTCGGCCCCATGACTTTCGGCAACACCAACGAAATGATCTTCCTGGGCCGGGAAATGACCACGGAAAAGAATTATTCCGAAGACGTCGCGAGAAAGATCGACGAGGAGGTTTCTTCGTTCATTGGCCGAGCCTATGAGGCCGCAACCGAGATATTAACCTCCAAGAAAAAAGTCCTGGACGCGATAGCCAAGAAACTTATAGAAAAGGAAACCCTGGAACAGGAAGAGTTCGCGGCGCTCCTTAAGCCGTTCAAAATTAAACTGGTAGAAGTATAAGCAGACCAAAAATGGCCCACTCTTGGGTCGTTTTTGGTATTTTCATTTTTCCCCGCCCTTACTTGGCATAGGCGGCTTTTATAACTTCAAATTCGTTGCTTAGCGCCGTTTCGATCTTCTCGAGCAAACCCGGAGTCTTCGCGGCGAGCTCTTCCACCGCTGCTTCTAATTTATCGGAGTTTGTCGATTCGGACAGGCCCTCCGCGTCTTCCAGCGAAAGGTTAAGAAGAAGCGTCTCGATTATTATTTTGTCGAAATGCTCCAGCAGCTTGTCCGCCACTTCTTCCGCTTCGCTTTCCGGAAGGTTTATTCCCAAAGACGCCAAGAGTTCCCTTTTTTCTTTTTTCAAAATCAGTTCGGATTTATCCATTTTTGTTGGAATTTTTCTTTATGAACTCGACAATTTTCTTTTCGGAAGCGCCTTTCTTGATAAGTAAGTGTTCCCTACGTAGGTTTGAAAAATGATTGTAGACGATAATCGAATTCGGCAAATCTCCCGGCGCAAATCCACCTTCTGTAATGGCTTTTTTGACAGTAGCCGCTATTCTTTTTATTTCCTCTGCTCCAATTATCATGTCGTCGGGAAAAGATATCTGCGGCAAAGATGGATTTTCTGCGTTGAAAGATTCTTGCTCCTTTATGGCCTCCTGTCGTTTTATCATCCTCTCGCTTATTTGTTCGATGCGCCCCTTGCCAGCGAGCCAACCGGCTACGTCCCCTAAATATTTTTTATCTACCTCAATCTCTCCGCTCGCAAGGATCCTGGGTTTCTGCCGGGTCAACCCGCGCATGGATATTTTGAGTCCACGCACGTCCTTAACAACTTCTTTTATCTCCGCGACACTCTTCTCAAAAGAGACTGCGTCTAGGGCGGTAATTCCCATGTCGTCCGCGACAGAAAGGGATATTCCGGACTCGCTGCGAATCTTTGTAACCAATGCTTGCACCTCATCACTCGTTATAACTTTTTCACTTTTCAGTCGTTTCACCTCCCTTCTTTCTGCCAGGTCATCCAAAAGCATGCCCCAAAAGCGTCCGCCATAGATTCCACCCCCGATCGAAAGCACGGTTCCGCCGACAGCCAGGGCAATCTTCTCTGCGACACTCCCCGTCTTTTCACCTGCAACTTCTCGGCCAAGAGCCTTAGAACCCTCTTTGGCAACTACTTCTCCTGCTTCAACAACCATCTCTTTTGGTGCCTCTGCCGCCGCTTCAGCCGTAGCCGAAACCGCTCCTTCATGCGCTTCGCGGAGCGCCCCTGCGGCCGCTTCTTTTACCTCTTCCACAACTTCATCGCTCGTCAGATGGCCGATAGCTCCCTCGTAGAAATTATTTTCGCCGGATGCCAGGGTCGCGCCTTCGTTTTTCATAAACTCGATGGTTTCCGAGGAAAGAGAGCTACGGACAATGCCGGACAAGTTTTCTATCTGTTTATCGGAAAGCATATCTGCCTTTTCGAGCGCCTCATATATTCTCTCCGCGGGAATAGCAATGTGTTCTCCGGGGCGAAGATTTGCCACACCCACATCCGCCAGATTCTTCTGCAGCCAATCTTCCGCGTAAACCATTTTTTCCGGCGGGAAGTCATTTACGATTCCCAGTTTTGAAAAATTCGCGACCAGGTCATGGATTCCCTTCCTGGCCACATGAGTCAAACCATCGCCTTGCTGGACCTCAACCGCAAAATCCCGGCGCATAATTTCTCCGAGCATTTCGCCGACATTCTTTTTCGCCATCGCGTTCGCGGCCGCAAAACTTTTCTCCACGGCTCCGTTCGCTTCCGGGCCCAAGACCGCAACCGCCGCTACGCCTTTCTCCGCAGTCGCACCCGCTTTTTCTTCGGCAACTATGGCCGCTCCTTTTTTCACCGCGCTCTCCACCGCATCGCTTTCCGCGCCAATGTGGTCCGAAATAAATCCGGTAATAGCGCCTCCGATCGCACCGCCAAAAGCGCCGATGACCGCCCCGCGCAGAGCCGCACCGCCCAGCTTCTTCCACTCCGCCGGTCCGCGTTCAAGCGTTATGCCTTTTATCAATTTTTTGATATCTTTCTTTTCTGTTTTACTGATGTCCTCCGCGTTTTTCTCTGCGATCTTCAATATTGCGACAATCTTATCCTTACCCTCCAATCCCGCGGTTTCTTTTTTGGCATCCAAAAGAGTCTTGGCCGCGCGCAGTTCTTCCGCGACCACAGCAAGTTCCTCTTCATCTCCGGAGATTTTCTTTTTTTCGTACAGATCGTTTATTTTCGCGTAGACCAAAGCCTTCTCCTCGTCGGTCTCCGCCGCATCAAACTGGTCGATCACGCTCCCCGCCCGAAACTTCCTCTTTTCTTCCCAAAGTTCTTTTCCGAATCCGACAGCCGCTCCGGCCACGGCTCCCGCCGCTATCCCGACCGCCAAATTGCTTCCCAGGGCGTAACGAAAAGATTTTTTGATAAGCATTCTCGCCGCTCCGCCGGAAACTACGCCACCCGCAAGCGACATCCAACCGCCTTTTTCGGTTATATATTTTTTTATTTTGGCGGTAAACCTGCTCGTGGATTCCTCGGTTTGAAGTTCTTTTGCGAGATTCTCTTTTTCTTCCTCGCTCGCGGCGGGAATCGCCGCTTCCACCGCGGCCGCTACCGCCACCGGGTCAGCCAAAACCTTCTCGGCCTCTTCGGCCGCAACTTCCGCTATTTCTGTTGGGGCGAGTTCTTTTCCTTCGCTTGGCTCCGCTTCCGATTCCGTAACTTCGCCGTGCGGCGCTGCTTTTATCCCGTGAAGATTCGGCCACGCCTCAACCATCTTGTTCGAATGATCGATAAAATCCTTGAACTTTTTTGTGCCAAATTTTTTTCTTTTTTCCTCCTCGGACAAACTAGGCGAAAGTAATTCTTTTTGCGCCTCCTCGATGTCTCGCAATAGAGTTCTGACCGCATTTTCAAATCCCGGCCATTTATTCTGCCCTTTTAGTTCTTCTAATCTCGTTCGCAGGTTTTCCGCCTGCTCGGTTATTTTGCCTAAATCCGCACCCCTCCATTCGGCCTCCTCGGCTTTTTTCTTTTCAATTCTTGCGAAGGTATCTCCGATTACGCCGTATTTATTTCGATAGGCATCGGCCTTCTCCGGATTTTCCAAAACAAATTTTTCCCAGGCGGCGCGAGAAACCGGGCCAAAGGTCGCGCTCCACTCGTCAGGTTCGGGGCTTATATTCCCGACTGCACGCTGAGTGGCTTTGGTTATTTCATCCTTGAGCGCAGCAATTGCCGGATCTTCCGCCGGATTTTCATATAGTTTGACCTCGGTTGGCTTTGCGCCAGTCTCCGCAGCCTTAGCTTTGTCGTCAGCAATTTCCGGCACCGCGCTCTTTCCTTCCGCTCTATCAAGCGCCTCTGTGATTGCTCCGAATTTGCCACGATAAGCCGCCGCCTTCTCCGGATTTTCCGAAACAAATTTATCCCAGGCAGTGCGCGATGCGGGGCCGATGGCGGCGTTCCACTCCTCGGCTGTCGGGTTTATTTTCCCGATCGTTCGTTTGACGGAGTTGGTTATTTCGAGCTTCAGCGCGATAACCGCCGGATCTTCCGACGGATTTTCATATATCTTGCCTGCCTCTTCTTTTTTTTCTTTTTTCTTGACCTCTATGACCGGTTTGAAAATAATCGGCTTCGGGGCCTCCTCTGCGACCGGCTCCGTCGCCGACTCTCGTTCAAGCTCGATCGCGTACAAATCGGGATGCTTCCCGAGAGAAAGTTCTTTGATGAGGGACAAGATTCTGTCCCTGTTTTTATAAATTTCATCTTTTTCGTCTCCGTTGTTCAAGCACTCGAAAAGAACCGGAGACTCAATACGAAAAACAGTTGCCGCTTGTTCTGCGGGCGGCAGATCGTTCTTCCACTCCAAAATGTCATGATAGTTATCGCTCCTAACTTCGTATTGTTCCTCCTTGCCGGTCTCCGCGTCTTTTTCCGCCTCCATCCCCACATATTCGATCTTGAACTCATCGGGGTCCAAGTGCAGGGCCTCGCGAAGATAATTATTCAGCGGGTCGCTATACCGCTTCTCGCTTTCGGGGCTGGTTTGCTCTGTTTTCGCCGCGGATGGCTGAACATCCGGTCCTTGGTTTTCGGTGGTCATTGTTAATATTATGTTCCGCCCCTTCTAAAAAATAAAGCCCGATGCTCGCCCCAGAATAATATTGGGCGATTTTCTACGACGCCCGGGAAATGGTTGACAGAATCCCACAAGCGCACTACCCTAACGATGGTCGAAGGCGTAGGTGTCTCCAATTAGGCACCGACCTGGAGGCTGCGGACACGCAGTGGAGATCGCTTTCACGGGAAGTTCGGTCCTTCCGGAAACTTCCGCGGCCGGTACACGGCCGAGCCCGTACATGCGCGCGGGTGAGCACAAGGCGACTACTGAGCCACAGGGCAAGGTAGTCGCCATTTTTAATTCAAAAATTACGGCTCCTCTTTTTGATATACTGAACATAAATGATTATTAGAAACGCTACCCAGGTTGGAAATCCGATAATTCGGAAACGCTCAAAACCGATAAGAATGGTTAAGTCCGCCGAAACAAGGAAGTTGGTAAAAAATCTTACCGATTCCATGCGCTATCACGATCTTGTCGGCATGGCGGCACCGCAAATCGGCGTTAATCTAAGGGTATTTGTAACCGAGGTTAGAAAAACCAAAACAAGGAATCCGAAGTTGGTAGACCCACTGAGAGTCTTTATCAATCCAAGAATAGTTCGCTTTTCAAACAAAAAGGCTTTGATATGGGAGGGGTGCGGAAGCGTGGCTCGTTCTAATCTGTTCAGTATTGTGAGGAGGCCGGCAGAAGTGACCGTTGTAGCCCTTGATCAAAAGGGAAACAAATTCAGGTTAAGCGCGAAAGGATTATTGGCCCGCATCATTCAGCACGAGACAGACCACCTAGATGGAAGGGTGTTCCTCGATAGGATTTCTGATACCAAAACCCTCATGAGCAGAGAGGAATACGTTAAGAAAGCTTAGTGCGCGCGCCAGGAATCGAACGTCGCTCCACTCCCTCACAACCTCTCGGTTTTGAGTAATTTCCTATACGGAGAAACCCCCGTTTCTCCGACCCTCTTCCCGTTCGAGTCCCGACTCATGGCAAAAAAATGACGACCCAAGTCGTCATTTTATTTGTGCGCGCGCCAGGACTCGAACCTGGAACCGGACGTGTATAAGACGTCTGCTCTACCGTTGAGCTACGCGCGCATTCGGTTTCAGCTCACTGCCAATTATAAGCTCGGTCCCTAATCCGCTGCAACCTTCAATTTATTTCAGCTTATCGAACCGGGCCATTGCCGCCATCGCTGATTGGTTAAAAGAGTTTACCGCGGTAACCTCCGCGTTTATTTTGTCCACCAACTGGGAAACTTCTGCTTGGGAGTGCCAGGTACCGGCAAATTTTTCGCGCAACACGGAAACCAGCTGATAGGTGTAGTCGCTGTAGTTGATGAGCCTTGAAAGCAACGCGAGCCTGTTGGAAACAGATTCCACGACCGCCTGCTTCGCCTCTTCTCCTCCGAGTTTCGGTAGCGCGGAAGTCATTATCTGAAGTTCTGCGGAAAGTTCCACGGCTTTGGCGCGCATTTCCTCCGTTCGTTTCGCAACGCCGATAACTTTTTCCAAAGCGCCCGAATAATTCCAATTCTTATCCAGCTCGTTCACAACCAAAAGCTCGTCTTTGATTTGAGTTGAAATACTTACTATCTCCTGTGAAATATCCGCGCCCCTCAAACGGGCTGTCTCAAAATCCTTGGGAGTCGCGGAAGCAAAAGCAATTATCTTATAGATTGCGTATCCTCCGAACAGTATCGCCGCGAAAATAACGTAGATTTTGCCTTTTTTCGTCATATTATTCGTTGATGTATTCTACCCTCGGCCGGAGGGTGAAAGCAAGTGCTTTTTATGTTGCGCGCCGGCCGCCGGCATATTAAGATAATGAACGACTCTGGCGCCTCTATTTATTAGAGGCCCGAGCCCGCGGGTGTCGTATAATGGCAATACCTCAGCTTTCCAAGCTGAAGCCAGGGGTTCGATTCCCCTCACCCGCTCAAAAAATACTCGCTCTCGCGCACCATTTCCCGCGGCCTGTTAACAACCTGTGGAATACTTTTTTAGGAAACCTTAATTTTCGCTTACCCGCCAGAACTCAAACGAAGGCGGGCGAAATATTTCTTACCGACGCGGACCACATCCCCATCCTGCGCGAGTATTGTCGCGTGAATATCTCTCTCTATCCTCCCGCCCACTTCCAGTGCGCCCTGCTCTATCAACCTCTTCGCTTCGCTCTTGCTCTCGGCGACGCCGGAAAGAATGATCAAGTCAACCGGTGATATTTCCGCTTCTCCCAAAATTAACTCTAGGATATCGTCTGGAATTTCTTTTTTGGAAAAAAGTTTTTCGAAATTTTCTTCCGCGCCGGTCGCTTCCTTTTCTCCGTGATACATTCTGACAATTTCGCGAGCCAGTTTTAGCTTATACTTTTTCGGATTCTCGCTGCCCGCAAGGGCTTTTTCATATTCTTTGATCGATTCCTCCGGCACGCGCGTAGCGAGGGTAAAATATTTTATTATCAAATTATCCGGAAGCGACATTATCTTGCCGAACATATCCTTCGCCTCATCCGTTAAGTTGACTGTGTTGCCCCAGCTGGAACTCATCTTCCTTCCATCGGTTCCTTCGAGGATCGGGCCGGTAATGACGCTCTGCGGTTTCTGCTTATACGCTTCTTGCATTTTTCTTCCCGCAAGCAGATTGAATCGCTGGTCGGTTCCGCCAAGCTCCACGTCCGAGCGGATCGCCACCGAGTCATACCCTTGCATTAGAGGGTATAGAAGCTCGCGAAGAGACACGCGAACGCCGGCATCCAAACGCTTTTTTATATTTTCTCTGGAAATAAAGTCGGAAAGCGAGAAATTATCCGCTTGTGTTCCGATCTCTGCGTATTTTAATTTACCTAGCCACTTGCTGTTGCGCTGCACCTCGCACTTGCGTATGTCCAAGATTTTGCCCGCCTGCTTCTCATAATTCTTCATATTCTGTTCGACAATTTTCTTGTCGAGCATGGGCCTCTCGCTTTCTTTGTCGGAAGTATCACCGATAACTCCGGTAAAATCGCCGATGATAAAAACTATCTGGTGCCCCAAGTCCTGAAAATCTTTGAGCTTTAAAAGCGGAATAGATCTGCCCAAATGGATATTGGGACTCGTCGGATCGATGCCGAGCTTTATGCGCAGTCTCTGTCCGGAAAGCATCGCCTTTTTGAGGTCTTCTTTTCCGATTATTTCTTCCACGCCCCGCGATAGGGCTTTATCTATTAATTTTTCGTCGGTGATAACTTTAGCCATTTATTTTTGACCTATTTTAAATAGGTCTATAGATTAGTTTAAGCCGAAAATTGGATAAAAAAAAGGCCGCCCCGAAAGGCGGCTGAGAGACACGGGGAGAACTACGAAGAACTTTCGCCCGGAACAGTGAGCTGGGCCCTCCGCTTCTTGGCGCACTTCCATTCGCGGTAGCCCAGGCAGATGATGGCGCACACGAGGATTGCCAGGATGGGCCCCAGGTTTGAGTCGAGCCACTCGAGTCCCGCACCGATGTTCGGCATAGGATGTTCCTCCTTCGCTTGGAATCTTCCACAGAATACAGTTGGCCGATAAAAAAGAAAAGGCCGCCCCGAAGGGCGGCTGGATCTATGAAGAGCAGGACTATGCGGCTTTCGGGTGAAAAAGTGGGCGGACGAACAAAAGCGCAACCATCATGCTCTCGATAATCGCGAACATGATTGGTTGAGCCGCTGCCTCCACGGTCCAGGCGGGAACAGCTCCCAAAGCTGCAAGGCAAGAAACCCACCAGAGGCCCCAGGCGAATCTGTTTTCGCTCGACGGATCGAGCCATGTCGTTCGGAAGGTCGGGATGGCTCCGAGGAACAAGCTACTCAAGCTCGCACCAAGAGCAAGCCGCGGATCCACCGAAAGCAGAACAATGCCAACGGCAGCACCGCCAAGACAGATCTTCTCCACCATCGTCCACCCCTTCTTTCCATACGGGATGGAAAGGATAAAGATGGTTAGCGCCACAGCGACCGAGGTGGCGATCTGCCAGTTCAGCGTGTGCTCCATGGCCATGGCTTTGAACGTTGTCCCATCCAGCGCGAACCAGACGAGCCAGGTGGCCCTGACCGGCTTTGCCCCATCAGCAGAGTGCCGGTCACGCCAAATCGCAACCAGGTAAGGGATGGCGGCCACCGCCACCAAGGCACCGGAGATCATCGACAGCGCCTCTTTCACTTCACACCTCTTTCTTTTTTCGCAAACCCCGAAGGGTTGTTTCTCAAGGTTGATTCTGCCGAGAATTATAATTTAAAAATTAAGTTTTGTCAATCCTGTAGTAGAACTTTGGGTTGCGACAAAGGGCGCACTGTAAAATCTAAAATCCGCCCAAAGTTTCACTACGGGATCAAACAAAAAACAGCTCCGGTTTTGGAGCTGTTCTCGTATTTGTATTCATTTCTGCCACCTCCCTTTTGGGTTTTGCGGGGGTCATCGGAGCTTCGCCGAGATCGGTCCCAGCGGGGTCGGCGAAGCGAGATACAGGCACAAAATTTCGCTGGAAAATTTTGATGCCGGCCCCGCAAAGGCCAAAAGAAACTATCTCTTGGCTTTGATTATCTCGTCAATGATCCCGTATTTTTTCGCTTCTTCCGGAGTCATGTGAAAATCGCGATCAGAGTCTTTTTCGATTTTAGCGAACGATTGGCCGGTGTTTTCGGCCAAGAGCTTATTCAGTCTCTCTTTTACCCTCAAAATCTGCTTCGCGGTTATCTCGATATCCGTGGCCTGGCCTCCGGCCTCCCCCATCACCTGATGGATAAGTATCTCGGAATTCGGCAAAGAAAATCTTTTTCCTTTCGCGCCGCCGGACAATAAAACTGCGCCCATGGAAGCGGCCATACCTACACAGATCGTGGAAACCTCCGGCTTGATGTGTTGCATCGTGTCGTAGATCGCCATTCCCGCGACAACCGAACCGCCCGGAGAATTAATATAGAGCTCGATTCCTTTTTTGGGATCTTCTTTGGCCAAGAATAAGAACTGGGCGATGACGTTATTCGCCACCTCATCGGTTATGACTCCGCCCAAAAAAACTATTCTGTCCTTCAAAAGACGGGAATAAATATCGTAGGCTCGCTCACCGTATTGAGATTTCTCTATGACTGTTGGTATTAGATTCATCCCGTTAGAAAATTTAACAATTTATATTTAATCGACTTGGTTATATTCAATTCCTCTCAACCGCATCTTAACAGGTAGAATGCTTCCCTAATTTTTTAACGGGATTCATCCTTTTCCCTGATTATACGCCCCTGAATTTGCGTCTTCAACTTCCACGCAATGTCTATCCTTCGTGCTTGATCCTCATCGAATAGAACGAGCGCCACACAAACACAACCGAAATCAGGAAAAAGATTCCCGCGAGAATGGCACTCGTCTGACGGGAAAGCGTTATGGCGAGTTCCACCGCAAGCAAACCGAAGAGCGTAGTGAATTTGATTATCGGATTCATCGCCACAGACGAAGTGTCTTTGAACGGATCCCCGACCGTATCGCCCACAACGGAAGCAGTGTGCAATTCGGTTCCCTTCTCCCTGAGTTCGGTCTCTACAACTTTCTTAGCATTGTCCCAAGCTCCTCCGGCGTTAGCCATAAAGATCGCTTGGTAAAGACCGAATATCGCGATAGCGATCAGATAGCCGATAAAGAAATACGGCTCAACGGAAGCGAAGGCTAAGGTGCTGAAGAATATTCCCATAAAGATATTGAACATTCCCCTCTGCGCGAACTGGGTGCAGATCTCCACCACCTTCTTGCTGTCTTCGGTCGAAGCCTTGGCGAGCGAATCATCGAGTTTTATTTTTTTCTTAATGAACTCCACGGCTCGATAGGCTCCGGAAACAACGGCCTGCATGGAGGCGCCGGTAAACCAATAGATGACTGCGCCGCCGGTTACAAGCCCCAAAAGGAAGGGCGGGTGCAAAAGCGAAAGATTGGTAACCAATTCCGGCTTCAACCCTTCGGTCAGCACCATAATAATAGAGAAGATCAAAGTGGTCGCCCCGACGACTGCGGTGCCGATCAAAACCGGCTTAGCGGTCGCCTTAAAGGTATTTCCTGCCCCGTCGTTCTCTTCCAGCAGTTCCTTTCCCTTTTCGAAATCGGGAGTGAAGCCGAAATCTTTTTCTATCTCCTCCTTAATATTCGGCAAAGTCTCAATCGTCGAAAGCTCGTAAACGGATTGCGCGTTGTCCGTGACCGGACCATAAGAATCCACCGCAATCGTAACCGGGCCAAGGCCCAAGAAGCCGAAAGCTACAAGGCCGAAAGCGAATACCGCGGGAGCGATCATTATAGTAGAGAGTCCAAGCGCGCTCACTCCGTAAGCCACGCCCATCAAGGCAACCATAGACAACCCGATCCAGTAGGCGCTCATGTTGCCGGCAATAAGACCGGAGAGGACATTCAAAGACGCGCCCCCCTCGCGGGAAGAACTGATTATTTCTTTAACATGCTTGGACTGGGTGGAGGTGAAGAATTTTACGAGCTCCGGTATCAAAGCGCCAGCCAAGGTTCCGCAGCTGATAATGGACGCAAGCTTCCACCAAAGAGTTCCATCCCCGAGTTCGGGAATCAAAAGATAAGAAGCAAGATAGGTGGCTAAGATAGAAACTCCGGAAGTTATCCAGACCAGAACCGTAAGCGGAGCTTCGAAGTTCATCTGGTCCGCGTCTTTGTAGCGCATCTTCGCGATGACCTGATTGATGCCGTAAGAGCCGATGCTCGTCGCGATCATCAGGATTCTCATTACGAATATCCAGACCAAAAGCTGGGCCTGAATGACCGGGCTTGTGACGGCAAGGAGAATAAAAGTGATAAGCGCAACTCCGGTTACACCGTAAGTTTCGAAACCATCCGCGGTCGGCCCGACGGAATCTCCGGCGTTGTCTCCCACACAATCCGCGATGACTCCGGGATTTCTCGCATCATCTTCTTTAATTCCGAAAATTATTTTCATAAGATCCGAACCGATGTCCGCGATCTTGGTGAAAATTCCTCCGGCTACGCGCAAAGCCGCGGCGCCCAAAGATTCACCGATGGCAAATCCGATAAGGCACGCGCCCGCGTAACTCCCCGGAACAAAAAGCAAAATGCCAAGCATGAGGATTAGCTCGATGCTGATCAAAAGTGCGCCGACGCTCATCCCGGCTTTTATCGGAATTTCATAGGTCGGATACGGCTTACCCTTGAGGCTCGCGAATGAAGTTCTGGAGTTGGCAAAAGTGTTGATGCGGATCCCGAACCAGGCCACGGAGTAGCTGCCCAAAATTCCCAAAATACTAAACAGCAAAATGGTCACAACCCGGATAGCATCATATTCTCTGAGATATCCGAAGTAGGTGATGATAATGACTCCGATAAATGCCTCGAGCAGTATCAAAAACTTTCCCTGGGTAATAAGATAAGTTTTGCAGGTTTCATAAATAAGTTCCGAAACCTCTTTCATTGACTTGTGAACCGGCAGCTTTTTAAGCTTCAAAAAAACCAGGAGGCCGAATCCCATTCCCAAGAGACACACCACTATTCCCCAAAGAAGCAGATTGTAACCGCTGATTCCCAAGAAGGAAACTGTTTTCAAATTCGGGAGTATCAGATCCGCCTCGCTTGCATGCGCGGCAAACGGCATCGCGGCCGAGAGCGCTCCGCCGAGTGCCGCTAAAGATCCAATTAACGCTTTTTTCACTCTATTCATATGTTTTGGTTTTAAATTTGTTTTTATTTTATTCTGCCGGTTAGTCGTAGGAGGCTTTCGGCTCTTCGTCCTCCACGGGGGCTACTTCATCTACCGGAGCATCAGCCACTCCGCCCTCCTGAACTTCTTCCGGTCTCGTCTGGGAACGCACATCTATTCTCCAGCCGGTCAGCTTCGCAGCCATGCGGACATTTTGTCCTCCGCGGCCGATAGCCAAGGAGAGCTGGTCTTCCGGAACATAAACGCGGGCCTCGTGATGATCGAAAACTTCCACGGATTCCACCTTGGCGGGAGAGAGAGAATTAGCGATGAATTTCTCCGGCTCCTCGGACCACTCTATAATATCTATCTTTTCCTGACCGAGTTCGTTGTTGACCGCCATCACGCGAGTTCCGCGCTGACCGACGCAAGCGCCGATCGGATCGACTCCCGCGGCGTTCGAGGCCACTGCTAATTTTGTGCGGCTGCCCGGCTCGCGGGTTATGGCTTTTATCTCCACGGTGCCGTCGGCGATTTCCGGAACTTCCATCTCAAAAAGTTTGCTAACAAATTTCGGATGAGACCTCGAAAGAATTATTCCCGGCAAACGGGTATCTTCCTGCACAGCCAGAACGAAGAACCTTAATCTCTCGCTCGGACGATAATGCTCTCCCGGAATAGTCTCGTTCGCGAACATAACTCCGATCGCGCGGCCAAGATCAATATAGACATGTCCCCTTTCAAAACGCTGTACAATGCCGGAGACTATCTGGCCTTCTTTTCCTCTCCATTCGCCCAAGATAGATTCGCGCTCCGACTCGCGCAATTTTTGCACGATGGTTTGCTTGGCGATCTGCGCGGCAATGCGGCCGAAATCTTCTTTTAAGGGAAGCGGGAAAGATATCTCTTCTCCAGACTCGGCATCCTTTTTAATTTTTTTTGCGTCTGCCAAAAAAATATGGCGCTCTTCGTTGTAACGCGGGAGCTTAGGCTCTTCGCCTTCTTCTGTTGGCGTTTCCGGAATTTCTTCTTCGCCTTCTTCCACCACGCGCACCTCGTCGGGCGCTACCACGGTCTTCACCTGGAAAAACTTCATATCTCCGGTTTCGAGATCCAACTTCGCACGGATGACCTCTCCCCTTTCGCGATACTCTTTTTTATAAGCCGCGGCCAAAGAGGCCTCGATCGCCTCGAGCACCTGTTCCGGCTGCAAACCTTTTTCATCGGCGACCTGTTTCAGCGCCTTGGTTAATTCTTTTATCTCGAACATCTCGCTATTAAATTTTATTTTTGAGGCCGTTCGACACGGCCCCTTATTCGAAAAAAGTCCCGCCTCGGCGGAACTTCGTGAACAAAAACATCATACGCTTTTTGTATTAAAAGTCAACAATATATAGTGGATGAGTTTGAACACAATAAAAAGCGGCCCCCAAGAGGGGCCGGAACGGAAAGGAGGAGCGTTAGTCGAGGCATCAATCGCCGGTGTCGCAGTGGCAGGCCCAGGGGGCACCGCTCCACCGCGAACCCTGCTCGTTCCGGGCGACCGCCCACCACCCGGTGGGCTTCGGTGTCTCGCGACTGCGGTCGACGCCGCAGCGCTCGCACCGAGCCTCGGCCCGGTGGAACTCGGGATGCCAGAGCTCGTTTCGCTCGTCGGGAGGACACGCTTCGCGCGCCTCCTCCTCGGTCCTGAACGGCCCGCGGTGGTACCCGCGATGTTCGATTGCTACGCTCATCTCTGTTCTCCTTCTCCCTTTCAGGATTCTGGCAATTTTTGGGCAACCCCGCACCACAAACGATCAGAATTCTGAAAAGGAGATTGGTTTGCTAAAAGAACTGTTAAACCCTGTGACCCGGAGAGTATAGCACATTATACATATTCTGTCAATAGTCGCTCTATGCGATATTCGGATAAAATCTCGCGGAGCTTTCGCCGTCCTTTTCTTCGATCTTTATTGCCAAAAGATCCAACTGACAATCCCCTGCAAGTTCCGGATGCGAGCCCATATACCAGTCAGCCATTTTCTTCATTTTTTGGAGCTTCGCCCGGGAGAGATTGTCCTCGGGCTCCATACCCGACCAATCCGCATAACCGGCCGAGATGGTTTTGACCTCCACAAAGTGGATGACCCCACCCCCATCGCTCGCCAGGACATCTATCTCCCCGAATTTCTCCCGAATATTTCGGCCAAGAATTTTGTGCCCAAGCCCAACCAGGTATTTGGCCGCCAAATCCTCTCCGCGCTGACCGAGTGATTTTTCTTCAGGATTTAGTGTTGAGCGCATACACACTAATGATATAATCATTATGTAAATCAGCAAACATGCCCAAACAAATCCAAAAAATATCTCACGACTATATAAGGGGCCTCGTCGACGGTGAGGGCTGTTTCACTTTTTGCACAACCAAATACATAACCGCAAGCGGCAAGACCGTGATTAAGAAAATCCCGACCTTTTCGATAGCGATGAACGAGCGCGATCTACCCCTGATTCTGGCGGTGCGGGACGGCCTGGGATTAAAAAATAAAATCTATACAAACAAAAACAATCACCATCGGGATGGCTACAAAAGAGGTAAATTGTCGATGCTTATTGTTCGAGAGTTCGGAAATCTTAAAAATGTAGTTGTGCCATTTTTTTACAAAAAACTGCATGGCTATAAAGGAACGCAATTCTCGGATTGGCTGGAGGCAATAGGAAACGATCCAGATGTTCCGGAAAGCTTTAAGTTTATCTATAAAATTTATAAAGCCGGCTTTTATGACAAAAATCCAAAATTTGAATAACTTTGTAAATCAGCAAACATTGGTAAGTTCAGATTGTAAATCAGCAAACAAATTTTTTGACGAAATTAAAAGAATGTAGGTTTTACGGGCCGATTGGGTTTGGCCATTCTGTCGGAGACAAACACTTTTGTTTGTCTCCAGTGTTTATATGAACGATTTTCGTCGTTTTTTGATATTCGGCAACCCACCTATATATATTGCCGGTTTGCCGAATTAAATTGCCGGATTATTAGAGATAAACATTCGACAAACATTTATCCCTCCCATCTCGGGCAAAATCTCTTCCCCGCAGGAGCCTTCGGAACCGTCTGTCCCGCACGCCCCGAGTGGCATTGTTTTGCCGGGGGCCCTCGGAGCCCCGCCCATCCCTACCCAACCCTAAGCGAGTATTTGTCCTTGGCGCGGCCATTTGTCCGAGCGGGCACGGTTTCCGCCTTGGCGGAAGAGCGAGGACAAATCGCCAGCGAGGATTCTCGCCGGGAATCCGAGCGGTAGCCGGGGACAAATGCGAGCGACTAGTTTTCCACAACTAATCCCCAGTATCCTTAAAATTTATTTGCGCCGTAAAACAAAAGCCCTATAATTGACCTATGCTCACAAAAGAGGAAATCGAAAAATATCAGTCCGCCCTTGAACAGGAACGAAGATTGTTGGTTGCCGAAATAGAAAACGAGAAACCCGCGGACTTCGGCTCCGAGCCGGATGGCGAACTCGAAGAGGAAGCTGATGAGTCGGAAGATTTTGCGAACAAAGTCGCGATCAAGGATACATTGAAAAACAGGTTGAGCGAGATCGATATGGCTCTCGCCCGAACAAAGGATGGAACCTATGGCGTCTGCGAAAAATGCGGAAAGGATATCGAAAAGGAAATCTTAGATATCGTTCCCGAATCCAATCTCTGTGAAACCTGCAAAAAACTGGTAGCGGAGTAAATTAAAAACCAAATAAGCGATGCCGGCGAAAATCTTTTCTGCTGAGCTCGAAGGAATAGAGGCAAAAGAAATCGAAGTGGAGGTCGACCTTGGTGTCGGCCTTCATTCGTTTAATATTGTCGGCCTGGCGGATAAGGCGGTGAATGAAGCGAAGGAGCGCGTGAACTCCGCCTTAAAAAATTCCGCGATAAAACCTCCGACCCGGGAGAATCGGAGGATAACCGTAAATCTCGCGCCGGCGCACATTCAGAAAAACGGTTCGCAATACGACCTGGCAATCGCTCTGGGATATTTGGCCGCGACGGGACAGATAAAAGAATTCGACGCTAAAAATAAAATTATAATAGGGGAGTTGGCGCTCGATGGCGCGCTGCGTCCGATCAACGGAAGTTTAAACATTGCCGAGCTTGCGCGGCGCAGCGGAAAAAACTTTTTGTTGCTCCCCAAGGAAAATGCCGCGGAGGCCGCGGCCGTTTCCGGAATAAAAGTTATCGGCCTCTCTTCGCTCAAAGAAGCGATTCAATATCTGGAAGGCGTTTTAGACATTGAGCCTGCGAAATTCAGTCCGGCCCCGCAGAGAATTTCCGGCTCGACAGACTTCTCGGAGATAAAGGGCCAACACCAGGCAAAGCGCGCTGCGCTTATCGCCGCGGCCGGCGGCCACAATTTGTTGATGGTCGGTCCGCCGGGATCCGGGAAAAGCATGTTGGCGAACGCGATCTCCGGGATATTGCCGCGCCTCACGACCGAAGAGGCGATAGCTATAACAAAGATTTACAGCGCCGCAGGAATGTCTCCGGGAACGCTCATCGGGCATCGGCCGTTTCGTTCCCCGCACCAAACCGCCTCGGCGGTTTCGATCGTCGGCGGCGGAACCAACCCCAAACCCGGCGAAGTGAGCCTCGCGCATAGGGGAGTGTTGTTCCTGGATGAGCTTCCGGAATTCCAAAGAAATATTCTGGAGGCCTTGCGCGCGCCCCTGGAATCCGGAGTGGTTCACGTAGCTCGCGCAAAAGGAACGCTCGCCTTCCCGGCGAAGTTTACACTGGTCGCCGCGATGAACCCGTGTCCTTGCGGATACTTTGGCGATCCGGAAAAAGAATGCCGCTGCGGCGCACACGAAGTTCTTCGCTATCAAAATAAGATATCCGGGCCGCTTTTGGACAGAATAGACCTGCAAGTAAAAGTTCCCCGCACCAAAGTCAGAGAGCTTCGCGCGGAAACCGCTACGGAAGAGAAGCGAAGCGAAAAACTGCGCGCACAAGTGGAACTCGCAAGGAGTCTTCAAGCCAAAAGATTCGCGGGAACGACTCTCGTTTGTAATTCGGAAATGAGCGGCAAGCAAGCGGAACATTTTGCGAATCTAGAACCGGAAGCGGAAAAATTTCTGGCGGGTCTAGACAGAACAAAGATCTCTCCGCGCGGATACTACAGATTGCTTAAAACCGCCCGAACCATCGCGGATCTGGAACAAAAAGAAAAGACCTCGGCTGGAGATCTTTTGGAAGCATGGGGATATAGATTCAAAGATGCATGAGCCGATGCCCACAGCACATCCCCTTCTGGCGGCAACTTATATTTTGGCAAGCAACCCGCCTCCGGCGTCGTTCGGCAACACAGCAAATCCTGCAACCGGAACCACACCGGGAATCCCTTTGGCCACAAAGTACGCTTTTGACTCCTCCTCGGGGCTGGCCGGCTTATTGCCTGGGTAAACAAGCCCGATCGGGGCATTGTCCGAAAGGAACGCGTCGGCCCCCGGAAAGGCCCTGTGCACAGCCTGTGGAATACTCAAAAAACCCACTGTTTCCGTGGATTTGGGGCTCTGTGCCGGGAGGCGTATAATACCTATTCCCAACAACAAAAAGAGGGCCACGGCCAATGACTTTTTCTCTTTTTCCAGTTGTCTTAGAATTGGACCTAGACGCATACGAGGATTTACCCTAACACACCATGCACCCAGAACTCAATCCGGCCCAAAAGAAAGCCGTAGAGGCGCCGATGCGCCCCTTATTAATAGTGGCCGGAGCCGGAACCGGTAAAACCAGGACTCTCACGAGCCGCCTCATCCACCTTATTAATAGTGGAGTGGAGCCCGACAAGATCCTGGCGCTCACCTTCACAAACAAAGCGGCCAGAGAAATGATGGACCGCTTAGAGGGCGAACTTAAGGGCCTAAGGACCCGCCCGCTTGTCGGAACCTTCCATTCGCTCGGCGCGCGGATCCTCCGCGCCGAAGCGGAGGCGGCGGGACGCACAAAAGACTTTGTGATCTTTGACGACCATGATTCCTTTGACCTTATAAAAAAGCTCATTAAGGAAATGGGGTTTTCTCCAAAAGAGCAAAAGCCTTCGGAATTCTACCGCTACATCTCCGCGATAAAGAACGGCATGTCCGCGATGAGCGAGACGGAGGCACCGGCCGGAGTCGGGCGCGCGACCGCTGAAGAATTTTATAAAAGATATGAGGCCGGACTCTTGCGGCACAATGCTTTTGATTTTGACGATCTTTTGGAAAAGCTGGTGCTGGTTTTGAAAAATAATCCGGAAATTCTAAAAAGATATCAGGGGCGCTACCAATATGTTTTGGTTGACGAGTACCAGGACCTCAACAATGTTCAATATGAATTTCTAAAACTTCTCTCGAGGGACGGAGGAAATTTGAGCGTGGTGGGGGACGCCGCCCAAACCATTTACACCTGGCGCGGGTCCAATATAAATATCTTTTTGAATTTCGAAAAAGATTGGCCGGGAGCGCAGATAACTTTGCTCGAAGAAAATTACCGTTCCACTTCAAACATAATCGATGCCGCTTCCGGGATCCTTTTGGGAGAACGAACTCTTTCTCCGAATTTGAAATACAAACTTTGGACCAAGAACGGCGAAGGGAAAGCGGTCACCCTTCTGGAATCCGGAAGCGAAGAAGAGGAAGCGGAGTGGATCGTGGATAAAATTGTGGAGAAAAAGATATCGGCGCCCGCCGAAACTATGGCCGTGCTTTACCGCACCAATGCTCAATCTCGCGCGCTTGAACAGGCGCTCCTCAGAAGGGGAGTTCCGTATCGAGTTTTCGGAGGCATGCGCTTCTACGAACGCAGGGAAATAAAGGATGTTCTGGCGGGACTGCGCTACGCCCTGAACCGCGCCGACGAAATAAGCAAAGAGCGTCTGGAAAAGAGCATCTTAAAAACGCGCTTCCGGAGATTCGAGGCGGAGCTTGGCGGAACGGAAAGCAAGGACCCGTTGGAGCTTATCCAACTCTTTCTTAATTCCACCGACTATCTCCAATATATAGAGCGAAGTTTGACCGATCCCGAAGAGCGCAAGGAAAACATCGCGGAACTCATCCACTTCGCCTCGGAATTCAAAGAGTTGCCTCCGTTTTTGGAACAGATATCTTTGCTCCAGAGCGCGGACAATCTATCCAAACGAAATAATTCCGACGGGCTGATATTGTCCACCGTGCACCTCGCCAAGGGCCTGGAGTTCGACACGGTATTCATCTCCGGAGTGAAAGAGGGACTTATGCCTCACGCTCGCTCTTTTTATGATCCGGAATCGATGGAGGAGGAAAGGCGTTTATTATATGTGGCAATGACCAGGGCCCGCAAAGAACTCTATTTATGTTTCTACGAAATCCCATCCCGCTTCTTGAGCGCCATTCCGGACGCAAATATGTCTTATGAAAATCTGACCCGCGAAAAGTTTTCCGACTTCGATTCGGAAGAAAGATATATAAGCTACGATTAACATGGGACAAAAACTCGGACAACATTTTTTGCGGGATGAGGGCGCGATCGAAAAAATAATATCCGCGCTGGGCGACAACATAAAAACGGTCATTGAAGTCGGTCCGGGCAGGGGAGCTCTTACCAAATCGCTCGCTGAATCGCTGTCTTCATCCGGGGGGCGTCTGATCGCAATAGAAAAAGATCCCTTGCTCGCCGCAGAGGCCAAGAGTTGGGATCTTAAAAATCTGGAAATTATAGAGGAGGATATTCTTGTCGCGCTTCCCGAGGTGGTTTCCAAACTTAAGGACGAGGACTACGCCCTCGTCGGAAACATTCCTTACTACCTGACCGGGTTTCTGCTTCGTAAAATTTCCGAACTGGAGCAAAAACCCATACGAACCATTTTTATGATTCAAAAGGAAGTTGCGGAGCGAGTTGTTTCGAAACCGCCCGAGATGAACCGCCTTTCTGCCTCAATACAGTTCTGGGCTGACCCGAAGATATTAAAGACTGTTTCCAAGAATAGCTTTAATCCTCCGCCCAAGGTAGATTCGGCGATAATTCTTCTCGAAACCAAGAAAAGCCCGCCGAAAATCTCGGCCGAAAGCTATTATTCCGCGGTGCGCGCCATTTTTGCCCAACCGAGAAAAACAATTCTGAATAACCTGGCCGCAAAATTTGAAGATCCGAGGAAAATCGCCTCCGAAAAAGCGGCGCAGGCGCTTGAAGTCGCCGGCCTTTCGCCCGGTCTTAGACCCCAAGATCTGTCCGTGGAGGACATCCTGCTTATCGCTAAGGCTATATATTAGTTATCCCCACGCGTTTTGCGCCAGAGAGAGATATAATAGAGGAGTGGAGTGGTCTCTGGTAAATGAACTCCCCTAATATACAAAAGTTTATAGTCGCGTTTCTTATACTGGCTGCCGTTACAAGCTCCTCGGTTTTCTTTTTGTTGGACAACCGGGCCTTGGACGGGACATTGGGCGCCGAAGACAACAACGCCGTAACCGCGACCCTTGATGGGCAGAAGGTCTTTGTGGAAAAAATTCCGACCGTCCCGGGATATGTTTCTCCCCTCGCATCGCTCAGCGATATAAAATACGGGTCCGGGGCGAATTTTACCGATTACGTAACAGATAAGCTGGCCGCCGGAGTTCTCGAAGCCAATCCCAAGGGTCCGGTCATGAAGAACGGGGTTCCAAATGTCGATCTTCCAAAAGACCTAGCTAGCCTTACCGATGTCACCGGCCTTCTCCCGGGATCTTTCGCGCCGACCATAGACAACAGAAAAGTATCTCTTCTCAAGGATTACACCACGGAAGATCTCCTAAATTACCTCGAGAACAGCAAGTCGGCCCTCTCGGATGATCTGGCCCTGGGTCTAAGCGGCCTTACCAAAGCATCTCTAAGCGCAGATTCCATGCCCTCCATCACCGCGATCTATGACCAAACGGAGGGAAAGATATACGGAGCCAAGGTTCCGGTGCCGCTCAAAAATTTCAATTCCGCGCTCTTGGGATTCGTTAATTCCCAAAGAGTATTTTTTGACCAAGACGATCCGGTAAAAGCTTTGATAGCCATACAAAATCCGGAGCTCGCCATCGGCAAATATCAAAAGGCGCTTGTAAACGAAGTTAAGAATCTCGAAAAAAATCTCCCCCAGATACTTGCGGCCGCAAAGGACAATCAGCCGGATAAAGCTTACGCCGTCTTACATGCCGTTTTGGGAGTAGAAAAAGCTTACGCGCTGTTGCCGGATATCATCGGAGGTATTTCCAATATTTTAAATTATATTTCCAAAGTGATTTCCGATGTTTGGGGGTACGCAATGAAAGTTCTGGCCTCCAACGAATGGCTGCGCAAACTCCTGACCGAGGTTGTAAAAAACCAGCTGGTAAAGAAAATGATAAGCCAGATAATAAACTGGGTGAACGGCGGAGGTGAACCGCAGTTTGTGAATAATTGGCAAGGATTCTTGGGCGATGCCGTGAATACCGCGGCAGGCGGAGTCATTACCAAATATGCGCCACAACTGTGCAGTAATTTCGGACCGCTCGTAAAAGTGTCGCTCCTCCCGGCGCCCAACGTGGATTACGGTGCCACAAATAATCCCTATTCCTGCACACTCGACCGGGTGGTTGCGAATATTGATCAATTTAAAAACGACTTTCAAAGCGGCGGCTGGCTCGCGTACGGAGAACTCTTAAAACCCCAAAATAATATTTTCGGCAGCATGGTTTTATTAAGCGACGCAATGGTTACGGCCGGAGACAAGGCGAAAGAGGCGGCGCAAGCGGATGCCGGCTCGGGAAGCGGATACAAGTCGCAAACGGAGTGCGTAGATCAGGTTACTTATAATCAGCCGGAGCAGATCGGCAGCATTTCTTCGGAAGCCGATGCTCGTGCCACTTTTGGTTCGGATTATATTGACTCGGACTGCCCAGGGGGCGGCCAACCCTGTACGCGGGTCATTGCTTGCAATTCCTCCAATCCCGACGCCAAAGCAAACACCACCCCGGGAGACGTAGTCGCGAAAGCGGGCGCCGAGGTCTCTTCTTCCCCCGTAGACAGAATTGTGAATGCGAACGACCTTACTGGCTTGGTCGTGGCGATCGCGAACAGCGCGCTTAGCAAGCTTATGACTTCCGCCAAGAAGGGGATGACGAGCCTTACAACCGCGGAACTTAACAAACAAAGCGATCCGAACGCCAACTGCGCCGGACTTACCGGAGAGGATCTGGCTGCTTGCCAAAAACTTAATCAGGACATAGCCACCACTGGCGCTTCGGCCGGGAACGGCAAAGATGGCGTGGTTAACCAGCTCAAAAAACTTTTCCAGATCAAACAAAAGATTTTGGACGAAGGATCTAGAGCCGTGGCTAAGGCCCAAGAAGCGTTGGGGTATCTCAATATCGCCTCAAGCACTTGCAGCGGCCCACTCGCCCTGAGCGTAGATCCGGATGCCCAAAACACGCTTTCATTTATAGAGCAAAGCATAGACGATCTGGGTCGCCGCGTGGATGACATAAACGACATAATTAAGGACATCGCCGGAGATCCCGCAGCCACTTCGGGCACCGACGCTTTTGACGGCAAACTCAAGCGCTTGAACGCGGTTATTGAACTTGCCCAAGCGGACAAAGTTGACGACCTCGCGGCCCTTTTCAACATTCCGCTCATGGAAGACGCCGGTGACACACAAAAGAAAGATGATTTCTATAACAAGTTCGCGAACGACATAGATAATGCCGGGTCCACTTTCGGCAAGATTTTTGGCTCGCTCGACACCGCGGGGAATGACCTGGGTGACATCAAGACATTTGCAACAACCATCTCCGTGGACGGCGGTTGCGGAATTCTTGAAAAAGCAAAACTCCTTTACCAGCCGGTTGGCGACGCGGCGGCATGTTCTCTCAAGGCGGCCGAAAAAACCTGCCGAAGCGGAAACTATTAAATGAAACCTTGGCTTAAAAAATTTCTCGTCATCTTCCCGTTGCTTTTCTTTTTTGTCCTAATTCTTTCGGCTCCTTCCGCGCACGCCCTTTTCACGATCGGCGACATAGGCGCAAAAGCGGTTGGCACGGTACTTCAGATCGTGAGCTACATGGTGACTTTTATCGCCGGCATAGCGGTTGCGGTCATCTCTTGGGCGATCGGGGTTGTGTTGAATATGAGTTTGGGCGCGGTTAACAGCCCCACCGTGCAGGGCGGGTACAATGTGACTCTCGCCATAGCCAATCTTGGATTTATTCTGGGGGTGATCATCGTGGCGATCGCCACGATTTTGCGGAATCAAACCTACGGCGTAAAAACATTGCTTTACAAGGTTGTGGTTATGGCCGTCCTTGTGAATTTCGGCTTGGTTCTCGCCGGCGGACTCATAAATATATCCAACGGCTTTACTCAATATTTTTTGGACAGCATAACCGGCGGAAAGGGGGCGGCCTCTGTCCTTAAATTTTCCGACACGATGACCGGCGCATTTCAGCCGCAAAGTTTCCTTTCCCCGTACAGCAAGGCGGACGCGGAAAAGGGCACCGCAGATGTTGCCCAAGAGTTCTCGGTTTCCGGAGAATTTTACAAAATGTTACGGCCGCAAGCGGCTTTTGTCATGATGCTGATCGCTATGGTGCTCATAATAATAACCCTCGCCGCCTTTTTGGTGATGTTGGTTATTCGTTATGTCACTCTCGTTATTCTTCTGATCCTTCTCCCCCTCGCCTGGATGGCTTGGTCCTTCCCTTATCTGTCGAAGCATTTCCAAACCTGGTGGAGCAAATTTATCCAGCAAATCCTTTTCCCGCCGGTAGCCATATTCTTTCTTTGGCTGGCGCTGACCGTCAGCAAAAATGCTTTTTCCGCGGCGCCTTCGACTTCGACCGTATCTTCCACAAACATAAACGGCATAGGAAGCCTGCTTTCCGCGATAGCCCTCCCCCTTCTCGACGTGGTCGTCCTCTCCGCCATGATGATCGGCGGTCTTATGGCCGCCCAAACCCTCGGAGTTGAGTTTGCCGCAACCGGCATGAAATGGGCCGAAGGCGCAAAGGGCTGGGCGCTCAAGAGAGGCGGGCGCGCAATTGCGAGAGATCTGTCCAGACCGTTCCAGGGCAAAGCTGCGCAGGAGCGGGCTCAGGGGTGGATGAAATCCGGCAACTACTTGCAACGCATGCTTGGTCGCGGAGTTACGATGGCGGCCCGTCCGGGAGGCGTGGACCAGGTCGCCGATTATGAAAAGCAATATGGCGGCTTATCCAAGGATCAGCTTCTTGAAGAATTTCGCGCAGATCCGTTGGGCCATAGCGCAAACTCCAGGGCCGCGCTCCTGAACCTTCTCCAAAAGCAGAATGCGTTGGGAGATCTGACCTCGGACGAAATAACAAAATACGTTGCCGGATACTCTTCGGGAGAAGAGAAAGAGGAAGATTATAAAAAGAACGAGGAGCTTTTTGCGCGGCTGGGCCAAGGCAAATCTTTGCAGGCAATTAGAGATACGACCGGCGTTAGCGCCAGAAAGAACTTTAAAGACCTCGAAACTCTTAATGGAGAAATAAGGGCAACTACCGACCAGGCGACGAAGGACGACATTCAGAAGAAGATAGACAAGGCGACACAAGACCTGCAAAAGAGTATGAGCAAAATATCTTCCGAAGCCCTTGCCGGGTTCTTCAGGGCGGCGGATGCTGAGGCCAAAAAGAATCCTCTGGGTCTGTCTAAAGATGAGTTTGATAAATTTAAGGAAAATTTGGCGCGCACGATGGTCGGTCCAAACGGAATAACTGCCGGCAGGTACTCCTCCTTCCTTTCCGATCTTCAAACAAAAGGCGATCCCACCGCGATCGAAGCCTTTAAAAAAGCGAACGAAGGAATAGCTGTCGCCGATATAAACGAAGGAATTAAAAATTGGCTTGGAAATAATGGAGCCAGAAATCTAGGGGTGACGCTTGAAGGATATTATCCAAACGCTGGAACGGCGGTTGCCGCGGTTAAAATCACGCGCGAGGAAGAAGCAGCCCTGGCTGCGGTTAGTGCGAATGCCATGCCGGCCGGAAGCGAAGAGGCCTATGATAAGGCCCAAAAGAAACGCATTGAAGAATTAAAACAACGCGGATCTATATAAATGCTCAACATATCCTCCGAACAAGCGCGCGCGCGGCTTAAGACCCTGCCCGAAGAAATAAAATCGGCGATTTTTTCCGTTCAGAGCGCGGAAATAATAGGAAAAATCGGCGAGGAGAGCCACCTCACCCAAGAGAAAACTTCCGAAGTGGCGCGCGTCGCGGGACTGGTTCTTTTGGGATTTCTACACGCCGAAGATACCGCTAAAGAGCTTGAACAGGGGTTGGCAATAAATTCACTGATGGCTCGCTCTCTTCAAGATTCTCTTCAAAAAAAATTGTTCTCGCCGTATCGGGATGTTTTAGAAAAAATATATTCGCCGAAGCCGGAAGAAGCAGCGGAGCCTCAAAGAATTTCTCTTGATTCCATAACTCCCGCGAAGGCGGTGCCGTCCGCCGGCGGAATAAACGCCCCCAAGCCCCTCGACACAATCTCTGCTCCGCCTGCGGCGGCTCCCGCGGCCCCGAAGCCGGCACCGTCTCCAACTCTGCCGCCGGTAGCGCCGGCCCCTGCTGCAAAAGTTAACCCGTTCGCTTCTTTTGGCGGCGCCGCCACGCCAGCCCCGACTCCTGCCAAAGCGGCGGAGCCCTCCAAACCAGTTCCGGCTCCGTTCGTTATGCACACCGAAAACAAGGAGCCTCAGATAGTCCAAGCTCCGAAATTCAAGCTCGAAACCTCCGGCGCACAGCTTTCCGCGTTTGGTTCGACCGGCAAAGTCTCGACAGTTCCTCAGGCTCCAAAGCCTGCGCAGGTGGAAATCGGGCGCGAAGAAAAACTTAAACCGAGAGAGACGGTCGGCAAATTTGAGTCCGCTCCGAAAGCCATCCATTACAGCAGTCTTTCAAGCCCGATCACCGCGGGAGGGGAGCCAACCAACACCATCTCTCCGAAGCCGGTTTCCTTCGGGAATATTTCTCCGATGCCTGCCTCGTCGGCCGGTAAACCCGCCTCGCCGGTAGGAGGGCCCGCCCTGCCGACAAGCACCCCGGTCGTTCCCGCGCCCCCCTCACCAGGTAAATCTGTTCCTTCGCAAGCCCCAACAACTCCAAAGCTCACAATTTCGGCAAAGATTCCAGCCAACAACACACCTGTTCGAGAATCGGCCGCGCCCGATTCTTTTGGCAGACTGGTAAAAAATATGATCTCCCCGGAGGAAAAAGCTTCTCCGAGCCGACCCCCCAGCCGTCCCGCAGCCTAGCTCGCCAAGACGGCCTCCGAAAACCAGAGGCGGGAAAATCGTCGTTTTGTGATGGCTTCCCCGGTGGGTTACAATTAAATAAATGCAATTTCAAGTACCTCAATTTATAGAAACTGAGGATAAGATAATCGGCCCCCTTACATTAAGGCAGTTTTTTTATATTGCCGGCGGGGCGGCCCTTATTTTGGCTTCTTATTTTGCACTTCAATTTTGGCTCTGGATAATCGTTACCCTGCTTATCGCCGCCGTTTCCGTCGGCTTCGCGTTCGTGGTTATCAACGGCAAGCCGTTGCCGAAACTTCTTTTGGCGGCCTTTAATTTTTATTGGAATCCGCAAATATATGCCTGGCAGCCGGAACAGCCCGCCCTGCCCAAGACAGAAGAAAATATGAAAAAAGCCGGCTTTTCTCTGGAAAAGATCGTTGCCGGAATGGCGCTCAATAACGCTTGGCGATATCTTCAAACCGGAAGCAAAGCTCCGGAAGAACAGAAGGCGGAGCCGGTGGAGGTGAAAACAAAAGAGGTTTACCAGGTTTTCCGCGAAATAACCGGAGAACGAAAAGTCGCCAAGCGGGTAGACTACCGCTAAGTGCCCAAAAATCAGGTATAATTAATAAACAAATGCCGGCAAACTTCGCAAATTCCCAAGACCTGGTGGAGGTCGAACAAATAAAAGATTCGACCCTTGTCCTTAAAGACGGCAGCTTGCGCCAGATACTTATGGTTAGCGGCATTAACTTCGCCCTTAAATCCGAAGAGGAACAAAACGCCATCTCCGGCTCTTATGCGAACTTCTTAAACAGCATAGATTTCGGCATCCAAATCATTGTTCACTCCAGAAAAATAAACATCGAAAAATACCTGACCGACCTGGATCAAAAAAAGGCGGCCGAGCAGTCTCCGCTTCTCCAAAATCAGATAGGCGAGTACAGGGAATTCGTCCGTCAGTTCGTGGAAGAGAATGCGATCATGTCCAAATCTTTCTTGGCGGTCGTCCCTTGGCAATCGGTAAGTTTTTCCGGCGCCGCATCGAGTCTCGGCGGAATGCTCCCGTTCGGAAAAAAGAAGCTTTCCACCGAACAGCAGAAGGTAAGCGATACCGCTAAAAACGAAAATTTCGCAAAAGATATTCAGCAGCTGAGTCAGCGCGTGGCCCAGGTGGTTGATGGCCTTTCGGCTATCGGCCTGGACGTTGTCCTCTTAAACGACGAACAGCTGGCAGAGCTCTTCTACAACTTTTATAATCCGGAAACCACCGAGAAAGAAAATATAAATCTGCCGAAAGAAAAATAATATGGCGGACAACTTCGAAAATATAAAAAAGATTATTTCCCCGTCCGGACTGAAGATCGAATCCAATCATGTAAAGATCGGGGATAAATTCGCAAAAACCTTTTTCGTTTATTCTTACCCCAGATATCTATCTACCGGCTGGTTTGAGCCGCTTATCAACTTGCCGCATCTTTTTGACGTCTCGGTTTTTATAACCCCGCTGGACACAGGGTCCACTCTTAAAAAACTGCGCAAAAAGGCTGCTCAGGTGGAATCGCAGATAATGGACCAACAGGAAAAGGGCATGGTTCGGGACCCCCAGCTCGAGACGGCTTTTTCCGATGTGGAAAATTTGCGCGACGTGCTTCAGCAGTCCGAGGAAAAAATGTTCTCGGTCGGAGTTTATATAACCATTTATGCCGATAACTTGGAGGAACTTTCGAAGCTCGAAAGCAAAATGACGACGCTTTTGGAAGCCAAGCTCGTCTATATTAAGCCGTCGCTCTTCACCCAGCTTGAAGGGTTTCAGACTATTCTGCCCCTAGGAGAGGATAGGCTCAAGGTAACAACCCCTATGAATTCCGGCCCGGTGTCGTCCTTCTTCCCGTTTGTGTCCGAAGACCTCACCTCCGACCAGGGAATAATGTATGGCATAAATCGCCACAACAACAATTTGGTCATTTTCGATCGCTTTTCTTTGGAGAATGCCAACCAGGTCGTCTTTGCCAAATCCGGAGGCGGAAAAAGCTATGCTTCAAAACTCGACATAATCCGTTCCCTTATGATGGGCACGGACATAATAGTTATTGATCCGGAAAACGAATATGAACGGCTCGCCGAAGGGTTCGGCGGAAGCTTTTTCAATATTTCTCTCACCTCGCACGAACACGTAAATCCTTTTGATATTCCGATCATCCCCGAAGGCGAAAATCCCGCAGACGTTTTACGCTCTCATATCGTGAATCTTGCCGGACTTATGAAGCTCATGCTCGGAAAGCTTTCTCCGGCCGAGGATGCGATTCTTGACCGCGCCATAACCGAAACCTATGCTTCCCGCGAAATCGTTCCGGGCGAAGACTTCACCGGAAAACCGGCTCCTCTTCTTGAAGACCTCGAAACCATCTTGAGAAATCTGGAGGGCGGAAAGGACATGGCGGAGCGTTTGTATAAATACACCAAGGGCAGTTTCGCCGGACTTATAAATCAACCGACAAATATCGACATCAATAACCGCCTGATAGTGTTTTCCATCCGCGACCTGGAAGAAGAACTCCGCCCGATAGGCATGTATGTAACCCTGAACTTCATTTGGAATCTCATCCGCGCGAAACTGAAACGCCGCATATTGGTCATTGATGAGGCTTGGATAATGATGAAAAACGAAGATTCCGCCAGCTTTATGTTTGGCCTGGTAAAGCGGGCGAGAAAATACTTCCTTGGAGTCACCACCATCACCCAAGACGTAGAAGATTTCCTGCGTTCGCCCTACGGGCGCCCGATAGTCACTAACGCGTCCATCCAACTCCTGCTGAAGCAGGCTCCGGCGACAATTGATATTGTCGGCAAGGCTTTTTCCCTGACTGAGGCCGAAAAAAATCTTTTGCTTTCCGCCGAAGTGGGCACGGGCTTGTTCTTCGCCGGCAAAAAGCACGTAGCCATACAGATAATTCCTTCCTACTTTGAAGATAAGATAATTACTACCAATCCGGCGGAGCTTCTGGAGAAGAAGTCCCCGTAGGGATTGTCAAAAAAAACAAATGGAGGAACAACGCGCGGCCAAAAAACCGGCTGCCCCGGAGACAGAGGAAAAGCCGCAAGCGGGTCACAAGATATCTACCGTTGAGGGGATTATTGTTCTCTTTCTCCTCTTGGTCCTAGATACGGTAGAGTTTGTGATTGTCTTTGTCGGCTTAGACGATTTCGGAATTACCGATCTGTTGGGATCGCCGATATTTTTGTATTTGAACATGAAAGGGGTTCCCCCCGCCCGCCAGCTTATCGCTTGGCTTATAGAAATTTTCCCGTATCTCGGCTGGTTGCCTCTTAAGAGCGCCGGCTGGGGGCTCACTTGGTGGGCGGATGCGCATCCGAAAAGTTTGGCCGCCAAGGCTTTTTCGGCTGCGGCAGCGGCAACCGACGTCAAAAAAGGAGGCGCACAAGCCGCGGAAAAGGCCGGTGGAACCGTTGCAACCAAAGCCGAAACCGTCTTGGCCGAAGAGGCTGCCGGGACGGCGGAAGGAGCGGCCAAGGCCGGCCTTTCCGAATCTGAGGTCTCCGCCAAAAAAGCCAAGGAGGCAACCGAGGTTTTTGGCGGAGAAACCACAACTCCAACCGAAAAAGTCGAAGAGGAACTATTGGGAGAAAAACCGGTTGTTCGGGCCGAAGAGCCGGAAGAAGAGGCCGTTGCAGAAAAACCAGCCGGAACCCGGTCGGAACGAAAGACTGAAGATCTGAACGCGGAAGAAAAAGAGGAAGAGCCCGAAGAATTCGCGGGTGCCCGCCTTGGCGGAGCATATGAGGAAGAGGAAAGCGTCGAAAAAACAATGGAGGAGGTTGAGGTGGAGGGCAATTCCGTGGATCTCAGCGGAAAAAGAAATAACGTTATAGATGCCGCGGATCGTTTCGGTCCGCAGAATCCGCCGGCCGACAAATTCGGACGGGATAAGCTAGCCGCGTAAGTTTCAGGCTGATTTGCTAGAATAATAGTAGGATGTTAAAGAAACTTTTTTATATTCTTCTTCTTGTTCCGGCGTTAGCGCTTCCTTTGGAAGGTTTTGGCCAGACCGCTCAACCGGTCGCGGTCTTGAGTTGGAAGGCAAAGACCTACGTCCCCTCGTCTTATCAGGGGAAAATTCTGCCCGGCTCAACCACTCCGCTTTTGGCTTCTTTGGATATTTTCATGTCGGGGAAGGCCGTGAATCTTTCCGGCTATAAAATTTACTGGTATTTGAACAACACCTTGATAGATCGCGGAGTCGGCCTTCAATCCGTAAGCATTAGGACGCCGCAGACCTTGGGCGGAGGCTCCATAACTTTGCGGGCCCAAATTCCGGATTTTTCGAGCGGCTCTCTTGTAAAAAGCGTGAGCATACCCCTGGTGTCGCCATCAATCGTCATAGAAAATCCATCCGGCCCAAGCGAATTATTTTCCAAAACACTGAGATTGAAAATTGTTCCCTATTTTTTTACGGTTAGCGATCTTTCCTCCCTTAAATTTAATTGGTCGGTCGGCGGAATAGAAGTAAAAGCGGCGGAAGACCCTCAAAATCTGATAATAAATACGAACCCGGATGCGGCCCCGGGAGCGGCGCTCAGCGTCTCGGCAACGGTTTCAAATCCGGCCGGGTATTTTGAATCCGCATCGGCGCAAAAGTCTTTTACTTTGTCCAATTAATGTCTTGGCTTTTAAATATCGCTCTCGCGGCCGAGATCAACACCAATCTCCCCGGCCCCTATGATGTAGCCGTAACCGGCCCGGTAGGTTTCATTGCCAACTTCTACTACTTTGCCTTGGGACTTG
>VMER01000005.1:0-436 GCA_007375645.1 Parcubacteria group bacterium LiPW_15
CATCGAACTCCTGGTCACCCTGGCCATCGTAGCCATCCTTTCGGTCGTAGTCATCATGACCCTGAACCCTAGTGAACTCCTGAAGCAAGCCAGAGACTCAAACAGACTCTCTGACCTCTCTACCTTGAATACCGCTCTAGCAGCCTACAGTGCAGACGTAACAGGAGGCTTCATGGGTACAAGCTCCATAGTCTACGTCTCTATCCCTGACACCACTTCTACCTGTGCTAACCTAGGGCTTCCCACCCTGCCCTCAGGCTGGTCCTACAACTGTGTAACTTCTACTTCTACCAAGCTTTCTAACGGTTTAGGCTGGATACCTGTCAATTTCTCCAATATCTCCTTTGGTTCACCCCTCTCCTCTCTCCCCGTAGACCCAATTAACACCACTTCTTCCGGTAACTACTATACCTATGTCTCCGGTGGTTCTTTCATC
>VMER01000005.1:465-13979 GCA_007375645.1 Parcubacteria group bacterium LiPW_15
TAATATCTCCAATTACCCCGGAGTCATAGCCATGGGTAACAACCTGTCTCTTTCACCTCTATACAATCCATCTGGTCTTGTGGGGTATTGGAACTTTGACGAGGGGAGTGGAACTGTGGCCAAGGATGGAAGCGGAAATGGGAATGATGGGACATTGACTAATAGTCCTACCCGAATCATCAATGGGGACGGAATGAGATCCGGGGCCATGACATTCAATGACGCCCTCTATCAAGGAGTGATTACCCCTAGCTCAACCATCACAAAGCCAGCCTCCGCCGTATCTTTGGCGCTCTGGATAAGGGCAGGCGCTACAAGCGGCACCTATGACGTGGTTGCTGCGGAAACAAACTACAACACACTCACTCAGGGGTACGGAATGTATTTTTCCGCAAACCGACTATATTTTTATACCGTGACCCATAATGGCTCGATTCCAAACGTTTCGTATGCCGATACGGCGAATTGGCATTATGTGGTCGGCACTTATGACGGAGGGGTCATGAATTTGTATCTTGACGGAGCGTTGGCCTCTTCATATGCCAGAACGGGGGCAATGGAATATTTAAATTCCGCCGGATTTATGATGGGAGCTTCGTATACGGCGCAGACGATTTATTACTACAACGGCTCAATGGACGATGTGCGCATTTATAACCGCGCTCTTTCCGCGGCGGAAGTTTCGGCTCTATATAACGCAACCATATAGGCTAGAAAGCTGTATAATTAATAAGTAATGATATTAGCGGTAAACACAGGCAGTGCTTCCAAAAAATACGCGCTTTATGGGAGTGGTGCGGAAGTTTTTCGCGCGCATCTTGAAGAGGAGAACGGCAAGCATGTGGTCGGGTTCCGCTTTGCGGATAAGGAAGAGAAAAATGAAATAACCGAAGCGGACTACAAAGACGCGGTGAATTTTATTTTGGAGAAAGCAGAAGAGCTGAAAATCATAAAAGACAGGAAAGAGATCGAGAGAACGGGTGTGCGCATCGTGGCTCCCGGAGAATATTTTTATTCCCATCCGCGCATCAACGAAGAGTATCTTCATAAACTGAAGGAGATCGAAGAGGTCGCCCCGCTTCATATTACTCCGGTCCTTGAAGAGCTCGACGCTCTTATAGATGCCTTGCCCGAGACCGCGCTCATCTCCGTGTCCGACGGGGAATTCCATTCCACTTTGCCTGAAGTTTCTTATGCTTACGCAATACCCAGAGATGTTGCGAATAAATACGGCATTCGCCGGTTCGGTTATCATGGAATCTCCATACGTTCCGTTTTGCGCGAGGCCGAAAAACTTATGGGCGAGGTGCCGGAGAAAATTATAGTGTGCCACCTCGGGTCCGGTGCCAGTATTACTGCGGTGAAAGACGGAAAGAGTTTCGATACTACCATGGGCCTCACTCCGCTTGAGGGATTGGTGATGGGCACGCGCGTCGGAGACATTGATCCCGGCGCCCTTATATATCTTGGGGAAAAGCTCGGGTTGGTTTACGAGGAGTTGGGGGATTATCTGAACCGGCAATGCGGACTTTTGGCCCTTAGCGGCAAAACTGCGGATGTGCGAGAGCTTTTAGAGCTCGAATCCCGGGGGGATGAAGGCGCAAAGCTGGCCCTGGACGTCTTCATATATAGAATAAAGAAATATATCGGAGCTTTTGCGGCCGGGATGGGCGGAGTAGACGCTCTTATCTTCACCGCGACCATAGGCGAGCGATCATATATAATGCGCGAGCGGATACTCGCCGGCCTGGAGGTTCTTGGATTAAAAATTGATGAAAATAAAAATGCGGCTACGGTAAGCGCGCAGGGATTCATAGATAACGGGAGCGGCGCACGGATAGCGGTCATTCCGGCGGACGAATTGGGGGAGATAGCGAAAGCCGCGGAGGGCGCGGTTCTAACTTAAAAATGAAAAGCCTTATCGCCGGACTCATCATCCTTGCGGGCCTTGCCACCGGGTATTATTTTTTCTTTTACAAACAGGGGAATAATCCCGTCGGCTCTTCTTACGAAACTTTTTTGAACAGGCTTAAGGCCTTGGGCGAGTTAAAGGACAAAACGATAAAAACCGCGCAGGATGTGAATTCTGCGGTGCAGGCCGGAACGGAAAAGTTCCAGTCGATAAAAGATTTTTTTGAAAAAACATCGGAGGCGGTGTCCAGCACCATAAGCGATATTAAAAGCAGATTGCCGGAAGGAGTTTTAGATTTTCTTTCTAGTCCGCAGAAAGAGGCAAGCGAAAAACTTTCCGGCTTTATCGCCATCAACAGTGTCTCGGCAACGCCCGCCAAAGATCTAGAAGGAAGCATCTGCGCACAATTTTCAAAAAATTCCAAGGTAGAATATTCCGTGGCGAATCCCTTTTCGCCCGCGAGAGACTATCAATATTTTTTGGACTGGGGCGATGGCAGCCGAGCCACCGGAACCATTTTGGCGGCCGACCCTCCATTTTTTGTGCAGCACGCATACGCTATTTCCGGGATTTTCCAGAATGTTTTTAAAATAACCAGCGCCACCTCGACGCTTGGGGCGGAGGTCAAAATTTGCGTCAATTGATCCACCAATAACCAAATAAAAAGGATGATAAAAATTGAGGAAGGATATTTGTATCGGGGCGGAGAAAAGATCGGGCGCATAGAAGACAACGATATTTATGAGCATGGAGGGGAGCGCCTCGGTTATTTTGATGGCACAAAGATATACGATCATGCCGGCAAAGAGATCGGACGCGTGAACGGAAATCATATTTCGGTTCCGCACGATACGAAGGTGATAGATCTGGAAGATAATCTGCAGATCATTGTTGGCGGAACTTATTCGGATGTCGCGCGGGCCGCGATAAGGCTTCTTCTTGGAGAATAACTATTTTTTCTGTTTCTGCGGAATTTAAAAAAATTATTCGAGCCAAATAGACAGAGATAGCAACGTTTTTTCGTTACTGCGCGTAAAAAGTTCTTTCGAAAAGGAGAAAATTTGATTTATGCACAGGCAATTAATTCTTCAATTTGGTATAATTTAGGTATAAGAAAGCAAAAAGCTTTTAAAAGGTCGGAGATAAAAAGCAAAAACTACTAAAAAGAAATGGCAAAGAAAAAAGCTAAGAAAGTTGCGAAGAAGCCTGCGAAGAAAAAGAAGGCTGCGAAGAAAAAGAGGATCTAACTCTTGTCCCGCTCCGACCCAGGTCGGAGCGGGATTTGTTTTTAGCGGTTTGAAATCCAAAAAGGTTAGAGCGAAATCAGTTTCGCGAAAAGAATAGATGCGACTATCGCAGAGATTTCCACTAATAGAGTTTTTTTTGTATCCCCATCGAAATCTTTAGTTGCGGCGATGGAAAGGTGGAATTTACTAAGCGATATAAAGGGTTCCTGCCTCAGCTTCCAATAGACAAAGTGAAGCGGGTCCGGCAAGGTTCCGGCCAAAGCACCCAGCATTATGGCAAGCATTCCCGACTTGTTGGGTGCGGCGAATAGGAGGTAGGCGAGTCCTAGTCCCAGCAGGAAATCCGCCCCCATTTTAAAAAGATCAATAACAAAGTTCCAACCCCAAGTCATATCTTCTTTGAGTTTGTCTTTCGGACTGGGAATGAGCGAACGAAGTGGATAGTGCCCGTGCGGAAAAGCATCCAGCAAATAGTGGCTCAAAAATCCGAAAGCGAAAGCAAGGATTGGATTCTGCGGGGCCAGCGTGGCCACCGCCGCGCCCGCTACGGCATGTGAAGTCAAGGTCATATGGGGATAAGTATAGTCGAAGAATAACGCATCAAACAAGCAGCTTGAGTTATTGTATAATTAAGCCATGAGTAGATTTCAAAAAATCAGTTTGGTGTTGCTTCGGGTCTCTATGGGTTGGTTTTTCTTTTATGCGGGTATCACAAAAGTATTGGATCCGAAGTGGTCCGCCGCGCCTACCATAAAAGGCGCGACGATATTGGCCGATTTTTACAATTGGCTTTTGACTCCAAGCGTCTTGCCGATCATTAATTTCTTGAATGAGTGGGGCCTTGTGCTCCTCGGCGTTTCGCTGATAGTCGGCCTCTTTGTGAGATTCTCGTCCGTTTTGGGCGCGCTCCTCATGCTTCTCTATTATCTGGCGCAACTGAAGTTTCCGTATCCAAATCCGCATAGCCTCATTGTCGATCAGCACATAATTTATATTTTTGCGCTTCTTTATTTCGCGGCCATCCGCGCCGGAAAAACCTGGGGTCTGGACGGCTATTTCAGGCGCCGCTTGGGATAGGCAGGGCCGATTTTTGGCCAATAACAATGGATGAGCGATAAGAATATAACATCAAGCATAGTCCTTAACTCTCTCTTGGCCGCCGCCCTTCTAGCGGCCCTGATTCTTGAGCTTTTGGGTCTTTTGCCTTTCGGTCCGGGGGCTTTTGTCGCGCTTTCCTTTTTAGGGGTCATTCCCGTTGTTTGGAGCGCCGTTCGGGCGCTTTTTAAGAAGGAGCTTACCGTCGATCTTCTGGCAAGCGTTGCGCTCCTTTTCGCTTTTTTGGCCAGAGAATGGCATTCCGCTACCTTCATTCTGCTTATGATAACTTCCGCGCGCATTTTCGACCTTTGGACGGAGCGGCGCGCCCAAAGAATAATAAACGAACTTTTTAAATACCGGCCGGACAAAGTGAAAATAAAGGTGGGCGATGAGATAAAAAGCATTCCGATCGAACACGTTAAGGCCGGAGATCTGGTAATAATAGAGTCGGGCGATAGGATTCCTGTGGACGGAAAAGTTATTTCCGGCCAAGCGAGTGTGAATGAGGCGACGCTTACCGGAGAGAGCATGCCTGCCCTCAAAAAAGAAAATGATGAGGTTTGGAGTTCGACGCTCGTGGAAACCGGTTCGCTTCTTGTAAGGGCTTTGCGGGTCGGCGAAAACAGCACGCTTTCGCGCATTGCGCTTCTCATAAATGAGGCGAGCCGAAAAAAAGCAAAAACGGAAAGACTTGCCGAGAGATTTACCAGTTGGTACATAATTGCGTCGCTTGTCGGAGCGATCGTGCTTTATGCGGCCTCGGGAGATCTGCGTTTGGTCCTCGCCGTGCTTTTGGTCGTTTGTGCGGATGATATCGCGGTAGCGGTGCCTCTCACTTACTCCGTGGGCATTGTGCGCGGGGCGCAAAAAGGAATCGTACTTAAAGGCTCGGATGTTTTGGAGAAACTTCCAAAAATAAAAACCTTTATGACGGACAAGACCGGAACTCTTACCTTCGGGCGGCCCAAGGTAAGAGAAGTGAAACTGCACGAGAATATAAAAGAAGAAGAATTTTTAAGGATGCTCGGCATGGCGGAGATAAACTCCAAGCATCCGATCAGCACCGCCATAAGCTCGTATCTCAAGGAAAAGGGGATCAAGGTTCCGACTCCGGAAGAATTCGAAGAATCTCCCGGTTATGGAATAATGGCTTCGCGCGGCGGCAAAAAAGTTTTTGCCGGAAAAATAGATTATTTGGTGAAAAACGGAGTGAGGGTGGGTATCGCAGAGAAAAAGGAGATGCAGGAGAAAAAAGAAGGGGGATATAACGTTACCGCTCTTGGCGAGGGCAAAAATTTTCTCGGGTTCATAACCGCCGAAGACAAACTTCGTCCGTTCGCAGAAGATCTAATCGCCGCTACAAAAGCTATCGGCGTTAAAAAATGGATAATGCTTACGGGTGATAACGAGAAGGCGGCGGAGAAAGTAACCGACAGCTTGGGCATCGACAGTTATGTTGCCAATATGAAACCGGAAGGCAAACTCGAAGAGATCGAGAAAATTAAGGCCAAGGAGCGCGGTATTCTGGCAATGGTCGGGGACGGCGTGAATGATGCGGCCGCGCTGGCCCTGGCAGATGTATCTATCGCTATGGGAGCCATAGGCTCGGATGCGGCGATCGAGGCAGCGGATGTTGCCCTTATGAAGGATGATTTGAAGCGTATTCCGGAGGCGATGCTTTTGGGACGGCAGACCAAGACCATAATTTGGCAGAATTTCGCGCTTTGGGTAGCGACTAACGTAACCGGCCTCGTTCTGGTTTTTACCGGGGTTCTTGCTCCTTCTGGAGCGGCTACTTATAATTTTCTGACCGACTTTCTGCCGATTTTGAACGCTCTTCGCGTGAACGTGCCGATTCTGAATAAGTCGAAAATATGAGTGTGCAGCCCGGACGGGCGCTTAATGCTATAATCAATCTATGAATGATTTTCCAACCCTTTTTTTCTATTCCGACTGGTCGCTTCTGGCGGTGAGGCTTATTTTGGCAGTTGTACTCATAAGGCACGGATGGTCGAAGATCAAGGACTTGCGACAAACCGCAACTAATTTTTCAGGGATGGGATTTCGCCCCGGATCTTTTTGGGGAACTATCGCGGCATTTTTGGAATTTTTCGGTGGAATTGCGGTAGCGCTGGGGGTTTGGGTTTCGCCCATCGCTTTTCTTTTTGGCGGAGAGATGTTGGTGGTTATATTGTGGAAATTGTTTAAATGGAAGAAACCATTCTCGGAGTGTGAGTTTGAATTGGCGCTTCTCGGATTGTGCTTCGTGCTTCTTGCTTTCGGTGCCGGTTACTACGGCCTAGGGGCTGGATATCTCTAAAATAAATTAAATGCGTGTGCTCATCATCGGCGCGGGTGAAATTGGTCTGGCGATAGGAACCGTGCTGCAAAACGCGGGGCATGAGGTTTGGTTCTGGGACAGAAACAGTTCCAAATGCACCAAGGGGAAAGATTTGAAAGATGCGGCGGCGGATTGCGACTGCGTATTCTTTTGCGTGCCCTCCACCGGGCTTCGGGATGCGGCAATAAACATTGCGCCCGTTATTCCCGCAAACAAGCCGATCGTCGTTCTTTCGAAGGGGATAGAATCCGGAAGCAATAAAACTTCGGATGCGGTTTTGGAGGATATTTTCCCAAAAAATTCAATTGCCGTGCTGGGCGGCCCCATGCTCGCCGAAGAAATGAAAAGAGGAGAAGCGGCCATCGGCGTCCTGGGTGTAGAAGACGATAAAACGTCCGCCTTCGTAATCTCGCTTTTCAACGGGACAAGGCTATATATAGAGAGAACAACGGATATCCGCGGTCTCGCGCTCTGCGGCGCTCTAAAAAATATATATTCTCTTTCCTTCGGGTTCGCGGAAGCGTCCGGCGAGGAAAGCAACGTTAAAGGGTCTCTCTCTGCGCAGTCTCTTCGAGAAATGGTGGAGATCGTGACTGTTTTGGGGGGACGTCCGGAAACCGTAATGGGTCCCGGAGGCTTGGGGGATCTAGTGGCCTCGGGGATGAGTGTTTACGGATATAATCGGCGGGTTGGCAGGGAGCTTTTGGAAAAAGGCAAAACCGATCTGGTGAGCGAAGGGATTCTTTCTATCGGCCCCATTGGTTCGCTGTTGGGCGAGAAATGCAAAGAGTATAAACTTTTTTCAGTTATTCAAAAAATTATTTTTTCTCCGGGCGAAGGAAGAAGGGTGTTCGAAGAATATTTGCAGGAACAATACTAAAATCCGGACAGCCCGCAAGCTGTCCGGATAGTCTGCGACCGATCTATAACGAAGCATCAACGCTATGGGTCGTGGTATCTTCTGCCGCCGCGCCCGAACCGCAGGTCTTTCGCGTATTGTAGAATGCTGTCCAGGCAGCCTGTCGAGACTTGCTCCAGGTGGAGCGGGCCGAAGAGGCCACGGAGCGATATGCCTTCCACGCCGCCTTAAGGGCGGTATTTCTCGCTTTTGCGTTCGTGAGTCCCCATGCGGAGGCGAAAGCCGAGGCTCTTGTCGCTAGAGCGGTTGAAATCGAGGAGGAGTATCCGGCGAAGGCGGAAGCTATCGAAGTTTCTCTCGCGGCTATCGCGGATTGCATACAAGCTACATCCACCTTTGGTTTTGCGGAAGTCGTGCTTGTTGCGGTAGCCGCGAATACCGGAGCGGCAATCGCCGAGGCCAGGAGAGAAAGACCGCCGAACATTAATACAATTTTTTTCATTGGTCGTTGGTTGGATTTGGACCTTTCGGCTACGCCGGCGTGCTTATCGGCAATTTCTTGTGCTTTCGTTTTTTAAACTGCCGATCTAGGAGCAGCCTCCGGAAGAACTTCCGCATTGCAAACAGGTAAGGCAGGTTCCGGTCCGGATCATCATACCGCCGCAGCTTCGACACATCGTATCCGCAAAGATAACGCCATTCTCATTTTTCAACGTTTCTGCTTTTGTAATGGGTGGAGCGGTTTTAACAATGTCCTTTATCGGTCCGCTTTCCGGCTCATCTCCATGATCGGACATGCCGAAGTCTTCCAAGGACTCCTTTGGCAAGAATCTTTTTGCAAGATAGCGGAAAATATAATCAACGATACTCGTAGCTATTCGTATTGTGGGGTTCTCGGTGAATCCTGAGGGTTCAAATCGGCTATAGATGAATTTGTGGGCTAAGGCGTCCAAGGGAACTCCGTATTGAAGCGCCATAGAGATGGAGATCGCAAACGCATCCAGGAGTCCGGAAAGGGTGCTGCCTTGCTTCGCCATTCTGATAAATACTTCCGCGAGGCCGCCGTCTTCGAAGGTGCTGTAAGTCAGGTAACCTTCGTGACCGGCGATGGAGAACTTATGCGTTTCGGACGGGCGAGTAGTCGGTAGTTTTCTCCTTGAGCCAACCGCCGGGATTTCCGCCGCGATCTTTTCCTTTGTTTTGCTCTGGGAGGTTTGAAGCGGTTGGCTGGCTTTGGAGCCGTCGCGATAGACCGCCATGGCTTTTATCCCGAGTTTCCAGGACATCACATAACAATCCAAAATCTCTTCCACGCTCGTTTCGCTTGGCATATTGAACGTTTTGGAAATTGCTCCGGAAATAAATTGTTGCGCGGCAGCCACCATTTTCACGTGTCCCTGCCAAGAAATGGTTCGCACGCCTTTGTTCGGTTTTACCGCGCAGTCGAAGATACTCAGATGTTCTTCTTTGAGATGGGGCGCCCCTTCGACGGTCCCGTTTTCCGCTACCCAGGAAATAATTTCTTGGACCTCATGTTCATTGTATTTTAAATTGCGCAGGGCGTGTTCAACTTCCTGGTTTACCATTTTCATCCAACCGCCGCCGACCAATTGTTTCATGGTGACGAGCGAGAAGGCGGGTTCAATTCCGGTGGTATCGCAATCCATCATGAAGGCGATGGTTCCGGTCGGCGCGATGACCGTTACCTGGGCATTCCTGAACCCATGCTCATTTCCTGCTTCAAGAGCCATGCTCCAGACATTCTTTGCTTCATTTGCCAGAGTCTCGTCCTCTATTAAGTCAACCGGCAACAACTCTGCGGCTTTTTTATGTTTGGCTATAACGGCAAGCATAGGCTCGCGATTTACGGCGTAGGCCGCGAAGGGCCCAACTTTGCTTGCGATCTGAGATGAATATCGATAGGCTTCGCCGGCCATAAGGGAGGTGATTGCTCCGGCCCAAGCGCGTCCTTTGTCGGAGTCATAGGCAAGGCCCTTGGTCATAAGAAGCGAGCCCAAGTTCGCGTAACCCAGGCCCAGCTGGCGCATGTTTTTGGTGTTTTCCTCGATCTTCGCGGTCGGGTAGCTGGAACTGCCAACGATTATTTCTTGCGCCAGGATTATCAAGCGGACTACATGCTTAAACTCCTCTGTTTTGAAAGATCCGTCGTCGTTTACGAATTTCATGAGGTTTAGCGAGGCTAAATTGCAGGCAGAATTGTCCACGTGCATGTATTCGGAGCAGGGGTTTGAGGCGTTTATGCGTCCGGAATTCGGGCAGGTGTGCCAGTCATTAATAGTGGTGTCGAATTGAACTCCGGGATCTCCACACTCCCATGCGGCTTTGGCAATTTCGTGAAGCAATTTTTTGGCATCCAATTGTTCCGCTGTCTCGCCGTTAATCCTGAACTTTGTTGCCCAGGGTTTATTGTCGGCAGCGGCGTTCATGAAGTCATCGCTAATGCGAACGGAATTGTTGGCATTTTGAAATTGAATCGAATTCCAGGCCGGATCGTTCAGATCCGCCATGTTGTAACCGGCCGCGGCGAGCGCCCGGACTTTATCTTCTTCATCCGCCTTGGCGCGGATGAAATCCATTACATCGGGGTGATCGATGTCCATTACAACCATCTTAGCTGCGCGCCTGGTTGTGCCGCCCGATTTGATCATGCCCGCGACGGAATCGGCTCCGCGCATAAAAGATATCGGTCCGGAAGAATATCCTCCGCCGGCCAGATGCTCGAGTTTGGATCGCAACCGGGAAATATTCACGCCCGCTCCGGAGCCACCCTTGAAGATCATTCCTTCTGTTTTTATCCAATCCAAAATGGAATGCATGTCGTCTTCTACGGAAAGTATAAAACAGGCGGAGCATTGAGGTTTTTCTTTAACACCCACATTGAACCAAACCGGAGAATTGAACGCGGCATATTGATTTACCAAAACATAGGAGAGTTCATCTTCGAAGATTTGAGCCTGATGATTATTAAAATAATTGAAACTCTCTCCCCAGCCTCGGATAGTATGCGCGACGCGCGTTACCGTCTGTTTCACACTTCGTTCGCGGTTCGGCGCCCCCAATTTTCCGCGAAAATATTTAGAAGCGGTGATGTTTACCGCGTTTTGTGACCAAAATTCCGGAAACTCGACGTTTTTTTGTTCAAAAACCTTTTTTTCTTCCGTACCGATCATCGCGTCCCGCAAAGTCCACTTGATCTGATCGAATGGATTGGAATTTTGTAGGGTAAAAACTCTTCGGAGAAACGGTGAGTGTTTTTCTTTGGGAGAGGTTTGTTCGGCGAGCGTAGTCTGATGTGCTGATTCTTTCATTTTTAAGGTTTACTTTTTGATCGACTTATTGGTTAATAAAAGTCCGTTTTTGACGGGGAAAAGTGTTTGTTCATGAGACCATCTTAGCACGCGAGCGAGTTAAAAAAGCGGTACTTATCCCCAGGAAAATTGACAAAGTTTACGATTGTTTCGAAATATTTGTGTTATAAAACGGTTTGATAAAAATATGAATTTTTTGCTCGGTTTTGCTAGGATTAGAACATGGAAAAACTAAAAGGTTTCGAGGCTGGGCCGTTAAGCTTATCTGAAGATGAAAGAAAAAAGGCGGAATTGGACGGAACTTTGGAAGAATTGGAGAGGGGTTTGGCTGCCGCTAACGAAAGAATTGCGAACGGGGAGAGTGTCGAGGTGGTAGTGCAGGGGATTCCGGCGGTTCTTCACTTGGTTGAGGGGAGGGTGGTCAAAGGGGCTGAGGAGGAGCATGGGAAAATGGAAGATGTTGCCGCTTTTGACCTCGGAGCGGAGCTTTCCGAAGATTTGGGTGGCGATTTTGCCGAGCCAGGCGACGACGAGAAAACGGCTGCGTAGCGGAATGGTTTTTTCGGATATTCTATCTGGAGCCAAATACTTTTTATAGAACTTACCTTCGGGATGGAGGAGGAAAATATTGAAAAAAGGAATATTTCCGGCGGTCGTCTCAGAGCAATCTTTGCTTACGGACTTATTTTTGTCCTTGGAGTTTTAACCGGGAATATTTTGGGCGCGGGGAATCGGGATGCGCTCAAAGAAACCGCAAATCTTATATCGCAAACCGGAAAGGAAGTGCTCGCGCCTTTGGCATCTGAAGGTGTGAGCTTTTCGCTACCTCTTAAAAAATCAACCGCCCCAAAAACCAAAGTGGTTGTTCCGGCCGTAGTTCCTTCGCCGCCCAAGATCGCAACGTTTTCCGCCGCGGTAACGTCTTCCGTTGCGGCAACGACAAGCTCATCTGCGCCGATAGCAGAAGTTGCTTCCACTTCGCCGATTGCGGCTACGAGTGCGCAGATCGGAGCGGTGGAAAACCCGCAAGCTTCTCCCGTCCAAGAACCTGTTGTCGCAGCCGCGAAGCTTTTGATATTCGAAGTTCAGATAACCGGCGGACCGGGAAATTCCGAACAGGATTTCATAAAAATTTATAATCCGACTCCGTACGCGGTGAATGCCTCCGGATGGAAGCTTCGGAAGCGTTCCAAGACCGGCGGAGAATCGTCCATAAAAGTTGTTCCAGAAGGAACAAGTATCGCCTCCGGCGCGGTTTTAACTTGGGCCAACAGTAAAGACAATTTTGCGGCAACCATGAGCGCGGAAATTTCTTCTACCGCAACGATTTCTGCGGACAACAGTATCGCGATTTTGGACGGAGACGGAAAAATAATAGATGCCGTCGCCTGGGGCGGGGGAAGCGGTCAATTTGCGGAAGGGAGCCCTTATCCCATGAGTCCTGAGGCTGGCCAAATACTCAGAAGAAAAACGGGGGGAGCGAACCTGCAGGATACCGACAACAACGCCGCGGACTTCGAGGTATAAATTTGCTATAATTAGGTATAAGAAAAGGTCGATAATTCAGTTGGTAGCGAGTAGTTTGTGGTGGGTAGAGATGAAAAAATTGCTACCAACTATCAACTATAAACTACAAACTATAAATATATGACACAAAGTTGGCTCGACATTTTGGGCGGATCACTGGGAAACCTCTGGTTGGGGGTTACCGGTTTCCTTCCGAATTTCATTTTGGCTATCGTGGTGTTCATCATCGGTTTGATAGTGGCCTCGCTTGTCGCGACGGTCATCGAAAAGCTTTTCGAATCCGTCAAACTCGATGCTTTGCTCCATAAGCTTGGCCTTAGTCCTTATTTTGAGCGGGCCGGAATGCAGCTTAAGAGTGCTAGGTTTTTGGGCCGGTTGTTCTACTGGTTCATTGTTATTGCCTTCCTCTTGGCCGTTTCCGACAGCCTGAAGCTTTTCGCGCTTTCCGCGTTCCTGAGGGATGTCCTTTACTACATTCCGAACGTGATTGTCGCGGTGCTTATTCTTCTTGCCGCTTTCGTGGTTGGCAACTTCGCGAAGAAACTTGTGATCGCTTCGGTCATGGGCGCGAAGCTTCATTCCGCGAAATTCCTCGGTTCTTTGGTTTGGTGGGCAATAGTGGTTTTCGGATTCGTTACCGCGCTTTCTCAGCTCGGTATTGCGACTGCGATAATCCAGGCGCTCATCACGGGCTTTATCGCGATGCTGGCTATAGCCGGAGGCTTGGCCTTTGGTCTTGGCGGCCGCGACTATGCCGCGCATCTTATCGGTAAATTCAAGGAGACTACCGAGAGCAGATAAGAGATAGAAATCTAGAAAATAGAATCTAGAGCAAAACCCGGACAGTCCATTGGACTGTCCGGGTTTTTGGTAGGCGTGGATGAGATTGTGGAATAACTGTGGATTGTCCGCGACCTAGGGTTTGTTATAATAATAAAAATCGTCCGGGAAACTCCGTTCCGATATGTGAGGTATCGAGGCGGAAGAGCCGGGCGATTTTTGTTCCCGAATCTTCTATAATTAACCTATTATGTTCCCGAATCGACGCTCTAGCTTCACCCCTGCCTGCCGGCAGGCAGGCTCATCGAACAGAAGGTCTTTTACCCTCATCGAACTCCTGGTCACCCTGGCCATCGTAGCCATCCTTTCGGTCGTAGTCATCATGACCCTGAACCCTAGTGAACTCCTGAAGCAAGCCAGA
>VMER01000004.1 GCA_007375645.1 Parcubacteria group bacterium LiPW_15
GAGGAGATTATTCAGAACCGAGGGTTTTGAAAAGCGAAGCGCGTGAAACTCCCTGTAGCGCCCACAGAGATGAAATATCGGCCTTAGGTCGATATTTTTCTTTATATTACAAGTTTACTCCAGTCCTCGAAGATCAAGCTTCCTTGCCTCTTCTAGATGAAACTTTAACGCCCCGTTGGTCGCAGGCGGCGGCGATATGGCTTTGGAAAAGTTTTCCGCTATTATCCCGGTGGTATCCACAAAAAACCAGATCAACAATCCGGCGAAAAGAAAGGCAATCACGATAAGCAGCTGATCAATATATTGTTTTACGAACCTGCTTAATTTCATTGGAAAAATGCTCGCCCTTGCAGAACCAAATGATAGTTTCCTTCGCCGACTTGCGAAAGGTCAAAAGTATCAATACTTATTATATATCTGGTCGCCTTCGGCTCTATGTCGTTTAAGAACAACAGAAGGTTTTCCAGTTTTCCACTGGAATCCAAAGAAAAAGCGGCTATTCCGGCCGCATTCGTTTGCGGCAGGATCGGCACTCCGCGGAAAGAAAAACTGAAGGTCACGGCATGGGCCGAAGCCGAAGACTGTAATGCCTGCGGCAAATTCAGGAGCTGCTCCTGCATCGGAAGAAGCGAGTTCATTTTTTGCGCATAAAGACTGACCTCCTGGCTGGATTTCTTTATGTCCGCAAGATTAGAAATAAGCTCCGCACGTCTTAAAAGAAATACTTTGGAGGCGGCGATGTTAGTGCTCAACTCGGAAATAGCCCCGGAAAACAACGCGGAACCCACAAAAAATAGCGTTATGGTGCCGACAATTATGCAGATTCCGACAATGACATCTTTTCTAAAACTTTTTTCCATCTACATACAAATTATATCACACGCGGGTTGTGCTGGCAGACCAAGATTTTTTAATGTAAATTAATAAGTAATAGTGAAAAACGAAAAGATTTTTTACAATGCGGTTGCCAACATCCTGGGAGGTGATTATAAAAAAATCAACCGTCTTTTTACTTCCAAGGGCACTTGGGAAAATTCCTTTAAGAGTCTTGGAAAAAACGATGAACTTCCGCAAAACCTGTGGCGGCAGCTCGAATCTCTCGGCGTTGGTCTGGTATTAAAAGGCGAGCGGGACTATCCTGCCTTACTCGGCGAAATTCCCCTGCCTCCCTTCGGCATATATTTCTTAGGAAATATTCCAAAAGTGGATGAGATTTCTTTGGCCATAGTCGGCACTCGAAAAGTAACGCCCGACGGCGAAGATCTGGCCCATGAATTCGCGAAGATCCTGGCCGGCAGAAATATCAATATAATAAGCGGTTTGGCTTTCGGAGTAGATTCCGCCGCCCACCGAGGTGCGCTGACCGCGGGGCGCACATGCGCGGTCCTGGCGACCGCGGTAGATAACCCGACACCTGCCACAAATAAACGACTGGCTGAGGAAATTTTGGCTAAAGGCGGGGCGCTCATCTCCGAATACCCTCCTGGCTCGCCCGCTTTTGCCCATCGGTTTCTCGAAAGAAATAGGATCGTAAGCGGACTATGCCGCGCAGTTATATTGATCGAAGCGCCGGAGCGTTCCGGAAGTCTCGCTACCGCGCGCTTTGCGATGGAACAGAACCGGGATGTTTTTGTCGTACCGGGACCGGCTGTGCATCGCAACTATAAGGGCTCTCATGCTTTAATTAGGGAAGGTGCCAGGCTTGCGACATCCGCGGCGGAGGTGCTTGAAGATCTGGGATTTTCTCAAAAGAAAATTTCGCTCTTTGAGGGAACGCCGGAAGAGCAAACTGTCCTTGCGACAATAACCGATCTTCCAAACGCCGGATTTGACGAAATCGCGGAAACGGTTAAACTGGACCCCGCGCTCTTGAGCCAGATACTGAATTCTCTGCTCATCGCGGAACAAATAGAAGAAACGCCAAATGGCTACAAAATCATCTAAGACATTAGTTATCGTGGAGTCCCCCACCAAAGCCAAAACCATCGGTTCGTTTTTGGGTTCCGAATATATAGTGGAATCTTCCATGGGACATGTCCGTGATCTGCCCAAAAGCAAGATAGGCATAGATGTAAAACACGATTTCACTCCGCAGTACGTGATTCCAAAAAAAGCGGCTGAACACGTCGCGGAGCTTAAAAAGCTCGCCTCCAAAGCCGCGGAAATAATACTGGCAAGCGATGAAGACCGTGAAGGAGAAGCTATCGCCTGGCATATCGCCGAACTTTTTAAAGAGTCCGGCTCGGTCAAAGATCCGGAGAAATTGAAGCGCATCGTTTTTCACGAAATAACAAAGAAGGCCATTGCCGAAGCTATTGAAAACCCGAGGCGCCTGGATATGAACCTGGTTAATGCCCAGCAAGCGAGAAGAATCTTAGACAGGCTTGTCGGCTACGAACTCTCCCCTTTTCTTTGGAGAAAAATACGCTACGGACTTTCCGCCGGCCGAGTGCAAAGCGTCGCGGTGCGTCTTGTGGTGGAACGCGAACGCGAGATACAAAATTTTAAAAGCGACGAATACTGGTCTATCGAAGGACTTTTCGAAAAGAAAAAGAGTCAGACCTTTGCCGCGAAGTTGAACACCGCTCACGGCAAGCCCGTCGGCAAAATGGACATCCACTCCGAAACGGAGGCAAAGGAAATACTTTCCGCGCTCAAGGGCGCCGAATATTCGATCGGAGAAGTATCCACCAAACAAATAAACCGCAATCCCTCCGCGCCGTTTACGACCTCCACCCTGCAGCAAGAGGCGGCGAGAAAATTAGGATTCAGCGCCAAGCAGACCATGGTCCTGGCGCAAAAGCTTTACGAAAAAGGCTACATCACCTATATGCGCACGGATAGCTTGAATCTTTCCGCTTCTTCACTCGAACAAGCCCGCGAAGTTATAACTTCCGAGTTCGGCAAGCAATACGCGCTCGAGACCCCGAGGTCTTTCACCAATCGCTCCAAGGGAGCACAAGAAGCTCATGAAGCTATCCGCCCGACCGATCTTTCAAAGAAGATCGGGAATGCCGGCTTCCGGCTGGAAGACCGCGGAGAACAAAAACTATATGACCTTATCTGGAAACGAACCCTCGCCTCGCAGATGCAGCCCGCACTCGTGGAACAAACCGCGGCAGATGTTGAAACTGCTGACAAGAAATTTGTTTTCCGCGCCAATGGCCAAACCATAGTTTTTGATGGTTTTATCCGGGTCTATACCGAAGGAAACGACGATCAGGCCGAGGATGAGGCTAACACCCTGCCGCCTCTTTCGTCCGGCGACAAAATCTCCGCCAACGAAATAAAACCCTATCAGCACTTTACCGAACCGCCGGCCAGATATACGGACGCGACTCTCGTTAAAACTCTGGAAGCCGCCGGCGTGGGACGCCCCTCTACTTATGCTCCAACCCTCTCCACTATCCAGGAACGGGAATACGTGGAAAAAATTGATAAAAAATATCAACCGACCGAAATAGGAATTCTCGTGAACGACATGCTAGTCGAAAATTTTCCGGAAATTGTGGATATAAATTTCACCTCCCATGTGGAAGAAGAATTCGACAGTATTGCCGAAGGAAATATCGAATGGGTAAAAGTCTTGAAAGAATTTTATGTACCCTTCAAAAAACATCTGGACGAGAAAGAGGCATCTGTCGAGAAACAAATTGAAGTCTCCGAGACTCCGTGCCCGCACTGCGGAAAACCGATGCTCATAAAATTTGGCCGGATGGGAAAATTTCTGGCTTGTCCGGAACCCGGAAGCAAGGTAACCCAGCCACTGCCGGAGGAAGCAGCAAAAATAAAAGAGCTCCAAGAAAAAACCGAAGGCGAACTTTGTCCGATTTGCGGAAAACCGATGGAAGTAAAGCGCGGACGTTTCGGATTTTTCTTGGGCTGTTCGGATTATCCGAAGTGCAAAGGTATCTCCAAAATTTGGAATAAAACCGGATTTAAATGTCCGAATTGCCTTGCGGCGCCGGAAAGAGCCGACAAACCGGGCGATATCGTGGAAAAGAGAGGCCGCGGCCGCGGCAAACCGTTTTATGCCTGCACCCGCTATCCGGACTGCACTTTTGTGATGAACAAGAAACCGGAAACCCAAGCCGAACTTGACGAAGGATATAAATATTGGAAAGCGAACCCTCCGAAGCCTTCGCGTTTCAAAAAAAAGCCGGAAGGAAAGTAATCCCTCCGCCCCCCTGGGTTATCTTTGCTAAAAAAAGCGTGCGGTTCTATCATAACCACACAAGATGACTGTTAAAGAGACAGTAAAATCTGAGCCCCAAGGTCAGATAGCGAAAGCTTATAAGTTCGCCGAAATTGCGCACTCCAAACAAAAACGCCGAACCGGCGAACCATACTTCGTTCACGTCTTAGCTACCGCGGAGATATTGAACTCTTGGCATCTGGACGAAGCGACCATCGTCGCCGGACTTCTTCACGACACGGTGGAAGACACCGGCACCACTTCGGAAACTATAACTCAAGAGTTCGGCGACCAGGTAACTTTTTTGGTAAACGGAGTGACCAAGCTCGGCAAAATTAAATATCGAGGAGCGGAAGCCGAGGCCAAAGCGGAAAATCTCAGGAAAATGATATTGGCCATTTCCGAAGATCTGCGCGTGGTTTTCATCAAACTTGCCGACAGACTTCACAATATGCGCACCCTCTCTGCTCTTCCTCCGCAAAAACAAAGGCGCATTGCTTTGGAGACCCACGAAATCTATGCGCCCTTGGCCTATCGGCTCGGTATGCAAAATATTTCCGGCGAACTTCAGGATTTGGCATTCCCCTATCTCTATCCGGAAGAATATCGCTGGCTCAAAGCCCAGGTGGCGGAAGCATATGAAGCGCGCCTCAAATATTTGGAGAAACTTAAACCCGTAGTGCAAAAAGCCTTGGAGGATAAGGGTATCCGTTCCGCGACCATAGACTTTCGGGCAAAACGTTATTCCAGCCTTTATAAAAAACTTTTGCGCCAGAGCATGGATGTGGAAAATATTTATGACCTCGTCGCAATGAGGCTAATACTCAAAAACCAAGAAGCCTGCTATGGGGCGCTCGGCATAATCCACTCTATGTGGCCACCGCTCCCGGGACGCATCAAAGACTATATCGCCATGCCCAAGCCGAACGGCTACCGGTCGCTTCACACCACGGTCATCGGACCGGAAAAGAAAATCGTGGAGTTCCAGATCCGCACCGAAGAGATGCACGACGAAGCGGAACACGGCGTAGCCGCACACTGGATATATAAGGCGCATGGCGGAGCTAACCCAACCCAACAAAAACGAGTTTTCGATGAGGCCAAGTGGGTGGAACAACTAAGGCGCTGGCAGGAACATCATGCCGGCACGAACCCGGACGAATTTTTGGAGTCGCTGAAGGTAGATTTCTTCAGAGACAGAATATTCGTCATCACTCCACGCGGGGAGGTTCTGGATCTGCCGGTCGGTTCCACGCCGATAGATTTTGCCTATGAGATACACTCCGAAGTCGGCGACACTGCAGTGGGAGCAAAAGTGAATAACCAGATCGTACCGTTGAGCCACGAACTTCGCTCCGGAGATTTTGTGGAAATTCTTACCCAAAAAAATAAGAAGCCGTCCGAAGATTGGCTAACCTTTGTAAAAACCTCCAACGCCAAGGATCACGTGCGAATCGCGCTCCGAAAGAAACAAACGGGCCTCCGAAAAATGGCGCCCTTAAAATCCGAAATAAAGATGGTCACCAAAGACCGGGTGGGTCTTATAAAAGACATTGCGGTCGTCATCGCCCGTTCGCACGTAAACCTTGAAGGTCTTACAACCGCGCTTGTTCCCGGCGGTAATTTTCAATCCATTAAAGCTGTCTGCGACACTGCGGACAAACAAAAAATCGAGCGCTTGATCCTGAAATTAAAAGCGATAAAGGAGATTAAGGAAATAAGCTATCGTCTTCTTGAGCACCAAGCCGCCTAAGAAGGCCGATGAGTTCTTCCTTGGAATAAAAGGCGATGGTAATTTTTCCCGCGCCGCGGCTTTCTCGAATTGCAACCGGAGCGCCGAGTTCGGAAGCTAAACGTTCTTCGGCCATTTTAATTTCTGCGGGCATTTCCGCTTTGGCCTTTTGTTCTTCTTTGGCGTGGCTATAATTTGTAGCCTCCATTTTTAACTCCCTGGTAGTCAGCTTGTTTGCCAGTAAGTCCCTAAAAAGCTTTTTCTGAAGTGCGGCGTCATCAATCGTCAAAAGCAGCCTGCCGTGGCTTTCCGTAAGCTGTCCCTTTTCGATGGCTTCTTGAATAGGACTCGGAAGGTCTAGAAGGCGCAGAGTATTCGCAACCGTCTCCCGGCTCTTCCCAAGCCTCGCGGCTACTTCCCTTTGGGTTAGGCGAAACTCGTCTTGAAGCCGCGCGTAAGCGCGGGCCATTTCCAACGGGTTAAGATTTTCGCGCTGAAGATTTTCAATTATCGCGAGCTCCAATCTCTCCCTCTCTAAACGCATATTGCGGATTATGGCGGGGATGGTTTCCATACCCAAAAGCTTCGTGGCCATCAATCGCCTTTCTCCGGCAATCAGCTCATATTCCACCTCGGTGCCTGTTTCCGTGTCTTTCTCGATCTTTGAAACGACTATCGGCTGCAGTAAGCCGAACTCCCGGATGGATGCAGCAAGTTCGCGGAGCGCGTCTTCATCAAAATTTTTGCGCGGTTGGTCCGGATTCGGATGAATTTTTGCTACTTCAATGTAATATATCGCCTCGCCGGTTTTTTTCGGTTCGTTTTCTTTTTTAAAATGCTGGACAGGTTTTTGAACTGCCGGTTCCGGTTTCTTTTCCGCGATTACAGGTCTGCCTTCGGGTTCGAGCTTTTTTTCGACTATGGGCTCAAGAACCATAAAATTTTTAACCGGTTCCGTTTTTATCGATTCACCTATTGAAGGGACTTCCTCCTCCTCCCAGATCGGTGCGATCCTTGCGGGAGGCGCGGTAAACACCCGAGCAGGCTCCTGCCTGCCGGCAGGCAGGTCTTCCGCCGGACCCATGGGGAGGTCCAAAACCGCATCATCGGGCGGTAGAACAGTCGGAGGTGGCGCATCGTCTGCTTTGCGCTGTTGGCTTTTTGGTATTAGAGACTCAAGTCCCCGGCCCAAGGGATTTACGCTCATGCTGGTTTTTTGGTAGGAGTGCAGCGACTATTTAAAAAAACCAAAGCACCCCGCCCTCTATGCGTTAATTCGTTTTTTGAGGGACCTCCAAGCGCCGCTATATTGTTTGATTTTCCGCTCTCTATCTCTAGCTCCTTTTTCCGACACATATGCTTCATAATAAATCAATTTCCAATTATTGTCATCGCGCAAATGTTCTGCGGTCCTCCGCTTCAAATCATTAGTGTAGCCAAAATATATACCTTCTTTTTTGCTGGTCTTCTGCAAAACATAGAAATAAAACATTTGCCGTGAGGGCGGGGTTTCGATCTGATTTCATCAGATCTCAATATTAAAGTTTCCGAAGTTTTCGCTCATTGAAGGACGTTCCGCGACATAATAAGCATTTTCGAGACGCAATATTTCTTTGGCTAGTTTTTCATAGGCTTGGGCCCCGGAAGAATCCGGCCGATATAGCGGAATAGGCTTACCGAAACTTGGAGCTTCGGCCAAAGCAACACTCCTCGGGATCTCCGTATCAAAAACAGTATGCGGGAAATAACGGCGCAGATTCTTGGCCACTTCCCGGCTCAAATGTTCGCGTTTATCAAACATAGTGAGGAGCGCACCTTTGACGGTTATCGGATGATTCAAATTCTCTTTGATCATGTCGATGGTCTCTAGAAGCTGACCCAAACCTTCCAAGCTATAATATTCCGCCTGCACGGGGATTATTATTTCGTCGCTTGCGGCGAGCGCGTTGATAGTTAAAAGCGTAAGCGAGGGAGAAAGATCTATAAGAATATAGTCGTATTCGTGGCGAAGTTGAGTCAAAAACTTGCGCAAAAAATACTCGCGGTTTTCGACGCCGACCAATTCCACCAGCGCTCCGGCAAGATGCGGGGCAGAAGGAATCAGATGGAAGTTATAAACAAGCGAGGGACGGATGAGACTTTTCGGCGGAACCAGATCTAAAATGCCGTGGTAAACGCTTTCGCTTATGTGAATCGGGCTCACCCCAAGGTGAGAACTCGCATTACCCTGCGGATCAAAATCCACGAGCAAGACCCGCTTGCCCTGAAGCGCCAAATACGCCCCCAGATTTACGGCTGTCGTGGTTTTTCCTACTCCGCCTTTTGCGTTGCAAACCGCTATAACACGTGCCATTTTCTTGATTTTAACCCAGAAAGCCTCTATCATCAATCAGTAAAGTTTATGAAGGCCCGGATGGCGGAATTGGCAGACGCGCACGACTCAAAATCGTGTGGGTAACCCCCATGAGAGTTCGATTCTCTCTCCGGGCACATAAATAAAAATACGGCCCTTGCGGCTGTTTTTTATTTGCTTAAAAAGTTGACAGAAAACCCGGGAAAATATAATCTTTGCTCAGCGGGACATCATCGAGGGCGGAAACGTGAAGTGGGTGCACGTACACCCCTTTGCCAACTGGCTCCACCGCGCCATCCTCGTCTTCGCCGGCAAGCTCGACTACTACAACGGCGACATCAACAAGCTCACCCTCGTCCACGCAAGCTGAAGACGGCCCTCTCGCCCCACCGCAACCCCGCCGCACCGGCGGGGCCTTTTTATTTACAAAACCCGCATTACTGCGGGTTTTGCCTGCCTGCCGTCAGGTAGATATTTCTATAATGTCTATCTCTTCTATTTCCACGATTTTCTCTTTCGGTTTCACGAGTCTCTCCCAATACGGTTTCAAAAGCTTATGAATAAAAATCGCCGAAAGTGCGCCGACCAACAATCCTCCTAAAATGTCCATTGGCCAGTGCACTCCCGCGGCAATGCGCGCGATTCCGACCACGAAGGAGAGGCTCAAGAACCAATAGCCGAACTTTCGATTATAAAGCCAAACAATAAGCCCCAGCGCGAAAAGAAAAGTCATATGGCCTGACGGAAATGATGCGCCGGACTCCGGGATTAAACTTTGAAACCCAAGCGCTTCAAAAGGCCTCGCGTGATAATAGGCAAAGCGGATCCACTCCGTTATCAATCCCCTTGCCACTATGGCCGCGATAGAAAGCTCGGCGAATATGAAAAGACGCTTGCGGGAATCCTTGGAAAATAACCAAATGATAAGTGCAATGACCAGAAAGTATGTCAGATATTTGGCAAAAAATATTATCCCAGCGTCCAAAATTCCGCTCCGATGAGCGAAGCCCCAAAACAACTCGAATATCTTTCCGTTTAAATCCATGGATTACATTATAAAGGATTTAATATCTTGCATAAAGCTGGGTTAAAAACATTCGACACATACAACAAATGCCCCTCTGGGCATTTGTTGATTCGTGGCATTCGCCTGCCTGCCGGCAGGCAGGGATGTATTCGTAGATTCGTATCGCGATTGGCCTATCTGGAAACGAATGGCAGAAGGGCCATATGCCTCGCGCGCTTTATGGCTTCGGAAAGCTTCCTTTGATGCTTGGCGCAGATGCCCGTATGCTTAGGATCAATTATCTTCGCCTGGCTCGAAATAAACCTCCGAACAAGGTCTACCTCCTTGTAATCAACGTCATTAAGATTTTGCGAGCAGAAGAAACACTGTTTGGTCATTTGGGTTATAAGTATCGCGGAAAACTTGGTTTAAGTCAAGATTTAAAACGGAATGTCGTCCATCTTCGGCTCCTCGCTGTCCAGGTCGATCACCGGAATGTCTTCCTGCGCCGGAGCTTGGGAAACTGGCTCGCTTTGAGCTTGAGGCTTCGCTCCTCCCCATTCGCCGGAACGTCCGGCCGAACCTTGCGGCTTCGGGCCAAGCTGGAAACGCTCGCAGATTATCTCCGTGGTCTTATGGGTTGAGCCCTGCTTATCCTGCCAGGAACGAGTCGCAAGACGGCCCTCCACCATTACCATCGCTCCCTTGACCAGAAACTGGCTTGCGATTTCCGCTTGGCGGCCCCAGACGACGACATTGTGAAACTCCGTGTCTTCCTGTCGAGCGCCCGCCTTATCCGTCCAGACGCGATTTGTGGCCACGCTGAAAGTGGTCACTGATTGGCCGCCGGCGGTCTTTCTGAGTTCCGGTTGAGCCGTAGTTCGTCCGACAATGAAAACCTTGTTTAAGTTCATTTAATTTATCCGAGTATTTCTTCGATCTTCTTTTCCAGATCCTCATTGGTCAGCGCTTCGGGCTTCGTCCCCTCAGCCGCCCTTGGAATCTGAACTCTAGCGGACGGAGTGTGAGATGTCTCCGGACGCGGCCTTGCCTCCATCTTTTTGAAAGGCGGGGTAATAATAAGATGCCTTAAGACTGCGACGGAGGTCTCCATTTCATGTTCCAAGTGCTTTATCTCTTCCGGAGAAAAAGCGAAGTGAAAATACCCGAAAAATCCGCTGGTCTGCTTCTTGATCGGATAAGCAAGGGCGATCTTCATGACCGGTCCTTCAAGCGCTATATCCCCTCCCAGCTCTTTGATGAACTTAAGGACGGTCTTCGCGCCATCTTCTTCCTTCACAAGGAAGGACATTTCGTACTGTTTTTTTTCTATTTCGTTTATTTCCATGTGTATTTATCCCGTTTATTGGACTTCTTCATCAGCCGCGTCACCCGCATCGGTCAGGACAACGTCCTTTACCGTACCTGCCGGAATGAGCCGACCAATGATGACATTCTCCTTGAGACCGCGCAGTGTGTCAACCCTTCCCTCAACTGCGGCATTAACGAGCACCCTTGCGGTGTCTTGGAAGGATGCAGCGGACAAGAAGGATTCCGTGGAAAGAGCAACCCGGGTAATACCCAAAAGAAGTTGTCTCGCTTTGGCCGGAGCTTTGCCGGCGCGCTTCAGGGCGCGGTTTGTTTCTAGGAATCTGGACTTCTCGATCAGTTCTCCCATAACTAGCTCTGGAGAATCGCCCGCATCGGTAATGCGCACGCGAGAGAACATTTGTCGCGCAATGATCTCGATGTGTTTGTTGTTGATCGGCGCGCCTTCGCTCGAATAGATCTTCTGAATTTCGCCGATGATGTAACGAATAACTTCCTGGGAACCCTTTAGCGCGAGAAGCTCTCTAAGATCAATATGACCCTCGGAAAGCTGATCTCCGGCCTTAACTTTGTCGCCAACCTTGAAACGCAAGATCAAGGAGCGCGGAACGGAATATTCCGCTTTCTCGGCCGGCTTCTTGGATTTGGATTTCTTTCCGATTTCGCTCTTCTTCCCGGCATCAAGCTTGACGATGATATTTTTGAGATTGCCTTTTTCTTCAATGTCTTCGATAACTCCGTCACCTTCCGAAAGTATGGCTTTTCCTTTCGGCGGCCGGGCTTCAAAAAGCTCTTCCACGCGGGGCAAACCATAGGTGATATCAGACGAAGCCACACCACCGGCGTGGAAAGTTTTCATAGTGAGCTGGGTTCCAGGTTCACCGATAGACTGGGCAGCGATAACGCCGACCGCTTCGCCGATCTTAACCGGAGTATTGCGGCCGAGGTCCAAGCCGTAACACTGGGCACAAAGGCCGTAGAGCGTCTTACAGGTCAAGGGAGATCGAACCCTAACGCCATCCGCCTTAGATCTATCTATCTCTTCCGCAATATCTTTGGTGACGACGTCTCCGGCATGAGCAATTATCTTGTTGCCGGATTTAACGTCTTCAATAAGCACCCTGGAGAATACGCGGGTGGCAAAACTCTGACGGCCCTGCTCTTCGCCTTCGGAACGAAGCATCGTCACGCCTTCCTTGGTGTGGCAGTCTTCTTCGCGAATAACAAGATCCTGAGCCACATCCACCAAGCGGCGAGTAAGATATCCGGCCTGGGCGGTCTTGAGAGCTGTGTCGGTAACACCTTTTCTCGATCCGTGAGTGGAGATGAAGTATTCCAAAACGGAAAGTCCTTCTTTGAGTGAAGATTTGATCGGCAATTCTATCGGTTCACCCTGAGGATCGCGGACGACACCTTTCATACCCATCATCTGCACCGGCTGAGCCCAGGTTCCGCGAGCGCCGGAATCGATTATCTGATATATCGGATTATCCGTGCCCAAAGATACGGTAACTTTTTGAGCGATCTCGTCTTTGGCTTTTTCCCAAATGCCGATAACGCGGGCTCGGCGCTCGGGGGCGGTCAAAAGTCCTTCACTGAAATGTTCTCTGACTTTCGCGGCCTCACCTTCGAACTTCGCAAGAATTGCTTTCTTTTCTACGGGGACTATCAAATCCATGATTGACCAGGTGATACCGGAACGGGTCGCGGATTCAAAACCCAAAAGTTTCACGGTGTCCAAAACCTCCGCGGTTTTTTCCGTACCCTTGGTGCGGAAAACCAATTCCATTACTTTCTCGAGTTTCTTTTTGTTCAGCGCGTCGTTCACGTAAGGAACGGCTCCGCCCAGGGCTTCATTGAAGATCACTCTGCCAATGGTGGTTTTTTCCTTCATCCCGATCGCTTCAACCAATATCGGTTCGTGTACGGTTATCGCGCCGGTCGCATAAGCCATCATCGCTTCATTGATATCGACAAAAGCCTTGTTCCGATCGGCGATCAGCGGATCGTTGAGAGTAAGATAGTAAATACCCAAAACGGAATCCTGCGTAAGATTGGTTACGATATCTCCGGTTGCCGGCTTCAAAAGGTTCTTGCCGGCGGCCATTATTTCCCACGCTTCGCGCTGAGCTTCAACGGAAAGCGGGACATGGACGGCCATCTGGTCGCCATCAAAGTCCGCGTTGAACGCGTTGCAAACGAGCGGCGGGAATTGTATCGCCAAGCCTTCCACAAGGCGCGGCCTGAATGCCTGTACGGAAAGACGATGCAGGGTCGGAGCGCGGTTCAAGAGAACTCTCCTGTCTTTGATTATTTCTTCGAGTATCGCCCAAACCTCATCGGTTCCCTGCTCAATGACACGGTTCGCGTTCCTGATGTTATGTGCGATACCGCGGCGGATTATTTCGCCTATTACGAACGGGCGGAAAAGTTCCAAAGCCATTTTCTTCGGCAGACCGCATTCGTCGATCTTCAAACGAGGACCGACCACGATAACGGAACGGCCGGAATAGTCCACGCGCTTACCCAAAAGGTTTTGGCGGAAGCGGCCCTGCTTACCCTTCAACATGTCGGCCAAAGATCGAAGCGGACGCCTGGTGGCATTCATCTGCTGCGCGCCAAAGCGGGCGGAGTTGTCGATCAACGCATCCACGGCTTCCTGAAGCATTCTCTTCTCGTTCTTCACTATGATTTCCGGAGCCTTAATCTCCAAAAGTTTTTTCAAACGGTTGTTGCGGTTAATAACGCGCCTATAAAGATCGTTCAGATCGGAAGTCGCATAGCGACCGCCGTCCAAGGCAACCATCGGCCTAAGATCCGGAGGAAGCACCGGCAAGACGCTCAAAACCAACCACTCGGGGCGGGCATTATTCTTGATCATGGAGCGCACGATCTTTAATCTGCGCAGAAGCTTCGCTTCATTAAGCGGATCCTTAACTCCGGCAACTTCTTTTTCAATTTTTTTGACTTCACTCCTCAAATCCAGTTGTTCAAGAATTGAACGAACGGCCTCGGCTCCGGTTCCGGCCTTAAAGATGTCGCCGAAACGCTTGGACAACTTGAAATATTCGTCTTCGGAAAGCACAAGACCCAGGCGCAGATCATCGATCATTTCACGCAAACCTTCCGCGGAAGAAAGAAGTTCTTTCTTCATAGTCCTGTCCTTTTCCTCGGTAGCTTTAAGTTTCGCTTTAAGCTCTTTGTCCAGTTCGCCGATAACACGCGTACGCTGTTCTTCGTCCACGTGGGTAACCACGTAATCGACGTAATACATAACTCTTTCGAGTTTCTGAGCAGGCACGTCCAACAAAAGACTCAGGGGAGACGGGGCGCTCTTCAAGAACCAAATGTGCGCAACCGGCGCAGCGAGAGTGATATGGCCCAAGCGTTCACGGCGAACGACTGAACGGGTGACCTCAACGCCGCACTTATCGCAAACCACGCCCTTATAACGGATCCTGCGGTATTTTCCGCAATAGCATTCGTAATCCTTGCTGGGTCCGAAAATGCGCTCGGAAAAGAGTCCGTCTTTTTCCGGCCGTTGAGTACGATAGTTGATAGTTTCCGGTTTTATGACCTCGCCATGAGACCAGCCCATAATGTCCGCCGGAGACGCCACTCCTATTTCCAATGCCTCAAAAACATTCTGCTTGCCGCCTTCTTCCGGCTTCGGAACCTGATCCACGCGCAAACCCAAAGCTTTAAGTTCGTTTATCAAAACATTAAAGGACGCGGGGATATTCGGCTCGCGGATAGGTTCGCTCCTGATAATGGATTCGTATGCGGCGGAACGGCCCATCACGTCGTCGGACTTGATGGTCAGCATTTCCTGAAGCATATGGCGGGCGCCATAACCTTCAAGCGCCCAAACTTCCATTTCTCCAAAACGTTGTCCTCCGAATTGCGCCTTGCCCCCTAAAGGCTGCTGGGTGATCAAGGAGTAGGGACCAATGGAGCGCATATGCACCTTATCTTCAACCAAGTGGTTGAGTTTCAACATATATATCTGTCCGACCATAACTTTCTGGTCAAACTTATCTCCGGTGCGGCCGTCGTAAAGGTCCACCTTGCCGTCTTCCGGAAGGCCGGCCTTCCTAAGTTCATCTTTAATTTCTTCTTCGCTTACCGGGTTGAACGAAGGCACAACGGCGCGATAGCCGAGCTTCTTCGCGGCCCAACCCAAATGAGTTTCCAAAATTTGTCCGAGGTTCATACGGGAAGCAACGCCCAAAGGATTCAAAATAATATCCACCGGGGTCCCATCGGCCAAGTGAGGCATATCTTGCACCGGACGGATCTGGGAGATAACACCTTTGTTCCCGTGACGACCGGCGAGCTTATCACCCACCTGCACCTTTCTCAAACTCGCAACTTCCACATGAATCCTCTTGATAATGCCGGCCTCAAGCTTGTCGCCCTGATCGCGCGAGAAAACTTTTATGCCGACAATTCTGCCGCGCTTGCCGTGCGGAAGAGTAAGCGAAGTATCTTTAACGTCACGGGCTTTTTCTCCGAAGATGGCGCGCAAAAGTCTTTCCTCTGCGGTAAGCTCGGCTTCGCCGCGCGGAGAAATCTTTCCAACCAAAATATCTCCGGCCGTGACTTCCGCGCCGATCCTAATTATTCCCTCTTCGTCCAAGTTTTTTAGTTTTTCCTCGGAAACGTTCGGAATATCCGGAGTGGTTATTTCGGGACCGAGTTTGGTATCGCGTACGTCGCAGGTATATTCCTCAATGTGAATAGAAGTGAAAATATCGTCGCGGACAACCTGCTCGGAGAGGATTATGGCATCCTCGAAGTTCGCCCCGTCCCAAGAGATGAAAGAGACCAAAAGATTCTGGCCGAGAGCCAAAACTCCGTTGTCGATAGAGCTGCCGTCCACCAAAATATCTCCTTTCTTCACTATTTGGCCCTTATTTGCCAAGGGTTTCTGGGAAATGCGGGTAAACTGGTTGGAACGCTTGAACCTCTCCAAACGATAGTTTTTTGTGTCCTTCGCGTATTTTACGGTTATGTGATCCGCGTCCACCGCCGTAACTTCTCCCGGACCTTCGGCTTTAATGACGTAGCCGGAATCGGCCGCAACTCTTTCCTCTTCGCCGGTACCGACAAGCGGAGCGACAGGTTTAATGGAGCTGACCGCCTGGCGTTGCATGTTCGAAGCCATAAGCGCGCGGTGCGGTTCGTCGTGTTGGAGAAACGGAATGAGCGAAGTCGCCACGGAAACGAATTGATGCGGGGCAAGTTCAAGAAGATCAACTTCGGCTCTTAAACAGGTACCCGGCGCGCCGTAGACGCGGGCTTCGACTATCTCCGGAATAATTTTTCCGGAGGCGTCTCTCGGAATCGCAGCGTGGATAATCCTGTATTTTTCTTCTTCAATAGCATCCATCCAGACCATCTCCTCGGTTGCTTTTCCGTTCTTAACTTTTATATAAGGAGTCTCCAAAAATCCCAGATCGTTCACGCGCGCAAAACTCGCGAGATAAGAGATCAAACCGATGTTCGCTCCTTCCGGAGTTTGAATCGGACAAATGCGGCCGTAGTGAGAGCTATGCACGTCGCGGACTTCAAAAGACGCGCGCTCGCGGGTCAAACCTCCGGGACCCAACGCAGACAAACGCCGCTTGTGCTCCAATTCGGCCAGAGGATTCACCTGGTCCATGAACTGAGAAAGCTGGGAGGAAGCGAAAAATTCTTTGACCACCGCGGCGATAGGGCGGAAATTTATCAGCTGGGCCGGAACAATGGTGTCTTTCTCGAGCGTGGACATCCTATCCTGAATAATGCGTCGAAGCCTCGCGATACCGACGCGCAACCTTCCCTGGAGAAGCTCGCCGACGGCTTTAACGCGGCGGTTTCCCAAATGGTCGATGTCGTCGGGTTTGGCCACGGGATCATTGTTCAAGCGGATAATCTCGCGAACTATGGCAATTATATCGGCGCCATCCAAAAGCATGTTCTGCTTAATCTTGCCGAAATTAAGCCTTTGATTGGCCTTAAAACGACCGACCGCGGAAAGATCATAACGATCCGGACGCTGGAACATGCCGTCAACCAATGACTGAGCTCCGTCCACGGTCGCCGGATCTCCGGGACGAAGACGGCGATAGATTTCTAGATAAGATTCTCCGACGTTGGCAGCCACATCTTTTTTGAGCGTTGCATCAATATGCTGTAGAGAGCCTGTATCGATATCGGCAAAAACTTTTCTGATCTCTTCGTCGGTCACGCCGAAAATGCGCAAAAGATCCGTCACCGGAACCTTCCTGTGGCGGTCGATCTTCACCCCGATGGAACCGTCTACGTCGGTTTCAAATTCGAGCCAACTTCCGCGGTTCGGAATAACCTTGGCTCCGAAAAGGCGGCGATCCCGATATTGGTTCGCGGTAAAATATACGCCCGCGCTCCTGATAAGCTGAGAAACGACTACGCGCTCTACTCCGTTCATGATGAACGTGCCCCTGTCGGTCATCATCGGAAATTCGCCGAAATATACCTCTTGTACATCGGCCTTCCCGGTCAATTTATTAAAAAGTTTTACGCGGATATGAAGCGGCGCCTCCAGACTCGCATCCTTGTAGCGGGCAGTTACCTCATCATATTTCGGCTCTCCAAAACTATAATCTTCAAAAGTTAATTCAAATTCTTTACCGGTATGGTCGAGAATCGGCGAAACTTCTTTTAAGAGTTCCCTGAGTCCCTCTTTGAGGAACCATTCGTACGACTTGATCTGCACTTCGTTCAGGTTACTCGGAAACATGAACGATTTGGACTTTGAAAAATCCTTGACCGGAAGTCGGTGAGGCATTTGGTTTATGATTTATTAAAAATAGTTAATGATTTTTTGGGGGCCGAACCCAAAGACGCTAAAAAAACAATAAGCCAAGGGGACTTGGTTGTTTGTTATTTCATAAGGTATTTAACTCTATTTGAGGCATGTATGTCAAGAGTCTCGCTCCAAATGGTCTTTCCCGTGGCCGGGTCGCTCAGATAGTACCAATAAGAAGTGGCGACGGGAGCCATTGCGGCCTTAATTGATTCCGCTCCCGGATTCCCGATGGGGCCGGGGGGCAAACCTTTATTTAGATAGGTATTGTAAGGAGAATCAACCTTGAAATCGGCTGGGCTGAGCGGGTAACAGCTCGTCTCCCCCGCCATTTCTTTGAGGTAGCAGATGGTCGCGTCCACCTGTAGCGGCATTCCGATCTTCACCCGTTTCAAAAGTATGCCGGCGGCAATCTGCCGATCCTTGAACTCCGGCACCTCACGCTCAAGAAGCGAAGCCAAAATAAGATTTCGTGTCGCCTGCTTCGGATCCTTGTCGAGAATCGACTTGGCCTTCAGATCAAAATTCGCCCTCATCCTCTCCGCAATATCTTTAGGATTTGATTCCAAAAAGAAGTCGTAGGTATCCGGAAAAAAATATCCTTCGCCAAAAATGCTTTGCGCTTTTACCCAAGAGACGAACTCTCCATTTTTGACGACAAAATTATTGGCAAGAATTCCATCGATATCGTAAATAGAGGAGCCTTCTGGAATCACAACCTTTACCGTTTGTTTTTCGCCATTCCTTAAAATCTCGGATATCTTCGGCACCCCTTCTCCGGGATCAAAAATATATGCTCCAGGTTGGAGATGAAATGCGGAACCGGAAATTAAAAAGTATATTTTTGCCGCCAGCGCGGATCGAATGACCCCGCCCGTCCGCAACTTCTCGACCACATCCCTAAATCCGTCGCCCCCCGACACGGTAAAAAATTTCTTCTCCGCCAAAACCGGCTTTAGCGCCGCTACGAACCAGATCGCGAAACCCAAAATTAGCCCCGTAAAACAAAGCAGGACCAAACGCGCTCTAAATCTAATTTTAGGATCTTCTCCAAATTGCATTGATTATTGCGAGCAAAAGCGAGCTCATCAAAATGTTCGACCCTCCGTAGCTTAAAAATGGGAACGGTACGCCCACAACCGGCGTAAGCCCCACAGCCATCCCGCCGTTTAGAAGCAGATGAAGCCCCAGCATTATAGCCGCACCCAGACAGATAAATTTTTCCATATTTTGATCCGCGTATAAACCAATTCGCAGAATATGGAAGACAAGGGAAAGAAAAGCCGCGATAACCAAAAGTCCCGCGACCAATCCCCACTCCTCTATTAAAGCAGGAAAAATGAAGTCTGTCGCCGGCTCGGTCAGAAACCCAAGCTGAGTCTGCGGGCCCTGTTTATAACCCCTACCCCAAAGCCCCGCGGACCCGATCGCGATCTTTGCCTGCGAGGTGCTGTAGTTTATTCCCAATGAATTTGATTCCGGATTTAAAACCCCGACAATTCTGGCCTTTTGATAATCTTTCAAAAAATATGTCCAACCGACCGGACCCAGAATCATCAGGGCGATAAGTCCGGCGATGATCCACTTGCGCGGTAGGCCGGAGACCAAGAGAAATCCGAGCCAGATGCCAAAGAGTACCAGAGTCGAACCGGTATCATTCAATCTAAGCGTGGCAAACGCCGGCAAAAGAAAAAGAAGAAATGAGCCTAAAATATTCGAGAATCTTGCGATAGATAAATGCCGTCGCGCGAAATAACTTGCGTACATCAAAATGAGCGCGACCTTCGAGAGTTCTACCGGTTGAAATCTTATCGGTCCCAAGACCAACCAGCTCCTGGTGTTTCTTATTTCCGGGGCGGCAAAATATGTGAGAATCAGAAGTCCCAGGCTCACCGCATATATTACCCAAACGATTGGCCGAGAACGAAGGATGGAGTGCCAGTCAAAATACAGAAAACCGAAAATAAGCGCAGCTCCCAAAATCACCCAGGAAAGCTGGGTTAAGAAAAGTTTTGTGGAAATACTCGATATTTCCAAAAGCCCCGCAAAAACTATAAATCCGGCGCTTAAAAGCAGACCTCGGGAACCTTTCATATAAAATCAATTTATCACGGGACAGCGAAAAAGGACAGATTAAAACACGCCACAATCCTATCAAAAAATAAATTCTAAAGTCCGCTACATCCCGTTCAACACTCCCCTCGTCAAAGCTCCCACATATCCCGCTGCCGGGGTAATATTCTGCGCCTTCTGAAAAGCGATGACGGCTTTTTGGGTCAGAGAGTAGAAGTTGCCGGTAATGGGGCCGGTATAGAAACCGAGCTTGGTCAGAAGTTCTTGAAGTGCGGTGACATCCTGATCGTTCTCGAGTCCGTAGTAGAGGTTTTTCAAGAATGCGACTTTCGCTGCCGGAGAAACCCCGTTCGGAGTAGCTGCCTCGCCATTTGAAGGCGCAGAGTTAAGAACGCTTCTTGTTAAGACTCCCACATATCCCACGGCTGGGACAATGTCGTGTTCCTTTTGGAATTTGATGACGGCATTTTGCGTTAAGGAGTAGAAGTTTCCGGTAATGGGGCCGGAGTAAAATCCTAGTTTTTTCAGAAGCTCTTGAAGTGCGACGACATCATTACTACCCTCCATTCCATAATAGAGATTCTTGGAGAAGGAATATCCTGGAATGCCGGTGGTAGTAGCGGGAGAGACCGGGGGTGTGCTTGGAGTTGCCGTCGCGGTAGTTGTTGCGGTTGGCGTTACGGTCACTGACCCGCCGCCACCTCCCCCAGAAGAAGGTGTTCCGGCATTACCCACCATAACAGCACTCCCAGGGTTGGTGATAACCGTAATGGTATGCGTTCCGGACATCGCCACAGTTGAAGCACTACCCCAAGAACCCACATCGCTGGCTTCAAGAGTGAAAGAGTAGACTCCGGCTGCGGTTGGAGTCCCGGAAAGAGTACTCCCATTGAAATGAAGACCGGGCGGCACTGCTCCGCTGGTCACAGAATAAACGACTGTTCCCTGGGAATCGGTAGCGGATGGCAAGGTATAAGAGTAGCTGTTGCCCATGGTTGCGGACGATGGAAAACTCGGCGAGCCCGGAGTGAAGAATTTATAGAACATGATGCGATTGTTCCCGCTATCGGAAACTATCAGGCGGCGATTCGTCGAGTTGTAAGATACACCGGTGGTGTAATATAGACCGCTTTGGCCAGTAGTCCCCGTTGAGCTTGTGAAGTCAGCTTTTCCAAAAACCGCAGAGGCGTTTTGGCCATCAGTCACCGATCCGGCAGCAACATCAAACACCAAAACCCGCTGATTGCTATTATCGCTCACAAATAATTTGCTGTTTGTAGGATCATAAGCGAGTCCTGCAAGTTGGTTCATCCTGGACTGAGTTCTGCCGGAAACAGAAGCTGTAAATGTGGTCTGGCCCAAAACATTCGAAGCATTCATGCCATTGGAAACCGTGCCGGTTGCGACGGAAAAAATAGTAACGCGATTATATTGCGAATCTCCGACAAACAAACGACTGTTTACGGAATCGTAAGTCAATGAGATGGGAGAGCTCATTCCGGATTGGGTTGTTGCCTGGTTAGATGCGGTAAAAGTGGTCTGCCCCAAAACAAAAGAGGCGTTTTTCCCGTTGGAAATTGAGCTTGTTGCGACATCATATATCGTCACACGATGACTAGAATTACTTCCGACAAACAAACGACTGTTTACGGAATCGAAAGCCAGGGCCAGTGGAGCAATCATCCCAGACTGAGTCGTAGCGCTAACCCCACTCGTAAAATCTACCTGTCCCAGGACATAGGATGCATTCATCCCGCTAGCAAGGCTGGATGTATCAAAAATAAGCACGCGAGAGTTAAAATAATCGGCGACAAATAAGCGATTGCCTACGGGGTCAAAAGCAACATCGGATGGTTTCCTCATTCGGTTTTGCGCACGCGTGGTGGTTGCCCGAGAATAAAGATTGTCCTGACCAAGCACATAATCGGCTTCGTAATCGACAGGATTGCCTGAAGCATCCAAATTGAAAACTAGGACGCGATTGTTGTCGAAATCGGCTGCAAAGAGCCTCTGCCCCGCAAGATCAAGCGCTGTCCCGTAGCGATTAGGAAATGTGTACGAATCTCTACCGTCCGCGCCGGCAGACAGACCATTTGCACTGGGAGCCCCGAACGGCAGATTTTTTATATAATCCGGGTTTCCATTTCCATCGTATTGCCCCAAAACACCTGAGGCGTTCATACCATTCGAGACTGTTCCGGTCGCCACGGAAAAGATAAGAAAGCGCTGGTTGTCCGGATCGGAAGCGAACAATTTATTTTCTGCGGGATTGAACATGAGGGTTCCAATGTATCCAAAACTGGAACCGAATCCATCATTGCCATTACTGAATTTATTCTGGCTTGGCCACGTACTGGCCGGATAGGTTCCGGAGGTGAAATTGGCCTGTCCCAAAACGAAAGATGCGTTCTTTCCGTTCGTGACAGTGCCGGTAGCTACGTCAAAAATTAATGTGCGAAAATTCACGGCATCGTAAACAAAGAGCCTATCATTCGCAGTATCATAAGACACGCCTGAAGGATTTTTCATGCTAGCTTGCGTAGTTGCCTGGGTACTGGATGTAAAATTTATCTGCCCCAATACAAAAGAAGCGTTTTTCCCGTTCGTGACAGTGCCGGTAGCTACGTCAAAGATAAGCACTCGATTATTATCTTTGTCGCCGACAAATAGCCGGTCATACTCAGAATCATATTCAAGACCGGTAGGCGCAGACACGCCGCCCTGGGTTGTAGTCGCCGTACTTGAGGTAAACCCGGTCTGCCCCAAAACGAAAGATGCGGACATGCCGTTTGTAATGGTGGCCGTATTAAATATAAGTACTCGATTATTATCTTTGTCGCCGACAAATAGACGGTTGCCGACGGAATCATAAGCGAGACCTTCCGGCGAAGACATTCCAATTTGAGTGGTTGCCGCTGCGCTAGAAGTGAAATTGGCCTGTCCCAAAACGAAAGATGCGGACATGCCGTTTGTAATGGTGGAAAGATCAAAAACCAAAACTCGATTATTGTCTTGGTCGACCACAAAAAGGCGGTTGCCAACAGAATCATAAGCAAGATCAGTAGGACCCAATAAATTATTGTTGGCCACGCCAGCCACATAGTATTTACGAAAGTCCGATTTACCCAAAACATAGTCGGCCGCGGAATCCACCAATTGATTTGAAGAATTAAGATTATAAACCAGCACCCTGTATCTATCGGAGACGAATAAACGGTGATTAACTGAATCGATAGCCGCATACCGAGCGTCTAAGAAACCTAAGTTATTAGGAGCATTATTCGGTGATCGATCGGTATAGGAAGGATTCCCGCTGTCGTCCAACTGCCCTAACAGGCCGTAGGCGTTGTAGTCGGAGCTCTGATAGATCACAAAACTTTGGTCGCCAGAAATTCCTCCGCCAGGAGCCGGAGTGGAAATATAAACATAGGATGTGCCGGCGCTCGCGATATTTGCGGCCGGGACGGAAGCGGTGAGAACGGTGGTTGAAGCATAGGTCGTGGTAAGCGGCGAACCGCCCCAGTAGATAACGGAGGAGGGCAGAAAATTAGTTCCGTTAACCGTAAGAGTGAAAGCACTGCCTCCGGCCAGCGCGGAACTTGGAGAAATGCAAGTGAGCGTCGGCGCAGGAGAGGAAGAGCTATGACAAATGCTTGCCTCAGAGATTGTATAGGTGGAAGAAGCCGTGGTCTGGGTTATCGTCACGCTCGCGGCAGCGGCGTCGCTACAGGCGGAACTTGTAAAAGTGCTTCCACTACCGCTGGTCAAAGAAACGGAAAAATCTGAAGATGTGGCATTGATGGTAAAAACATCGCCCGTGGCCAAGGTTACCACCACGGTTGAACTGCCAACCGTCAAAGCATCCGCAGTTGACCCTGGCTGGATGACAAAATATGTGTCCGGAGTAGACAGATAAAGTGAGGTTGCAGAGGAATAGGTGAGGGTAGAGGCGGAAGCCGTGTTTACGAGAGAAAAAAGAAGGCCGAAGGCGACCAATAAAAAGAGACCAAAGGCTGTATTTACAATTCCCCTATTGAGACTCATTTGAGTTTATTATAACAGTTAAGAACAAAATAAATCCGCCGCCTACTGGCAAACTGCCGGCTTAGTGGTGGTAGCAGACAAGACCCCGCCGGTGGCGGTTATATAGTTTATCGTGCCGTTCCCGGCGCTATCCAGAAGCTCGATACAACCGGCGATACTCGGTCCCCCAATGCGCAAGGTCGGAGTGGTCGCTCCGGTTATCTGCAAAGCGGTTGCGGGCGTGGTCGTGCCAATACCGATCTTCCCGGCGAAATAAGAGTTTGAAGCGGAAGAAGAATAAATCGCGTATTTCGTTGTTGTGCCGATATCTATGGAATTGTCCATATATATTCCGTAAGAAGTTCCGGCGGCTCCGGTCCAACCGGAAAGCGCAAGTCCATAGGCCCGAGTGACCACAGCCGGACTGGTCTGCCTCACTTTTATGATCGCTCCATACGCATCGGTGATGGTGCTGTTTTGAAGCGCAACGGTATCCGCATAAACCGAATAAGCCGTACCGATTGTACCGGTGCCATAGACCAGCACTTGATCGAAGGCCCCGTAGGCTTGATGCGCATATCCCGCAACTTGAGTCTCCGCATCAACCGAGATCATATTATCCGTTTCGATACTGGTCGCCAGCAATGCTTTTCCCTGAACCCCAACCAACGTTCCATGGCCAAACCCTCCGGATGTTTTTTGGGCCTGGCCAAATACCCCCATTAATCCATTTTCGGTCATAGCTCCGGCAAGCGAATGATACCCGCCATATTCGGTGGCAGAGGCGCCAAAAACACTTGAGTCGGCGCCAGTTATATCTATATTTATATGCTTTGCAGCATTAGGTACTGTCCCGGCAAGGCCGATATTCCCGCTTGTCGCGATTGAAAATACCGCTGCACCGGTTGTCGGACTGACCAATACAAATGAAGTCGACGGAGTGGTGGTCCCGACGCCGACATTGCCGTTCAAAACGGTAAAGCCCGTTCCGGAGGGGGTTAAAATAACATTCTGGTTTGTTCCTCCGGCGGAAAGATTAAGCACGCCATTGGACACCACGCTTTGATCGGAAAACGTAAGAGCCCCATGGACCACAAAGTATCCGAGGGACAGAAACATCAGCGAGAGAACAAAGACGGCTACGGGTTTTTTATTCAGCGTTTCGGAGATTTTTCTCATCGGTTAATCGATTGGTTAATCTTAGTTTATTCTTGCCGCTAAATTATACAACGGACGCGTTCGAATAATCCAGACTCGTTATTAGCCCCTACTTCCTTGCCGCATAAACGAATGGCTGGATACTATCAAGATTGAGCTCCAGAGATGCCGGATAAAGTATGGTAAATTCTTTGTTTTCTCCAGGGGCGAGGCTCTGTATTTCGGTTTCCGAAACTCCGGCGCGATTACCCATTGCATCGTTAAATATGGCCACGACCTTAACGGTCGCAAAAGGAACTGTGTCACGATTGACGATGCGTCCCCGATATTCGACATTGTTCCCGGAAATAGATGCTGATGGGGATTGAACAACGAGATTGGGCTTGGAGAATTTTCCCGCCTCGATCCAAACCGGATCGGTTATCTGAAATTCCGCCTTGGCCGGCACAGAACCACCCAGGTTTATGGCAGGAATATCTATATATTTTATTTCGCTCGCGTAAAGGAAGGAATCCCCGCTTAGAGTTTTTACGATCAAGCCTGCTTCGTCATAGATGTTTACCGCGTATTTAAAGCTCGTTATCGCGTAATCCGGGTTGGGATTCTCCGGCCAAAAAAGAACGCTCCATAGTCCGTTGGTAGAAAAAAGCTGAGCTTCTCCGGAGAGAGTCAGGGGTCGAATAGTGGAAGGCAAGCAGATCTTGGCGCAAGGACCGCCGCAGTCCACGCCCGGTTCGCTCTGATTCTGTCTGTTGTCAAAACAGCTCGCCGGAGGCTTAATGAACATCAAAAAAGCCAGATATCCGATTCCCGTGAGAATCGCTAGGTAAAAAATTCCGTAAAAAAAGTGTTTTAGGAAACGCTTCATCCTTTAATTGTATACCAATTTCAGCGAAATTCCTTGCTAAAATAAATTTTGAGATATGCTCCGATATACCTAAAATTTGTTGCAAATAGGCCTTCTTTTTCAAATCGCCGAGGAGAGCTCTTTACGCTAAGTTCCGGATCAAACCGCACTTTCCCGACATGGCGCGAAAGGAGCATGGCTATGGCCACGTCGTCGCCGTAAAACTTTAAGGGCGGCAATCCCCCGATCTTTTCCAAAGCCCAATTCCAAGCGGCAAAATTGCCGCCGATTATCACCCCCGCCTTCCGCCAGAAAAGAGTTCTCAATATTTTCGGCACATTCGGCAAAAAATGTTTTGAGTAGGCCTTGTCGACAAATCTCATTATCCCCTTGAATCCGTAATCGAATGGTCCGGAAACTGCCGCCATTCCCGGCTCCGAAAGATCCGCCTCGATCCTAGAGAGCCAATCCATGGGCGGAGTGCTGTCGGCATCTAAAAACGCTATTATCTCGCCCTCGGCAGCTTTTCGTCCGGCCTCCCGAGCGAAGTTAGTTCCGGGTTCGCGCTCAAAGATAACTTTGTCCGCCTTATTCGCTCTGGCAATCTCTCCGGTTCTGTCTTTGGAATTATTGTCCACCACAATAATTTCGTAATCTCTCCGCGGAGTGCCCAAGCGGCGCAAAGAACCGAGCGTCTTCGCGATAACCTCTTCTTCGTTGTAGGCGGGGATGACTATGGAAAATCGCATCCCATTAGAAGCAGATCGCAATCAAGCGACTTGCATAATTAGCGACTTTTTTATTGTTTATTTTAATTCCCATGTTTTTTATGAAAAGCTGAACGCGATTGCGGCTTCTAACGGGACACGTTTTTATACCAGTTCTTTATCTTTGTGACTCTTTCGCCATTTTCGAAGCTGTCTTACAAAATAGAAAACCAAGAGAGCCGCAAGAATAATGTAAATTATCCGGCTCGTTCCTCCGATCTTGTCCGCAAACGTCTGCCAGTACGGACCCATAAGTTTTCCGGCGATTACATATCCTCCGCTCCAGGTGACAGCAGAGAGAAAAACCATGGTAAGAAATATCTTTGGCTTGAGCTGCAGGAAACCCGCAGCGATCGAAGCATAACCCCTGAGGTACGGGATAAGGCGCCCCAAATATATCCCCCACCAATCTTTTTTTGAAATAAAATTGCTCAAGCGCTCGATATGCTCTTTATGGATCGGTATCCAGCGCGGTTTCTTGGCGATGATGGTTTTACCGAAGAAATAGAAAACAAAATAAAGCAGGGTAGTGCCGATAAAATCACCGGCCACCGCGGAAAGGAAAACTAGCGGAAAACTTAGGGTTCCGGTGGAAGCCAAGAAGCCCGAAAACAAAAGTACGAGCTCGTTCGGCACCGGGTTCGGAATGCCTATTTCCTGCAAGAAAACTAGGGAAAAAATAGCCAAATATCCATAGGAAGAAATGTAGCCGGCAAGTTCAGGAGGCATAGCTAATTATAACATCGCCAGCGCTAAACCTCGGGTTCGAGTTCCAAGAGTATCGGATCGTGATCGGAAAGTTCCGGCTTCAAGTGTTGAGGCCCGTATTGAACGGCCCTCATTCCGATCTTTTTAAGATCCTTTACCAAGATATAATCGAACCGTTTGGGAACTACTGTCCGGTTGATCCAGTTATCCACATAAGGATTTTCCGGACGATAGCTCGGCATCTCATTGCTCGCGTGTCCGTTATGGAACGGATGGCGGAATCCCGAGGACTCGAAAAGTATGGAAAAATCCTGCTGGTTTTGAAGAGCGTGCTCGTTAAAATCTCCGGTCAGAATAGTGGGCATATCTTTTTCGCCGGACAGAAGACCGAACATCTTGGCCAGCTGGCTCAGGCGTACCGTGCGATCGAAAAACGGGGTTTCTTCGTGAAGGTGGGTGTTTAAAACCCTGATCTCTCCCGCCGGAGTTTTAAGGATGACTTCCAAAAATCCTTTACGGGCCACTATTTCTCCGAAGGCGGAATTGAATATGCGGCTGTAAGAAACGAAATTGCTCCTGATTATCGGGAATTTGGAAAAGACTACCAATCCCCCGCTCATGTCGAAAAGTTTAAAAAAAAGTAAACGCCGGGTCTCCTCGGTATCGCCGGCCATATAATAACTATCCGTGAGCGTGTCTTTTAAAAAAAGACGGTTTTTTATATCGAAGGATTCCTGAATACAAATGATGTCCGCATCGGATTTTTTCAGATATTCCGCCGTTCTCTTGATCCGCTCTTTGCGGTTTTTCACAAAGAATAACGGCAGATCCCAGATATTAAAGCTGATGACTTTAAGTTTCATATTTTAAGCTCTCCACAAAGTTTACCGCTTTGCCGATAAAATTAAAAAGGCCTCCGGAGCCCTGTTTTCCGGAGGCTTTACTGACTCGCAGAACCCCTGCCTATTCTCGCCGACCCAGTCTCTTCCGCCGGATCCTCGCACCGCTTGCTCGATCCAACTTTTTGGGATTGATCTTCGACGGCCTGGGCATAAAAGGCTCGAGGTGTTTGTGCCCGCAATCGTAAAGCTTGCTGCAGTTACATCCTCCGCCCACGGAGCTTGACGCCACGTATTCTTGGACGCGCCGCTTGAAATCCTGTTCGTCTTTCTCTTTGCGCGGCGCAACGACCGACGCCCTGTATGCGTTGAATTTGATACCTCGCAATTTACGCGCTGACGGCACACGTGCCTCCTTTCTCATCTTTCATAATTGAAATGCCAGTTCCAAGATTAAACCATCGTCTTAATCAAAACAAGTGCAACAAAAAAGCGGGTCCTTACTGCGCCGAGCGAGGAGCAGAATATATTCCAAGATATTCTGGCCGAGCGATGTCGGAGGAAAAAGCGCAGCCTTTTGTTTGCCGGGAACCGGCAACTGAGGACTCGATTTACTAAAATATTTAAAACAAAAAATCGGGTCCTTAGTTGCCGGCACATCCTACTTTCCCGAGGCCCGAAGGCCCAAGTATCATCAGATTTGGACGCTTTCACTTCTCTGTTCGGAATGGGAAGAGGTGGGACACATCCAAATAAAACACCGGCAACTAAAGACCCGATTCCGGGTCTTTGCTCCGACATCGCTCGGCCGTAGCGCAATTTGTATTTGCGTTACGCTCCTTCGCTCGTCGTAGTAAGAACTCCGATTTCAGATTTCAGTTTAAAATTTCGAAGTATTTGCGATTAATTAAAGATTACATTTGATCAAACCAGCATTGGGATGGCTGGCGGCTATTAGTATTCCTTGGCTAAACACATTGCTGTGCTTACACCTAGAACCTATCAACGTCGTAGTCTCCGACGAAGCCATAGCACCTAATCTTGAGGTTGGTTTCGCGCTTAGATGCTTTCAGCGCTTATCCAGTCCGAACATAGCTACCCGGCATTTCAGTTGGTACCAAAGCCGGTAGACCAGAGGTTCGTTCATCCCGGTCCTCTCGTACTAGGGACAACTCCTCTCAAGTGCGAACGCCTGCAGCAGATAGAGCCCAACCTGTCTCACGCTGTTGAATTAGCCGCTAGCGACTAGTAAATAGCCACTAGGGTTCATTGTCCATCATTGCTGATGGGATCGGACTATACCATCACCCGAACATTTATGTTTTTGGGTGGTTGACGTGTTAGCAAGGCTTATGCCTCACTCTGCTCTTTGCATTTTTAGAGCAAGTCTCTACGGGGTCAATACACGTTTCTTTCTTTTTTTGGAATAATTGAGCTCCCGATAAGAATCGATAAGCGTAAGCAGAGTCGAAAAATCTTTTTCGTTCTCAACCTTCGCTTTCAGTTCAATTATCTTAAGCATTAGTTCCAATTGTCTTTTCTTCAAAATGACGAATGGTTTTACCGACTCCAGGAACTTTTTGATGTCATCTATTTTACTGATGGCATATTCCAGGATTCCGTCTTTCCTTTCGCGCATTTTTCCGCATCCAATAAGTTCGCATACCGCTTCAAAGTTTTCCTTATCTTGGGCGGACTGAAACAACACTACGTACAGAGCGATTTGGAATCCGTACCGATAGGTAGAATTCGGTTTTGCTCTTACATAAATGCTGCCGTCCCCATCAAGGAAACCGGCGATATATGCTCTTTTATTGGACGATAAAGACTTTGATAACATGTACGACTTCCCTCGATATTATCCTAACATATGACAGGTTGAATGTCTTGTATTGTTAGGACTTCATCGATATGAGTCAACTTATGCATCCAGTTATTCCTAACTGGAGCCGCCGTGTGTTCGATGTCATTTCCTCGGGTTCATTTTGACGGTTTGAACCCAGCTCACGTGGCCTTTTAATTGGCGAACAGCCAAACGCTTGGGAGCTTCTCCACCCCCGCGCTAGGCCGAGCCGACATCGAGGTGCCGAGCATGATCGTCGCTGTGGACGCTCGGATCATACTAGCCTGTTATCCCCGGAGTAGCTTTTATCCGTTGTCTCCGACCGTTCTATTAAGTGTCGTCGGGTCACTAAGTTCTGCTTTCGCATCTGCTCGACTTGTAGGTCTCGCAGTTAAGCCGGCTTTTGCCTTTACGCGTCGTGCCCGGTTTCCATCCGGACTAAGCCGACCTTAATAAACTCCTCCGTTACTCTTTAGGAGGAAAACGCCCCATTTAAACTACCCGCCAGACACTGTCCCAGTTAGGTTTACCTTTTTGGGCTTCCTAACCGGTTAGCTTTTAAAATTGTGAAGATGGCTGTTTCATTGTCGAGTCCACGCAAACCGAAATCCACGTATCAACCTCTCACCACTACGCTACGCATCAAAACTCTAAAAGCAATATCAAGCTATAGTAAAGCTTCCGGGGTCTTTTCGTCCCGCTGCAGGTATCCCGCGTCTTCACGGGAATCGCATTTTCACCGAGCTCATCGTTGAGACAGTTCTCCAGTCGTTACGCCTTTCGTGCGCTTCGGAACTTACCCGAAAAGGAATTGCGCTACCTTAGAACGGTTATAGTTACCGCTGACATTGACGAGGGCTTCGGGCGGTACGTAACACACCTTGCGGCATGCCACATCCACCGTTAACCTTCTCGCATCGGTCAGGCGTCACCCCCTATACATCCTATTGCTAGTTAGCAGGGAGCTGTGTTTTTGGTAAACAGTCGCTAGAGATACTTTCGCTGCGGCTCCGCTTGCGCGGAGCAGGCCTTATCCCGAAGTTACGGCCGCTTTTTTGCCGAGTTCCTTAACGATGACTCACTCGTTCCCCTTAGGCTTCTCGCCTCACCCACCAGTGGCGGTTTACGGTACGGAAGCCACACTATCGCTTTACTGGGTTTTTCTCGGAAGGCTCTTCGTTCACGTCCGCCCGGTAAAAACCGAACGTTCTCCCTCTCTCGGCCGAAGCCTTCAAGCAGGAATGCCAAACCAATAAGGCACGTGAATTTATTTTCTTCGTCCCCCAGATATGATAATGCGGCTGTGCAGGAATATTAACCTGCTGTCCATCAGCTGCGGCTTTCGCCATTGCCTTAGGGCCGACTAACCCGTGGTTGATTGCCAGTGCCACGGAAACCTTGGATTTGCGGGGTCTCAATTTCTCATTGGGATTGTGGTTACTCATTCCAACATTCTCTCTTCTTGGCGCTCCACGGGTCCTCGCGGATCCCGCTTCGCAGCAGCCAAGAATGCTCTCCTACCACTTGCGGACTTGATTGAGGAGGCGAGTTTGGTACTCGCCGGAAACCTGAAAGGCGTGGTGTGTCGTAGAGGACTTGAACCCCCAACTGAGAGATTTAGAGTCTCCCGCTCTACCAATTGAGCTAACGACACACGCTTCCTTTCGAAAAGAACTGGTCAAAGAAATGGAGCAGGTGGAAGGATTCGAACCCCCGACCCCCGGCATCCTGTGACGGTGCTCTGCCCACTGAGCTACACCCGCTCATTTCTTTTCTGAGAATTTGGTGGAACTGGGTGGATTGCAACCACCGACCTCCCGAGACCCTCTCGGGCGCTCTTCTGCTTGCTGAGCTACAGTCCCACTTATTTCTTTTTGAAGAAGATCAATGGTGGGCGGTAGTCGATTCGAACGACTGACCGGCGGCCTATCGAGCCGCTGCTCTTCCGCTGAGCTACCCGCCCACTCACTTTTCTTCTTATCTTTCACATGTATTGATTCCCAAGAAATGGTCGGGTCGGCAGGAATTGAACCCGCGACCCCGTCGGTCCCGAAGCGCTTCGGCTTTGACGTGCTCTGCCAGGCTGAGCTACGACCCGACCTTTCTTCCAACATGTGTAGACTGCCCGTTCTTAAGGAGTCATCGGAGTTTTGATGGGCTTGGTTTCACGCGAAGCGTGAACCATCAAAACGAGATACAGGCGCAAAATTTCCGCTGGAGAAATTTTGACGCCGGTCCTTAAGAACGGGCAGTCGTGATCCTCAATCAAGTCCGCAAATCCATAGCTTCGGTAGCGCGCTTAGCCCCGGTACATTTTCGGCGCTCCATACCAATCGAATAGTGAGTTGTTACACACTCTTTAAAGGATGGCTACCTCTAAGCCAACCTCCTATCTGTCCATGGTACAAAACTGCCTTTTACACTTAGCGCGCATTTAGGGACCTTAGCTTATGGTCTGGGCTGTTCCCCTCACGTACACGGAGCTTAGCCCCCGCGTACTGACTACCTGGATTCCATGCACGGTATTCGGAGTTTGATTGGTCGGGCAGTCTTTCGACTATTACCGACCATCCAGTGCTCTACCCCCATGCATTACCGCCAGGCGCTAGTCCTAAAACTATTTCGGAGAGAACTAGCTATTACCGAAATCGATTAGCTTTTCACTCCTTACCCCAAGTCATCCGAGAGTGTTGCACAACTCACCGGTTCGGACCTTCCTCCATCTTTCGACGGAGTTCATCCTGCTCAGGGCAAGCTCTTCCGGCTTCGAGTCTTATGCACGCGACTATCCTAAAAGGATTACGCCCTATTCAGACTCGGTTTCCCTATGGATGCTCCCCCTAGGGGGATTATCCGAGCCACGTGCACAAAGTCGTTGGATCATTCTTCAATAGGCACACTATCGTCCGCTGCATCCCGAACAAATAAAGCGAGATATTGGTGGATTCGGCTTCTGCCGATTCCGCGACGCTCCGACGAAAGTGTAGTCTCGATGAAACTACATTGAGGAGGTGCAACAATGGAATCGGCGAAGTCCGAATCCATACCAGATTATTTTTATTTCTGGCTTCGTTGCGCGTCGCTCATGTATCAGCTTCTGATACACATCGCTTCTTGCGCCTGGCCAGAAATAAAAATTCTTCTGGCCAATGCTCGTTCTATTTGTTCGGGATGCAGTCTAGACTTTAGTTCCTTGTAGACAAATGGTTTCAGGTTCTATTTCAACGGCCTCACCGGCCTGCTTTTAACCTTTCCCTCACGGTACTAGTTCACTATCGATCATCAAAAGTATTTAGCCTTGCCTGATAGTACAGGCGAATTCCTTCAAGGCTTTCTTACCTTGAAGTACTCAAGAAAATAAACTAAAAAGTTCATCTGTTTTCGCCTACGGGGCTATCACCCACTTTGGCTTCGCTTTCCAGCGAATTCGACTAACAAATGATTTTGTAACTTCTCCTTAGATCTAACCGCTATGCACTAGAGATGCACACAGCGGTTAAATCCAGTGTCTATTTCTTATGACCCCAAAAATAAATCTTGCGAAAAACTTTTGGTTTAGGCTCTGCCCGTTTCGCTCGCCGCTACTAAGGGTATAAAGATTTTTCTTTTTTCCACCAGGTACTGAAATGTTTTACTTCCCTGGGTTCGCTCCTTGGCTTGCGCCAAGATAATTGAGGTTTACTCAATTGGGTTGCCCCATTCGGAAATCCCCGGATCATCGGTTGCTACACACCTTCCCGAGGCGTATCGCCGCTACGCTGCGTCCTTCGTCGCCTTTTGATGTCAAGGCATCCACCATTCGCCCTTATGCCAGCCATCCCAATGCTGATTTAACTTAAATGCGGACTTAATTTCTATTAAGTCTTACCTTTAATTTACCCAATCACCTTCATAAGGTGTTGGGGTTCGCATACTTCGATTTTCAAATTTCAGGAATGTATATTCACGAAAAAACCGCTGAGAGTCCAGCGGTTCCAGAGTTCGTCAAAGAGACGGCTTTAGACCGCAGAGACTATTGGTTTTATCTGAATATTCATTCGTGAGGATAAGTTTATATGAACTGCCACCCGCAAGTCAAGGGGTTGAAATGCAAACTCGGCGCATAGATAATAGATGCCTCGGCCTCAAGCCTAGGTCTCTATATATAGTGGAGTTTTCGCCAATACCGCCAGGAAAAGCTTATTTTATGAGTTTCGCCGGGCATTGCCTCTCCCCATTGACAAAACCTCTCTAAAATGCTACAATTCCCGAACAATTCAATTACCCGAAAAACGGGCTAAAATAATAACGAAATGACCATAACCAACAAAAAAATTCTCGGAATCGCAATTGTCCTCGTGGGCCTCACGTTCGCGGGAACTTCTGTTTCTACGGTGAATGCCGCTACCTGCCCCACGCTTTACGGCCACATTGTCCATCCGGGCGGAAACGGCTATCCAGCAACAGCTACGGCCACTAACGGATCTGACAACTGTACTGCGGAAATAACTTTCAGCGCATATAAAGTTTATGTCACCCCGGGTCATCCGGGCTGGCTTGATACTCAGACTCTTTTTGATTCCCAAACCCTCACCTTCGCCCCGGGAGAAACCAAAACCTTCACGGTTAACACTCCCCAATGTTACGCCCAGCTCGATCTTTATGAAGGACCCGCACAACCCCATTTGAGCGACGCTGCTGGTGGATTTCCGGGCCAAAATCTTTTGTCCTATTTGTTTACTGGCGGATCCGCCCTCTGTACGAACACACCCCCGCCGCAGCTCTCCTGCTCTCCCGCCAACCAAAATGTGGACATCAATCAATCCGCTAATTTTTCCGCGAACGGCGGAGATGGAACCTATTCCTGGAGCTCGGGGTCAGGTTCTCCTTCGACCGGCAACGGAGCAAATTTTTCTTCTTCCTGGAACACTTCCGGAAACAAAACTGTAACCGTTACGAGCGGCTCCCAAACCGCTACCTGTTCGGTGTCCGTAAATCCTCCGGCTGTCGAACTTTCTTGTCAGCCTCAAACCCAGACCATTAACGTCGGCGATATTGCGGTCTTTTCCGCGCAGGGCGGCAACGGCAACTACAACTGGACCTCTCCCGGCTCCCCCGCCTCCGGCGTAGGTGCCAATTTTAGTTCCGCATTCTCTAGCGCCGGAGTTAAAACCGTAAACGTTACGGACGGAACTCAAACCAAGCAGTGTTCGGTTACCGTGAACGAAGTTGCGCAAAATCTTACTTGCTCTCCTTCGAGCCAGACCGGAAACGTGAATGACTATCTTACTTTTAGCGCCCAGGGCGGCAGCGGAAATTACACTTGGAATGGCGGCGGAAATCCGACTACCGGCAACGGCACTTCGTTTGTCACGCAGTTTTTAACTTCCGGAAATAAAACTGTAACCGTTACGAGCGGCTCCCAAACTGCGACTTGTTCCGCATACATCAACCAAACCTCCTGCATCCAACCGAGCATCTATTTGAACGCAGCCAACAACATCACCGAGAACTCCGCGACCCTTAATGGTTATATTGACCCTCAGGGCAAACCAACCACTTATTACTTTGAGTATGGCGTGAGCCAATCTTACGGCTACACCACCAATTCTCAGACGATCACTTCTCCCCAAACCGTCACCTTCAGCATCTATGGCCTGCAGCCGAATACTACCTATTATTACCGTCTGGTAGCTCAAAGTGAATGCGGAACCAACCGCACCTCGGCTTTCAGTTTCACCACCCCCGGCGGCTACACCCCGCCCCAGCAGCAAATTTACTGCAATCCCCAAAACCAGAATGTTAACGTTAACGACTGGGTAAACTTCAACGCGACCGGCGGCAATGGCAACTATTATTGGTCCACCTCCGGAGACGCTTCTCCCTACAGCGGAAACGGCCAGAGCTTTGGCACCCGCTTTTCCAATAATGGAACGAAGATCGTAACCGTAAGTTCTTCAAATGGTGGAAGCGCGCAATGTATCGTCTACATAAACACCCCCCAGCAATATTCGAATTTTCAGATAACCAAAAATGTCTTGAATCGCACCCTCGGTCAGAGCGTGTATGTGAATAACGTTGAGGCTCAGTCTCAGGACCTAGTAGAATTTGAGATTCGCGTCCAAAATGCCAACTACAACAATAATTATTCCAATAACAACAATTACTACAATAATTACCAAATATTGGTTCGCGATGCGTTGCCCTACGGACTGACCTATGTTCCCGGTTCCACGCGCGTTAACAACAATCAGGTTGCGGACGGGCTTACCCAGGGCTCCGGAATTTATCTGAATAACAATTACGGAAACCAGGAGCAGATCATCCGCTTCCAGGCGACCGTAAATCCGGACCGCATTGACGGATTACTTACCAACCAGGCTACTGTTACAATTAACTCAGATACGCGAAGCGCTTATGCCACCGTGACCGTTCGCCCCCGTGGAACCGTTTTGGGAGCGGCTGATATAGTTACCGGTCCGGAAGACACGCTTCCCATAGTGCTTGCTCTCGGTTTCGCGTCCGCGCTTGCAGCCTATTATCTTTTGTTCCATCGCAAGGATGCCTCCCCGAAGCTAAACCTCGCTTCCGCCATCGTTTCCGAGACGCCTCGCGTAGAACCCAAAAAGAAAACTGAGTTCGAAAAAATGCTGGAACGCATCCGGACAGAAGAAAAGTCCCCCGACGCGTAATATCAAAAAGTCGGCGACCCACAAAATGAAAATGCTACAAAGAATTAAAAATTTCTTTATGCCGACCGAAGAAAACGCGGGCCTCCCGATATTTCTTTCCTCCTTCTCTCTCACCTTGCTCGGCGTTTTGGCCGCCTTTCTTCTGCTTGCTCCAGCAACCATCCGCGAAAATCAACTTGCTCAGCTTTTGGGCGGACCGACTTTTGCGAAAACGGATGTTATCCGTTTGGTTAATTCCGCTCGCGTGAATGCAGGACTCCCAAGCCTCAAAGAAAATGAAGTCTTGGATATCGCCGCCGCGGCCAAGGCCGAGGATATGGCAAGTAAAGAATATTTTTCCCATAATTCTCCGGATGGAAAAACTCCGTGGGATTTTATCAAGGGCGCGGGCTATAAATATACCGCTGCCGGCGAAAACCTTGCGATGGACTTTACAACCGCAGAAGCGGCCGAGAACGCACTCATGGCTTCTCCGACTCACCGTGCGAACATTTTGAACCCGCTTTACACGGAAATCGGCGTTTCCGTTGTTCGGGGAACGTTTGAAAGCCGTCCGGCCATCTATTTGGTTCAACACTTCGGCAAGCCGTCGGTGAAAGTTTCTCAACTCCCGCCGATAAAAGACCTGACTGCCGCCAAAGAGATACTGAAGCTCCCTGTCCAAAAAATCGAAACTCCGACAACCACCGCCAAGACCGCGGTTCTGGGCACGGAAATCAAACCCCAGGCTGTAAATCAGGCCGGCTCTCCGGCAACCGATATTCCCGATGTTCCGATCCGTTTTTTGGGATTTTTCGTGACCTTCATGCTCTTAACGACTCTTGCTATAGCGCTGATCCGCTTAGGCGCGCTGCCGTTCGGAGTCATGATAAAAACTTTTGTTCTTATACTTATTTTCGGCTACATCGCGACCCATAGCGCGATCCTCAAGGAGGCTGCCCAAATAACGCCGGTATCTTTTTCCACTAACGCGATTAGCGTCGCAAGGTAGAACGAGTAGAATATAGTAGTGAGGCGCCCGCTCCAAAACAAATTCCGCCGCCTGGCAATTTTTATCTTGCTCTTCTTGGGCGCAAGTTTATTTTTTTATCTTTTGCTGAATGGCGGAGCATTCTTTAAAGAACTCCGCTACGCAATATTTTTGAATTCGCCTTTTGTTTCTTATGATCTGAAGACCGGGGAAATATTAAAATTGGCTTCTGCCTCAAACTTGCCGCCGGGAGCGAACTATCAGTTATTCCTCCCGCGCGTGCAGATCCAAACACCCATCGTCTCCCCAAAAGATCCTGGAACGGCATCGGTTTTAGCCGCGATGGAAGACGGCGTGGCTCTTTACCCGGGTTCTGTTCTGCCCGGCAATGTCGGCCGCGCGGTAATGCTGGGACACAGCTCCAGGGCCAGTTGGTATAGGGGAAACTACGCGACGGTTTTTTCGCTCCTCCCCCAAATGAAAGCTGGAGACATCATATATATAGTGGGAAACGGCAAAAAATATACTTACCGGGTCTCCGACAAAAGGGTGATGAGCCCAAACGATACCAATGCCCTTTTGAAGTCCGCCCCGAATGATTCCGAAATCGCGCTGATAACCTGCTACCCCATAGGTTCCGCCTCGCAAAGGAATATCGTTCTAGCAAAACTAATTGCGACGGAAAATATTTGATTGAGGGCCCGCAACCGCGTAACATATAAATATGCTTCCGATAGATTTAATTCTGGTTCGCCACGGACAATCCGAGGGCAATGTTGCGAACAAAACAAGCCGGAGCGGCGATAACCGTTTCTTTACCGAAGAATTCAGAAATAGACATAGTCGCACATTTCGATTAACCGACAAAGGCATCGAAGAAGCAAAGGCTGCGGGAGAATGGCTTAAAAATAATATCTCTACACCTATCGACAGATTCTATGTAAGCGATTATATCCGCGCCATGGAAACCGCGACGCTCTTGGATCTATCGAATGCGCTTTGGAGAAGAGAGTTTCATCTTAGGGAGCGCGATATGGCGCTCCAAGACAATCTTCCGGACGATGAGCGAAAGGTTTTATATCCGAAAGAAGACAAGCAGTACGCACAAAACAAATTCCTATCCATACCCGCCGGAGGCGGAGAATCCATTGCAAGTCTCTGCTTGCGCTTAAAGGCAACAATGCTGGCACACTGGGCCAGAGAATGCAGCGACAAGCGAGTTATCGCAGTTTGCCATGGACATGTAATGCGAGCGCTGCAGGTTGAGATTGAAGACCTTTTGCCCGAAAGATTCATAGAGCTTGATGAGTCGGAAAAACCGGAAGACAAAATACGCAATTGTCAGATTTTTTGGTACACACGCCGGGATCCGGAGACAAATGCTCTTGCTCCGCACATAATCGCAGTTCGCTCCGTTTGCCCATGGGACAAGCAGGGTGATTTCGGCTGGCGAAAGATTCCCCGCAAACACTGGAGTAACAAGGAGCTTGCGGCCGAGGTTGAGAAACAAGAACGGCAAATTGCGCAATAAGTTTGTGTTTGTCGCTAAAAGTTACTTCGTTCCTATTTTGTAGCGTTATAGAGCGCCGCTATTTCCGCCGCGGAAAGCGCGCGATTGTAGACGCGGACATCATCGATCTGGCCGTCAACGCCGTTTACGCTATTGGAAATATTCATTGCATGAGAGCTACCCACGGGGGTTATTGTTTGCACCGCCGAAAATTTAAATTTCCCGTCAACGTAAAATTTCAAGTTGCTCCCGTCTGTTGTAAAAGTAAGAAGAACCCAGCTGCCTGCGCCAACGCCATTGGTGGCTTCGGAACCGCTCACAACATTGCTCGTTACCCCGTTCGCGATCAATCCGTTGATGGTGGTCGCCCCGGACATCAGTCTGTAATTTACGCTAATATTTCCTCCGCCCGAACTTTTTAATACCACATAGCCATAATCTTTTAATTGATCGAAATTTACCCAGGCGCTTATTGAAAAATTGCTTTCGAGCTTTAGAACATTATCGCCATTGCAGGTTATATAATCGTTTACCCCGTTAAAATTCCCCGAGTAAGATCCGACTTTACCGCCCGCATATCTTTCGGTAGAGGTTCCGTTCCACGTGCCGTTGTTTCCGTATCCCGAAGAATCTATTGTGTCTCCATCCAACTTCCAATACCCCACAAGACCAGATGGATTGTATAGAGGTGAAAGAGACAGGTTGTTACCCATGGCTATGACTCCGGGGTAATTGGAGATATTAGGGTTA
>VMER01000001.1 GCA_007375645.1 Parcubacteria group bacterium LiPW_15
CGCGGTTTCCCGGCCCCTTCCGCTGTTCAATCCCTGTAGTTCTACAATCAAAAATATCGACCTAAGGCCGATATTTCATCTCTGTGGGCGCTACAGGGATTGAACCTGTGACCTTTTTCCCTCACCTTTAATTTGATGTGCGCGCTATAGGGATCGAACCTATGACCTTTTCAATGTCAATGAAACGCTCTACCACTGAGCTAAGCGCGCATTATGTATTCGATTTTAAAGGTGAGGGATCAATGAAACGCTCTACCACTGAGCTAAGCGCCCTGCTTCAATTGTCGGCGTACCTGTGCCGCATGGTGGCAAATTGGCACCTGTGGGTGTGGAAGGAATTGAACCTTCGACCTCTGTCTTATCAGGACAGCGTTCTACCACTGAACTACACACCCCCTCCTTCGCCCGATTAATATCGGGCTTCGAAGGGCAAGATTATCTGGATTCATATAACCCTGTCCGCCGAAGCTCAAGCTCAAGCGAGAGAGCGCAGGCGGGAACTACACACCCCCTACCTCACCCGGCTCAAGAATCAAATTATATCAATTTCTGGTAAAATTCAATACGTGATCGAACCTACGATAATCTATGAGGACAAAAACTTCCTGGCCGTAAACAAGCCTTCCGGCTGGCTTACGCACGAAGTTGGCCACAATAAATCGAAGCGCGCCATGGCTTTAACGATCTGGCTCCTTCCGCGATATCCCGGGTTGAGCAAGGTTGGGGATGAGCCAAAGCTTAGGCCGGGAATCGTTCATCGCTTGGACCAGGAGACTTCCGGAATAATTCTGGTCCCCAAAACCCAGGAATATTTTTCTTATCTGAAATCCTTATTCAAGGAAAGGAAAGTAAAAAAAACTTATCTGGCGTTGGTTTATGGGACGCTCAAAAACAAGAAAGGGATAATCGAAGAACCGATCGGGATAAAATCCGGAACTATCCGCCGGTCGGTCGGCAGCGGGAAAATGTTAAAACCCGCGGCTACGGAATATAAAGGACTAAGAGAGATTGAAAACGCGAAAGGAGAAAAATTTTCATTGGTGGAGGTGTCGCCCCTGACCGGCCGCACTCATCAAATAAGAGTGCATCTGAAATATTTAGGACATCCAATCTTGGGGGATGGCATATACGGGAGGAAAAAAGATAAGACCGGGCGTCTTATGCTCCATGCCGTGGCGATAGAATTTGAGACGAGCCCGGGGAAGAAGCTTCGGTTGGAAGCCGATCCGCCGGCGGATTTTGAAGAAATCCTCAAAAGTCCGATTCCTGACTAAATCGGGGACTTTATTCACAGGTTGTTTTAACAAACAATTACGAATTTGCTATAATAAATACATTGAAAAGGTCGTCTTGGAGACAATCTGAGAAACTATAAGCAACTAAAAATGACAAAAACGAACAAAGGATTTACGCTCATCGAACTTCTGGTTGTTTTGGCTATTGTTGCGATTCTTTCGGTCGTGGTTATCTTGACTTTGAATCCAGCCGAACTTTTGAAGCAGGCGCGCGATTCTAACCGCGTTTCCGATCTTTCGACGCTGAAGAGTGCTATCTCGCTTTATCTGGCGGATTATAGCACCCCGTTTGTTGGCACCAGCACCTTGTGTTATATCTCGTTAAGCACTCAGTCGGCTACAACCACCAAGTGTGGAGTATTTACCAACGCGGCCGTTACCAATACTACGACCACTGCGGCAAATCTGCGGAAAGTTGACGGCACTGGCTGGATTCCGGTTAACTTTGCGGCTATCAGCTCCGGCGCTCCTATCGGAAATCTTCCGGTGGATCCGGTAAACACCGCATCGTTGTACTATGCTTACGGCGCGACTTCGACTCTTACCTTCGAAATCGACGCTTTCATGGAAAGCACGAAGTACGCCAACTATATGCTTAATGATGGAGGGAACACCGACTATGCGTATGAAGTTGGTACCACTCCGGGATTAGCTATATAAGTTCAGAATGTTTGGAGAAAAACGCCCCGTTGGGGCGTTTTTCTTATCCGGCAAAATGAAACTTTGATATAATTAAGTAAACATGACTTTGCCGATTCCAGCGAGCCAACTTAAGGCTCGCCTTATCCAAGAAAATCTAACAACGCCGGAAAGATTTGACGCCCTTGCGGAAGAGGCTGCTTTGAAGAATCAAAACCTTCTGGATATTTTGATTTCCGAGCATGTAGCGGATGCCAATTATTTGAACCGTTTGGTGGCGGACTTTTTGGGTGTGGAATTGATAAATTTCAACATTACCCCCATTAACCAGGAATTAGTGAAGATGATTCCCGAGGAAATCGCTAGGCAGCGACAAATAATAATTTTCAGCAAAGAAGAGGACGGGACTCTGGATGTCGCCATGAACGATCCGAGCGATCTTGCAACATTGGAATACCTTACGCAGCATTTGCGCGCTAAAGTGCGCCCTTATCTTGCGACCCAGGCCGATTTGAACCGTGGTTATTCCGTTTACGGTTCTCAGCTTACAAGCGATTTCAAGACAATAATCGAAAAAAATATTCAGGAGACCCTTCGAAATCAGGGAAAGACTGCGGAGGAGTCCGCCGGGCAGCTGCCTATCGTGGCAATCGTAGACAATATTATGTCCTATGCCATATCGCTTCGGGCCTCGGATGTTCATCTGGAGGTTTTGGAGGACGTAACCCTGATTCGCTACAGGGTAGATGGAATTCTCTACGAGATCATGCGCATACCGAAAATAGTGCACACTGCGCTTGTCGCGCGCCTCAAACTCCTTTCCGGGCTCAAGATCGACGAGCACTATGAACCGCAGGACGGTCGCTTTCGATACCAATCCGCGCATCAAGTGGTGGATGTGCGTGTTTCCGTCATGCCGACTTTCTACGGAGAAAAAATAGTCATGAGGCTTCTCGAATCTTCTCAGAAACCTTTATCGCTCGACGAATTGGGATTTTTACCGGATACCGCAAAGATAGTAGAAGATAACCTCAAAAAAACTTATGGCATGCTTTTGTCTTGCGGTCCGACCGGAGCCGGTAAAACCACTACGCTTTATGCGCTCATGAATATGCTTAACAAGCCGAACGTGAATATCGTGACGGTTGAGGACCCGATCGAATACAATATGCGCTACGTAAATCAATCTCAGGTCAATACGCGGGCAGGTATAACTTTCGCGAGCGGACTTCGATCGATCCTGCGCCAAGATCCGAACATCATTATGGTCGGTGAAATCCGCGACAAAGAGACGGCAAATATTTCCGTACAAGCGGCACTTACCGGACACTTGCTTCTCTCGTCTTTACATACGAACGATGCGCCTACGGCCATTCCTCGTCTTTTCGATCTGGAGATACCCCCGTTTCTTGTAGGCTCGGTGCTAAATTTGATCGTGGCTCAGAGACTTGTGAGAAGGATTTGTAAGAGTTGTATTTATTCCTACCAGCCGGAAGAAGCGATAAGCAGTCTTCTGGCCGACCAGGTGAAAGAGTTGGGACTTAAAGTAAAAAGTTATACCGTGCCGAAACTTCTTTTCAAAGGGAAGGGATGCACCGTTTGTAACGGCACAGGCTATCAGGGCCGCGCCGGTATTTATGAGGTGCTTTCTATTACCGAGAATATCAGAAAAATAATCGTTGCTCCCAACTTCGATTTGGATAAGTTGAAGGAGGAAGCCGCAAACGAGGGTATGGTCACAATGTTTGAGGACGGACTCAAAAAAGCCGAGTTGGGCGTAACCACCCTCGACGAAGTGCTGCGTGTTATCCGCGAATAGTTTAACGAGGCAAGACTACTTAAACAAAAAACATGTTATATCACTACATCGCCTCCGATCATGACGGAAAGCTCTCTGAGGCAGAGATGGATGCGGACAGCCTAGCCGGTGTTTTGCGGGCCCTTTCTTCGAAGGGGCTAAGGCCAATTTCAGTTCAGTCCTATAAAGATACGCAAAAAGGGTTTCATCTTTTCGGCGGTCGCATAACTTTAACGGATAAGATATTTTTAACTAAATATCTGGCCTTGATGCTCCGGGTCGGCACCGATCTTTTATCGGCAATCAATATTTTGATAGCTGACTTCGAAAAGCCCGTCATGAGGAGCTTGCTTCTCGAAATTCGCGAAAATCTTACCAAAGGACAACCCTTTAATCACATATTTGCGAAGTATCCGCACGCTTTTTCGCCGGTTTTTGTGAATATGGTTAAGGCGGCGGAAGCCTCCGGAAACCTTCAAAAGACTTTTGAAGATCTTTCGGTTTCCCTGCAGCGAGACGGGGAGCTTCGAAGCAAGATCCGCGCGGCGATGATATATCCGGCAATCGTTCTTTTTGCCTCAACTTCGATCTTTTTATTTTTGGTTACCTTCGCGCTGCCCAAGATCTCAACGGTGTTTACTCAGGGGGGGATAGAGCCGCCGACCTTTTCCCGTATAGTTTTTGCTGTCGGTAATTTTGTGAATGCTAACCTGGTAGTGCTTCTTGTTTCCGTCGTGGTTTTGGTTGTTTCACTCTGGCTTTTTCTTTCTAAGACCGTGATCGGAAGGCAAATTGCCGATAACATAATGAGCCGTACGCCGGTGCTCAAAAATTTATACCGCGATTTGGCTATCCAACGATTTTCCGCTACCTTCAGTTCGCTCATGAAAGCCGGGTTGCCGATAATCCAGGCAATAAATATTACCGCGGACGTAGTGGGTGCTTATCAATTTAAAGATGCATTAAATCGTATTGCCGAGGAAGGTTTGGCGAAAGGTCTTACAATAGGGGACGCGTTCAGGAGAGAAACTATTTTCCCGCGCGTAGTTACGAATTTGGTGGCAATTTCCGAGAAAGCAGGTCACTTGGAGGAGTTATTGGACACGCTCGCCGACTTTTACACTTCAAGAATAGACAACAACGTTAAGACGCTTGTCAGCGTTCTTGAGCCGGCGCTTCTTCTCACTATGGGTATAATGGTCGGCTCCATCGCTCTTTCCATCATCATTCCTATTTATCAATTAACCTCGCAGTTCTAGCGAAATAAATGAAAATAAAAAATATTTCGCAATTCAAACTACACACTTTAAGGAGAAAGGGTTTTACGATTGTCGAAGTGGTGTTGGTTATCGGAATTATCGCGATTGTGAGCGTTGTGGCTTTGATCAATCTTTCGGGCAGGAAGGGAACTTCGCAGCTCGACGGGACAGTAAGGCAAATAAGCTCGCTTATTCGGGAAGCGCAATCTAAATCCGTTTCGCAGGTTGGCGGCGCAACTTGGGGGGTGGTTTTCGACAACACGACCACGAGCGAACCGTTTTACGGAATGTTTAAAGGCGCCTCCTATACCGCTACCACTTCGGTGTCGTATTATCGCTTGCCTGCGAATATCGCCTACGCTACTTCCACGATTGCCGGCGGGTCTAAAGTTGAGATTTATTTTTTACAGATAAGCGGTCTGCCTTCCGCTACGGCTACGATTGGGTTGGCCCTTCAGTCGCCGGATTCGCCGTCTTCCACCATCAGCGTGAATTCTTCCGGGGCGGTAAGTTTTTAAAAAAATAAAAAATGCGTGATTATCGTAGCGGTCAATCTCTTATAGAAATACTTGTGGCTGTCGGGGTGGGCACCATAATGCTTTTGGGTGCCATAACCGCGCTCGCCCCGGTCATCAAAAGTTCTACGGATGTGAACCGGAGCCAGATAGGCGCAGCACTCGGAAAAGAGTTGATAGACAATTTGAAAGTCTTTACGGAGGCCAACTGGCATAACCTTGATTCTTTGGCAACAACTTCAGCAAACAAATATTTTTTGGTGATCTCAACCTCCTCCATGCAATCTGTTACGGGCACCGAGGTGGTTCCGTCCGGAGCGCCGGGCGCGGATCTGGTGGGTTATTGGAAGTTGGACGAAGGAGCGGCTTTAACGGCTGCAGACTCAAGTGGAAAGGGACACAGCGGAACTGTTTATGGCACCGTGGCCACTTCGGGTTTCGCCGGTAATGCCAGATTTTTCGCCGGCGCCGGTAATTATATAGATATGGGTAGCTTGAACCATCTTTCCGGCAATAATTTTACCGTATCATTTTGGGCGAAAACCAGTTCGACTTCGGATTATTCGAGCTTCATTGATAGTTCTATTGGGGGAGCTTCGAACCAGATAAGATTCTATTTGGGCTATTATTACAGCAGTGTTCCCAGGGTTGCCATACTTTTGGGCAATGGCACAACCTTTAACACCTTAGATACCGGCTATACGATTCCGCCCGGCATCTGGGTTCATTACGCGGTTACCGTTAGCAGCACCCAGGTTATATTTTATGTTGATGGCAAGCAGTATGGCTCGGCGACAACCACGAGTTTAACTTTGGCGGAGGGGGATTGGAAGATCGCAAACGGTTTGGGTGGAACAGGCTGGTTCAACGGCTGGATGGATGATGTTCGCATCTATAACCACGCACTTTCTGCGTCCGAGATTCAAACCACATTCAACGCCACTAATTTTTTTAGATATTTTTACGTGGACGATGTCCACCGCGACTCCAGCGGGAATATGGTAGCTTCCGGCGGAGGATTGGATCCGTCCACCAAAAAAATAACGGTGGAATATTACTGGGGAGTGGTGGCGCCGAAAGCCTTAACCGTATATCTAACTCGCTCCGGGAACAGAACCCTTTGGCAGACTGATTGGACCGGGGGCGCGGGTGTAAATGGTCCGGCCTCTACGACCGGAAGCACTTTCTCCACTTCTTCAGCTATAAACTTCGCGACTTCAAGCGGTTCCATAAGAATAGACGGATTATAGGCAAAGATGAAAAATATTTTTCCAAAACTAATTCTTGCGGCAACGAGCATTTTGATCGTCGGATTTATTATAAAAACATTGCCATCGCCGAATACGGCCGAAGCGGTGGGCACGAACATAAGTTCTTCGGCAGGCAAGTATTGGGCTTGGAACGATGTCGTCGGTTGGATAAATTTTTACGACACTCAATCGATAATCGTAGGTCCATATGGATTGACGGGTTATGCATCCTCGTCTTTCGGCGAAGTGTCTTTGGACTGCAATACCACGCCTATCGGCAATATTTGCGGAACTTCTAATTATCAGGTTTTAAACGACGGTAACGGGAACCTCTCCGGCTGGGGTTGGAATGACCAAGCCGGCTGGATAAGCTTTTGCGGAGGTCAAAACACTTCTGCTTGTCCGGGGACGGTGGGTTATGAGGTTTTGGTAAGCGCGGGCACGGGAATTTTTACCGGTTGGGCCTGGAACGATCTTGTCGGCTGGATAAGCTTTAATTGTTCAAATGTGCCGGGAAGCTGCACTACTTCGCAATACGACGTGGAAACTACATGGGTCGCCACATCCACATCCGGATTTCTTGAATCCACCACCTACGACACGGGAATTGCCGGAGGAGCGCAAATAAATTCCGTGCTTTGGAAAGGTTCGCAGCCCGCCGGTACGTCGGTAGGTTTCCAATTCGCGGGGTCAAATTCATCTAGCGGTCCATGGATATATACAGGTCCTTCCGGAACAAACAGCTACTATACCGTTGGTCCTTCAATCTCTTTGCCGGTTGATTATGCCCTTCACAACAACCAGCGTTATTTCAGGTACAAGGTTCAGCTTGTTTCGGATCAGGCGCAAAGAAATACGCCCCGGGTGGATGATGTTATAGTCAATTGGAGCCCATAAAATACAGAATCCAGAATTTAGAATGTAGAATATTCGTAAAATACATTCAAATTCACAAATCCTAATGCCACATTCTACATTCCACATTCTACATTCTCGCCATCAGGGCCAGGCCGCTCTCTCGCTCATCTTTCTTATCGGTGGTATTGCGCTTTTGGTTGCGGTGACGCTTTCTTTGGTGGCCATAAACTTTTTGAATTCTACTTTTGCTTTTCAATCCGCCAACAAGGCAATGGCGCTTGCGACGAGCGGGGTGGAGGATGCGCTCGTGCAGCTTAATAGGAATTCCAGCTTTTCGAATATCGGCGGTTATATGGTTCCGGCCGGCTGTACGATTGGAGCGGCGGATTGCGCGACTGTTTTGGTCACGCAAAGCTCTCCCGCCGCCAATCAGGCGACAATTGTGTCCACAGCGACATCTTTCGCTTCTCAGCGTAAAATTCAAGTAGTGGTTGCGATCGACCCCAATACGGGCCAACTGGATATTGTGTCGTGGGAGGTGAAGGCGCTGTAGGTTCACAAAAATGAAACAAAATTCGCTCGCAAAACTCCTATCTTTCCTTCGCGCCAAACCGATGATCGGCGGTCTTGAGATCGCCGATACGGCCTTACGGTTTGTGGTTTGGGACGGAAAAACCTTTCAGATGACCGGACTTAAACTTCTGCCGGGCGTGGTCGTTGGCGGACAACTGAAGGACAAAGAGCGTTTTATCGCCGCGCTTAAAATGTTACATGCTCAGATTTTGGGCGAAAAGAAACACAGAACTAAAATAAACGCGATAATTTCTTTAAGTTCCATCGGCGTATATACGCAGGTTTTCACCCTGCCGTTCATCGAGGGGGAGAGCCTTGAAAAAGCGGTGCAGCTGAATATTCAAATGATTTCGCCTTTGGATTTTTCGGAGGCCTATTCCGGTTGGCAGTTCGCGAATAAAGACGAAGACAAGGTTCGCCTAGAGATCTTAAGCGCTTTCGCAAACAAAGGCGTCGTGGATGAATTTTCCGGAGCGCTTCATGTTGCCGGGTTTTTGGTGGTCGCAGTGGAATCCCGCGCCCTTTCTTTATCTCGGCTCCTCAAGGAGGCCGGAGCCGGTTTCGATCCGACGCGATCGGAGGTAGTTATGAGCGTTGATGGAAGCGGATTGGACTTTTTGATAATCCGCCATGGACAACTGCATTTTGATTATTTTAATTCCTGGCACGATATACAGGGTGAATCCAAAGAAATTTCTCCGGATGCTTTTCGTGCTGCCGTTATCAGAAATCTACATCAGGTTTTAAATTTTTATAATTCTCATTGGCAAGAGCCCCTTGATGAAATAATTCTTGCAACCACCGGCTTTCACGATGAGGTTGTAAAAATAATTCAAGAAAACTTTTCCATAAAGATTCGGGATTTTGAGCTAAACACCAGCCAAACGGTTGCACCGGATTGGTTTGTAGCTTTGGGTTCTGCGGTGAGGGGATTGATCCCGCGCCGTAGCGACAAAGAAATAAGCCTCTTGGGCGTAGATGCCCAGGAAGAATTCGGAAGAGAACAGGTATTGGGATTTCTGCGTTTTTGGCAGGTGTTAATGCCCGCGGCTGCGGCGATATTCATGATTGCATTTGCGGGCGTTTATTTCTCCCTTTCCAATATAGATGAGAATTTGGAGGCGGACGTGGCCTCGGTAAACCGTGGAGAGCAAGCACAAGAGATGAGGGGCATCGAATCTCAAATATCCGAATTTAATCGGGCCGTAACCTTGCTTTCCAGCGTAGAAAAAGCCGCTACCCTAAAGACCATACTGCTCCAAAAAATTTCTGATTTTTCCGGCAGGACCGGCGTAATGATATCCCGGATATATTATCAGTCTGCGAATTCGCCGATAATGATTTCCGGTTCTGCCAGGTCGCCCGATGACCTTCTGGCGTTTAAAAAACTATTGGAAGGGGAGCCGACCGTCAAGAATATAGAATTGCCTCCTTCCTCGGTGCAGGTTTCTCCGCAAGGAGCGGTGTTCTCTATGAGTTTTTCCGAAGCTCAAGCCAGCCCGCGCTAAGAGCTTCTCCGAGAAGCAACTCCATTTTCTTTTTGGGTATATTTTTTAGAACAAATTCCTCCGCTTTTTTTCTGATTTTTTCGTCGGGATTTCTGATGCCGATGCGCATGCGTTTGAAATTGGAGATCCCTGTTTCGTTTCCGATGGAAATGAGTCCATGGTGGCCGGCAAGGTTTGTGCTTTCGGAAATTTTTATCGTGCCTAGATTCAGGTCGCTATCGTCATGCAAGATTATTACCTCCGACGGTTTGGCGGAAAAGTATTTTAAAACAGCCTTGACCGCGAGCCCTGAATCGTTCATGAAAGTTTTCGGCTTTACGAATATAAAAATATCTCCATTTTGTATCTCGGCCTTATGAAAGCCGAAAAGCGGGAAGCTTTTCTCCGGAGAAATATCCCCCTCCGGAAGCATTCGGGCCATAATTCCTTCAAGTGCCAGCGCCCCCGCGTTGTGGTAGGTATTTTCGTATTTTGCTCCCGGGTTTCCGAGCCCGACAAGAATTTTTCTCATATTTATTTATATTAACCGGTCTTGCTAGGATTATACCCTATAATGTATACTCAAGTGTAATCATGCGGAAATTTCTTGCTTCCGTGCTCGAGGTTGCCGAAATCGCCCTTATCGCTTTGGGGGCGGTGTTCATTGTGCGGCACTTTCTGGTGCAGCCCTTTTTGGTATCGGGAGCGAGCATGGCTCCGAATTTTGAGAACGGAGATTATCTGATGGTGGACGAGCTTACCTACCGCGTGCGCGAGCCCCAAAGGGGGGAAGTCGTGGTTTTTCGCTATCCGAACGACAATACGACTTTCTTCATCAAGCGGATAATAGGTCTTCCCGGCGAGCATGTCGTGCTCTCTGACGGCAAGGTGGAGATAAACGGAAAGATTTTGGACGAAGGTTATCTTCCTCAAAATATTTCTACCCAAGGATCCGTCGATATTGCCTTAAAAACAGCCGAATATTTCGTGATGGGAGACAACCGTCCTTATAGCTTTGATTCCAGAAGCTGGGGCGTTCTCCCCAAAGATGATCTTGTCGGTGTCGCGAGATTGAGGCTTTGGCCGGTACAGGACTTTACCGTTTTCGCCGCTCCGAATTATTAATTAAAATGCCGGATAAAAAAATAAAAGAAAAAAAGACAATTCCCGACGGATTAAAAACCCCCAAGGGTATGCACGATATACTTCCCGGAGAAGAGGTTTGGTGGGACAAATTGTATCGCGCCGCGGAGAAAATCAGCGAATTTTACGGTTTTCATAAGATCGAGACGCCCATACTTGAGCAAGCGTCTCTCTTTGAGCGCGCCGTGGGCGAAGATACGGATATAGTACAGAAAGAAATGTATATCGTGAAAACCAAGGGTGGAGATGTCTTGGCCTTGCGCCCCGAGTGTACCGCGCCCGTCGCCAGGGCTTTTATTGAGCACAGCCTGGGCAAGTCTTCACCGCTTCAGAAACTTTGGTATTCCGGCCCGATGTTCCGCTATGAGAATCCACAGGCCGGGCGCTTTCGCCAATTTCACCAGATAGGCTTTGAGACGATCGGCGGGCCTAACGATCCGATGTATGACGCCCAGATAATCATCACGACCCAGAGATTTTTGGAGGAGCTGAAAATAAAAAACCTAAACCTTAAAATTAACTCCATCGGTTGCCGAGTTTGCCGGCCGATATATAAGCGGCAGCTTCAGACCTATTACAAGCCTCATTTGAAACAGCTTTGCGCAGATTGTAATCGGAGATATGCCACAAACCCTCTGCGCCTTTTGGATTGTAAAAACGAAAAGTGCCAGCCGTTCAAGGAAAAAGTTCCGAACTTTTTCGATAAGCTTTGCACTACCTGCAGTACTCACTTAAAGACTGTCTTGGAATACATGGATGAACTGAAGATCCCGTATTCTTTGGACAATCAACTGGTGCGGGGTTTGGATTATTACAGTCGTACGGTTTTTGAGTTTTATGTGGAAGGCGACGGCATGAATCTGGGTGCCGTGGCCGGAGGCGGCCGATACGATTATCTTTTGGAGGCTTTGGGCGGACGCCCGACTCCGGGTGTTGGAGCCGCGCTTGGATCAGAACGTCTAATTGAGGTAATGAAGGCCCAGGGCGCGACTCCGCAGCTCAGAGTCCCGCGTAAAGTCTTCATGATCCACGTCGGCGAACAAGCCAAAAAGAAATCTTTGGGAATAATTGAGGAACTAAGGAGGGGAAATATATCCGTAACCGAGGCCTTAAGCCGCGAGTCTTTGAAGGCGCAGCTTAAGATGGCCGATCGGGAAGGAGCCCCCCTCGCGCTGATCCTCGGCCAAAAAGAAATTTTCGAGAATTCCATCATTATCCGCGATCTCAAAAACAGCCTTCAGGAAAATGTCCCCCTAGAAAGGCTTGTCGAAGAAATTAAAAAGCGTCTCAAATAGATGGATTGTGTATTCTGTAAAATAGGAGGAAAAGAGATCCCGGCAGAAATAGTGTTTGAGAACGAAGAATCTTTTGCCATTCTTGATATCCATCCGGTCGCTCCGGGCCACACCATGGTAATCCCGAAGGGCCACGCACAAAATCTTTTGGATCTTCCGCGAGCTGAGGTTAAGCCGCTTTTTGAAGATCTGAAGACCGTGCTGCATAAGATATCTTCCGCGCTTCGCCCGGATGGATTTACAATAGGCATAAACCAGGGTTCGATCTCCGGCCAGGTGGTGGATCACCTTCACATACACATAATTCCCAGATTTGTCGGCGATAGCGGAGGATCGGTGCATTCCGTGGTCCAAAATCCGCCTGCCGAATCCCTTGCAGAGATCGCCGCAAAGATCAGAGCCGCCGACTGACCCCTTGCCGGGTTAGGAGGAGGGGCATGCTTGCCAGGCCGCGTTTTTTCATCTAATATATATCCCTATGATAGAAGTTCAGAAAAAAGAAGGAGAATCGGCATCAAGCCTTTATTTCCGTTTTTCAAAGAAGGTCAGGAGAAGCGGCGTAATTTTGGAAGTCAGAAAACGCCGGTTTCATGACCGGGTTGTGAACAAGCGGAAGGTCCGGGAGTCCGCAAAACACCGCGCCAACAAGGCCAAGGAAATAACCAGACTTAAAAAGCTTGGCCTTTCCGCCTAGCTAAAGCGGTATTTAGTATTAGGTGTGCGGTATTGGGTATTCGTGCGCGATACTTAATACTTGATACGAAATACGATATACTATCCTTACACGATGTCTCTAAGCGAAAAAATTACGGAAGAGCTCAAGACCGCCATGAGGGCCGGGGATACCACATCCACCGGTCTTTTGCGTTTTCTTATTTCGCAGATAAGGGGAAAAGAAAAAGAAAAATTCGGAGCTCAAGAAGGAGTTTTGACCGACGAGGAGGTCCTCGATGTTTTTGCAAAAGAAGCCAAAAAAAGAAAAGAAGCAATCGCTCTTTTTGAGCAAGGCGGCCGGAAGGATCTCGCCGATAAAGAAAAAGCGGAGCTCGCAATGATTGAAAGATATCTTCCGGCCCAGCTTGGGAAGGATGAGATTCGGGTGGTAGTAAAGGAAATAATTTCCGGCGGCGCGAGCACCTTCCCGCTCGCGGTAAAAGAGGCAATGGCCCGTCTTAAGGGTCAGGCGGATGGCAAACTGGTTTCGGAGATAATAAAGGAAGAGCTCGGGAGTTAAAAGCAAACTTATCACGTAAGAAAATTTAGCGACCCGATATTATGAAAAATGGATTCAACTGCGCCCAACCATCATTTTTGGGATGAAAACGTCGGTTTTAATTTTCTAGCGGGATGAAATCCGCGGAGGCTCAGCTCCGCCGAATGGCGGCAGAACTACTTCATCTCTTGGGCGAAAAAAAGTGCTTCGTCCAGATTTTTTTATTGAAAGATCGGGAGATGCGCAAACTTGGGAAAAAGGTGGGTGCCCTTCCGAGCCTTAAACGGTCCAAAATGGGCAGAGAGCTTCGAAAAGAGGAGCACCTGAACGTGCTTTCTTTTCCGGATGAGGTTCAGTTTCCCGACTTTGACGGCCGCCGGTCGCTTGGCGAGGTGTACTTGAACTACGATTGGGCGGAGAAAAAGACCGAGGTTCTTTCCTATCTGCTTATCCACGGAATTCTTCATCTTTTGGGCTACCATCACGGCTCAAAACGTGATACCATAAAAATGGAAAAACTGGAAAAGAAATTATGGCGTCACGTTTTATTGTCGGTCTAGATATCGGAACTGCCACGACGAAGGTCGCGGTCGCTGAACTTAGAAACGGTAAAATAATTTTACGGGAATTATATAAAGAACCGACCGCCGGATTGCGGCACGGAGCGGTTTGCGATCTCGCAGAAGCGGTTCCAGCCGTGAGTCGGGCGCTCGAACGTTCTAAAAAGCTGGGGAGAGGCGTGCTGCGAAAAGTTTTTGCGAATGTCGGCACTCCGCAGATAAAAGTTCAGCACTCGAAAGGAATCGTGGCTGTTTCGCGGGCGGATAACGAAATATATCAGGACGACATAGATCGCGCGATCAAGGCGAGTGAGGCGGTGAATCTATCGCCGAATCGCATAATTATACACAACATTACGAGAGAATATATCGTGGACGGCGTGCCCGATATCGCCAATCCCTTAGGCCTTTCCGGTTCGCGCTTGGAAGTGGGGAGCGTCATCATTGATGCTTTCGCTCCGCACGTCAAAAGCGTAATGCGGGCCATAGAGCTTTCGGGCGGAGAGATCGGCGCTTTGATTTTTAATCCGCTCGCGGACGCGGCTTCATCTCTGAGTAAGAATCAAAAAGAATTGGGCGTGGCTATCGTGGATATCGGATTCGGAACAACGAGTCTCGCGGTTTATGAGGAAAATAAACTTACCGGAGTCCAGATATTTCCGGTCGGTGCCGGCAATATTACGAATGATCTGGCCGTCGGTTTGCGGATTTCGGTGGCCGCCGCGGAAAATCTGAAACTTCAATATGGTTACGCCATTGCGAGCGAAGTCGGAAGCAAGGAGATCGTGGAACTCAAGAAATTCATACCTGAGGCCAAGAACACCGTGTCTCGCCGCTTCGTTTCGGAGATCATAGAATCGCGCCTTGCGGAAATCCTGGAGTTCGTAAATAATGAGCTCAAACTAATGGGGAAAGCGGGACGTCTGGCCGGCGGAGTGGTCTTTGTCGGCGGAGGTTCAAAAATGCCCGGACTTACCGAATTAGCCAAGCAAGAGTTGAAATTGTCAAGCCAAATAGGATTCGCGAACGGGATCGGCAAGTGGGCGAAAGAGGGCGAAATGTCCATGGACGAATACTTGGAAGATCCGGAGTTCACCACGACGCTGGGACTCCTTCTTGAAGGCATACGGCAAGAGGGGTGGGAGCCGAGTGAAAAAGAATCGCTTTCGACAATTTTTTCTTCCAAAGGGTTAAAGGGTATCTTCCGCTCCTTCCTTCCCTGAGGTCTCTTACAAATAAAAAATGGCAAAAAAAAGAAAGATACAAAGAACGGCTCGTAAAGAGACCGTGTCCCGGGAGCCTATCGCCAATATTAAAGTTGTCGGTATTGGAGGTGGAGGCGGCAATGCCGCGTCCCGCATGAGCCGTAATTTTATTCGCGGCGTTGAGTTTATTGCCATTAATACCGATCATCAGGACCTGGATCACTCTGAGGTTAGAAAAAAAATATATATCGGCAAAAATCTGACGAGAGGCTTGGGTTCCGGCATGAATCCGGATCTCGGACGCCAAGCGGCTGAGGAGAATCGTTCCGAGATCGCAGAAACTCTTAAAGGGGCGGATATTGTGTTTCTGACCGCCGGCTTCGGCGGGGGAACGGGCACCGGTGCTACTCCGATAGTGGCCGAAGTGGCCAAGCAGAACGGGGCGCTTACTGTTGCGGTTGTGACTAAGCCGTTCGCGTTCGAGGGTTCTCAGCGCGCAAAGATCGCTTTGGAAGGATTGGCTAAGTTAAAAGATAAAGTGGACGCGCTTATTGTGGTTCCGAACGACAGGATATTTTCAATAATCAGCAAGGACACGCCGGTACTTAAAGCCTTTGAGGCGATTGATGAAGTTTTGAGAAACGCCCTCCATGGGATAGTTGAGCTCATCATTACTCCGGGAATAATCAATGTGGATTTCGCGGACGTCAAAGCCATTATGCAGGATGCCGGTTCCGCCATAGTCGGAGTTTCTTTGGCTTCCGGACAGGATCGCGCGGTCAAAGCCGTTAACGAGGCCTTACGTTCGCCGCTCTTAGAAGTCACGGCCGAGGGTGCGAAAGGAGTGATCCTCGGCATTTCCGGAAGCCGAGATCTTAAAATGGCAGAAATAAATGAAGCCGCGAAATTGGTTGCCCAAGCTGCGGATCCGGCGGCCAGAATAATTTTCGGCGCATATCATGATCGGAGTCTCAAAGACAATCAGATCAAGATAACTCTGATCGCGGCCGGATTTAATGGAGCTTCCGCCGCCAATTCTCTTTTCGGGGCTGCGGCGCTCTCTGCCGACAAGCAATTTTTCTCCCCGAAATTCGAGAAATTCGAAAAACCTTCCGACTCCCCATTTGCTCCGAAAGAAAATCCACAGCCTGCGCTGAATTTGAATAAAAATCCGTTGCCGGAAACCAAGAAACCGGAAAAACAGGAAGACGATGTTTGGGATATCCCGACCTTTCTTCGTAAACGGAAAAAATAAAAAGAAATAAATAAGCCCTCCGGCATTCGCCGGGGGGCTTTCGGTTCGGTTCAACAGTCTCTGAGTTCTTTCGCCCGACGCTTGATCTCTTCAATGATCCGGAGCGCCTCGTCTCTCGGGGTAAGTCTTGGCGGTACCACGATTCCCGGGAAACGCAGCGGAGGAATTCCGGGCCAATCCCTTCTTATCAGCGCGGCAAACCCGTTACGAAGAAAGACAATTCCGGTTGCGCCACAGGAGAAGAGTTGCCCGTTCCGGTCCGCCTGGTGGTAGCTGGAAATCAGGCGGGAGTTTCGGCTGAGTTCTTTGAGAAGAGGGCCAGGCCTCTTCCGAGCCGACCTAGGCCTATCGATTCCCCAGTTCGGTGCGCAAGACTTCAGTTCATGGAATTTCTCTGCGTGTTTGCGAACAACTTCTTCGAACTCGTTCGCAAGCATTTCCACATTGGTTCTTCCGGTTACCGCAGTTGCGTAGATGTAGGGACATTTTCGAAAGTGCGTAGGCAGAGCATTGGGATGGGTCTTGATCTGAATCGGGAAGAATAGTCCATTCCGGAGAAACAGCGCGAGATCTATCCTGATCAAATCCAGCTCGCTACCTCTCTTCGGATGGAAAACATCCGCGATCATCGGCCATCTAGCCATGAGCATTTTCACGGCCATCATTCCCTTGTTTTCAGTGACCTCGCAGATGAATTCACACCAGGGAAGCCTCTTGTCGTTCACGTGGGCCTCCTTTCGACGATTTACAAGCGTATCTACCGGGATTCTATATCCCGGACTGTTGCTTTTGCAAGTCGGATTGATTAACTAATCTTCCACTTCTTCCGTTATCGGCTTTTCGAGAGCCATGGGTTCTATGCCCATTTTTTCGCCGCTTATTTTATAAACATCTTTGTCTATCTTTCCGAGCTCCTTGTGCGCGCGGTTAAAAGCATTAACCGTGGTTCCCAAGTTATCACCGAGTTTGTTCATATAGGTGTCGTAAGCGCTCAAGTGTTTCCCGAGTTGATAAACTTGGGATTGTATTTCCTTCGCCGACTCCTCGATCTTTAGGGCGCGCAAACCCTGCATCACGGTTTGAAGATAGGCGAAGAAAGTGGTGGGGGAGACAACCATAACTTTTTTCTTGTTTGCATATTCTATTAAATTTTCGGTGTTGCTCTTAATGACTCCTACTTTGTTTATCAAAAGATCGTAGTAAACACCTTCCGAAGGGATGAACATGAAGGCAAAGTCCAGTGTTCCTTCCTGCGGTCTTATGTATTTGGAGGTTTCGTCTATCCGGATCTTTAAGTCATTGGCAAAAGCTACCTCATAGCGGTCTCGGTCTTCTTTTGTTTGAGCCTCAAGTATGCGATTGTAATTTTCCAAACTGAATTTGGAGTCTATCGGGATTATTCCTTCTTTCCCGCCTGCTTTGGTAAAGATGACCGCGTCCACAATTTCCCCATTGCTGAATGGATATTGGAGTTTAAACACTTCCGGTGGCAAGACATTTTTTAAAACTGTTTCCAAATAATATTCGCCCAAAACTCCGCGCTGTTTAGGATTCTTTAAAATGTCTTGAAGGCTTCGCAATTGTTCGCCGACCCCGGATATCTGCTTTTGGGACTCTCCGACTTTGGTGAGCTCCTTGGTTATCTCCTGGATTATCCTGCGGCTCTCCGAGAGGTCGCTATGCATGACTCTGGTAGACTCCCCAAGTTTTGTGTCCAAGGCTTTGGTAAGCTCGTTTATTTGGTTTTGGAGAAGCAGCATAGACTGGTTGTCCTGCGCCTCCGGTTTTTTACCAGTCAGTTTAAAAATAGCAAAAGCCGCGACCGCAAGGGCCACGATAGTTATGGCAAGGAGGGGAATGACTATTTCCATGTAACTATTATACAGCGGGTTTTGATTTTAGTCCCCGTGGTCGGGTAAGATAGATATACCCTAATACTAAAAGGTGGCGGGCCTGCCCGCCGAAGCTTCAGCGTAGGCGGGTATGGTTCAGTGGTAGAACGAGACCTTCCCAAGGTTTAAACACGGGTTCGATTCCCGTTACCCGCTCAAAATTTATTTATTTTTTACGAGTAAGCTTATTGCAAAAACCGCCGTGGCAACACAGACGATTACCGGACCAAGTTCCAGTTGATAGCGGAAAGCGATAAGCCAGCCGGCTACAACCGAGAAAACTCCGAAAAGCGCGGATAGCGAAAGGAAGGAGCCGAGGGTCGTGCTAATCTGCCTCGAGGCGGCGGCGGGGGCGATGATAAGAGCGCCTACCAGCACGGTGCCCAAAAATTGCAGTCCCAGGAAAAGCATAAGGGCGAAGAGCAAAAAATACATAAGGTTGGTTATGCTGACATTGACGCCCGTGGAGGCCGCAAGTTCCGGAGAAAAAATACTGAGGATTAATCTGTTCCTGAAAATAAATAACACAACTCCCGCAAAAACAATAAGTCCCAAGATGGCGAGGAAAGAGTTGAGATCGGTGGAGGGGAAAGTTCCAAAAAGCGTGTCCAAGATATCTTCGCGTGGAGTAAGGAGGACGCCGAGCGCAATCGCGCCCGTAAAGGCGACTCCGATAGCTGTGTCTGTGGCGAGCGAACTTCTTTTTTCAAGCTGCCAGATAAAAAGCGTGCCGAGGATCAATGTCGCCGCGGCGCCATAAAGCGGATTTATTTTTAAGAGAAGCGCGATGCCGATGCCGGGGAGGGCGATGTGGGACATAACGTCTCCAGCCAAACTCATTTTTTTCATTATCGCGAAACCGCCGACCACTCCGGCCAGCGCCGCTACGCCCGCGGCGAGTATGAGCGAGTAAATATCAAAATTAAGTTCCATGTTCGTGTTGATGGGCTTCTTCGTGCAGGTGGTGATAAAGTCCGTGCGGAGTTCCGTATAATTCTCCCAACATTTTGGGGGTCAAGACTTCGCGCGGTTCGCCGAAGCAAAGCCCTTGTTTATTTAGGCAGAGCACCTGGGTTGCATACTTATAAACAAAAGTGAGGTCGTGAGAAACGATTATGGGCGTTACGTCCATATCGTCTTGGAGTCGGTGAATGAGTTCGTAAGTCTGTTCTTCGCCGGGCATATCCATGCTCGCGGTCGGTTCATCGAAAAGTATTACATTCGGATGTCCCAAAAGAGCGAAGGCCACAAGGGCTCTCTGCATCTGTCCGCTCGAAAGGTGGCCGATGGCGGTGTGGATGATGCGCTCCTCAAGATGAACTCGGTCGATTACATCAATTACGTCTTTTTCGCTGAGTCCTAAAATTGAAGCCTTGGCGGCCAATAGATTTTTCACATTCATCGGCACTTTTCTATCCAGGTCCACTTTTTGCGGAACATAGGCGATCTTAGCGGATTTTGCCCAGGTTATTTTCCCGGAGTAGGGGACCAAATTCAAAAGGGTTCGAAGAAGCACGGTCTTGCCAGAACCGTTCGGGCCGATAACCGCCAAAGATTCACCTTTTTTGAGCTCAAAACTTACGGAATCCAAAACCGGTTCATCGCCGAATTCAACGGTCAGATCTTTGACCTTCAAAATATTCGTCATCTCTACTAATAATAGCAGATTTGTCCACAAGATTATTTAGAGTAGAATGGAGCCAATGGAAGGGTCTGAAAAAACTCAGGAAATAGTCCGCGCTTGCGGTCCGTTGCCGGGGCGGTTCGCGGTTTTTGATTTTGATAACAGTTGCATTGTAAACGATATCCAAGAGGCGACTTTGGCCTATTTGTGCAAAAACTCACTTTTGAAAAACGAGCATCTGGTCCAAGTGCCATTCAATGATAAGGAGGGGTATAGCCGCGAAGTATTTTTGAGTTATGACAAACTCTTGGAGGAGGGAAAGATGAAAGAAGCCTATGTTTATGCCGTGCGGACAATGGCGGGTTTTGCTAAAGAGGAAATAAGCAAACTCGTTTCGGATGTAATTTTATCGGAAGGGGAAAACCTGGAGACTCAAAATATATTCGGAATTGATGCCGCCAAAGGACTTTCCGTAAGACCGCAGGTTAAGATGCTCATGGAGGCGCTTATCTCGGCCGGTTGCTCTGTTTATGTAGTGACCGCTTCTTCCGAAGAGGTAGTGCGTTCCGCCTTAAAAATCTGGGGTTTTCCGGATGTAGTCTGTCTTGGCGTTAGGAACGCAGAAGATAACGGGGTGTTCGCTGACGCAATAGAAGAGCCCACTCCAATAATTGAGGGGAAGGTGGACTGCATCAAAAAATTTATTTCCGCGGATAAGAAGCCCGTACTCGGGGTTGGCGACAGCATGAATGATCTCCCGATGTTGGAATATTCGGAAATCAAAGTCGTAGTGGGCCGGGAAAATGCTTTGGCAAAAAAAGCCAAAGAGAACGGCTGGTATTTAATTTAAAAATGACCGACGGACCAGCGCAAACAATTAAAGAGAAGCTGGATATCGTGGAGTTTTTGCGCGGCTATTTGCCGATGATTCCGGCTGGGAAAAACTTGAAGGCCCGGTGTCCTTTTCACAACGAGAAGACGCCGTCTTTTATGATCTCGCCCGAAAGGCAAACCTGGCATTGTTTCGGCTGCGGGTTGGGAGGGGATATTTTCGCGTTCCTAATGAAATACGAGAATATGGAATTCGGCGAAGCGCTCAAAGTCCTCGCGGAAAAAGCGGGCGTGGAATTAAAGAGGGCCGACCCGCGCGAATATAAAGTTTTCGGGCTTCTCTATGAGCTTCAGGATGCGGCCAAAGATTTTTGGAAAGAACAATTAAAGACCGCGAAGATAGCCAAGGATTATTTAAACGAGCGAGGACTTACGCCGGAAACGATCGAAGAATTCGAGATAGGCTTCGCGCCGAACGACCAGGATTCGCTGGCAATGTATCTCATAAACAAAGGATATGATCCCGCGGACATTACCCGCGCGGGGCTTATCGGCAGAACCGAGAGGGGTTTGCAATACGATAGATTCCGGGGACGGATAATGTTTCCGATACACAATCACTTAGGCAAAGTCGTGGGGTTTACCGGGAGAATTTTGCCGCAACTCGATACCGGGGAGCTTGGCAAATATGTGAACAGTCCGGAGACTCCGATTTTCAATAAATCCAAACTGCTTTACGGATTTTGGAAATCCAAATCCGCCGTACGGGAAAGCGGCAAAGCGTATTTGGTTGAGGGACAAATGGATTTCTTAATGAGCTATCAGGCGGGAGTAAAAAACGCGGTGGCAACCTCCGGTACGGCGCTGACTCCCGATCACATTTTGGCGCTTAGGAAAATCGCGGAAGAATTATTGGTGAGTTTTGATAATGACGATGCGGGCTTTGCTGCCGGAGAGCGGGCGATAGATCTGGCGGAGGCCGGAGGTATGCAGGTGCGAATCGTTAGCCTTGAGGGTGTGAAGGATCCGGCCGAAGCGGCGCAAAAAGACCCGAAGATCTTGGGTGAGGCTATCGCCAAAGCCGAGCCGGCCTTTAAAGTGTTTTTTAGGCGATATTTGCCCTGGGGCAAGGTAGATCCCCTAAATCACGCGGAACTCAAGAATTTGCGAATTCTTTTAAATAAAATAAAAAGTATTTCAAGTCCGGTAGAACGGGACTATTGGCTGAAGGATCTGGCGACCTACGCCAAGATGTCCGAATCCACACTTAAAGAAGAAATGGAAAAAGTTCAGGTGGTTCAGGCGCCGGAAAGATTCCGGGAAGAAGAGAAAATAATTCCAGAGAGAAAATATTCGCGCGGAGAAAGAATATCCAAGGACCTTTTGGGTGCGGCTTACAGCCGAGGGGATTATTCCATACTTAACGATGTGGAAGACCTTTTGGATCCGTCCTCAAAAAAATTACTTAAAACTTTGAAGTCCGGTGCGAAGAAGGCAGCCGATCCGGAAGAAGATGCGTTCTTGAATCTGGTAATTTTGGAGGCCGCCGACGTGTCCGATGGAGAAATTGCGGATATGAAGAGCGCGCTTAAAGACGGTAGTTCGAAAACGAAACGTTTGGAACTCACGGAGCGCGTCAAAGAGGCGGAGGCGAAGGGAGATGAGGAGGCTCTAAAAAAAGCGATAGAAGAGTTAAGGTCGCTTCCTCCGGGTTAAAATATTGCCAAATACGCGATTTAATATAGAATGAGACCCATAATGGCCAAAAAACAAAAGAAGCATAAACAGATAAAAAAGGTTAGGAAGGCTTCGAAGAAGCCGGCAAAGAAGGCCAAAAAGCCGGCCAAAAAAGTCATCAAGAAGGGCAAGACCGTTAAGCATGTCTCAAAGCCGGCCAAGAAAGAACCTCTCACTCCGAAGAAGAAAAAAGAACTGGCGATAAACGAAGCGTCCTTGGAAGAGCTCATTACCCGGGGGAAACCTCGTGGATTTGTGACCGACAACGAACTTTTATACTACTTTCCGAGCATCGAAAAGAACGTGGATTTTTTGGACGAGGTTTATGAAAAGCTCGAGAAGGCCAACATAAAAGTCATTGAGACGAGCGGTCTTATCGATCTTTCCATGGAAGCTCCGGCCAAAGAAGAAGATATCGGTTTGGAATCCGATCTGCCGGACGCGGTTCAGTTGTATCTTAAGGAAATCGGTAAAACCCCGCTTCTTACCAAAGACGAAGAAAGGGAATACGCCAAGCGTTCGGAAAAGGGGGACGAAGAGGCCAGGCAGAAACTTATAAAGGCGAACCTGCGTCTCGTGGTCTCTATCGCCAAAAGATACGTGAATCGTTCTCCGAATCTTTCAATTTTAGATCTTATTCAGGAAGGGAACATCGGTCTTTCGAAAGCCGTTGAAAAATTCGATTACCGCAAAGGTTTCAAGTTTTCCACTTATGCTACCTGGTGGATCCGCCAGGCCGTGACACGCGCACTCGCCGATCAATCCCGAACCATCCGTATTCCGGTGCACATGGTGGAGACCATCTCCAAATATGCTCAGACCCGCCGTCAGCTTATCCAGGAACTTGGCCGCGATCCGCTCGCCGAAGAAATCGCCGCGGAAATGGGCGTGGATGTGGAAAAAGTTGAACACATTCAAAAAATTTCCCAGGAGGTTCTTTCCATTGAACAGCCGGTTGGCGACGAAGAAGATTCCGTTCTCGCGGACTTTATTAAGGACGAACACAATGTGACTCCGGACCAGGCCGTGTCGCGCGCGCTTTTGAAAGACCTCATCAAAGAGATTCTCGTGGACCTTTCCGACAGAGAACAGAAAATACTAAATATGCGTTTCGGATTGGAAGACGGCATGCAGCACACGCTTGAAGAAGTGGGAAAAGTTTTTGGCGTGACCCGCGAACGTATTCGCCAGATCGAAGCTAAGGCGCTCGAGAAAATAAGAGAACACAGCAAGGCCAAAGCGCTTGAAGGATTTGAAGAGGGGATATAAACCAATGGAATTTTCCGAAAGCGAGAAAGAAAATCAGGAAGAGCTTCCGGCGACTTTGGATGTAGTGAAAATTGACGGTCGTTGGGCCCAGGTTGTCGGTTCTCGTGACGGCGACAAAAGATTTGTGATTAAGTTTTTAGATAATGAGAAGATCGATGATGTGGATCTGGCGGAATACGATCTGACGCGGAGATTCGATATGGTGGTGTCCCGTCTGAAGGAATTTTGTGGCGAAGAGCTGCCCAAAGAACAAGCAAAAAAAGTTCACTGGGGACCGGAGCAGGTAGAAAACCCGGAACTTAGGGGTTTAGTGACCGTTTTCGGTGAGTATAAAAAACCATCCTGACTCAACGTGGTTTCGGTTGAGATTTACCGCGTGTAAATATAGAATGCTTATTATGACTGCCAACGAGATACGCCAGAAGTTTTTGGAATATATGAAGGGCACGGGGCACGCCGTAGTGCCTTCTTCATCTCTCATCCCCGATGATCCGTCGGTGCTTTTGACGACTGCCGGCATGCAGCAGTTCAAGAAGTACTACACGGGAGAGGCGGACGCGATGAAGGATTTCGGTTCCAAATCCACCGCTTCCGTTCAGAAGTCTTTTCGCACTTCGGATATCGAATCCGTCGGCGACGAGCGCCACCTCACTTTTTTTGAGATGCTCGGCAATTTTTCTTTCGGCGGGTATTTCAAGAAAGAAGCGATAACTTACGGTTATGAATTTATAACCAAAGTTATGGGTTTGGAAATTTCCTATGTAACTATTTTTGAGGGCAAAGAGGACATTGGTGTCCCAAAGGATGTGGAATCCAAAGAAATATGGAAGAGTTTGGGAGTTCCCGAAGACAAAATAATCGAACAGGGAATGGATGACGTTTTCTGGGGCCCGACCGGTTCCGGCGGTCCTTGCGGCCCGACCACCGAAATATATGCAAAAGGCAAAAGCTTTACGGGGGAGCCGCTCGAGGTTTGGAATATAGTTTTTAATCAATTCTATTACTCCGGAAGCCGCGAGGAATTGAATCAGGGCGTTGAGGGCAAAAAACTTGAACCGCTTCCGACCCCGGGCGTGGATACGGGCATGGGGCTTGAGCGTTTGGTCATGGTCTCGCAGGACGTGCCGACAATTTTTGAAATAGACCTTTTCCGAAATTCCTTGGGAGCTTTAACGGACTCCATCCCGGACAAGCGTTCCGCACGGATCATTGCCGACCATCTTCGCGCTTCCACTTTTCTCTTGGCCGACGGCGTGAGACCTTCCAATAAAGAACGGGGATATATTTTGCGCCGCTTGATCCGGAGAATGCTCGTAATCGCCAAGCGTCTGAATTTGCCGACCGATGAACTCATAAAATATATCGGCAATATTGTTAAGGAGTATGGGAATTTTTATTTGGAGCTTAGTGTTAACAGCGGCGTTATTGTCGACGAATTTCGCGCGGAAGCCAAGAAATTTAATGCAACATTGGATAAGGGACTTAAAGAGTTCGATAGACGTTATCCAGCCGCGAAAGGTTCGGCCGTTGAAGGTCGTCATGCCGGTGAGGATGCGTTCGACCTTTATCAAAGCTACGGGTTTCCGTTGGAAGTTATCGGGGAGCTTTTAACCGAGAGGAACTATAAATTTAACGAAGTGGAGTTTCGCGCCAAACTGGATGAAGAAATAAAAAAACATCAGGAGATATCCCGTGCCGGAGGAGAAAAGAAATTCGGCGGGCACGGATTAATTTTGGACACCGGGGAACTTAAAGCCGGAAGCGAGGAGGAGCTGAAGACTGTGACCCGACTTCATACCGCGACCCATATGCTTCAAAAGGCTTTGCGCGAAGTTTTGGGCGACGAAGTTCATCAAGCGGGGTCCGATATCACCACCGAGCGCACCAGGTTCGATTTCAGCTTCCCGCGAAAATTAACCCCGGAAGAAATTAAAAAAGTTGAAGATATCGTTAACCAGAAAGTTCTAGAAGACTTGCCGATGAATAAGGTTGTGCTCCCGAAAGCGGAAGCGGAAAAGACCGGCGCGCTATTCTTCTTTAAAGAAAAGTATCCAGATCCGGTGAGTGTTTATTATCTTGGGCAGAATATCGAAACCGCTTGGAGCAAAGAGTTTTGCGGTGGACCGCACGTGACTCGTTCCGGCGAGGTTGGGAAATTAAAGATCCTTAAAGAAGAAGCCGTGGGGAGCGGCATGCGCCGTATCCGCGCGACCGTGGAATAGCTCCAGTTTTGGCTTTTCGAAGGACGATAATTCTGCGGCTCCTGCGGCCGCAGCTTATCTGCGCTCCCTGCCTGCCGGCAGGCAGGTCGGCAATAAATGCGGTGTTAAAGAATATAAATACACACTAAAAACATTTTGCACGAATATCTCATCAGGGCTACAATAAACGTATATGTTCGGCACCAGAGAAAAATTTCTCATTTTGAACATTGAACCTGCCGGTCCGCGTACTGTGGTCTTCGGCGTCGGTGAGGACAAAAATATTCGGTTTCAAAAGAATTTGGACGATTGGAATATCCCTAAATTTTTTAAAGATATATCCAGGAAAAATATGACGGCCGTTGTGAGTTTGCACCCGGCGCTCGGAGCCGTGCGCATCGTGCCGTTTAAATTCGTGCGCCAGACGCAAAGCGCGCCCTTGGAACACACGGAATTGGAAAACTTTTTAGCCCAGCTTTCCCAAAAAGCTTTTTTGGAGTTTCGCGCCGATGTGGCTGATGAACTCGGCATAGACGAACTGGACGCGATACTCGTGGAGTCCAAGCCTTTCGCGTATCGCGCGGACGGAAGTTCGGTGAGTTCTCCTATCGGCCACAAGAGCAAGGAGATACATGGATTCTTGGAATTGCTTTTTACGACCCGGGACGCATTCGATCTTATGCAACCGACCATATATTCCGGGAATCCGGTTTTTATGACATTGCATGACAAATCAGAACTAATGTCCCTCAAAAAAATGGGGATGGAAAAGATATCTCTCCTGGAGTTTTCCGAGGAGGGTGGGGCGCGACTTTTGAAATTCGATCTGGATAAGAAAAATGATATGCCCGCAAGCCGCAAGTCAGTCGCTTGGTCGCCAAGCCGCTTTTTTACCCGCCTCGAAGAACTTTGGAATGTGGATCGCAAAACTGCCATGAGTATTTATTTCCTGTATCTAAAAGATGAGGTTTCGCCGAAACTAAAGGCGCAAATAGAAAAAATATGGAACAAAGAGACAAGCACTCTATTTTCGGCGCTTAGGCAGGCTGGGGCCAGGGGAGAGGTATATGTTAAAACCTGGATGCCGCTACCGCTTACTCTGCCGGCCAGGCAGAAAGGAATAACTCTCCTGGAATTTCCGTTCGGAGATATTTTCGACCGGCTTGGTTTTACTTTTGAGGGCAAACTTTCCGAACTTTCTCCCAGAGAGGCTTTTGCACAGCTTTCCCCGTTCGTCGAATGCTATTATGATAGTAGCGACCCCCAAGTGAGTCACTCTTTAAGGCGCCGCATACACTGGTTAATCGGATAAATGGCAAAAATAATAATAAACAAAAGCGAAGACGCACGAGCGGTAATTAAAAAAATAGAGAATAGCGAAAGCCGCAAGATAATTTTGGTTATTCCGAGGCAGTCTGTTTTTGGGGAAGAGGTCAGCAATTTCGAACTTTTGCGGGAAGCGGCTACGGAGCTCGACAAAGAGATAGCAATAGAATCCGTGGATGAAAACATGCTCGCGCTCGCGAGAGCGAATGAGTTTGAGGCGTTGCATCCTCTATTTGAAGGCGGCGCTCAGGGAAAAGTTTCCGATATCTTGCCGGCGAAGAATCGCGGGAAAGCCTCCATTCTTAGGCGCCAATCCGAACCGATCCATCACCTGGAGGTGGAATCCGGCGGGTCGTCCGAGGAGATTCTAGCGGATGAGCATGGGCATTCCGAGGAGGTGTATGAACCGGTTCCCCCAAAAAAGATCCCTCCAAAGCGAATATTCTATTTTATCGGCGGCATAATTGTTTTGGTCGGAATATTTTTCGCGGGGACTGCAATCTTTGCCCGCGCGGACATAAGCCTTCGTTTTAAAAAAACGCCCTGGCAGGATGCCTCAATAATGAAAGCCTCGATCGATCAGATCACCGGAACTTTAAAGGCACAGATATTCAATCCTGTTAAGTCCGCAACCCCGCTTTTCCCGGCATCCGGAAAATCGCAAGTTTCGATTAAGGCAGAGGGAAGGATAACTATTTTTAATGCCTACAGTTCCAAATCGCAGCAGCTTGTGGCAACTACAAGATTTGAAACTCCGGACGGAAAAATATTACGGCTGAAATCTCAAATTACCGTTCCGGGCGCAAAGATCCAGGACGGGAAAATTATTCCTTCAAGTATTGAAGCGGATATTATCGCCGATAAGCCGGGAGCCGAATACAATGTGGGCCCGATAGAAAAACTTACTATCCCCGGGTTCGAGGGATCTCCTCGCTTCGACGGTTTTTATGGAAAGATAGATTCCCAGCTCAAAGGCGGATTTGTCGGTGTGCGCCAGGTTCCGACAGCTGCAGATATTGCTTCCGCAAAAACTAAGACCACGGAACTTTTGAAAGCGGCATTCGGCCCCAACTTCCTGGAGACAATTTCCGGCGGACTTATGATCCTGGATGGGGCTTCGGCCTTTGAAGTGACCAAACTTACCGTAGATCCGACTACGGACAACGACGGAAATTTCTCCGTTCTTGGCCAGGCAAAGTATACAGCTATCGGGTTTAAGGAGGAGGATCTGAGAGCTGCCATTCTTGTGAAAGCACGGGAGCAGGATTCTAATGCGTCCTTCGAAAGTATAAATCTTAAATATTCCAAGATTCAGCCGGACTTCAAAAAGGGGACATTAACTTTCGAGGTGGATTCAGAAGGAGTTGTAACTCCGGCTTTTGATCCGGAGGCATTCAAAGCGTCGGTTCTTGGCAAGCCGGCAACCGAGGTTAAGGGTATGATTCTCGGGCTTCCCGAGCTTTCCGACGGCAAAATCTCTCTTTCTCCCGCCTGGATCTCAACGGTTCCAGCGTCTGCCGGCAAGGTTAGGATAACCGTAGAATAGGGATAGTTGACATAAATGGGGGGTTCGAATACAATTATCGCACCGGCTTTAGTTTATGACAGAATCTAAAAAGTCAGTTCTTCCGCACATAGAAGGTCAGGTGGAGGAGGCCCTACCGGGCCTTTCCTTTAGGGTTCGTCTTCCGGATGGAAGGCTGATCCTTGGCCACCTTTCCGGCAAAATGCGTTTGCATCATATACGCATTGTTCCGGGCGATAAGGTCCTCATGGAGTTGAGTCTGGACGGGGAGCGCGGGAGAATAACACGCCGAAATTAAAATGAAAGTACGTTCGTCTATAAAAAAGATGTGTCAGAATTGTAAGGTTGTTAAAAGAGACGGCCGCCTCTTTGTTATCTGTAAGATTAAAAAACATAAACAGCGTCAAGGTTAAAAATGCGTCTACTTGGTGTAAACATTCCGGATCAAAAGCAAATTAAATATTCCCTTACCTACGTTTATGGTATCGGGCTGACTACGAGCGCTAAAGTTCTCGCCGAAACCAAGATTGATCCGAAAAAACTTGCGAAGGACTTGACTCAGGATGAACAGAACAAACTTAAGAATTTTGTGGAAAAGACCTTTCGCATTGAAGGAGAGCTTCGCCAAGTTATTCGACAGAACGTAAATCGCCTGAAGGATCTTAAGGTTTATCGCGGTATCCGACACGCGCGCCACTTGCCGACCAGGGGTCAGAGAACTCGCACCAATTCTCGTACCGTTCGAGGAAATATCAGAAAGACCGCCGGCAGCGGTAAGAGAAAAGTTGAACTCAAGTAAAAATGGCAAAAACCACTAAAGCTAAAACCTCCGGAGATTCTGCGGCGAAGGCTGCCTCCTCCACAAAGAAAATCAAGAAAGTCTTGTCCGGCAAGATTTATATAAACGCATCCTATAACAACACGATCGTTTCCGTAACCGATGAGAAGGGAAACATCATCGCTTGGGCCACCGCCGGCTCCCTGGGCTTCTCCGGGCCGAAAAAGGCCACCCCGTTCGCAGCCTCAAAGATCATGTCTGTCATTATCGAAAAGCTTAAAGCTTCCGGCACCATTGACTTGGATGTAGTTGTAAAAGGCGTCGGTTCCGGCAGAGATTCCGCTGTTCGCTCCCTTTTGAACCAGGGCTTTAACATAAATTCCATCAAGGACGTCACTCCGGTTCCGCACAACGGTCCGCGACCCGCTAAAACCCGCCGCGTTTAATATTCTAACCTGCTACAAATTACTTACTAATAAAAATGTTGGGACCAAAAGAAAAAAAAGAAAGAGCCTTGGGAGAGAGATTGCATCTTAAGGGCACTCGTTGCGACGGCCCGAAGTGTGCCGCTGTAAGGCGCCCCTATCCTCCCGGTGCCCATGGCCAGGGTCGTCACAGGGCCCTTTCTGATTTCGGCAAACAGCTTAAGGAAAAACAAAAATTTAAGCTAACTTATTTGCTTGACGAAAGGAACTTGAGCCGCATTTTCGGAGAGGCCGTTAAAAATGCAAAGGTCAGCGCCGGTGGTGTTGGCGCGAAGTTTGTCGAGCTTTTGGAGCGTCGTTTGGATAACGTTGTTTTTCGAATGGGCTTGGCGCCGTCCCGGCTTGCCGCAAGGCAGCTTGTTCTCCATGGGCACATCTTTGTGAATGGCCGCCGTTCTCGCGCTCCCGGCAATGAAGTTTGTCCGGATGACACGATCTCGGTTCGCAAGGAGTCTCTGTCCGAAGGACCATTCCGCGATTTGAAAGAGAAATTAAAAACCTATGACATGCCAAAATGGCTGGCGCTCAATCCAGAAAACCTAGAAGGTCGAATGACGACACTGCCAACCGATGTGGACATGCCTTTTGAAGTAAGTTTGCTTGTCGAAGCATTCAGCAAATAAAAAAATAAATGGAAATAACACATCTTAGCGAATCCGTTTCTATCAAAACCATCTCTGAAGACGCGAAGAAGGGTGTTTTCGAAGTGGAGGGTCTTTATGCGGGTTACGGTTTAACTCTGGGCAATGCCCTTCGCCGCACTCTCCTTTCTTCTTTGCCCGGAGCTGCGGTTACTTACTTAAAAATAAAGAACGTTCCGCATGAGTTTTCAACCCTTCCGGGAATGAAGGAGGATTTGATCCAGCTCATGCTCAATTTCAAAAAGCTGCGTTTTGCGACCGATTCCAATGAACCGCAAGTTCTAACCCTGAAATGCAAGGGCGAAAAGGAAGTTATCGGCGCCGATATCGAACTCAACAGCGAAGTGGAGATCCTGAACCCGGAAGAGATGCTCGCCAGCCTGACCGCGAAAGATTCCGAATTTGACGCGGAAGTAACCGTAGAGCGCGGACTTGGATATTCTCCGGCCGAAGCCAGGAAGAGCGAAAAATTACCGATAGGCGTTATCGCTTTGGATGCTTTCTTCTCTCCGGTTGTGAGCGTAAACTACAACGTTGAAGATATGCGTGTAGGCGACAGGACGGATTACAATCGTCTTCGCCTCGAAGTTGAGACCGATGGCACCGTAAGCCCGTCTTCCGCGCTTCATAAAGCGACCAACATTTTGAAGGACCACTTTGAGAAGGTTGCCGCGCTTGAAGTTAAAGAAGCCGCCCCTGCGGAAGCGAAACCGGCGAAAAAGAAAACTTCCAAAAAGTAAATCTCATGAGGCATAAGAAAGAAGGCAGAAAATTTCACAGAGAGACCGGACAGCGCAAATCTTTTGTGCGCTCTCTTATGCTTGCCCTATTGAAGACCGGAAAGATAAAGACCACCGAAGCTCGCGCGAAGGAAATAAAACCGCTTGTGGAGAAAGCCATAACCCTCGCCAAGAAGCAGGATCTGGCCAGCCGCCGTTTGCTTATTTCCCGCCTTCATGATAAAAAAATAGTCCAAAAGCTTTGCGATGAACTGGCCAAGAAATATGCGGATCGCAAGGGCGGTTTCACAAGGATCGTGAAGCTCGGCGTAGTGAGAAAACGGGACGCAACCAGAATGGTAGAGATATCTTTTGTATAAAATGGACTACGTAATCGACGCAAAAAACAGACCGCTCGGACGCGTTGCCTCCGAAGCAGCGCTCATTCTTCAGGGCAAAAAGAGCCCGGCTTATAATCCAAGAAAGATCGGGTCCGACCGCGTTCTTTTAAAGAACTACTTACAGGTCACTTTAACCGGAAGAAAGTTCAAGGAAAAACTTTACCATCATCACACCGGGTACATGGGTCATTTGAAGACCGAAACTTTTGAGATGGCCTGGAACAAGGATCCAAAAAAAGTCATCCGTGAGGTTATACTTCATATGCTTCCCAAGAACTTCATCCAGTCGAAGAGGATATTAAATCTAGTTTTCGTGGAAAATGGAGAAAAAGCAAATGATTAAAAAAGAAGTTAAGGAAAAGAAGCCGATTGCCCACAAGGCTCCTGCGGATAAGCCGGTAGCTCATCATGCTGCCACCCATGCCGCTCCGGCGGTTAAGGCCGGCCGTTATTTTGAAGGCATTGGCCGTAGGAAGACTGCGTCCGCCAGAGTGCGTGTTTCTAAGGGCTCCGGAAAGTTTGTTGTAAACGGCCGCACAGTGGACAAATATTTTCAAACGAATAAACTCCTCGCTATCGCCGAAGAGTCGCTTAAAAGGCTCAATATGGCGGATAACGTGGATGTGAGCGTGAAGATCGATGGCGGAGGCATCAACGCCCAGGCCGAGGCCGTAAGACACGGTGTTTCTAGGGCCCTGGTCTTAATGCAGCCCGACTTAAAGCTCCAATTGGCCTCTCTGGGACTTCTGACCCGCGACTCCCGCATGGTGGAACGCAAGAAGCCAGGTTTGAAGAAAGCCAGAAGGGCTCCGCAGTGGAAGAAACGGTAATTCAAAAGCTCCCCGAAAGGGGAGCTTTTAGTTTCTCCCATTGCGGAGATGGAGGGGGTCGGGGAGGAACGGGAAATGAGTTCCTCCCCGTGTTGGAATTACTCAGAACCGAGGGTTTTGAGGGAGCGGAGCGACGCCGCATTGGAAGAAACGTTAAAAAAAGAAACCCCGCGAAAGCGGGGATTTCTTTTAGTTCTCATTCTTGTAACCTTTGACAAGCCAACCCGTTATATTGTATGCTCCCGACCATGATTAAAAGTCATAACATCTTTAATAGCTTATTGCGGCAGGGGAACTTCGATTCTCCGAAGGCTGTATTTATTGCCACCAATTGGGGCACTTCTATGTTTGGCGATTGGCGACGCATATTTGATTTTCAAAAACATAAATAAAGGTAAATGTTTTGAAACCAACAATGCCTCGCTAATCAGCGGGGCATTGTTTTTTGAAAATTCAAACGAAAAGAAAGGAGTAGGTCGTGCGAAATCAAGGCAGTCTCCAAAACTCTGGAACGAATCCACTTCGCTATCTTTTCCAGAAAACGTGGCATTACTCGGCTGGGAACCGGGACAAGATAGCGTGGTACTGGACCATGTTCATCATGGCCGAGACCATCTCGCTTCTGTTCCATCCGCTCGTTATGGCCAAGCTGATGAACGTAATCCAGGCACAGGGCATCACAGATGCGAATATCAAATTCCTTTTGAAACTACTAGCGCTCACGCTTGTGATCGAAGTAGTGTTCTGGTCGCTTCACGGACCAGCGCGGCTCATTGAGAGGAACAACGCGTTCAAGGCTCGTGTCAATTATCGCAAGCACCTCTTGAAAGGCGTAATGACATTGCCGATGGAATGGCATGTGGAGCATCATTCCGGCGATACGATCGACAAGGTCGAAAAGGGAACGACAGCGTTATTTCAGTTTTCGAAAGATTCTTTCGAGGTGATCTACGCGATAGTTCAACTTGTCGTGAGCTACGCGATGCTCATTTATTTCAGCAGATCGGCCGCGTATATCGTTCTGATCATGATGTTTGTCACGGCGTGGATTACTACGCGGTTTGACAAGGTGCTGATTGGGCAGTACCGAGACCTGAACCATGCCGAGAATAGCGTCTCGGAGAGCGTTTTTGACTCCATCTCCAACATAACTACGGTCATCATCCTCCGGGTCGAGCGGCTTGTCTTCGAGGCGATCATCCGCAAGGTTGAAAAACCCTACGAACTCTTCGGACGCAATAACCGCATAAACGAAACAAAGTGGTTTTTGACGGAGATGTGTTGCAACGTGACGACCATTCTTGTCATGGGCGCATACCTCTTAAAGAATGTCGGGGCCCATGAAGCCATTCTGATCGGGAACCTCTACATTCTCCTCAAGTATCTCGATAAAATGGGCGACCTCTTCTTTCGATTCACGGGCATGTACAGCGACATTCTCCAGTGGAAAGCCAAGGTTATGAATGCCGAAGAGCTGGCCAAAGATTTTCGGGCAGAGAACTTCACGAACCATGTTCTGCCGAAAGACTGGCAAACGCTCAAGATCGGAGGGCTTAACTTCTCCTATCGCAACGGAGATGGAGCCAACCTTGATCTTAACGACATATCTCTTTCCATCGCGCGCGGAGAACGCATCGCCTTTGTCGGCGAAAGCGGAAGTGGCAAAACAACTCTTTTGAAAATCATGAGAGATTTGTATCATCCGCAGAGTATGTCACTCTCGGTTGATGGCGCAATCATCCCGCAGGGGTTTGAGGGTATCAGCCGGGCAATCGCGCTTGTGCCGCAGGACCCGGAGATATTCGCAACTACTATCCTTGAGAACATAACGCTGGGCGCGGAATACGACGCCTCTTTCGTTAAACGATTCACGGATATGGCTTGCTTTACGGACGTCGCAGAAGGCCTGCCTCACGGATTGGATTCCTCGGTCAAGGAGAAAGGAGTTAATCTGAGCGGAGGTCAGCAGCAGCGTCTGGCGCTAGCCCGCGGGCTTCTTGCCTGCCACGACAAAGACATCGTTCTTTTGGATGAACCGACCAGCAGTCTTGATACGGCTAATGAACTCCGGATATATCAGAACATTTTCCGTGAGTTCGGCGACAAGACCGTTGTTTCTTCGGTTCATCGCTTGCACCTTCTCCCGCTGTTCCACCGCCTATATTTTTTCAGCGGCGGACAGATCATTGCCTCGGGCAGCCTGGAAGACTTACTGCTTACCTGTCCCGAGTTTCAGGGTCTATGGCAGCAGTATCACGAGCGAAGCGGCCAAGAAGGCGCTACGCGCTAAAGTTCATGACCGCCAATATGCGAAAGCTGAGGCGGTTTTTTATTACTTCGGTATCGTGAGACTCCAGACTTTTCCGTCCAGGACGTAGTAGAGAATGTTTCCTTCTGTATCGTAGGCGGCGTTTGTGGAATTTGCGAGATGTTGGATATTTTCCGGATCAACCGCGGAGAAATCCAGGAGTCCTACTCCACTTCCGAGATTCAAGAGGAGGTGCCTCTCATCTCGATACCAAGAGACGGAATTTATATATGGATAAGCGCTGAGATTCAAGCGGACATAATCGCCGTCTTTTGAATATATTTCCAGAGTTTTTTCCCCGAGAATCGCGGTCCAGGCGCCGCTTGGAGAAAAACTGAATTGTCGTACGTTTTCGCTCTTTTTCTCCAAAGTGCCGCTTAAAAGATCATAAAAATATAACTCCGCGTTATCTTGTAAGAGCCCCAGGATATTCCTCGAAGACAGTTGCATTTTGTATGTTTTTCCGGGAAGCGAGACATCAATCTGGGAAACTCGGCCCAAGAGTCTTTCGTAGGTGAAGATCGTGGAAGTCGCGTATTTTGCGTCATAGACGGCCCAAGCAATGAGCCCGCTTGCGGGGGACACCGCTTCTACGATCTGACTCTTTGTGGAGGTAAATATTTTTGTGGGGACTTTTCCCGCTTCAAGAAGAGAGACCTGCGCAGTGGAATAGGAGATCAATTGATTTGAACCGGTATCCAATATATAAGATTTGGCAGATGCGAGTTTCTGCGCGGAGGGTTTTATCCCGGCGGATAATTTAATTAGATAAAAATTTCCCTTGGAATCCGAAGTTAAAAGTTCATTATTGTCTGCAGATTGGTCAACGACATTGGTTCCCGGGATCAGAGTTTCGCCCGCATATATTTTTCCTCCGATCTTTAAAACCACCGATCCGTCCTGGAAAGTATAAATATTTTGCGCATCTTTTTCAGAAAAAATATCCCGTTTTTCAGGCAGAAGTATTGGATTGAGCTCCGTGACGAGCGATGGTTCTACGGAAACGGTTCTTCTCCAGTTTTCATAACCTTCCAATTCCAGCTCCACTTTGTAGGTTTTTGGGAAAAGGCTTTGGACCAGCACTCCGGAGCTTAAAATGCCGCGCGACTCCTCCCGCTTTTCGCCGTCCAGAAAGATATCGGCGTCCTTTGGATGGCTCTGTATATAAATCGCCCCAACCTTTTTAACGCGCATAGTCGCGAAGTCAAATCTATAGCCCTGTGCATAAAGAATAGTTCCCGTTCCAAGCACCAAAAATACCCCCAAAAGGGCATATAAAAGGGCCTTTCTAAAGCTTTTACTCACAGGCCTATTATATTCCACAGATGTGCTTTTGATAAGGGTGGGACCGATGTATAATGTAGTTAGTCCTGTTCTGATTTCGGATCAAATAATTTTTCACGGGAGAGCGGATTGGCTTTGCCCCTTGGGGCAAAACCTAGCTCACCCACCTGGGAATCTTTCCCGGTAAATCAGGCAGGACGCGAAATTGGAAACCCGCCCTAAGCGCATAAGCGCCGGGCGGGTTTTGTTTTCTGGTGTAAATGCGTTATAAAAAAGTTAGCTGTCCTATTGATATCGAGAGGAGAAGCACCATGAGACTTGTTCGCATTCTTCCGCTTTTGCTTGGGACGACGCTTCTGGCCGAATCGCCCAAGCCGCAAGGATCTTTAACCACCTGGGAAAAAATTGCGAAGGCTAAGGAAGTTCTCCGAATCGAAGAACCGAAGCCGATCTATGCCTCGCGTAAGGGCAAGGCTACGCTTGTCGGCAAGGAATCGCTTCGAGCGCTGGAGCGGCCTGACGGAACTTTTCATGTGGTTCGAATCAGGCTTCTCTTCGTAAGGAGGGGAAAAAACATCGATACCGCCGTTCAATCCGTTTATCCCGAATTCTGCGCGGCGGAGCGGATAAACGGCGGAGGAGTAAATGCCAGTTATCGCGTTCTCTGCGATGGCGTGGAAGAAACGGTTTTCGCCGGGAAGGATCTGAACAGTAGGGGCAAGGAGATAACCGGTCCGGATGGAAAGCCGGAATGCTATGTTCCGTATTCCGACGCGCTGGCAACTCCGGAAGTTGTCGAAGCGGGAAGAGCGTATCTCAAAAAGCAGATATCGCTCGCCGCGAATGAGCTTCGCGCTCAAAGGGTTCACTCTCGCGGGATTCCCGGGAAACTTGTAGCTGACGTTTTCCAGGAAAAGATGCTCTACGATCTCGCGGTCATTGAACACGTCGACCACAAGGAATTCTACGATGAATCCACGGGGAAACTTCCCGAGAATTACACACAGGAAAAAGTTCTGGCCCAACTCAGCTTGAACGGACCGGAGGCATTCTTCTATTCCAAGAGCAAGATTCGCGGAACTACTGCTGGGGCGCTTTGCCTCATGCAGATAATGCCTTCAACCTATAACGACCGGAAAGAAAAAAGAACCGGGAAGATTCGAAAGGGCATAAGGAGCAGCTATCCCGAGGCGAGGCTTCCGTTGTCTGCCCAGGAAGGTTCCTGCGGGAGCCATGCTTCCGCTATCAAAACCGCCTACCTAGTGTTGGACTCCAAGCTTTCTGCTATGCAACCGGAATTCAAGCGACTCTTCGCAGAAGATCCTGAGACCTATGGCGTGTATCTAGCTGTTGCCTATAACGGCGGGGAGGTCCGCGCGAGAAATCTATTCGCGAAAACGAGAAATCCAGCTTTCAAGCTCAAGGAGATTCTCAATGATCTATTCCGCACGTTGGGGCTCAAAAAAGAACGCCAAAAGCTTTCAGTGCTAAGGCAGGAGACTTGGATCTACATCAAGAAATACTTCGAACTTTCAAACATCCCCGATGCGAACGGGGAGTGACTCCGACCCCGCTTCACGGCGGGGTTTTTCATGTTTAAGAGATTGCAGGGCTACCGGGAGGGTTTCACCGATTTATTTTCCGGCGGAAGAATTTCTTTTTGGAGAAGTCCTCGGAGGCGCTTCCGGCTTGGTATTCGAAGAATCGGAAGTGCCGAGAGACAGCGAACAGCCGCCGCCGGAGCGGTTGTATCGCGATTCTCAAAAAAGGAATTCTGAAGCTAGTCGGGCTGCCGGGAAAATTTCACTACTCGGCTTTTAGCCTGTGTTTTCCGAACCCACGGTTCTGAATAATCTCCTCCACGGAGGGGACGATATTGCGTCCCCTCCGACCCACCCCTCCGTTCAATTCCCGGCACAAAAAATAAAATAGCCTGCCGATAAAAGGCAAGCTATTTTATTTAGTCGGGCTGCCGGGAATTGAACCCGGTCTACATGCACCCCATGCATGCGTACTACCGGTATACTACAGCCCGCTGAACATTGATTTTGAACTAACGACGACCGAATCACCCTACCACGGTTCATATAATCCTGTCCTCCAAAGCAGAACGACGGAGGATATACTACAGCCCGAAGTGAAGAGTAAAATGATTGCTCGCGATCATTTTAGCTAAACGATAGGGATGAAAGCTATACTTACAGCCCGTAACGAGGAGCGAAATGATTATATCCTACATCGCCATTTTCTCCGAACAAATCTTAGCTAGGACGATCTTATGACATGTTTTTTGGGCGGCGGCGGTTCCTTTATGCCTTTCGCCACAAAAATAGGTTCTTCTTCGTCCGCATAATTTGTGAAGAGGGCGTCTACTTGAATTTTAATCTCATTGTATATTTCGTCTTTTCTTACGGCGGCAAATATGGCGTCTTGCAGCGCCTTATCTTTTGGCATTTTGTCTCGTATCACCTCCTCAATTCCCTGAAGGTCGCTTTTTATCGGCTGAATAATACTGCTTCCTCCGGTCTGCTCCGCCAGTTTCAAATATGCCCGCAATTGCAGAAGAATCTCGTAGAGAATTACAAATTGCATTATATGTTGCTCGAGCTTTTGTGAGGCAGCATCTATCTCTGCTGGGGCATTATATTCATCAATATTTTCCAGGTCGTACGTCACACCGGCAAGTGCCGAATTTTTTTTACGGTCCGCACCGATGGCCACCAGGGGAACGTTATTTAATTCACCGTTGTATCTATCTGTTTTGAAGTACTTAACGCCGGGGAGTTTCTTTTTAAGGATCAAATCGCGTTGTCGACGCATTTTACCTGGAATCTCGGAGGCGCTTACGGTAGTATCTATCCCGACTGCCAATTGTTGCGCTCCATTCAGTTCGGCGACGATGTCCACGCCGCCAAAATAATCGTCTATCTTGGAAGCGGGTCTAATCGTAGAATTTTTACCCAGCCACTTTCCATTTTGCAGAGCATAGATCGTCGCCATTTCGGAAATTTTGGCCCGGTCTCTTGAAAAAACCGCTTCTGGGTCGACTGCCAAATTATGTTCTCTTTCCCGCTCACGCTTGATTTCCTCTCCTTTTATCCTTGATCTATCTGCCATCGCGTTTTCGCTGGGATTCCCAGAGGAGGATTCCATCGGGATCCTTTGGCTTTCTATTTTCGCTTCCAATATTCTAGATAGCCTTTTTTCCTTGTCGGACAATTCGCCACGTTCGCCCAAAAAACCACCCTTTTTTTCATTGGATGGAAGAAACTCTTGCGGTCTTTCTCTCATATCTTTTTATCTAGGCTTCTTTACGAGAGTCTTTATGCAACGGGTGCAAAGCCTGGCTTTTTTACCGTCCAATTTAGACCATTGTAAGTTCGGGTAGCGGCGGGATTTAGTCGTCGGATTGTAGTGACCGCGCATAAGAACGCGCTTACCGGCGATTATTGATCCTTTTCCGCATTTTGCACAGCTGAACATGGTGGGGATTTGGCTGTTGGTTTAAGTCTCCATATTCTAACGTATACGCATAAAAAAGCAACTTTTAGGGCGTTTTGGGCGCTACCTGGAGCTCACCTTTAGTTTCTTGGCTTGGCCCCTCGTGCGTTTTGGCATGCGGACCGTCAAAATGCCATTCTCGAACTCGGCTTTTGAGGCATCCGCGTCTACTTCTTCCGGCAAGATTATGGAGCGCGAAAAACGGCCCCAGTAGCACTCCTGAAGATCGTAGTCTTTGTCATGTATCTCGCGATTCTTTCTTCTCTCTCCTTTGATCGTTATGGAGTCCGGGGTTATATCAATATCGATATCTTCCGGGTTCACTCCGGCGATCGCCGATTCCACCACGACTTCGGTGGGGGTGCGATAAACGTCCAGAGTAAGCACTCCCTCTCCAAGTTCCTGGGGTTCCGCTTCTTTCCGAACTTTTCGTTCTGCCACGCTACCGCTCGCTTTGGCAAGTTCTATCTCGTAAAGATTTTCCGACTGACCGTCGTAGCTCGGCACTCCCTCAAAATATTTTTCTTCCGGCATATCAGATCTTTTTGTTTTTGAATTTTTCGAAGTCGGCCAGGACGAAGAAGCCGACTATCATTAAGAATATTATTGGCTGGAAATAGCTTTCAAAGCTCAGTATAAGGTAGTTGAAAAACGCGTGCAACACGGTGGCGACGACGATTCCGGTCAAAAGAATTCGGACCCTTCCAAATTCACGGATAGACCAGGCCCAATGGTAGCCAATGACCGCTCCGGTTAGGGCGTGAAGCAGGGTGGCGCCAACAAAGCGGAAAGAGATCATTTCAAAAATATTGGCATTCGCGGCCGCAATCCCGCCCTGCAGAAAGGGGGATGTCAGCGCGCCGATATTTTCGAGAGTCGCGAATCCCAGGGCAGCTACGAGAGAATAGATCATCGCGTCTATCGGTTCGTCAAAGGCAGGACTTTTCCGAACCGCAGATCTGGCAGATAAAAATTTTGTAACCTCCTCTATGAGAGAAAGTCCCGCGAGCGAAAGCAGGGGAAACAGTATTCCCGGTCCGCCGGAAGGTACGTATTGATTAAAGGCCAGTTCCAATCCTAGCGCGATTATCGCGCCGAGCATTCCATAGCAGAAAGTTTTAAAGATTAATCGTTTCGGTTCCGGATGCGGATCTTCCTGCATATAAAAGTAAAGCCAGGCGAAGCCCGGAATGAAGCCCAAAATTATTGCCAGCCAACCCATGGAGCAATTATATCCAAGCGGGAGCGGGGACTCAAATCGTTAATCCCAATTTGTCCCAAGAAGTAGTTCTTCCGGACGTATTTTTTGCCAGACTGCTTCGGTCACGAACGGAACGAAAGGGTGGAGAACCTTGAGCGAGCCCAAAAGTATGGCTTCCAAAGTTTTGTAGGCCGCGGCTTTTTCTTCTTGAGTGCCGTCTTTAAGTTTTCCTTTCTCGGCCTCAATTATGATGTCCGCGAAAGTGTGCCAGAAGTAGTGGTAAGCTTTCTCACCTGCGAGGTGAAGCTCAAATTTATCAATATGTTCGGCGATTTCTTTTTTGGTCGATTCAAATTCGGCCAGATATTTTTCTTGCTCTTCGGAAAGCTTGGCACTTTCGTAGTTTTCCGCCTTATTCATGAGAACAAACCTCGCCGCGTTCCAGATCTTGGTCGAGAAATTCCTGTAGCCTCGCACTTTGTCCTCGGAAAGTTTCATGTCGTTTCCCGGAGCTGCGCCGATTATGAGCGAAAGCCTGGTGGCATCCGCGCCGTATTTTTCCGACATTAAGAGCGGGTCGATGGCGTTCCCGAGAGACTTGCTCATTTTCCTGCCTTTTTCGTCGCGCACGAGCCCATGAAGGTAGACCGTGCGGAAGGGGACATCGCCCAACAAAAATCCGGTCATAAGTATCATCCTTGCGACCCAGAAGAAAAGAATGTCGTAGCCGGTCTCAAGAACGCTTGTGGGGTGATAGGTCTCGAGATCGCTCGTCTTTTCTGGCCAGCCGAGTGTCGAGAAGGTCCAAAGTCCGGAAGAAAACCAGGTATCCAGAGTGTCGGGGTCCTGTTGCCAACCCTCCGTAGCCTCGGCGGAGGAGGGCAAATCCCCAGACTCCTTTGGAGTTTCACCGACGGCAATTTTCTCATCTTTATACCAAACCGGAATCCTGTGTCCATACCAGATCTGCCTCGAAATACACCAATCGCGAAGATTGTCTATCCAATTGTAGTAGATTTTTTCGAAGCGTCCCGGAAGAATCTCTATCTGTCCGCCTTCCACCGCTTTTTTCATTATCTCCTTAAGCGAGGTTTCGGAACCGGACGGGAGTCCGCTAATTTTAGACTCCGGCAAAACAAATTTTTTATTGACGTCAATGAACCACTGGAGTTTGGGGAGAGGTTCAATGATGCCTCCGGTGCGCTCCGCAACCGAAATATTTTGCTTAACATCCTCCTCCTTTTCGAGGAGTCCATCTTTCCGAAGCAGTTCCACGATGACCTCGCGCGCGACGGTAGTTTTCTTGCCTTGTATCTCCGGTCCGCCCACGCTCATCTTGGCGTACTCGTTTATAACCGGTTTGAGTTCCAGATTATGCGCCTGAGCCATGTCCCAGTCTATTTGGCTGTGTGCGGGGGTAACGCCGAGTGCTCCGGTGCCAAAATCTTTTTCCACCGCGTGGTCGGCGATGATTTTTATTGTGAGCGGAGTGCCTACAAAATTAACTTCATAGGTCTTTCCCACGTATTGCTTGTAGCGCTCATCGTCGGGATGGACCGCAACGGCTGTGTCGCCCAATTTAGTTTCGGGTCTGGTGGTAGAAATCGAGATAGGGAAGTCCTTGGAGTATTTAAAGGTGTAAAGCTTCGCGTCGCGTTCCTCATAAACCACCTCGTCGTCGGAGACGGTTGTCTGGCCCTTGGGGTCCCAGTTTATTACTTTAAAGTCGCGGTAGATAAGTCCCGTGTCATACATTTTTTTGAAAGCGGTTTTGACAGCCGTATTTCTTTTTTCGTCGAGCGTAAAAGCTTCGCGGTTCCAATCCACGGAAGCGCCCATCTTTTTGATTTGATTTACTATGGTGTCGTGGCTTTCTTTTGCAAACTGGTCTACTCGTTTTAAAAACTCTTCGCGCCCCAAGTCATGTCGATTTTTACCCTCGGCTTTATAGATAAGAGATTCAACTTTTGATTGGGTGGCGATAGCCGCATGGTCCGTGCCCGGGACCCAGAGGGTTTTCTTTCCGCTCATTCTGGCGTATCGCACCAAGACGTCCTCAATCGCGAGCATCGCCGCGTGGCCCATATGTAAGGTGCCGGTCACGTTCGGCGGGGGAAGGATTATGGAGAAAACGCCATTTTCTTTTTTGACGAGGCCTATTTCTTCGCATTTCTCGGGGGCAAAAAGCCCAGATTTTTCCCAGAGATCATAAACCTCTTTCTCGGAAGTTACCGGATCGTATTTAGAATCCATTTCGATAGCCATAAGTTTGATTCTAAACTCCCAGGTCGCCCCTCGCAATAAGCGGGCGTTTCTTTTTTCTTAAATAATTGAAATACCCGGCGGCGCCGATCATAGCGGCATTGTCGGTGTTAAAAGTAAAACCCGGGACCAAAAAGATCATTTTTTCTTTTTTTACTTCGCTTCCCAGCTTTTCTCTTAAGTACATACTCGCCGCGACTCCACCGGCCATGATGATGGACTTGGCTTTAAATTCTTTGGCGGCGCGCATCGCCTTTTTTATCAGTACTTCGGTCGCGGCATTTTGGAACGAAGCGGCAACATCGGCTGGATTAGCGCTCGGATTATCCCGGCAATAATATAGTACGGAAGTTTTAAGCCCCGAGTAGCTGAAATCATAATTTTTATCGTGGAGCATCGGGCGAGGAAACTCAATCGCATTTTCATTTCCTTCTCGCGAGAGTTTCTCTATCTGCGGTCCGCTCGGATAGGGGAGTTTCAGAATTCTCGCGACTTTATCGAATGCTTCGCCCACGGCGTCGTCGCGGGTTTCACCGAGCTTTTTCCAGGTTTTAATATCTTTCATAAGAAGCAATATGGTGTGTCCGCCGGATACCAAAAGCGCCACGGACGGAAAAACCTTTTTTGCGTCATACTTTTTCTTTGGGTCCAAAAGAAAGCTCCAAAGATGTCCCTCCATGTGGTTTGCTCCGATCAACGGCTTCTTCCAATCCTTAGATAATTTTTTGGCGAACTCGATTCCCGCCCAAAGTGCGGGTTCGAGTCCAGGGCCAACGGTTATGGCCATAAGAGAGATCTTTTTCCATTCCGCTTTTTCTTTCGTGCCCTCACCGAACATCTCTCTATATAATATGGGCAGATTCTTAATGTGTTCGCGCTTAGCGATATTCGGGACCACTCCGCCGAAGGGTTCGTGAAGTTTTATCTGCGAGGTTATTAAATGCTTTAAAACTTTGAATTTCGGCGCACTAAACCCGCCTTTGGCTTCCAATATGGATAGGGAGGTTTCGTCGCAACTCGTTTCTATGGCGAGTATTCGCATGGGTGTATGATATCTACTCTTTGATTGTTTGACAAAGAGCGCCACTAGCCGTAGTTTGGAGACAGCGAAACAGCTGACAAAAATTGAAATCACAGGAGGTGCTTTGTGGGCGAAGCCTTCGCGTGGCTCGGAAAGATATTCGAGCTCATTACTGCCCTCATTCCTCGGCCGTTCATTATCGACGCGACCCAGGAGGGGGTGAAGTTCAAGTACGGCAAATACATAGTTCACCTTTTGCCTGGCGTCTACGGTTATTGGCCCCTTGTCACCAAAGTCGTCGCTATCCAGGTAAAGCGCCAGGCGGTGGTCTTAAAGCCACAGGTCCTGACGACCAAAGACGGTAAATCGGTGATCATGGGGACGTTAATCGCCTACACCATAATTGATGCCGTGGCTGCTTTGACCGAGGTCGACAATCTTAGCGAAACTCTGTTTGAGGTGTCCCAGGGTGCCGTGCCGGGGGTTGTTGCCGGGAAAACCCTGCAACAGTTGATCCATGATGTTTCCGAGATTAGCGACGCGGAGTCGGGCAATGGCGTGATGACCATCCTTGACTTGGAACTTTGCGAAAGGGTGAGTTCCATTCTGCGGGGCTTTGGAGTGAATGTCCTGTACTGCAAGGTGACCGACTTCTCGTCTTGTCGCGTTCTGAACATTTCCGGTGATTTCGGCAGCTCGAAATAACCAAACCCACAGTCCGCCCGCTCAGGAGCGGGCTTTTTTGATCCTTAAAAATGTTTGACAAAGAGCGGTCTTAGCCGTAGTTTGGAGGCAGCGAAAGAGTTGATAACTACGCAGAAAAAAAGGAGAAAAGAAAGTGAAAGATCCAGCGAAACTGCAGTTTTTCTTCCAACCATTTTCGGAGCTGACACTTGATGCGAAATGTCCACTGCTATTCGTCGTTTTCGAGGAGCAGGCGGACATGATCATCGGGAAGAGGTTCCCGGAAGTGGAGGAGATGCGTCAGCGCATCGACAACATCACCCGCAAGGATGACGAACAGACTGTATCGATCTTTTCGCTTATGCGGGAAGAGAAGGCAGTCCCGGCCGGTCTCGTTTATATCGAGTATCCTTGGCGAAGGAAGAGGGTCAAGCGCAGTTTGGATTTCGGTAGCATTAATTTCTACCGGAAACTCTTGGAACGTACAACAGCTGCCACCGGGCAACTCCGGGAAATGGGTTTCAGTGAGATGACGATCTTGCTTCCCGGCAGGTTTCATCCAGAGAACCTGAAAAACGATTCCCAACGAGAAGTGCTCGAAATGTTCGTGAAAACAATGGTCGAGGCCATCGTTTACGCGAACGGTACCCTGGATGAGTTTCGAAGCACTCCCGATCCGCAGATCACCAAGGTTAGCTTCACATACTTCGGACAGTACGAACGAGTGATTCTCAATTTCTTCAATCGTGCTATCGGTGCGGGCGAAGAGATGGGGGAAGCGCTAGTTGAGGTCAGGAGATTCACAGAGCTTCCCGGGAACGAAGCCTATCCTCTCAAATTGGCTTCGGAATTTGTCGGAAGGACCATAGCTCCGCTTACAAGCGCTTCGCCGAATTGGCACAAGATCCACGATCATCGTTTTTCCGCGAACGTGAAGGCAGCGCTTCTCTATGGCGCTGAGGGCCTCGCGAAGCGTGGGTTCGGACTCATAACGGCGGTGGGGCAAGGCAGCAAATACGAACCCTGCCTTTTGAAGCTTCACTACAAGCCGAAGAAGCGTTCCAGGCCGGTAAAGAAACTGACTCTCATCGGTAAGGGCGTTACCTTTGATTCGGGCGGAGTGGATCTGAAGGGCGCAGACTCCTACGACAACATGCATCATGACATGGCCGGTGCAGCCACTGTTGTTGGAGTGCTGAAGCTTGCTGACGATTTGCGCCTGCCGGTGGAGATTGTGGCCCTTTTGCCTCTGGTCGAGAACACAATCGGTTCGAAGGCTACCCGGCCATACGACATCGTTCGTGCGTATGACGGTCAGACGGTAGAGGTTCGCAATACGGATGCCGAGGGGCGGCTGATTCTCGCGGATGCGATCGCCTATTCGGAGAAGAACATCCGACCAAACTGCACGGTGACCGTGGCTACTCTCTGCGACATGAGCGACTTCGCACCGGACTTTTTGAAGGTCTTGGTGAACGACAAAGATCTGGAGCGGAAGGTTCGTCTCGCGGAAAAGCGCTCCAACGAAAAGATGCTGCTCTTTCCTCCGTTCGAGCACTTTAATGGTGTCTCACTCGCTTTCGTCGGCGGGGCCGCCGACCTCAAGAATGACAACTCGTATTACTACCATTCCGGCATGGTATTTCTCGGCGAATTCTTTAAGTGGGATCCGTCGCCGTGGGTGTTCGTGGACGTATCCGAAGTATTCGAAAAGGATGCGCAAGAATACGCGGCAGGTCCCGGCTTCGGCGTTCGTTTCACGTGGAACCTCGTCAAGCAGTTTGCCTGAACCTATCCCGCCTCGGCCAAAAAGCCGAGGCGTTTTATTTTGACTTAAATGCTAAAATTAACTATTGTATAGACGCGTTTGGCAAATCTTTTGAGGCTCGCCAAAGCAAAACATGGCGCTATCGTCTAGTGGCTAGGACACCGCCCTTTCACGGCGGGAACAGGGGTTCGATCCCCCTTAGCGCTACGTGTTTAGAGAAAGAATGCTAAATAGGTTTTACGAGATTCTTCCGGGCAGTCTTGCCTGGGCCACCCTTATTGGTATGGTCGTTTTTTCCTGGGTACTGCCGACGGCGGTTTCCGTTTTTATAATTCTTTTTGATATCTACTGGCTTTTGAAGACCGTCTATCTTTCATTACACCTGCGTTCGACTTTCTCCGAAATGAAGCAGAACATGGCCACCGATTGGCTTTCGCGACTCAAAAAAGAAAAAACCGGCTGGGAAAATATCGAACACCTGATAATTTTCCCGATGTATAAAGAGCCGTATGAGGTGGTCAAAGAAAGTTTTGAAAGTTTAACGCACGCAAATTATCCGAAAGAAAAAATGATGGTGGTTTTGGCCATCGAAGAATTGGCGGGGGATTTTGCCAAAGATGTCGCGGAAAAAACTAAAAAAGATTTTGAGAAGAGGTTCGGCGCGTTTCTTATAACTGTCCACCCTAAAGATTTACCCGGGGAGATTCCCGGCAAGGGAGGCAACGAAACTTGGGCTGCCAAAGAAGCAAAAAAAATTCTTATTGATGGAAAGCTAGAGCCGCAAAATGTTCTAGTCTCGTCTTTTGATGTGGACACTCAGATATTTTCGGAATATTTCGGGAAACTCACTTACACCTTCCTTTCCGAAGAAAATAAATTGCGGGCAATCTACCAACCAATTCCATTTTTCACGAATAATGTTTACGACAGTCCGGCCATCGCACGAGTTATATCTTTTTCTTCTACTTTCTGGCAGATGATGCAGCAATCGAGACCCGAAAGACTTACTAGCTTTTCCTCGCAATCGATTCCCCTGAGCGCGCTTATGGATGTGGGTTTCTGGCACACGGATATGGTCTCTGAGGACTCCCGCATTTTCTGGCAGGGATATTTAGCTTATCACGGAGATTTTCGCGTCGTTCCGCTTCACTATCCCGTTTCTATGGACGCGAATGTCGCTCACACTCTTTGGGGGACTATGAAAAATCTTTACAAACAGCAAAGGCGTTGGGGCTGGGGCTGTGAGAATATCCCGTATATGTTGGGTGGCTTTAGGAAGGACCCGAAGATCCCGGCCGCGAAAAAAAGATACTGGACATTTCAGGTGCTCGAGGGATTTCATTCCTGGGCTACGAACTCGATCATGATCTTCGCGCTCGGCTGGCTCCCGGTGTATCTTGGCGGAAAAACTTTTAATCTTTCATTGTTGTCGCACAGTTTGCCGGACATCACTCGGCTTATAATCCAAATTTCCATGCTTGGTATCGCAAGCTCCGCCATTTTGGGCATCATGCTTCTGCCTCCGAAGCCCGTTTGGTTCAAACCCTACCATTACGCTCTTTATGTTTTGCAGTGGGCGCTTATCCCGGTTTCGCTCATAATTTTCGGTGCGATTCCAGGACTTGAGGCGCAGACGAGACTGATGCTCGGCGGAAAGTTTAGGTTGGGATTTTGGGTAACCCCAAAATCCCGAAAGGGGGTCGGGGGAGAGCGGAAGGGCTCCCCCGTGTAAGAAATTACTCAAAACCGAGGGTTGTGAGGGAGCGGAGCGATGATTTTGTGGTCACGCCGAAACATAGGAAAGCCTAAAAACTTAATTCCAAAGTGCTATAATATTCTTAGTGGTTAATCCATTTAAGAAATTTTTTGGTCGTGAGGTTAAAAAACGTGGAGGTTTTACTCTCATTGAGATGGTGGTCTTTACCGCCATTTTTACGGTGACCATAATCGCGTTTATTTCCGTTCTCATTTCCATAACCCGCACCCAGGTTCGGCAGAGTGCGGTGGCGGAGGTAAATCAGCAGAGCCAATTTGTTCTCCAAGCCCTCCAATATTATGTAGAGCGTTCCAGCCTCATCGAAACCGCGTCCACCGAGGCCACTACCACCATCACGCTTCGGATGACGAACACTCTTGAAGATCCGACTTTAGTTTTTGCGAGCGGCACGCAGATCTATTCCAAAGTCGGCACCGATCCGGCACAGGCTTTAACGAGCGGCAAGGTAACGGTCTCTAACTTCTCAATGTCAAAAAGAGTGAATGCTCCGGGTAAGGATTCGCTCGCGGTAACCTTTTCCATTTCCTATAACACGGCAAATCCTCAACAGCAGTTTTCACAAGCGCTTCAATCGGCGGTCGCGCGCGTGAATGCCGCAACTTTTGATTCCGGAATTTTTCCGAATGCGGATAATACGCTGAAGCTTGGTGCAACTTCGCAAACTTGGCAGTCCATAAATGACGTTATTTATTTCAGCGGAGCGAAAGTCGGGATAGGCGGAACGCCAGCCGCACTTTTTCAGGTTCATAACGGCGATGTTTATATAGACAGTTCGAGCAACGGCTTGGTTCTTAAGTCATCGGGTGGAACATGCTACAGGCTGACCGTCACGAACGGCGGTTCGGCTACCACGACGGCTATCGCTTGTCCGTAGGCCTCTAGCTTATCCCCAGTCGTTCGGAAGGCCGGTTTAGTATAATAAATACAAGTGATACAGATAGACAAAAAATATCTTATGTTTGGCGCGGTGGGGCTGGTTTTGATCGCCGCAATTTTGGTGGTTGTGTTGACAGGTAAAAAAAGCGAACCGGAGATAGTGACACCGGGCGGGGCAACGGCTACGACGACTAACCAGTCAAACACCTATAAACCAGTTTCCGTGGATACGAAGGTTCCGGGTATTAATTCCCAGGTTGATTCCGGCGTGGCCAAGCCGACCGAGGTTAAGGCTGTCGGAGTCAACGATCTGAGCGCGAGAAGTTTTAATGTTGTGTTGAATGGCGATAAAGTTTCTCCGGAAAAAGTAATCATAAAATTATTCGATATCATCACCATAAATTTTTCCGCAGTGGATAAAACTTATGACTTTGTTCAGCCGGATAATGGACTCAGTTGGACGGTTCCCAAAGGCGGCTCAAAAAGTTTGCAGTTTCAAGGTACTACTGCGGGGCAGTTTACCTTCTATTGCGTTTCTTGCGGCGGGCCGAGCAAAGGTCCGATAGGATATTTTGTGGTCGTTCCAAAATAATCAATAAAAATAAAAATATTTATGAAAATGAAAAAGAGAAAGATAATTTTTTGGGTAGGTGTGGCGGCGGTGATTATAGTGGCGGCAGTTTTGGTTGTATTCTTTTGGGCGCGCGACGAAAAGGCTGAAATGAGATCTTCCGGCATCACTGCGGTTTATATGACTACGGGGGACGTTTATTTCGGCAAAATGGATTGGTTTCCTTGGCCCCGGCTTCGAAATGTCTGGTACATTCAGCGCGGAGTTGACGCGAAACAACAGCCACAGGTAAGTCTCGCTCCGTTTAAAGATGTTTTCTGGACCCCGATAGATGAAATTCGCTTGAATCCGAAAGAGATAATTTTCTGGACAACAGTGAGGGATGGTTCAGAGATGGCGCAAGCGCTTAAAAATCCGGAAGCTTTCAAACAATCACAGCAAGCGGCTCTTCAGAATGCCGGTACGTCTCCGGAGTCCGAATTCAAGGGTCCGAGCGGACAGCCGCCGGCAACTCCGTAATCTAAAAATTAAACAAAAAAATGATGAGGAATAAAACAAATGTTATCAGGATGGCCGGTTTGTTTTTCCTTGTCTTGGGAGTGGCTCTTGCGGCGCAAAGTTTTGCCATAACCGGTCCCAGCGCCGGTGCCGGAGTCGGCAGTGGTTTGATAGATGTTGAACCCACGGGGACAGGCAATCTTAGCGTTGGCGCAACCGCCGCGGATACAAGTACAAAATTTCAAATTACCGGCACAACCGCCAATAGTAGCGCCTTTGGTTTGAAAGTTTGGCCCTCAAGCGGTTCGGTTAATTTTCAGGTCAGAAATGACGGCGTTGTCTCTATTACTTCAACCACCTATATCGGCGGCAGCATATGTTTCGGAGCCATCGGGGCCACCGACTGCGTGTCCTCTTGGAGCGGCGTTGGCGGGGGAGTGACTTCCACTCCGGCCGGATATGTGACCCCCGGATATTTTAATTCTATCGCGGGAACGGGCGGGAATTATAGTTTTCCGGCAGCGCTTTCTATCGGAACCTCCACTGCTCCGTCGGGCGGAGTTTTGTTCGTGAATGGCAATATTGGAATAGGGACGGCAGCGCCTGGGGTAAAAGTAGAAATTTTCGGCACTGATAATGCTCTTAGATTAACTTACGACGCTACTCACTATGCTACCCTCGCTGCCGGAAATTCAGGTAAGCTCACGGCATCATTTTCCGGTTCGGGATCCACTGGCGGGTATCTGGATATAACCCAGGCTCATACCTACTACGGATTTTTAATTCATAGCGGCGCAAGCTGGGGCGGACAGGGGTTGATCGGTACAAATAAAGATTTAGGGATCTCTACCGCAACAACCACTCAAGATATAGTTTTTTACGGTAATAATTTTAGCGCTAATGAATACGTGAGAATAAAGGGCACGGGTAATGTCGGTATTGCGACAACAACACCGGGAAGTAAGCTAACCGTTGCCGGAGCGATCTATTCCTCCACCGGCGGTTTCAAATTCCCCGATGGTACTACCCAGACGACTGCCGCTGGCGCAGGGACAAGCTACTGGACCCTTTCCGGTACCGGTTTATATCCGACTTCTACCGCGTATCAAGTTGGCATCGGAACGACAGAGCCGCACTATCCGCTTGAGGTTTACGGAACCTCAAATAAATTAGGCATAACCTATAGCTACAGCGCCTTGGCGGGAGACTCAACCGGCGGAGAACTGTACGCGAGTAGCAACGGGGACCTGCATATCAATGCTAAGAGAGCGACCACCCTTATTGAAAACAGAAATATTTTATTATCCGAGGCGGGGGGCAATGTTGGAATAGGCACTTCGACTCCCGGGAGCCCCCTGACTGTTGTAGGGGCAATTTATTCCTCCACCGGCGGTTTCAAGTTCCCCGACGGCACCACCCAGACGACTGCCGCAACCGGCGGCGGAGGGACCAACTACTTCACTCTTTCCGGGACCAGCCTTTATCCTACGTCCACCGCATATGAATTGGCTGTCGGTACCGCATCGGTAGACACAAATTACGCTATCACTACAGCCGGAGGCGGCATAAAGGCGGAATCAACGAGCCAACCGGCTGGATATTTTAATTCTTCTTCCGGCTACGGTCTTATCGTGAATACCGGAAAAGTTGGAGTTGGAACAACTACGCCTGTCGGAATGTTCACCGTAGCTACTTCTACCGGTGCCGGATTCTTCACCGTTCTTCCAAACGGGAATGTTGGAGTCGGAACCGCAAATCCAACTCAAAAGTTCCACGTAATTGGAGCTGCCTATGCGGATTCAAATATGCAATCTCCTACCGGGTACTTTAATGTTCTTCGCCCGCTAACCACCGGAGGAGATCTTAGGTTTTTGGATAGCACAAGCACCGAAAGGATGAGGCTGGCTTCCACCGGCAATCTTGGAGTTGGAACGTCAACGCCGAGTGCAAGATTGGATGTGATGGGAAACATACTCGCCGGAGATCGAGCCTCAACCGCTGATGGTTATCTGGATTTTGGAAGTAATGGCGCCGGATCGGCTAGGATTGCTAGGACCGGAATGGGGGCAACCGATTCGTCTTTGGTATTATCCACCACTTGGGGCACTCTTCAAGAAAGGATGAGAATTACCGGGTTGGGCAAAGTTGGTATTGCCACCACAACTCCCGGCAGCCAGCTAACCGTTGCCGGCGAAATATATTCCGCGACCGGCGGCTTCAAGTTTCCGGATGGAACAACGCAGACGACGGCGGCGACCGGCGGCAGTGGAACTAATTATTTTACTCTTTCCGGAACAAACCTGTATCCGACCTCTACCGCGTATAAAGTTGGCATAGCTACCACTACTCCCGGTTATCCGCTAACGGTGGATGGAACGTCTATGTTTACCGGGACCATGACCATCGGTTTAACCGGTGCAGGCAAATTAAACGTCGGAACAGTTGACCCGCCGTATACGATAAACGGCATGCAATACGCGACTTATATGCCCGGTATGACCGGACAAAAAGAAGAAACTACCGGGGAAGTTAACGTTCGGTGCCAGTCAGACTCCAGGTGCGAATATGTTATTGATTTTAAGAGCGTCGAGAGGGGGAGCGATCTTTGGCTTTTTGCGAAGACGACCAACTTGAAGGCTCAGATGAATAAACTGACCGTGCTTCTGACGCCATCTTTCAACGGAAAAGTTTGGTATGAAAAAGACGCGAAAAATATGGTTTTGAAAATATTTGGCGTCCCCTCCAAAGCCTTGGCGAAGGAGGGCCGTTCCGATCTTTCCGTTTCGTATCGTCTTACCGCGCCTCGCTTTGATTCGGCGAATTGGCTAAATACCAGGAACGAGCCAGGTGTCAACGGTTTCGTAATTAACGACTAAATAAAGACGGATGAACATTTCTCCGAAAATAAAAATAATTTTTGGTACAACGATCGTCTTGTTGGTCCTTGCCGGAATCGGAATTTATTCGGCAAAGATAAATAAGAACGGAGGTTCGGAGGAAATAGTTTACGAAAGAGGGAAACCGGTGATTCCTCACGGGATCCAGACTTACGAGTTTCTGCAGTCTTCGCGCGTCAGTCCGCGCATTCGGTTTCTAACCGTTGATCCTCTGGACGCGAAACCCGGAGAAACACAAAAGTTTAGGGTTGCGGTTGAGGGAAGTTTGCCGGTTGTTTCCGTCACCTTGGATATAGAAGACGATGCCGGGATCTCAAGTCTTGCACTCAAGAAAGACTTGAGCGGGGAAATGCCGGCATCTAGATATTCGATCGGAAAGGACAACGATCTTACTTTTATTCCACAGAAAGAGAATCCTTCTTCGACGATCTTTCATTGGGTCGGGGAAAGGGTTGTCAAAAACAAAAGTGATTCAAAGTTCTCTATCGGCATTACCGCGAAAGAATCGATTCCTCTTAAAGATGTGGCCGGCAATCGGCTGCCCAAGACGCCCGCAGCCGGTAATTTTGTGCGCATTGGGGTTGCAAACCTGGAGTGGAATAAAGTCTGTGGGATACCTTTCGGGGGCGATTGGAGTTCTTCCGAATCTTGTGCGGTTTCATTTCCGGACGGGGTAGATGAAGGGAGCGCTCATATCCAGAACTATTCCACTGTTGTCTTGGACGCAGATTTCGGAGTGAACGCAGATAAGACAATTATCTTTCAACCGATCGGGATAGTCGCCGTGAACACCAAGGCGAAGATAGTTCAGGGCAATATTTGGAAATTAAAATTAGACTCGGATGGGACGAAAGAGGTGATCTCGACGAATTCTCCGGGTTCCAGTTACAAGAGACGTTTTGAGTTCAAGGGAGGCTTTAAAACGGCATTTACGGATATAAATAATAAAAAGAAGGAGTTTGTGCTATCCCAGGGGCGGCAAGTGTTCCAAATAGCTTCCGCAGCCAAGACTGGGCCGAAAATAATTCAGGCGGATATAAATCCCTTGGACGTCAAAGTCGGCGACACCCAAAAATTATCTTTGGTTATACAGAGTCAGATCGAGATAGCTTCTGTCGTTGCGAGGATAGAAACCGACAAAGAAATCATTGAGCTTCCGCTTTCTTTGGATGGCCCAACTCCAAAAGCCAGTCTGCTCGAACCGAGATACGGCGTCGATGCCCATGGTTATCTGGCGTTTTTGAACAAAATTGATAACACCGGTTCAAATTCAAAATACGCCGTTCCGGGTGTTAAATCCGCCGAAGCCGCTTTGGAACCGAAAAGGTTTACATATAGTGGCTCTTGGATTGTGAGGGACACGCACTCCACTAAATATCATACAAGCTTTGTCGTAAAAGATATTAACGGGGCCGATAATTCTATTTTGATGGCCTGGTCCGATCCGTGCGGGACATTTGCGGGCGGGAATAGGGCGCTCAATACGTGTTCGTTTAGCGATGTGGATGGCGCGGATAATGGAAATCTCACCATAAATACTTCTCAGACAGTAACTCTGCAAAACGGCGCCACCTTGGCTTTCAATTCCGGAAGAACTCTAACGGTAAATGGAGCGATAGCTATTGCGGCCGGTGCTCAAATAACCCAAACCAATCTTTGGCTCATGGATATAGATGGCGATCTTTATACTCCTTCCCTCACCCTTGCGGCTGCGGCGACGGCGCCGGCCAATAGCGGCAGGGCATACACTCGTTATACCTCTCCTTTGGATTGTTACGATCTGAATAGCAGCGCTTTTCCAGATTCTAGTACTTGGAGCGATCGGGATCGCGGAGATTATTCTTTCGATTTTAATTGTGACGGCAACGATACTCCGGCTTTGGAGAGTGACGGCATTTCTTATCAAAATTGCAGAACCACAATACAGTATCCATTTTGTGCCGCGAATGCGTTCTCGGTTACCAATTGGTGTTCCGAGGGAATTACTAACGGCGGGATTTGCACTAACGACAGGGTGGGTTGCGGCGAAGTCGGAAACATGGTCGTTTTAAATCAAGGGTATGCTGTTTGCGACGGCAGTTGTTCCGCCCAGGTCTTAGAGGTATATCAATCCTGTAATTAAAAAATAAGCGCGATAAATGAGACAACTAAAAAAGCCCCTCTTCCCTGGAGGGGCTCTGTCTTTCGTTCGGGCTATTTGATCTTTGAGCCTCCCGTCAGCGTCTCGACATCTCCGATGTGTATTTCGGTGAATATTCTCGCTTCTATTCCTCCGTTGCCGTTATGATCTTGCGTCGGAACGACCGCTTCAATGTGCCTCGCCTCACTGGCCGTCATGGGAAGCAGTCCGACCTTTCCCACCGTGGCAATCGCGATAGTCTGGACATCGTCACGTACGACAATGAGGAACTCATTGCCTGGTTTCAGGGAGAAATCTCCGGCTACGAAAAGAATATTCCATACTCCGTGCAGGATGTCGTAGCCGAGGCGGACAGATTCTCCCTCGAATTGCACTGCGAGTTTGAAAACGCTCATCTCGCCCTCCTTTGATGTGCCAATAATATTATGCTCCAGATCTCTTTTTGCGGAAAGCTGGGCGCTGGATTAATCAGCCCTTTTTGTGATAAATTAAGCCTAATGCTTCAATCTAAATTGTTTACGAAGACATTAAGGGAGGCGCCCAAAGATGAGGAGGCGTTGAACGCAAAGTTGCTTTTAAGGGCCGGTTTTGTAGACAAACTGATGGCCGGAGTTTATACCTTTTTGCCGTTGGGTCTTAGGGTGCTTAACAAGATCGAAACGGTTATTCGCGAGGAGATGAACGCGATCGGCGGTCAGGAGGTTTTGATGCCTGCGCTTCAGCCCAAAGAAAACTGGGAGGCGACCGGACGTTGGAATTCTTTTGAGGCGTTGTATAAAACCACTTCGCGTTTCGGCGGAGAGTATGCTCTCGGTCCGACTCATGAAGAAATAATAGTTCCGCTTGGAAAGAAATTTATTTTTTCTTACAAAGACCTTCCTTTCGCCGCGTACCAAATACAGACCAAGTTTAGGGATGAAAAGAGACCCAAGGGGGGACTTCTCCGCGGCCGGGAATTCAAAATGAAAGATCTCTACAGCTTTCATACCGATCCTGAGGATCTTTTAAAATATTATGCGAAAGCTCTCGCGGCCTATAAAAAGATATTCAAGCGTTTGGGGCTTAAAGCCTTGGTGGTTGAGGCTTCGGGAGGCACTTTCTCCAAATACTCCCACGAATTTCAGGTGTTATCGCCGGGCGGCGAAGATCTAATTTATGTTTGTTCCAAGTGCGATTTCGCGAAAAATAAGGAGATAGTGGACGAAGCTTTCGTGAGGGCGGCGGAGGCCGGTAAAGGTTCCTGCCCGAATTGTGGCGGAAAAGTCACTGCCGAAAACGGCATAGAAGTCGGGAATATTTTCCAGTTAAATACCAAATATTCCGATCCGTTCGCCCTCAAATACAAAGACGAGAAAGGAGAAGAAAAAATCGTTTACATGGGTTGCTACGGCATTGGCGTGAGCAGACTTTTGGGTACGATAGCGGAGATCTATAACGACGAGAAGGGTCTCGTTTGGCCAAAACCGGTGGCGCCATTCGCCGTGCATCTTTTGGAATTGAATGGTGCTTCCGCGAAAAAGATTTATGCCGAACTTACAAAAGCCGGAATAGAAGTTCTTTATGACGACAGGAAGATCTCGGCGGGCGCGAAGCTCAATGACTCCGACCTTCTCGGTATACCGTATCGAATTATTGTGAGCCCAAAGACCGGAGCAAGGGTGGAATTCAAGGAAAGATCCAAAAAGACCGCCAAGCTTGTTAATCCCAAGCAATTGGTTAAACTGGTAAGACCTTAACTATGGCAATAACGGACGCGTTCTTAAAAGACATCGGAGTGGACCTCGGAACGGCTAATTCTTTGGTTTATTTGAAGCAGGGCGGAATTGTGGTTAACGAGCCGTCTATCGCGGCCATAAACCTCAAAACCAACCAAATTTTGGCCGTGGGCGACGAGGCTAAACGCATGCTTGGCCGAACCCCCGCGCATATCAATGTGGTGCGCCCTTTGGTTGGCGGAGTTATTTCCGACTTTGATATGGCTCAGGAACTTTTGCGGCAATTTCTCAAAAAGATTTCTAAAGGGCATTTTTTCAGTTTTCGCCGGGCGCTCTTGGGAATCCCGAACGACCTGACCGAGGTGGAAAGAAAATCCGTGGAAGACGCGGCGCTTAACGCCGGCGCGACGCGAGTTCATTTGGTGGAGTCTCCGGTTGCCGCGGCTTTGGGGGCAAATCTTCCGATAGACACTCCGACCGCGAGCTTGATAATAGATATCGGCGGCGGTACGACCGATATCGCCGTTATTTCCATGGGCGGAACCGTTGTTTCAAAGACCCTTAAGATCGCCGGAGACAGATTTAACGAGGATATAATCCGCTTTGTTCGCGATGAGTACAAACTAGCGATAGGAGAAGCCACCGCGGAAATGGCCAAGATCGCCGTAGGCTCGGCGGTTCCCTTGGATGAGAGGTTGGAGATCGCCATCCGCGGTCGAGATCTGGCAACCGGATTACCGCGCGAGGTAATCTTGAAAAATAACCATGTTCGCGCCGCGCTCGCCAAATCTTTACGCTCCATGCTTGACGCTATTCGCGAAGTGATAGAGCTAACCCCTCCGGAGCTTGCCGGAGATATGTTGAAGCAGGGAATTTATCTCTGTGGCGGCGGCGCGCTTCTCCGGGGCTTGGATGAACTCATAGAAAGAGAGACGCAGGTTGAAACCCATGTGGTGGACGAACCCTTGACCTGTTTAGCTCGGGGCTTAGGCATGATGGTGGATAATTTCGAGCGCTACGGAGAATTATTGGATAATCCTCTGAAGCCTCTGAATATCACGCTCTCATAAAGATATTTAGCAATTCAAAATTCAGGACCATGACCGGAGAAAAAGTTATACTTTTGGGTTTGGCGCTCGTATTTGTCGGTTTGTTGTTTTTACCACCCTCTGTTTTCCAGGGAGTTGCGCACGTGTTTAACTTCGGCTTCAGGAGCGCGGAAAATATACCTACCGAAAATATATCCGTGCTTCAGGTATCGGTTCATCCCTATGCCGAAAAGAACATGCTGGTCGCGGATGTTTATTCCAGGTACCCTTTTAATTTCAAAAATGAACTTTTAGCTGACGCCGGGGCGAGCGATAACGTTAAAAACGGAGGCGCGGCGATTTTCGACGGGGTATTGATCGGTAAAATAATCGAGGTAAAAGATAGAACGGCGGTCATTCAGACGGTTTTTGACCCGAGTTTCAGTCTCCCCGTGAGGATAGGCAAAAGCAAGACCGATGCCCTTCTGATCGGCGGGGTGGAACCGAGACTCACAATGATACCCAAGAACGCGGATATTGCTCCGGGGGATCTGGTCTATTCCGCATCGGCAAATTTTGAATACGGGCTTCTCGTCGGAACCGCCGGCACTCCGACCATTTCTGGGACAAATGTTTTTTCCGAAGCGCCATTGATACTCGGCTATAATCCCTTGGATATTCGCTATCTTTCCCTGGAGTCAAAATGAAATGGAAAACCGATATACAAAAATTATTCTTGCGGTCCTTTCCCTGATTCTCGCGCTCGGTTTCGAGCTTAAATTTCTGGCGTCGCTTGGGTGGTCATTCGATCTTTTTTTGTTGGCTGTAATTATCCCGGCATTTTTTTTGGACACGGCCGAATTTATTTTTTTTGGAGTTTTTGCCACCTTTCTCTCGAGGCTTATCTATCCTTTCGATTCCGGCGGGATATTCGCCTTAATGGCACTCCCACTCGTTATATTCGCCCTCAAGAGGATTCTCCTCTGGCAGTCCTGGTTCGAACCTCTTTTGGCGACGGCGCTCGGAATCCTAGGCTTCTACGCGCTGGTGGGCGCTCCTATTCTTGCGAACGGTTTCGGCTTTTTGGCGATGGATATCGCTGTGTCTTTCGCTTTTGCCTGGGGACTGTACGCACTTTTCGGCAGATTCACAAACAATGGAAGACAAAGACTATAACATCGTAGCTTTTGAGGAGTCTCTAAGCGACGATTGGTCGCGAGATCTTGGGGTGAGAGAAGTACCTCTTAAGAGCCGGCCGCTTTTGTTTTTGGGCGCGGTCATCTTTTTGATCGGGGCCGTACTCGGCGGCAGGCTTTTGTTTTTGGGTGTCGGGAAGGGGGAGGCCTATGCCAAAAGAGCGGATTTGAATTTAAATTTAGTGGATCGCACTCCCGCTCCGCGTGGTGAGATATTTAGCCGAGAGGGAGTTGTTCTCGCCGACAGCCGGGCGGTTTTTTCCGCGAAGCTCAATGTCAAAGAATTTTTATACAAACAAGGCGAACAAGCCCAGATCCTTTCCGAGATAGAAAAGATCTTAGGACTTAGATCCGAAGAGGTTTGGTCTCTTATAAACGAAAAAAACACCGACCTGGATGAGCGAGTGGAACCGATTATTCTTTCCGAAGATCTCGGGCAAAACGAACTTTTGGCGCTAAAAAGCGCGAAAATCCCAACAATAAAAATTGAAGAGACCTATAAACGCTTTTACCCGCAAGGCGAAACTCTGGCGTCCGTTTTGGGATATGTGGGTTTGGTGACCGGGAAAGATCTGGCGGAAGATCCTAGGCTTACCGGCGAAGACTACGTCGGCAAAGCTGGACTTGAGGCATTTTACGGCGAAAGCTTATTGGGCACCCCCGGAGTGGCCACGGAACTTAGAAACGCAAAAGGGGAGGTGATAGGTCCTGGAAAAAATACCGAAGCGAAAATAGGGGAATCACTCAAAACAACTATAGATCTGGAATTCCAAAAATATTTTTTTAGCCGCATGAAGAGCGGTTTAAGGAGTCTTGGGCGCACGACCGGCGTAGGGCTGGCTTTTAATCCCAAGACCGGGGAAGTGCTTTCGATGGTCACGTTGCCTTCGTTTGATAATAATATTTTTCACGAAAGCGGAAAAAGTGCCGAAAGAACCGAGCTTCTGACTTCCCCGCTCCGTCCTCTTTTCAATCGTGCGGTCAGCGGCGCATATTCTCCAGGTTCGACCATTAAGCCGCTCGTCGGAGTGGCGGCTCTGGCCGAAGGCGTGGTAGATCCTCAAAAGTCCGTTTTTTCTCCAGGCTACCTGGATGTTCCGAATCCTTACGATCCGGAAAAACCCACGAGATTTTTGGATTGGCGTTATCAGGGCACCATCAACCTTTACTCCGCTATCGCGCAGTCTTCAAACGTTTATTTCTATACCGTAGGCGGAGGAGCATTTGACGTTAAGGGTTTGGGTATTTCGAGGCTCAGAGATTGGTGGGCCGAGTTCGGGTTGGGGAGTAAGACCGGGATAGATCTGCCGGGCGAAGCCTCCGGATTTTTGCCGAGCGCGGACTGGAAAGAAAGTTCCGGGAGAGGTCCGTGGCTTCTGGGAGATACCTATCATGCCTCAATCGGCCAAGGCGATTTGCAGGTTACCCCCGTGCAGCTTTTGGACTATATAGCCGGTATCGCCAACGGCGGGAAAATTATGACACCTACCTTAAATCTCGCCGAAATCGGGAAATTACGCATTGACCTTAGTCCTCTCTTGCCGGAAATAACGGAAGTTCAAAAAGGAATGCGCGCGACCGTGACCTCGGCCATAGGAACAGCTCATCTTCTGAACGATTTACCGGTTAAGGTTGCGGCCAAGACCGGTTCGGCACAGATTCAGAACAACGCGTCCGAGAATGCATTTTTCGTGGGTTATGCGCCTTATGACGATCCGGAGATAGCTATTTTGGTGCTTATCGAACACGCGAAAGAGGGGAGTTTGAACGCGGTTCCGATAGCGAAGGACGTGCTCGCGTGGTATTATGAACACAGAATAAAATAGTAAGCAGCAGGGAGAAGGTGGTGAGTAAAAATAAAAAACGGGATAAAGGAGCCATCGTAAATGAAGAAAAAGTATTACAACAAACTTGTTCGAGATAGGATACCCGAAAAGATCAGAAGTAAGGGCAAGGACTGTGAGATTAAGAAGCTGAAATCCAAAGAATTTGAAACGGAACTTCTCAAAAAAGTTGGTGAAGAAGCGAGCGGTCTTTTGTCGGCGAAGAATCTCGAGGAGCTTATATCGGAACTTGCTGATATTTTGGCCGTGATAGACGAGATAAAAAAGATAAAGAAAATATCTCAGAAGCAAATCTTAGAAGCAATGCAGTCAAATTTTAAGCGGAAAGGAGGATTCGATAAAAGACTGTTTCTTTTTTGGTCCTCTGATGTTGGATATAAAACCAACGAACGGTCGTATAAAAAAAGATAATCCGAATCAATCATTTACCATGAGCGAATTAAGACAAGATCTTGTTTCCGGCGATTGGATAATTCTCGCGGGCGATCGCGCAAAACGGCCGCATGATTGGAAAAAGAAAACTAAGCGTATAAAAGCGCCGAAAAACACCTGCCCTTTTGAAGATCTTGAAAAATCAGGCAATGCGCCGATAGAGCTTTTCCCGCCAAGCGATGATTGGAAGCTTGCCGTTATACCGAATAAGTATCCGGCTTTAATTCCACGGGTGACCGGCGCTTCGGAACGCCGCGTAGGTCCGTATTCGACGGTCGACGGCGTGGGCCATCATGAGTTGGTGATCACTCGCGACCACGAAAAGAATATTCCGAAAATGAACCTCAAGGATGCGACGGAATTATTCCGAGTTTTTAAGCACCGCCTGAATGTGCTTTCTCAAGACCCCTACAGCAACTATTCTTCGCTCTGGCATGCCTGGGGCCAATCGGCCGGAGCCTCGATCTACCATCCCCATTATCAGATACTGACCCTGCCCATAGTTCCTCCGGATATCCGCCGGTCTTTTGAAGGTTCCGCGCGTTATGCGAGAGAGCATAAAAAATGCGTGCATTGCGTGATGCTGGCTTACGAAAAGAAGCATAAAAAAAGAATAATTTATGAGAATGCGGAAGCCATTGCTCTTGCCCCGTTCGTTTCCAAACAACCGTTCGAGGTTAGAATATTTCCGAAGAAGCACTTTTCGCATTTTGAGAAGACTTCGGACAAGGTGCTTTGCGGAACAGTGGACGCTCTTGCCTTCACTCTTCGCAAAGTAAGCGAAAAACTTGGAGATCCGGACTACAATTTCTTCTTGCATACCGCTCCGTTCAGGGACGCGAACGAGTATAAGATGTATCACTGGCACATGGAGGTAATTCCAAAAACCTCGTTTCTGGGAGGTTTTGAATGGAGTACGGGCATAGACATAAATACTGTCGATCCGGATGAGGCCGCGAAAGTATTGCGCAGCAATAAGAAGAGATGAGTATTTTAAAGACCGCCCCGAAACATCGTCTTATAAGCGGTATCTTTGCCGTTAGTTTTTTTCTGACCGTCTATGCCTCGGTCTGGGCCTATGTCGCCCTGCATTCCTCTTCCCAGCAGTTGATTCTACACTTCAGCGAGTATAGCGGTATCACCAAAACTGGAGGTGTTGCCGAGCTGACGCTTTTTGGTGTTTCAGGGTGCATTCTGGTAGCGGTCAACTTCTTTCTGGCCCTGCTTCTCGAAGAGCGGGAACACTTTTTGGGCCGTCTTTTGACCGGAGCCACCCTTTTCACGGCTGTATTGATTTTTATAGCGGTATCGGCTATTATTAGCGTTAATTGAGACAGGGAAGCATAAATCACCAACTACAAACTAACTATGGCAAATTTTGCGGTTATCGAAACCGGCGGTAAACAGTATAAGGTAGCCCCCGGAGAAAAAGTAAAAGTTGAGAAACTGGACGCCAAAGAAGGCGATTCTTTTAAGTTTGATAAGGTTCTTTTGACCGCCGACGGCGACAAAGTGGAAGTGGGAGCGCCTTACGTGAACGGAGCGGCTGTCGAAGCCAAGGTTCTGGAACAGGGCAGGGCTGACAAGGTCATAGTCTTTAAGTATCACTCCAAGACGAGATATCGAAAACGAAAGGGACATCGCCAGATGTTTACCGAACTGGAAATAGTTAAGATTTAAATTAGCCTAATATCAAAAACTCCCGCGATTCACGGGAGTTTTTGATTGGGATCACGTTGTTATTATTTAATTAAGCCCGCCTGGTTTCAATAACGAAACCAGACTTCGGAGATATTTTTGGATAAAAAGAGGCGCCCCGATGGGGCGCCGTTGTCTGCTACTTTTACGCTCGCAGACGTGCAACCTCGGTGGGCTAATTCCGAGGATATGCCCGAGAACAAAATGAGTGGATGATTCTACTTTTCGGACAGAACGGGCTTCCGGCCCGTCTCCCTTTTAAGGGGAGCCTCATCCTTTTGGAATGTTTCGTCCGTCCGCCGACTGCCGGGGAATCAACCCGGCTTACCGAATGGCCCGCTAGATTTCGCACTTTTGATTGCTAATCTGCTTGACGGCTGTTCAGCTGTCGGTTATTTGGCATCACCCTTTCTCCGCTCGAGTTGGCCTCGTGTTGCGTGGGGCTGTTTCGAGTGACTTGTTCGAGGTGGAGAGATGGTCGTAGGTTAGCCGACGACGACCAACCCTCTCTGGTTGGAGGCGCTCCAGCTGAGGAGGCGCTTGGTCGCGAGAGCCTTCTCCGCTTCCATGGCCACCACCTCCAGGATCTTCTGAGCCTTGGCGACCCTCTCCTTCCAGGTTCGGGTCCCCCCGAGGCGGAACCGGACGAGGGTGACGGCCTCCCTGGCCTCGTCCATCTGGACGGTGAGGCGTTCGAGATCGTCCTTGGTGTCGACAGCCGCGAGCTGGGTGACCAACTCGCAGGCCGCGACGAGCGGCTGTTCGGTGACGGGGGTGACGGAAGTCGTCTTCTGGTCCATGATGTGGACCTCCTCTCGTTTAGTCCCGGAGTGAAGCGGGCCTGCCTGCCGGCAGGCAGGGATAAGTTTAGGCGCCGCTTTACTCCGGAACTAAATAGGATTTAAGTTTCTGCCGGAAATTATAGCATGGCCACAAGAAAATGTCAATAGCCCTCAAAAAGCCTCAAAAATAAGGTTTTTTTAAGCATTTATTTTCAGTCGTTGTCGCGAACTTAGTTTATGTAGAACTTCAGGGCCCCTGCGGGAATTGAACTCTCGTCTTTTGAGAGAACGTAGTGGATGTTCTTCTTTGCCTGGCCAGCCGGAGTAAAGGTGTCGGTTATGAACATCACGGTTTGCGAGGGCATTGGAATTCCGCGCACATCGACTCCCTGGGCTTTGACCACAACATACTTCGGAGTTTCTATCGGCAGGGCCAACAGCTCTTTTCCGAGTTTAATTTGATCCGCGGCAAAGGCGTTTGGAACATTTGGATTTTTACCCCAGAGGATAAAATAGGTTGTTGCAGCTTCAAGGACGAGCAATGCAAAAAGAATCACGGAGCACGCACGCACAGTTTTTATGAGACGGTCTCCGTTATGAGAGATATGGGAGAGATGAATAATTTTTTCATAAAGCCAATTCGCGCCCCAGCCTGCCAAAAGCATCACAACCGGAAGGAAGAGAATGGAGCGCAAAGCATGCGGCATTCCCTCATTCGAGATGACGACCGGCAAGACAGCCAAAATGATCCAAGCCATCATTAATGTGGCGGGTAGGGCATAACCTCTATCTTCTCCATGGGCAAATTTTTTCCACACTGCCCGAACCGTTAAGATCGTACCCATCCACAAAAATATTCCAACCGGCCAAAACACTTCCGGCCGGCCGGCAAAATTGTGGCGCCAATTCCAGTCGCCCATAAAATTGAACATTCCGGCAGTTTTCAAAATATTAAGCGAAAGATCTTTGAGGGGGGTAGGAGAGTTCATGATCGAAACCTGGGTGGTGCGCCCCATGAAGTCCGCCGGGTTATGAAGAAAATAAAGACCTATCGGCGCCGCCACCAGAAATGTCACGCCTATAAAAACAGCCGTGCATTTCCAAAATCCTTTATGCCGGCCAAAGAACGGAATTAGAACCAAGAAAAGCAGAGGCATTACCCGGAAAGCGATATAGGAATAAAATCCGAGTCCGAAAAATATTCCGGCGACACCGGCGTATATGAGAGTTGTGGAGTTTTTATTATCCGAAGACTTGCGGATAGCGTGCAGGAAAAAATAAAGCGCCCATACCAAAAAAAACGGAGCCATGATCGCCCGAAAGCCTATGCGGGAGAAATTTATGTGCCAAAAGCTGGTAGCCAGAAAGAATGCCGCCAAAAGCCCCACTCTCTTTGAAAAGAATTCTTTGCCCAGGAAATAAAGGCCCAAAACGGTAAGTATTCCGAATATCGGACTCGGGAATCTTAGCGCCCAAGGCTTGCCCTCCCGATTTTCGCCGCCAGAATTTTCGGAAGGTGAAAGAACTTCCCAAAATTTAAGCGAGAGGGCTTGGATGTTCATGAAAAGCCCTTCCCGTCCGTTATTTTCCGGATAGAAGACCTTTCCGACGAAGGCGGATCCGCCCCTGGCGGAGAAGGCGCCGTTGTCTAAGATTTCCAAGGCATTGTTGCCGTTCATGGCTTCATCCGGATAAAGGCCGGGCGGAAGTTCTTTCAAATGGTAGAGGCGCAGTCCTCCTGCTATAATTAAGATAAGAGCAAGAAGCCAGAAGCTTTTTTGTTTCCCCATATAAACATTCTAACAAACGCACCCGATGGAAAACGAAAAAATAGAAAAATTAGTAACCGAAGCGGAAGAAACCAGACTCATAGAGGCAGCCAAACTGCATGCCGAGTCTGTGGAGGGAAAAGAAATGAAGGGTGAAGAACTAATGAAGAAGGCAATTCAATCCGTAACTCAAACCGTGCCGGTTCCGGAGCAGGCTGAGCCAAATTCCATTCAGAATCCTTTGACCGATTACACCGCGCAAGAACCGGAAGAAGTAAAAAGGAAGATCGAAGATCTTCTGCAGATCGCGGCGACCGATGGAATAGTCAGGGCTACGGAGGCGGCAAAACACGCCTCACCTTTCATCCTGGATGCTTTTCATGACGCTTTAGCGGCAAAAGTCTATCCATACCTTCGGGAGAAAGGATTATTCAAATAATGCTCACAGCCCTTTTTGTTTTTTTGGTGGCCGCAATACTCTCCGGGATCCTGTTTTTTGTTATCCGGTCCATTCATCGCAAGCGAACCATAAAAGATTCGCTGGAATACTCGCTTTTTGTGGTTCGTCTGCCAAAAAACCAAAAAACCGAGGGCCAGGACCCTAAGGCGGAGATAAATAAGTTCGAAGAATTTTTAAGCAGTTTACAAGGCCTAAAAAAACCGATGACTTTTGAGGTGGCGGTTCCGCATATCGGCGAAGAAATATCTTTTTATATTTCCGTGCCGAACGAGTTTACGGAAATGGCCAGACGGCAAATTCAGGGAATTTGGACCAAAGCAAGTATAGAAGAGGCGAGAGAAGATTATAATATTTTCAATTCCACCGGAGCCGCCTCCGCCGTATATTTGGCGCAAAAAGAGAATTTTTCTTTGCCCATAAAAACTTATGAAGGCTTCGGCGCGGATACAGCCGCCGCGATATTCGGCGGTTTTACGAAGATGAGCGAGATAGGCGAAGGCGCTTCGCTTCAGATAGTTTTGCGTCCGGCCAAAAGCGAAGCCAGAAAAACTTTGAATTCGCATCTGGGTTCGTTCAAGAAGGGTTGGACCCGCAAGCAGATATTCGCGAGCGGTTTTTCCGCTGCCATAAAATCTTCAAGCCCCAAAGATGACAAAGAAAAAGAGCCTAAAGTCTTGGATGAAGAAGCGATAAAAATGTTGCAGGCGAAAACGAGCAAGCCCTTGTTCGAGGCCAATGTTCGCATTGCCGCAAGCGCTCCGATCCAGGTCCTCTCCGATAACATTTTGGGCGGCATAGCCGCAGGTTTCGAGCAATTTTCCTTGCCGCAGGGCAACCAGTTCAAAATAGTAAAGCCGAAAAATCCAGGCAACCTGATATTCGATTTTGTTTTTCGGGCCTTTAATGAAAACCAGAAAATAATTTTGAATTCCGAAGAGATCGCAAGTTTTTATCATTTTCCGACTTCCGCCACGGAAACCCCGCGAATGAACTGGCTGAAATCCAAGGAAGCCCCTCCGCCGTCCGAACTCCCTTCGGAAGGAACTTTGATCGGGGAGAGCATTTTCCGCGGGGAAAGAAAGCCTATACGCATAACCGACGAAGACCGCCGCCGCCATATTTATATAGTTGGTCAAACCGGAACCGGTAAAACTGTTTTTATAAACAATTGTGTAATTCAGGATATTGCCCGGGGCAAGGGCCTCGCAATAATCGATCCGCATGGAGACCTGGCGGAAGCGGCTCTTGCGAATGTTCCTCCCGAAAGGATGAACGACGTTATTTATTTCAGTCCCGCGGATCTCCAGAAACCCCTTGGACTCAATATGCTCGAATACAACTTCGATCGGCCGGAGGAAAAGACTTTTATCGTGAACGAGATGCAGAGCATTTTTAATAAGCTTTTCAGCCAGGAAACCATGGGCCCGATGTTCGAACAATATATGCGGAACGCCCTTCTTCTCCTTATGGAAGACATGGTGAACGAACCGGCGACCCTCATCGAAGTTCCGCGTGTTTTTACCGATCCCGAATTTCGCAAGCGAAAACTCGCGCGCATCAAAAATCCCACAGTCATAGATTTCTGGGAGAAAGAGGCCGCGAAGGCTGGCGGAGACGCGTCGCTTGCGAACATGACGCCTTATATAACCTCCAAGTTCAACAACTTTATTTCCAATGACTATATGCGGCCGATAATCGGTCAGGCCAAATCCTCCTTCAATTTTCGGGAGGTGATGGATTCCGGAAAGATACTCCTCATCAATCTTTCGAAGGGTAAGATCGGCGATATTAACGCTAATCTTTTGGGCATGGTGATAACCGGCAAACTCCTGATGGCCGCGCTCTCGCGCGTGGATATCGCCGACCAGAATGCCCGCAAGGATTTTAATTTATATATAGACGAATTCCAGAATTTCACGACCGATAGTATTTCCACCATTCTTTCGGAAGCGCGCAAATACCGTTTGAATCTGACGATCGCGCACCAATTCATCGCTCAGCTTACCGAAAAAATAAGGGATTCTGTTTTCGGCAATGTCGGCGCGCAGATAGTTTTCCGGGTTGGCGTGCAGGACGCGGAGTTTTTGGTGAAGCAATTCGAACCGGTCTTTGACGTTAACGATCTTATCAATATCCCGAATCTTAATGCGCATGCCAAAATTCTCATAAACGGCCATCCGGCAAACCCGTTTAATTTGAGGGAAGGTTTTCCGCCAAAAGGGAGCTTGGAGGTGACTGAGAAACTTAAGGAGATGTCGCGTTCCCAATACGGAATGGAACGTAATACGGTGGAAGAGGAGATATATAGACGCTTACGGACATGATGAAACTTATTGAGAAAACACCCAAAGAAAAACTGGAGGGAGTAGGTCTTTTGCGGCTAGATTTCAACAGCGAAGATAATTGGCGGATGAAAGCAGCTCTTCCGACCCTGCGCTATCTATCTGGTCCGGCGCGGGTTCTGGTGATACTAAGCCACAAAGGAAGGCCTATTGGGTTCAGCAAGAACCTAAGCTTGAAAAAAGTCGCGGAAAATTTGGGAAAGCTTTTGCATCGCAAAATAACGTTCATTCCTCATTTTAATTTTGAACTCATAAAACACGAGATAAGCCGAGCGGCGGACGGTTCTATTTTTATGTTGGAAAACCTGAGGTTCATTCCGGGCGAGGAAACCAACTCCGCAGAGCTGGGAAAGAAACTCGCATCCTTGGGCGACTACTATGTGAATGAAGCATTTGCAGTGTCCCATAGGGCTCATGCCTCGGTTTCGGCCATAACCCGATATTTGCCGAGTTATGCCGGACTTGGAATGGCTCGCGAAGCGCTTGTGCTTTGCGAGGTGATGAATGCGCCTAAAAAGCCGCTTGTTGTGATCCTGGGCGGAGGAAAGGCGGGGGATAAGCTCGGGGTATTGAAGTTTCTACGGAACCGCGCAGACAAGTTTTTGTTGGGCGGAGCGCCGGCGAATACACTTTCGATGCTTGAGGGCGTAAAGGTGGGCAAGTCTTTGGTCGAAGGAGACAAAAAGAGGCTTAAGGCGCTCAAGGCGATCCTTGCGTATCGAAACTTAATTTTACCGATAGATTTCAGGAGAAGCGGCAACTCGATATTCGATATCGGTCCGCACACGGAAGAAATATTCGCGGGAGAGATCAAAAAAGCAAAAACCTTGATTTGGAACGGACCAGTCGGTTATTTTGAGGAAGCGGCTTTTGCAAAAGGATCTTTAGCGATAGCTCGAGCGGTCAAAAAAAACAATAAATTATTTTCCATAGTCGGCGGAGGAGAAACCGTGGCTTTTCTTAAAAAATATAAAATGACCGGTGCGTTTAGTTTTATTTCTACCGGGGGAGGTGCTATGCTTGATTTCCTGGCGGGTAAAAAACTTCCCGGCATAGTTGCTTTAGAAAAAAATGGCAAGACAAATCGAACGCAGAAAAAATAGGCATCTTCCGACAAAACGGACCGCTGTGTTTTATCACGGCAGTTGCAATGATGGCTTCGGCGGAGCTTGGGCGGCTTGGAAAAAATTCGGCAACAAAGCCGACTACGTTGCTATGTATCGCGGTACTCCGGTGCCGGACATAAAAAACAAAGAAGTATATTTTATCGACTACACTTTGCCGAGAAAGGAGACTGAGCGATTTATTGCGCGAAACAGACGCGTCACCTGCATCGACCACCATATTACCGCAAAAGAGACGGTGATGATAACCGAGGCGCCCAGTTTTTCATTGGACCATTCCGGAGCGGTGCTGGCCTGGAATTATTTCCATCCGCGGGAAAGGGTCCCCTTACTTTTAAAATACATCGAAGATCGCGATCTTTGGAGATGGAAAATGCCGAAAGCCAAAGCGATACTTTCAGGAACTAATTTTTCAAACGAAGCAGTTTGGACCTTTAAAGGTTTCAGCAAGCTTGTGGCTGATTTTGAGAAACCGGCCTATCGCGCTCAGTGCATAAAAGACGGCGAGATAGCCAAGAGCGTAAGCGACGGGTTTATCGAAAAGATCGCAAGCCAGGCGGTGGGCGTGAAGCTCGCGGGGATAAAAGCGCTCGCGGTAAATGCGCCGGAATTTTTCTCAAGCGGAGTCGGAAACTATCTGGTTGAAAAAACTGGAATCCCCTTCGTAATTATTTGGCAGGTTGATGGCAAGATGATCAGGGTCTCTCTGCGTTCCGGCGGCAAGGCTAACGTCGCGAAAATCGCGGAAAAATTCGGCGGGGGAGGGCATGAACGATCTGCCGGATTTAGGATAAAGAATTTTAAAAAAATCCCCTGGAAATGAAAAAACTTAAATTTTACGCATATCTTGTTCCCTCTAAGGAAAAGCAGGGGATAACCGATAGTTGGCCAGAGTGCGAGCGGCATGTGAAAGGAGTGAATGGGGCGAGATACCGCTCCTTTAATTCCCGGGAAGCGGCTTCCGAATGGTTGCATTCCGGAGCGGAATATGAAAAAAAGCCAGCGCGTGTCAAAGCCAAACTCTCTCCCGGCGTATATTTTGATGCCGGCACCGGAAGAGGCGAGGGCGTGGAAATAAGCGTAACAGACGAGAAAGGCGTTAATTTGCTGCCCAAGGTTTTGCCGAGAGCAAAACTTAACCGCTTCGGCAAACATTTGGTGGCGCATGCCGATGCCACAAACAATTACGGCGAACTTTTGGCGTTGAAGTACGCCCTCCGTTACGCGATAAAAGAGGAAGAAAAAAGTATTTTCGGCGACAGCAAGTTGGTAATAGACCATTGGTCAAAATATCAGATAAAGAGGAAAGAGGTCGCCCCCAAAACAGTTAAGCTCGCGGAGGAGGTGAGCTCTATGAGAGAAGAGTTCGAGGCGGATGGAGGAGTAATATCGCGCGTGTCCGGCGCGGACAATCCCGCAGATCTAGGGTTTCATAGGTAACGAAAAGCCCCGCCTGCCTGCCGGCAGGCAGGCGGTTTCGCGGCCACCCTTATCTATTTGGAATAATTTTTGAAAATGAAAAACCCGGCATTTTAAGCCGGGCCGTTCATATTTTGTTGTTGGCAATCCGTAAGCCGGATTCTGTCGGGGACGATCATTTCTCTGGGCCATAGATTGCTCTATAGCTCAAGCGGGCACAAATCCGCCAGCTGGCGGAAGTACGACCCTTGCACCCAGTAAGGATTTTGCCGTTTCACCTCTTTGGTTTCCCAAAAAGCTCGCCAAGCACAAAATAAATTCTATGCTCGGCGCCTTGACCCTTTCGAGTTTCGGCGTCTCTGCTCGCACCTCTATCCTTGCGGACGACGGCCGTTAGCCGCTACTTTTTTACCTAGCACACAAAGTGCTGCGGTGGTGTCCGGACTTTCCTCCCCCTAAGTTGTCTTGCGACGACCGGGAGCGATCGCCTGTATTACCAACTTTAGTATTATACAATAAACCAATAAAAAAGCAAACCCCCGCCGAAGCGGGGGATATTGCTACTTTTCTGCCAGCTGGGCAGAGATTCTCGGAGGCAGACCGAGGTTTCTTACGGAAACCGAGGTATACCAGTTACGCCAGTTAGAGTAATCGTCTTCGATCATCTTTCGGGCGAGGACTTTCTGAAAGTCGCAGTCATAGATCATGTTTTCAAGTTCCGCGTCCTCCGTGTTTTCCAAAAGATCATACTTTCGGATGTAGGAGCGGAAGGTGGCCATTTGGAATTGGAGACAACCATACGAGTATTGATTGTTGTGGTCCAGGATCTTTATGTGTTCCCGGCCCTCAGATTCCTTGTGGGCCAGCTTCTGGAGCCAAGAGTCCATGGCGTCGGGGGCGTTTTGGGCGCTTACCTGAGCCGAGGATCGGTCGGACACCGCAGACGAAAGCATGGCTACGGGGCTTGTATTGGCAACGGACGCCATGATGGCGCCGGCAGCCAAATTCTTGATTAGCAGTATATTCATGGATTTGCTTTGCTGAATGGCAGTTAATGGCGAATTGCTCCCAAAGTCCAAAGAAACAAAAAACTCGTCATACAACGAGTCTTGCCCACTTAACCTGTTATTCAGTTTTGCTGGGTTAGTTTAGCATGGTGCCGGAAAAAAGTCAAGGTTTCCGGTGCCAAAAACACTGAAAAACCCTTATTTTACAAGGGTTTATAGACCTACTGAAACTCGGGTTTTAGGACGCTTTTTGATGTTTTGAGGACTCCGGACGAACCCTCTCGGTAACGTCTAATTTTCGTAAAATGTAGAGCGAACCGGACATAATTACCGCCGCGACAACCGCAAATTTTATGAGATTTAGGCCCACCAGCGTGCCTATCGCCGCCGCGGCCCAGATCAGGGCGGCGGTAGTAAGTCCTCGGACATGCTCACCGTTCTTAATGATGATGCCGGCGCCCAGGAATCCGATACCCACGACAATGTTGGATATTACTCTGTCGGGTAGGGTATTTTTTAACTCCTCCACCGGAAGTTGGGACATAAAAGGAATCATGATGGAAATCATCGTGAAAATTGCCGCTCCGCCGGCCACCATCATGGCGGTACGGATTCCGGCTTCCTTGCCGATCACCTCGCGCTCCAAGCCCATAAGAGCTCCAAGCGCCATGGCTATCACCAGCCTCAAAATCAGTTGAGAAAATGTCAGCATGTGTTTATACTCATATAGTATCACATTTTATCAATGAGAACACCGATATCCGAAGTAAAAAACAGCGAAGGAAAGGAACTGGAATTTTCCGGTTGGGTCCATGCCCGACGCGACCACGGAAAAATTATTTTTATTGACCTAAGAGACCGTTCCGGCCTGGTCCAGGTGGTTTTCACGCCTTCGATTCCCGAAGCTAAAGACTTGCGGTTGGAATATGCGATTAAAATTACCGGTCTTGTGAAAGCTCGTCCGGCGAGCATGGTTTCCGCCGAGCAGCCTAACGGCGCCTTTGAATTGGAAGCTAAGACTCTGGAAATCCTGAACGCATCCCTAGCCACCCCAATTTCCGTAGACACCGACGGCATGGAAATAGACGAGGAGGTTCGGATGAAGTACAGATATTTGGATCTTCGCCGAGAGCGCCTCAAAAATAATCTTTTGGCTCGGAACAAAGTCATTAAATTTGTTCGCGACTTTTTAATCGATAAAAATGAATTTGTGGAGGTGGAAACCCCGATACTTACCAAATCCACTCCGGAAGGAGCGCGGGACTATTTGGTGCCTTCAAGGATCTATCCAGGCAAGTTCTACGCGCTTCCGCAATCTCCCCAGCAGTATAAACAACTGTTGATGGTCGCCGGTTTGGAAAAGTATTTTCAGATAGCCAGGTGCTTCAGGGATGAAGACACCCGCGGAGACCGCCAGCCGGAATTTACTCAATTGGACCTCGAAATGAGTTTCGTAGAGCGGGAAGATGTTATCGCTTTGAACGAAGCGCTGCTTATCGAACTTATAGAAAAACTTTATCCGGAAAAGAAAATCCAAGAGAAGCCTTTCCCGCGGCTCACCTACAAAGAAGCGACGGAGAAATACGGCATCGATCGGCCGGATTTAAGGACCGACAAAAATGATCCGAACTTACTCGCTTTTTGCTGGATAATAGATTTTCCTTTCTTCGAAAAGGTGGATGCTGCGCACTCCGAAGCTTCAGTGAAGGAGTGGACCTTCACACACAATCCTTTTTCCGCGCCTAAGCCGGAATTTATGGAAGACCTTTTAGCGGAGAAAAATATCGGCGATATTTTAACTACGCAATACGACGTAGTGTTAAATGGCCTGGAGATCGGCGGCGGAAGCATCAGGAACCATAAGCCCGAGGCACTTAAAGCCGTATTTAAAATAATGGGTTTTGAAGACGCGAGGATCGAATCGAATTTTGGCCACATGCTTCAAGCGCTTTCTTTCGGCGCTCCGCCGCACGGAGGCATCGCCTGGGGTTTGGACAGGCTTGTTTCGCTTTTACAGAATGAGCCGAATATCCGCGAGGTTATCGCTTTTCCGAAGACGGGAGACGGTCGCGATCCGATGATGGACTCACCGTCGACGGTGGATGAGAAGCAGCTAAAAGAGCTCGGTATAAAGATAGAAAAGAAATAAGCGCCATGGCAGCGAAAAAACAGTTAACCCTCTGTCTCGTCCATCAGCACCCTAAGATACTTTTGGGGATGAAAAAACGCGGTTTTGGAGCGGGGCGATATAACGGTTTTGGCGGAAAAGTTGAGGAGGGAGAAACCGTGGACGAAGCCGCGAAGCGAGAACTGAAAGAAGAATCAGGTATCTCAGTCGATAATTTAGAGAGGGCCGGGATCTTAGATTTTTCCTGGGAGGGTAAAGATGGAATATTAGAGGTCCACATTTTTAAGGCCACAGAATTTAAGGGTGTCCCCGAAGAAAGCGAGGAAATGGCTCCAGAGTGGTTCGATGTTTCCGATATCCCGTTTGGAACCATGTGGCCGGACGATAAATACTGGATGCCGTTGTTTCTTGCGGGAAAAAAGTTTTCCGGTAATTTCCATTTCGGCGAAGGAGACGCGATAATCGAATATAATCTAAACGAAATAAATAATTAAAATTCACCCTCCACACTTTTTAGATAGGCACTATGTTTTTGGTGGAAATTAAGATAAAGTTATTCAGAAGAAATTTATAAACTATCGTCGATTAATTAAAAAGTTAGGAGGGTAAAAATGACACACAATAAAGCGGAAAGGACAGTGGTCTTGATAAAACCGGATGCGCTCCAGAGAGCGCTTGTGGGCGAAATTATAAAACGCTTCGAACAGAAGGGGCTCAAGATCGTTGCCCTGAAGCTCATGGAGCTTGGCGACGCAATTCTCAGCGAACATTACAGCCACCACAAAGAAAAGCCGTTTTTCCCGAAACTTAAATCATTTATGATGCAGGCTCCGATCGTGGCTATGGTCCTTGAGGGAATTGAGGCTATATCCGTAGTCAGAATGATCGCCGGAAAAACCCAGGGAAGAGAGGCGGATATGGGAACCATCCGCGGAGATCTTTCCATGTCCACCCAGGCGAACATTGTCCACTCCTCTGATTCAAAAGAAACCGCCGAGGCGGAAATAAAAAGATTTTTCAAAGAAAATGAGATAATCGATTACGTCCACGGGAACTTTAATTTCGTCTACGCGGAGGAGGAAAGGGAATAGGCCTTGTCTGCGGGAATTTTTTTGTATATAATTTTCGCCGATCATCACAACTCAAAGGAAGGAGGGCAAAATGCCTTTTGTTGCGCAGGAAAAACTTCCCTCTGGCGAAGAGCTCATCGCGAGAGCGGTGAGCGATCTCGACGATTGTAATGTTCGCGCGGAGGGGCAGTATTCCGTGATCCTGACCCTGAAGGACGGATCCAAATTCCGTCTCCTTCCCACAAACGACAACTGGGTGCGCCTGGGCAGGGAAAGGGTTTCCCATTTCGTGGAGCGCTCGAACACTCAATACACCTTTTTTGACATGGTTTTCTTTCCCTCCAACGAGAGAGCCTCCTTCCACCTTCATTAAGAGAGGCAGATGATCCAAGCCCCCATTCCCGCAAGGAACGGGGGATTTTTCTATAAATTATTTCTGTTCCGCTTTGGAGAAAGCTTTCACTATCGCGTCCATATCTCCTTCTAGTATTTTCTCAATATTGTGCCATTTCTTTCCGATGCGGTGATCCGTGATGCGGTCATCCGGGAAGTTATAAGTGCGGATCTTTTCGGAACGGTCTCCGGAACCCACGAGTTCGTGTCTCGAGGCGCCGGCCGCGGCCATTTCTTTTTGCATTTGTTCGTCCCGCAGTTTGGTGGCTAGAAGGTTTAAGGCTTTTTCGCGGTTCGCGCTCTGCGAACGTTCGGCGCGGGAGAAAACCACAATGCCGCTAGGTTTATGGAGCATCCGGACTGCAGTTTCAACTTTGTTGACGTTTTGCCCTCCTGGGCCTCCGGCGCGTTGAAAAGTCACCTCCAAGTCTCCCTGGTTGATATGCACCTCCTTGGCTTCTACTTCTTTTAAAACGATAACCGAGGCGGTAGAGGTGTGAACGCGTCCGCTCTTTTCCGTTTTCGGCACTCTCTGTACCCGATGCACTCCGGATTCCTGTTTTAATGCGTCATATGCTCCGGCACCGGCAATTTCCGCGACGAAGGATTTATATCCATAGAGCGAGGTTTCGTTGGAGTCCATTATGTTGAAGGCCCAACCGCGTTTTGCGGCATAGCGCTGATACATTCTGGCGAGATCACCCGCAAAAAGAGAGGCCTCATCGCCTCCGGCTCCAGCGCGAATTTCTAATATAACCTTATCCATAGTGAGTTAATTTTAGTCGAAATATATTTTCTGGGCAAACAAAAACCCGGACAGTCCATGGACTGTCCGGGTTAGCAACTGCTACTTTGCTTTCTTTACGCGAACCTTCTTTGCTTTCGGTTCAGCTGCTTTGGAGCGGCGGGTCTTAAAGCGTTCCAGGCGGCCGGCAACGTCAAGCATTTTTTCTTCGCCAGTGAAGAATGGGTGACATTTGGAGCAGATTTCCACTTTTATCTCATTCTTGGTGGCGCCGACCGTGAAGGAATTGCCGCAGGCGCAGAGTACCTTAGCTTTGGGGAAGTATTCGGGATGAATTTCTTTTTTAGCCATAGTGGAATCAATTATACATAATTTACTTGACCTGGCAAGACTTTGGGGCATATATTATGAGCGGTTCCCCGAGTGAGGAGGTTCTATGGCCGATTTTCTACTGGTCGATCTGGATCGCGGTGTGGTGGTCGACTTACTTCTGCCTGCCAACGACATCGAAGCCGCAAAGAGAATGGCTCGGGAAAAGTACGGCGTGCTTCCCAGCCATTTCCATCTCGCCCAACTCGTCCCCGACGACAGCCCCTCTTCGTTCGACTTCACGAGCGCCAGTCAGTCCTGATTAAGCGTTCGCTCTTCTCCCCGGCCCCCAAAGGCCGGGTGATTTTTATAAAAGCTGCTTTCCGGCGAATAATTCTTTTGCCGCATTCCAAAACTCAGGGTGATCCTGTTTTTTTAACCAATACCACCACTCTGCGCCCCAGGTGTAAAAGGTGGAGAAACCGGTTTGGCGGGCGTAAGCGATATTATTTTTGAAATCATCCAGGCTGAAGAAGCTAAGCTGGGTCGGAATATCCACTTCATATATTTGCCTTACCATCCATGGTTCAAGCCCGAGTTCGCTTATCACAAATTCTTGGTTCGGTTTGCCGACAAGCGCACGGGTTATGTCGCGGCGCAGGGGATACAATTCCGGAGTAATTGGCCAGGTAATATAGCCGAACAATTTTGTATGAACTTTGCGGTAGAGTGTAGGGCCAAAAATATCCGCGCGTTTTGCGGTGCGATACCAGTCGCCGAATTCTCCTCCGTCGGTCATATATATTTTCCGTGTCGGATCCAACTCTCGCACCGTGGCTATCTCTTTCTCGATAAGCGCCGCGTTGGAGCCGGGACATTCGCCGAACATCAGGAACGGTTCGTTTTCCACCTGCCAGTAAAGAATATTTTTATCTCCGCGATAGCGCTCTACGACTTCTTTTAGATAGGTAATGAGCTCATCATTCTTTTGCGCGCTTCCGGGATCTATCCAGGACGGGAAATGACATTCCGGCCAGCGAGGAACTTTTTGACCGACCACCAAGACAACGGGCACGCCTGCTTTGCGGGCTTCATTCATCTGCCAATCCAAATCTTCGAAATCATACTGGTCTTTTTTCGGCTCTATCTCGTCCCAGTAAGCTATCAGGCGTACGGTTTTTGGTTTTAAGTCGGTCAATATCGCCGTCAGGTTTTCCTGCCAACTTGAGCCGAAGCTTTTGCTCATTTGTTTTGAGAAGGTCACACCCCAGGTTATTTCTTCGGGATCGGGAATCGGCTTAGATTCGTAGCTCTTTTGAAGGCCTAGTCCCAAAAGTCCCAAGAGGATCAAAATTGTGGCGATAATTTTGCCGGCAAGAATCCAACCGCGGAATTTTTCATTGAGCCATGCCGGTTTAATTTTCGATATGGCAAATGCAATCAGGAATATAAGGACAAAGCGCACTCCGCTTAAGGATTCTACGAGCGCCGGCTGAGCTTCCAGGGCAATTCCGTAAAAGATCAGGAATGAGCTGGCGCCGGAAAGGGCGCGGTTCAGGAAATAAGAGATGCGATATTTATGGCTGGTGTCGGCGGAAGAGCTGAATATTCTTCTGCGCAAAGAGGGGATTGCAAGCAGGCAGAGGGCAATAACACCCGTGAAGAACTTCATAGAAACAAAGACAGTCACAAAGTTCGCGGTGTTGAAGGCCAGCTTTTGAGAGACGTCGGCTAAGCCGATAAAAAGAGAAGCTAAAATAACCCACAGAAATATTTTTTTGAAATCTATCTTTTCGGTAAAGAAAAGAAGAAGCCCGCCGGCTACGAGCAGGGCGAAGGCGATCCCTTCGGCGACGTTGAGAGACGAAAAAGAGAAAAAGCCGGAAATCAAATACGTAGCGATCGGGGCGAAGCCACCAATAATAGCTAAAGTGCTCGAAACCCCTCCTTTCGCAAGCGCCGCGTAATAAGTCGCGAGAGAAACAAGGAATAGCGCGCCGGCGAGCAACGACAATAAAATCGTCGTCGTAGACGGAACGGCAAACCCGAATGGCGCGAAGAGGAGCCCCACGAAGTTCAAAAGGCCTATCCAGAAAATGTAGCTTAAGACTTGATCTTTTTTTGGCTTTTGGTCCAAAAGTATCTTGTCTATAACGAGGGATAGTCCCAAGAAGAGCTGGCCTAAAAGCGCCCAAAATATTCCACTCATTCCCCTTTAATTATGGATTTATAGATTTCCGCGCTCGGGCGGAGAGTTCTTCTAAGAGTCCTTCTGTCCACCTCTACCAATCCGAACTTGGGCCAGAACCCTTTGTCCCATTCGAAGTTGTCCAGAAGAGACCAATGGAAATATCCGCGCACATCCACCCCTTTTTTAATTGCGGATTTTACCGCGGTAAGCGATTCGCGGATAAACCAACCGCGATTTGCGTCGTTCATATCCGCCAAGCCGTTTTCGGTTATGTAGATTGGTTTTTCGTGATGGGCGAACTCTTCCAATATTTTTTCGAGCCCCCTAGGATACAATTCCCAACCCATGTCCGAGATCTTTTCGTTCAAGTTCCGATTCGGGATCAAATTTACCCGGCTGTGAAAATAATAATTCAATCCGATGAAATCCAGGTCTTTTATAATTCTGTCCAAAAGCCAATTGTTCCAATAGTATTTTGCCTTTGCGGTTAGCCAGTTATCCCATTTGCTTCCCGCGGATTCGAAATAGGTCGGATCGGTGGAGAAGCCGATGGAGGCACTTTCCGTTTCGGAGCGGATCGCCCGGTGCATTTCCCGGTGAGCCCGGACAAGATTTTTTAAAACTTTAAAATAAGCGAAAGGATTGTCATTTTGCGGAGGCCAGATTCCGAAAAGATAGGAATTGCGGGCAAATATCTCCGGTTCGTTCAGAGTTATCCAGAATTTAACATCGCTTCCGAATTCTTGCGCGAGTTTTCCGGCATAGCGGGCGATATATTTCGAAAAATCTTTGGAGCGTGCGCCGCCCTCTTCTGCGAGCCAGGCGGGCAGGGTAAAGTGCCAAACGGTGAGGAACGGTTCGAGCTTGCGCTCGCGCATTGCGCTTATCATCGCGCGATAATGATCCAGCGCTTCAATATCAAATTTTCCTTCCTCCGGTTCGACTCGGGACCACTCTACGGAAAAACGGTAGGCGTTCGTGCCCATCCCTTTGGCAAGGTCCAAGTCTTCCTCAAATCGATTCCAATAGTCCGCGGCGATTCCAGAAATATAATTCTCCGGATCAAGCGCATCATTTTTTACAAGCGGCCAAGAGGGAAGCCTCTTGTATTTTTTTGATCCGTGAGCCAAGCGCGACGCATTCAATTTTTCCCACTCCGTCCAATCGTTATGGTTTCCACCTTCAACCTGGTAGGCGGAAGTGGAAGTGCCGAAATAAAACCCTTTCGGAAACAAATCATCCATATATATAGTATAGCGAAACGAAAATCTTTTTTGTCTAAAATTAAAAAGCCCCGTTTCCGTCGGTTGGCGGAGCGGGGCCCAGTTCTCACTGCGAGAGTTTCTCGAGTGGCAGCACGAGATCAAGCTGCTCAACGTAGTGGTTGCTTCCCACTACGTTTTCTGTCACCCATCTGTTCGGATCCGTCGGGGCATGCCAGCAAGCCGTGGAAAGATCTCCTACATCTCCCGGATCTTCCGGGACGAGGGTGACACGCATGATGTCCGCTCCGTCGGACTTCGTTTCAAAGCCGATTTTTGCTCTCATTCTCTTCTCCTTCCCATGTTCGGAATAGGCCAAAACTTGCTGCTCGCAGTATATGTCCGGAAAGCCAGCATTTGCAATACTTTCGGAGCTTCCCGGGCCCCCAGATAAGGGTTGACAAACGGTCGTGGATATATATACTTATCTTCACGTGCGGACATCGGTCCGTCCGTTTGTTTCTTTGACATGCTAATAGGTAAAGGTTCAATAAAAAAGAGAGTTTTTTAGTTGTTCCAATTGTGTTTTAAAATTGCCTCAAAATTTATTTTGAGAGCGAATCTGGGAGAAGCCTTCGGGCTACTCTAAGATTTTTATGAGGATTTGATCCTGGTCCAGGATGAACGCTGGCGGTGTGGATAAGGCATGCAAGTCGAGCGGAACTAATTTTGAAGAAGTTGAGATTACATCAAGGCGACGGATTTATTAGTTTAGCGGCGAACGAGTTAGTAACACCCTAGTCACGTACCCCGAAGTCAGAGATAGTCCGCCGAAAGGCGGGGTAATACCTGATATTGTCGCAAGACGAAAGCCGCAAGGCGCTTCGGGATCGGCTTAGGTCCGATCAGCTAGTTGGTAAGGTAACGGCTTACCAAGGCTATGACCGGTAGGGGAGGTGAGAGCCTGACCCCCAACGACGAGACTGAGACACGGCTCGTACTCCTACGGGAGGCAGCAGTCGAGAATATTCGACAATGGGCGAAAGCCTGATCGAGCGACACCGCGTGCAGGATGAAGGCCTTCGGGTCGTAAACTGCGGTAACAAGACTGCAACTCAAGTGAGCGTCTTGTGAGAAGAGGTGGGTAACTACGTGCCAGCACCAGCGGTAATACGTAGACCTCAAGCGTTATCCGGATTTATTGGGCGTAAAGCGCATGTAGGAGGTTTTGTGCGTCCTTGGTTAAAGCCCACCGCTCAACGGTGGAAGTGCCCGGGATACGGCAGAACTAGAGGGAGTTAGAGGTGAATGGAACCCACGGTGTAGGGGTGAAATCCGTTGATATCGTGGGGAACACCAAAGGCGAAGGCAGTTCACTGGGACTTTCCTGACTCTGAGATGCGAAAGCGTGGGGAGCAAAAAGGATTAGATACCCTTGTAGTCCACGCCCTAAACGATGTCTGTTAGCTGTTTCGAGTATCGACCCTCGGGGTGGCGTAGCTAACGCGTTAAACAGACCGCCTGGGAAGTACGAGCGCAAGCTTAAAACTCAAAGGAATAGACGGGGACTCGCACAAGCGGTGGAACATGAGGTTTAATTCGACGGTACGCGAGGAACCTTACCAGGGTTTGAAATTCTAGGTGAAAGCCGATGGAAACATTGGCCCTCTCTCAAGGACGCCTAGTTCAGGTGCTGCATGGTTGTCGTCAGCTCGTGCCGTGAGGCGTTCCCTTAATTGGGGTAACGAGCGCAACCCCTGCCACGTGTTACAAGTGTCACGTGGAACTGCCCAGCTCCAAGATCGGGATTTTTAATAATCGTGATTTTAGAGCTGGGAGGAAGGAGGGGATGACGTCAAATCCGCATGGCCCTTTGATACCCTGGGCTACACTCATGTTACAATGGTCAAGACAGCGGGCTGCCAAGCCGTAAGGCGGAGCCAATCTCTAAAACTTGACCCCAGTTCGGATTGGGGGCTGCAACTCGCCCCCATGAAGCCGGAATCGCTAGTAATCGCGGATCAGCAACGCCGCGGTGAATACGTTCTCGAGTCCTGTACTCACCGCCCGTCACGCCAAGGGAGCCGGTAATAGGTGAAGTTCGTTTACGCGAATCAGCCTAGGATCGGTGACATGGGCGAAGTCGTAACAAGGCACGCGTAGCGGAAGCTGTGCGTGAATCAATTAAACTACTTAGTCGAACGTGTCTCGCTTCCGATCGTGAATCGATCGCGGCTGGAAGCGAGACATGAATTGCTGAAGTCCCTCCATAGCTTTATGCGAAGGAGGGCAGCACGATTGGGACAACTAAAAAGCTCTTTTAATAAATAGCTGATAGGTTAGAATGTAAAGAATGGAAGAAATCCAGAAGAACATATTAATAGTGGAAGACGACCCGTTCTTTTCCATGATCCTCAAGGGACGCATGGAGAAACAAGGGTTTGCTGTTCGCCAGGCTTTTGATGGCGAAGTGGCTCTTACCATGGCTAGGGAGCAGGCGCCGGATCTTATAATCCTGGACCTTATCATCCCGAAGCTTTCGGGTTTTGAGTTTCTGGAAACTATTTTTTCCGACCCTCAGCTTAACCGGGTTCCGGTCGTAGTGGCCAGCAATCTCGGTCAGGAGAGCGACATAGAAAAAGCGAAGAGACTTGGAGTATTGGACTATTACGTTAAAGTCCGGACTTCGGTGGATGACCTCGTTAAAATATTAACGAATATCGTGAACCAAGGTCCGCAAGCGGCGAACCCACAATAGTTCGACCCTGCTCACCATAAATAAACAAAATGATAAGCGAAGAAATTCTTAAAAAAATAAAACCGGGCGCGAAAGTAAAGGTTTTTGAAGGCACCACTCCTTTCGAAGGTTTGGTTTTGGCCAGGAAGCACGGCAAAGAAACCGGTGCGACTTTTACCGTCCGGGCTAACGTTGCCGGTGTCGGCGTGGAAAAAGTTTTTCCGATAAACGTTCCAACTATCACCAAAATCGAAGTTTTGAGTTCGCCCAAAAAAGTGCATCGTTCCAAGCTTTACTTTGTCCGCGGTATGGCCGGACACAGAGTCAGGAAGAAGATCGGCGTATCTGTATAACTATAAAAAAAGAAATGCCCGGACAGTCCATGGACTATCCGGGTTTTTCGTTCGGAGTTCCCGATCACTTTTTTTTGGGGAAGACGCGGATGGATGCGGCAAGAGCAATGATTGCGAGAAGAAAGAGGCCTGGGTCCTTCTCTCCGAACGCCGCATAGATGGCAGCGGCGATGCTTCCGTAGATGAAGGCGATGGCGAGCGTTTTTCTCATGGCTCACCTCCTACTGCGCTCAGTCTCTCAAATATTTGAAAATTTTGCAATCATAGGTTAATCTCCGGGGAGCGCGCGTAATCGACTTTGGGAGGTGGAAATTGAAAGAGAAGGACTACGTCTTGGTTTATAAAGCACGCGGCAAAAGGAAGTGGGGTGGGACCTCATTTTCTACACACAGGAATACCGGGCGGCAGTTCGCCATTCGAAAAGCAGAAAAAATCTGCGAGGAGAAGGGATATCGTCCGAAACTTCTTTTTCTTGCCAGACCCGAACGTCCATTCACAAGGGTTTATGAGTGGAAGAGGAGATAGTTACCGACCGGGGCCCGCGCCCGGTTTTTTTTGTTGAAATTTACAAAATATTCATTTTTTCGCTGTTTTATATCCGGCATATGCTATACCTTGAGAGAAATGATATAATTTAGGAAAGAGATGAAGCCGCTTGGAAAAGTAAATCTAAAATGGTCTCCGGATTTTGCTTATGCGTTGGGCCTTTTGGCGACTGACGGAAATTTATCTCTGGATGGTAGGCACATAGATCTAACTTCTAAAGATAATGAACAACTTGGAAATTTTTTACGGTGCCTAAAAATAGCTAATAAAATTGGCTCTAAATATTCCGGTTCCGGTAGAAAATATTTTCGAGTACAAATTGGAGACATAAATTTTTACAAATTTCTTCTTAATGTCGGGTTTATGCCGGCCAAATCCAAAATTATATCTAAATTGGATATTCCGGATAAGTACTTCTTTGATTTTCTCCGCGGCCATTTTGATGGTGATGGAACTTTTTATTCTTATCGAGATGCGCGCTGGAGGAATAGTTTTATGTTTTACACAGTTTTTGTTTCCGCAAGCATGGCTCATCTAAAATGGCTAAGAAATAAGCTTTTTGATAACTTAGATATAAGCGGACACATTTCTTCCAGCAAAAATAGAAGCGCGCATGAGCTCAGGTATGCCAAGGCGGAATCATTGAAATTATTACCGAAGCTGTATTATAATCCATTGGTAATTTGTTTATCCCGAAAGAGAAACAAGGTAGAGGGGGTATTGGCTTCACAGGGTAAAAAATTATGAGTTATATGCGCGGGTGGCGAAACTGGCAGACGCACATCCTTGAGATGGATGCGCCCGCAAGGGCTTGCAGGTTCAACTCCTGTCCCGCGCACAAGTTGTCAAAAGTAGGGTTTTCAGCCATTTTTGCGATTATCGAAAATGGTTTTTTGTATTGATATTCCTGCACATTCTGGCTTTTGATAGAAAGGTTCCAAAGTAAATTTTGAGCAATAATTCTTCTTTGCTCTGGAGAAGATTCCAAATATTGTTTTTCCTTTTTATTGCTTGATAAAAACAGCTCTTTTGTCGGTTCCAAAGTACTTCCGGGTTGTCGGTAGTCTGCGCCAAGTTGCTTAAGTTGGGATTCTAGTTCGACTCTCTTGTTGCCTAATTCAAGCAGTTTTTGCCTATAGACGGCTTCGGGCGTTACTCCGTCGATAAAACTATCAACCAAGCGAGATTGTTTATCCTGAAGCGATATAAGTTGTTTTTCGATAGATTCCTGAATTGGTTCCATAGACTGACCTTGCCCGGCAAGTTTCTCTTTTGCGGCTTGATACATAACCTCAATAAGATCTTCACTCAATTGAAGTTTTCTGAGAGCCTCGGCAACAAAGGCATCAAGAGTTTCTGAGCGCATATACTTCTTATGCTCCACACAATTTCCTCTGCCATTTGTGCAGTAGTAATAATCATGTCCCTTTTTATGGGTGGCAGTTAATGCACAACCACAATTGGCACAAGAAAATATTCCTCGCAAATGAAAAAACAATCCTTTGGGTCGCGTTGCCCTAAGTCGCCCGATAAAAACATCTGAGGCACGATCAAATAACTCTTTGGAAATTAATGGTTCATGTTTGCCAGGATAATACTTTCCATCCTTTACCATCATTCCGTAATAAAATGGGTTCTTTAGAATCTTTTGAATGCGCGAGCGATGAACTTTGTTACCCCTACCGCTTCTAAGACCCTGTTTATAAAACAAATCAGTTATGTCTTCTAGGCTATAGTTTCCGGTGGCATAAGTTTCAAACATCTTTTTTACATACGGAGCCAAGATAGGGTCGTGGAATATGGTTTTGTCCGCTTTATTATTCTTATACCCAAATGGAGCCATTTGAGGCCATCCGCCGGCTTCAAGCTTTGCTTTGTTACCACGCTTAACGTTCTTAGAGAGGTCATCAATATACTTTTGAGCCATACCAAATTCTAAATACATGAGGATAGAGTTTTCATCATCTCGCCGGTAAGACTGCGCCGGAGTAATAATCTCTAAGTCATTCTGTTTAATAGCCCATATAAGACCGCCACCATCAATAGGATTCCTAGAGAGACGATCGAGCTTCCAGCAGACAATGCCTCGAATCTTCTTTTTAGTTACATAATCAAGCATCTGCCCAAATATTGGGCGGCCGGGTGCTTTCGCAGATTGAGACTCAGTAAATATTTTTTCAATTTCTAATCCTCGGCGAGCGGCAAATTCTTCAAGCTCTTTTACTTGAGCAGGGATAGATAGAATTTGTCGACCCTCGTCTTCGGTGCTTTTCCGGCAATAGATAATATATTTCATTGTTTTTGTGGTTCGTATCCTTGAATATATGTTTTCTTTGTAACTTGTCCCAGAAACTGGTGTTCTCGGCTAAACTCTCTGGCGGGTTTTTTAACAGAATAGCGTTCGGCTAAATAATCCGCAAACTTGTTCCGAATAATCAGATCGGCTGGGAAGCCACGTGAGATCCTTAAAAGTCTCATAGCATTAAACATAACTTGGTTTTTGGACTTGGTTACATATTTGCTAATGTAATATGCCAACTTTCCAGAACCGTCAGTTTTTGTCGCATCCACATAACCCTCTCCCCAAATGCCAGCGAGGATTCTCGTTTTACGTTCGTCACCGATGGAAACAGTCCGTCCACCTTGGCGCGTATCACCAAGAGACAACGGCACGTTAAAAATAAGACCATGGAAATGTATTCTTCCTCTTGGGGAGAGTTCGGGAACAAAGAGAGATTCCGCTTTAGGATATTTAGATCGCAACCGCACCTGGAAGACGCGAAGTGAATCGTTTGCATATGAGGCATCTGAGGCGTCGCCTTTAAAGGTGAGAGTAACCAACAACGGAGTCCCAAATTCTGCAAGGCCAGCAAACACGCGCCGCACACATATTTGTCGAGTCCGCCGAGCATTATCGGGTCGCCTAGCTCCGAATAAAACATGCCTTTTTCTGGGAGAGTATAAATGTATTTTGGGCGGTTCTTTTTCAAACCATGTGATTTCTGTGAGTTTCCCATTATTTCTAAAGATTGTAGGCATATTTAACAACTATGAGGGTATATCAAGTCAGGCGAGGGAATCCCTCCCGCCTTCGGCGGTCGGGATTCCCTCGCGGACTCGGAAGGAAGGGGATAGAAGGCCAAAAAAAAGTCAACCAGGTCATCCAGGTATTCAAGAGCTTGATCACGGGAAAGAACTAGGTTGTAGTCCCGCTTAAAGATTCTGGTTATCTCGACAATTAGTGGTTCGCTATACTGCGTCATAAAAAAATAGGCTTTTTCGGAAGCCTATTCTTTTGAGCCGTGATTCACTTTCGTTCGCCGGTTAAAGTAGCCTATAAACTGACTTACCTCGCCATTCTAGAAGCATGAGACCCGGAGCTTCGTCCTGAAATTTATCGTTAATTGCCCGAACAGTGTCTGAGATTGATTTTCTTGCCTTTTCCTTTTCGCCCGCTTCCTTACCCACGACTTCTTCATAAAGAACATCCCAGCTTATCGGTGTATTTATTTTCTGGCCGAACATAAATTTAAGAAGATACGCTTGGCGACTATCTGGTTCAATCTTAATTTCCTTCCCGCCGTAAAAGAGAATTGTCTGGTTCACATCGTAACTAACGCCGTAAACCTTTTCGTTTTTAAGCTCTCCCTTTTTGAACTTCTCAAACCTGTCTTTGTCGATATCAAACATATACAACACATCTTCCAAAGCACCCTTTTCATTACTAGTCGGAACATCGGCAGTGTCGAAAAGGCCAATTATGCCCAAGCCCTTAAGTTCGTAAAGTAGGGCTTCCATATTTTTCGAACGACCCTCTAGAATGCTTACATTCTTGCGGTTCGGGAAATGAATCAAAAAATTATTGATTTTGCCTATCAGCTCTTGCATTTCGCCACTCATGTTCATGTTGAAAAAATAGCGGATTTATTGGATAATTTCAATACAACTGAATAACGGCCTAAACCGCTTAGCGATAGGTGGCATGGTCAAAAAACTTTCGAGGGCATCAAGCTCCTAGTCAGAGCACCCTCGAAAGTCATACCCCGAAAGGAGTATGGGTGTCGCAAGACATCGCTGGCTGGGAGCTTTATGTTTCTGGCCAAATAAAATACTACATGGACGCAAAGTTTATAAAACATTTAATAAAGGGAAAAATCGCCGAGATTATTTTTGAGCAAATGTTTCGTGAATCAGGGAAATATACAATTCTTCATTCCGGCTACGAATACACCCTGCCCGAGCTGGCTCAATATCAGCATCTTACGGAAGTGAAGGCCGTAATAGAAAATATCAAAAATGCGCCGGATTTCGTATTAATATCACAAGACAAAAAGGAAGTTCACTTGGTGGAGGTCAAATATCGCGACCCTAGAAGGCCGGAAGACTTGAAAGAAATAGTCGGAAAAACCTTAGAGATTTGGAATCCATCTTGGCTGTTTGTTGCATCACCTGACGGATTTTTCTTTGAACCCTGCAACACAGTTTTAAGAAATAACGGGAATATTGAACGAATGTATGCAAGGTGGGTTGACCCTAAAATCCAGGAAGAATACCTCAAGCTGCTCAACCAATTTGAGCTGAAAGGATAGCAATATTGTTGTGCTGACTTAATTTGCCTAGTTGAAAAGCGAGGGGTAGTATTTGGTTATGAGAATTTCGAAAATAAAAATTACAAACTTTAGGTCTATAAAAGAAGCCGAAATATTACCTACGGGTTTTAACGTTTTTGTTGGTCAGAATAATCACGGGAAAACCAATTTTTTTGAAGCCATAGACTGGTTTTTTACTGGGCCCAAAAAAGGAGAAGGTTTGGAAAAAATAAGATTTGGAAGATCTGGCGATGCAGAAATAGCAGTAGAAATAGAATTTACCGAAGCCCTGGATGGTGCCGAGAAAATGAAAAACGAAGGGAATAAAACAAAGATAAAACAAGCTCTCGGTGAGAACGATACAGTTTCGGTTCGGCGAAGTAGCTTGGATCCGAAAAAGCGTACCATTTCAATTGGAGGAGTAGAGTTAGAAAAAGCACCAACTGGATTCGATAATGCCTTGAATGATTTTTTGCCAACCTTTCAATACGTCAGCACACAAATAAATCCACTTGATGTTGCCAAGTATGGCAAAAACACACCCATTGCAAATATGCTGTCCGGTGTGTTGTCGGCCATTCTCGAAAAAGATCCAACATACGCAGCTTTTAAAGAACAATTCGATAAGCTATTTACTGCTCCGGGGTCTTTAGTTCGCGTTGAATTAAACGAACTTAGTAAGCAAGTAAAGGTATATCTCGAAAAACAATTTCCAGATTGTCTGGAAGTAGCCTTTGAGGTATCACAACCAGTTTTTGAGGACTTACTTAAAAATTTTGAAACCTCAATAGATGATGGGGTTTATACTAGCGCAGATGAAAAAGGAGACGGGATGCAAAGGGCCTTGATGCTTGCAATCATCCAAACCTACGCAGATTTTAGGAGAGAAAACGAGGAAACTAGCAAATTCTTTCTTTTCTTTATTGACGAAGGAGAACTCCACTTGCATCCCACCGCGCAGAGAAAACTTAAAAATGCCCTGCTAGAACTGTCTCGAGGTGGTGACCAAATCTTTTTAAACACCCATTCGTCAGTTTTGATTTCTGACGAAACCGAGGGGCAAACGATATTCAAAGTTGAAAAAATTAAAAGCGAAACGAGCATTGTTCCCGTAAAGGAAGACGAGAAGCGCTACATAGTATATGAACTGCTTGGCGGTAGTCCAGCGGATCTTCTTTTGCCCAGAAATTTTCTCATAGTTGAAGGTAAAAGTGAATATGAATTTTTATCTCGTGTGATTGCAAGATTTTATGTGGATAAACCTAAGGTTCAGATTATTTATGCCGAAGGCAACCATGAGAGACAGCGACAAACAATGGAAGGAATAAATAAGGTTTATGTGCCGCTTTTTGCAAATCCGGTATACAGAGATAAGCTAATTATCCTTTGCGATACCCCAAGCGCAGAGGCGGCAACGAGCTTTGAAACTTTTAAAAGTACATACCCAGCCCTGACTTCAAACGGACAACTTATTGTTAACCCTCTGCCCAGCCTGGAGGAATACTATCCATCTCCTTGGAAAAAAACAGATGTCGAGGTTAAAGCTATGGACGCAGACAAAAATGCGAAACTATTGCTGGCCAGAGAGGTTGGAAGTGGCATAACTCAGGCACAATTTGAAACGGATATGCCAATTGTCTTCCAAGCTCTCCAAGATTGTTGGTCGAAGGCCTACTAATCTAAAGTTTCTAATTATGAGAATAAAAGATCTATTTAAATCAACCGGCATTTCGCAATCATTCGGAGGCGTAGCTCCTCGATTGGATAAAAATAATTGTCGGGTTGAAAATAAGACCAAAAATGAAGACTCGGTGCTACTTCGTTTAAAAAGGATGTCAGACGGAGAGGAGGGAAATGCATATTTGAGGGTTCAAGAACAATTTTCAAGCATAACCCCGCAATTGCTTGGTTGGGCTTTTAATAGCAATAAAATTATTGGGCTTTCTCTAAACGAGCTGGACGACTTTGAAACAGGCCTTGAAATAGAAAATTTACAAGGACGACTTCGATTAATTACTGATTAAAAAGGTTCCAACATCGTTCCATTCCGTGCAAAATATTATGATACTACTTATTTTAACCTCAATACTCAAAGCAATAATTGCCTGGTTTATTATCACTTATGTCGGGACCAATCTCATTGGTTTTATTGGGAGGGGTCTTTGGGAAGAAAGATTGGATGTGAATAAATTAGATCTCTCTGATAATCCTATAAAGGATCTTGCAAAGAAAGAAATTAAAAGATGGAACAACTCTGGCGACATAATAACCGGGTTATCATTTTTGGCTACAATAGGAATTTGTTATTACTTGTACAGTTATTGGGGAACTCTATTTTTGATTGCCATCATTATAACAATGGCAAGCAGGGCACCAGATCTTTATTGGGAGGTTCGCGTCCTTCCAAAACAATTAGGCATACCATATCCAGTTCCAAAAGATTTAATTCGGAAAGCAATAAAAGAAGATAAAAACAAATCTTTATTTAAAACCCTACTAGGGCTTTCGAGTTTCGCAACGTTCGTAATTCTTTTTATAGCATTCTTTATTTAATAAACTTGGTAGAATTGATTAAACTGGCTCAAAAAGGTTCCAACATCGTCCCATCCCGCGCACAAAATAAAAATACTACCCTCGCGGTAGTGTTTTTGTTTTCGTGTGTTGGAAGAAGAGGATTTGAACAAGGAGGAGGGGTCGGGAGGAAGCGTGGCGTCCTCCCGTGTCGGAGATTATTCTCGCCCCAAGAAGATTCCGCGTATAAGTTGTATAATTAAAATATGAATAAAAATGGATTTGCTCCGATCGTTGTTGTCCTCTTGGTTGCCGTAGTCTTGGTTGCAGGCGGTATCGTGTATCAAGCCGGCAAAAATTCAAATCCCTCAAATGATCCAAGCGTGGAATCTGGCGCTCCGTTTATTGCCGTTATTTCGCCAAACGGAGGAGAAAAGTGGGCAGTCGGTGAAACGGTAAAGATCTCTTGGACAAGCAGTAACGATATAAAATTCGTAAATATCCGATTAAATATCTTAGGAAATCCCGATAGCCAGCACTTCAGCGCCTCCATCGCCTCCGACATTCCAAACACCGGTAACTATGAGTGGACGGTCAAAAAACTTTACGCCGAGGTTCTTGGCGTCACCGATCTGCCGATATCCGACAAGTATTCGATTAGCGTGGAGGCCGCCGGAAATATTCATGATAGCAGTGACTCGACGTTCAGTATCGTTTCTTCGGTAAAATCAACTTAAATTTTATAAAAAATGGACAACAAAATGGTTGAGTCAACAATGGTCACGACGGCGTTCGAGCTCGAGAATTATCAAATCGTAAATAATCTGGGAGTCGCGAAGGGGATAGTTGTTCGTTCCAGGTCCATCTTCGGATCTATTGGTGCAAGCCTACAGACAATAGTTGGCGGCAATATTTCTCTTTTCACAAAGCTTTGCGAAAAAACTCGCGCCGATGCGTTCGATCTAATGTTGGAGCATGCGGCAGATATGGGTGCTAACGCGGTTATCGGCGCCCGTTACGACGCGACGGAAATCATGGGAGGCGTGACCGAGGTTTTGGCCTATGGAACCGCGGTTGTGGTAGAACCAAAAAAATAAACGGTCAGACCTGCCAAGTATTAAAATCTTAAGACAAAAAAAGCCGGGCGTTACCCGGCGCGGCCTAGAAGATTTCGATGTGGACTTCTGCTAAGTACCTTTTGGACTTTCTTTTCCCTTCGAGTTTATCGAGTTGTTGCTGAACTTTTTCGAGTTGGTTTGCGAGATGAATGCCGGAGAAAGAGCCCCGTTTCGGAAGCTTTAGAAAAGCTTTCCAGATCTCGTCCCTTTTCTTCCGCAGTCTCAGGACTCTTTTGCTTGCGGTCATACTGTTCTCCTACGTCGCGAATCTTCCGCTACCATAGTCGTCCTCGGGAGTCGTTAGCGCGCTTCTCGGGACGTCCAGGGGACCGAGCGAAACGTTGTCGGGAATACCTTCTCCCGCGAGTTTCGCGGAAGCCCGCACGCCTTGCTCGACCGACTCTCGGATCATCTGTGCGAGTTCGACCTCGCTCATTTTGAGCCTGATCGGCGGACGATCGGTTCCATCACCGGCGATCACTTCATAACTGCGTTGTTTCAACACGGCAACCCCCTTCGTCGAACTTATTTCCTTATATTCTGATTGCGGTTGTATGTCAAAAATGCCGGGAATCTCAACTCTGCCCAGAGGAATCTCTTTGTTGTGTTATAATAATTAACATGATGGGCAAAAAGATCGCTAGGGTCCTCTCCGGTGTAGTTTTTTTTGTGTATTGGGGTTGGGCGTCCGTTTCTGCCCTCGGATCATTTAGGCGCGGAGATCCGTTCACCTGGGAACATTTTGCGACATTGTTGATCCCCGAGATAATACTTGCCCTGATCTTCTTTTATCTCTTATGGCCCGGAAAAGACTCTCCCAACGTTTCAACTAAATTTTTAAGTGTTTTCAGCATTTTGATCCTCGCTGTTCTTTGGATTGTAGGCCCTCTTCAGTCCTACTTTACTTTGAACCTCGATAACAGAGGGATAAGTTTTTCAGCATTTCTATATTCTTTCGAGGTCATGCTTTTCGGCGGCCTATTCACTTATGTTGTCCTGCGTTATTTAAGACGAGTAAGGATATTTTTGAAGGATTACAGTTCCAATATAGAAGCAATAACCCGTGAGAGGGCGGAGAAGTTTTCCGAGTTTCTTTCCGGTTTTCCGCTGAAGGTTGCGCGAATCGGGTTCCTCTTTGTTTTCGGAGGTTTTCTGATTTCCGCGCCGCAATTGATCTTTTGGGGTTGGACGACAACCGAGGTCGCCGTTAAAAGCATTTTTATAGGGCTGGCAATAGCGCCCGTAATGGCTTTGCTTATGTATATTCTCGCACGCCGTTTTTTGAGTGGAGTATTCGAGATACTGTATTCCTTCGGCGACGTTTCACACCCTAAGCTCGTGCTGTCCATTGAAGGAAAAATATTGATGCTCGGTTCCTGCGTTATGCTCATGGCTATTTCTCTTCTGTTCCCTTTGATTTGGAATTTTGTCGAAGAAAACATTAGCTTACAGATGTTTTTGCTGGGCTGCGGGATAACGCTTTTGGAATTGCTATCGATTTTCTATGTTTCGGTTAAGGCCTTTGCCTACGATATTACGAATTCTTTGGATGTTCTGAAAAAAGGACTTGAAATTCTTCAAACCGGCGAAAAAAGGTATCGCATAAATATGAGAACCGGAGATGAGCTCGAAGAAGTCATCGGTGAGTTCAATAAAATTCCCGGGACGATCGACAAAAGGTAGAATGTTTCTCGCGAACGTGTTATGATCGTTTTATGAGTAATCTGGAAGAGGGCGCAAAAACCGAGCGGGGGGCCGAACACATCCCTTCGCGGGAAGAGATTCTGGGGCAAATCGGAAAGCGGTCCAAGCGAGCGGAATTCCTGCGTGAGTTTAAAGACGAGGATGGGATAAACTTTTTGGAGGCCCGTGAACCGGGAGAAAAAACCGGCGAGTCTATACTCTACGTATATATACGGGCAGGAAGGTTCGAGAATAGCCTTTCGAAAACCACAACCCTTCAGAAGGTATTCATCGAGGAGAATGGTGATTGTCGTGGCGGGGAAACTATCGCCGATTACGATAACGCCACAGGTGAGTGGGTGGAGGAGTAGGCACGGGTTTTGCTACACCCCCACACCCAAGAAATGGCTCTTTCGAATTCATCAGCGGCTTAGAAATTAATATTCAGCAATAAAGCCACACACAGCCTCGGAATTGTTTTTTTTAGGTGTGGGGGTAAAATTAACTTATGAATAAAAAATTCTCTAAAGGAGAGGCAATTAAGTTCGGTTGGGAGGGGATGAAGAAAAACTTCTGGCTTTTTGCCGGAGTTATGATCATACTCTTGGTCCTTTCTTCGATTTCGTCATCGGGTAATGCTAATGCGAAAACCTTCTCGCTTTGGGGGGCTGTCATTACTCTCCTGGTTGCCGTGATCGACACCATAATTCAAATGGGAATCATCCGGGCGACCCTGAAGGTAGTGGACGGAGCGAAACCGACAATAGACGATATTTTCGCGGAGAGAAAACTTTTCTGGAGGTATCTCGGTTGCACGATACTCTATGGACTCATAGTTTTGGGCGGTTTGATCCTGCTGGTCGTCCCGGGAATAATCTGGGCGATAAAGTACCAGTTTGCGAGATATCTTATAATTGATAAGAAAATGGGAATAATGGATTCCTTGAGGCGCAGCGGAGAAATCACCATGGGTCAGAAGGGTCAGCTGTTTCTGTTCTGTCTCCTCATGCTGGGCGTAACTATTTTGGGAGCTTTGGCCTTGGGTATCGGGCTTTTTGCCGCCATCCCCACAGTTATGATCGCCGGCGCGTTCGTCTATCGAAAGCTTTCCGTAGCCGTTTAAGCGGTTTACCATGACTCTGTTTTTGGGAAAACTTTTTGCGAGCGATTGGTTTTGGAGTCTCGGAGATATTTTCCTGGGAATAGTTTTGTTTTCGGCGATAGGACTATATGCCTACCGGGAGTCTTCCGACGCGTCAAACCTCGGTAGGCGTTATGTATTGATCGCCAAACTTATAATCTGGGCTAGGATCTTATATTCCGGGTTCATAACTTGTGCGCAATACCTTGTCTGGAGCCAAAGCGAAGTAAGCCGTATTTTTTTGACTTTGCCCGCCGACGCGAGATCGCTTCCAATGTACGGATTTTTGGCGCCGATCTTCAAATGGAGCGGAGGATACTTCACCCTCTATTCCTTTTTGCATTTCTGGCTGCCAACGCTCATTTCGATAGCGATCGGCTATATCTTTCTCGTGTTCTTAAGGTTGCTTCGGAAGCACAAAGATAGATTCTTTGAAAGCGGGGAGGTGGAACTCGGATGGGTCCTCGCGCTTATCGTCGGATATCCGAATTTTATAATTTTTCTGCCGCTCGTGTTTTTCCTGATAATTCCGATATCCATCGTGCGTATGGCGGTTTTAAAACAGCATCTTACAACCATCGGATATCCAATGATACTTTCGGCAATATTTGCGGTTATCTTGGGGACGCAGATAATGGACGTATTGGGCTGGGGCGCGCTTAAGCTATGGTAAAAAAAGAACTTGTTGTCGGTATTGATGAGGTGGGACGAGGTTGCCTTGCCGGCCCCGTCGTGGTTTGCGCGGCCCTAACCATGCGCGGAAAGAGATTTTCGAACAAGAACCTCGGAATACTCAAGGATTCTAAAAAGATACCGGTGCGTTTGCGGGAGGAATGGTTTTTGCATCTTAAAAAAATCGAAGTAATTTTCGCAATTTCCAGGGTTTCGCCGGCGGTAATAGACAGAGTGAATATAAGTCGGGCTGCGAATATCGCCGCCGAACGCGCCTTAAAAAAGCTTCTTCTCTTAGCCGGCCTTCAAGAGGGGGATATAGACGTTTTTTTGGATGGCGGACTTTACCTGGGGTCTAAGGAAAAGTCATTATCCCGGGCCGCAACCGTCATAAAAGGGGACGAAAAAATAAAAGTCATAGCCGCGGCCTCGATCGCCGCCAAGGTTACGAGGGATCGATTTATGGTCAGACTTTCCAAGAAATATCCCGGCTATGGGCTTGAGGTTCACAAAGGCTATGGAACCAAAGCCCATATTCGGGCGATAAAAAGACAGGGTTTGAGCGATGCCCACCGCCGAAGCTTTACCAAGAAAATAATTTGACCAAAGCTAAAAAATCCCATATCCTAAAGGAAAGATAACTCACATGGGTGGAGTACCAATAAAACATCATACAAAAGGCAAGGTTGGAAGGCGGCGTTCGCATTTGGCCATGAAGAAGCAGAAGCTTATGGTTTGCAAGCACTGCGGAGCTCCGAAAATGGCTCATCGCGCCTGCCCTGAGTGCGGCAAAATGTAACTTTAGCTTAAATGGCTACCCGGCACCTTGTTAGAACCGTTGTCCTGCAGTCCCTCTACGAATGGGATTTTTATGACCGCAAAAACGATATTACTAAGGTTCTCGAAAGAAATTTAGCCGAGTTTGCTCCGGGCATAGACGAGCCGGAATTTGCCTGGAAGATACTTAAGGGGATTGCCGAACACATAAAGGACATTGATGCCCGCATAGTTAAGACCGCACCCGAATGGCCGCTTCCGAAGATCGCGGTTATTGACCGCAATATTCTGCGTATCGGCCTCTACGAACTTTTATACGCGGATAAAAACGAAGTTCCGCCAAAAGTGGCGATAAACGAGGCAATCGAGATGGCCAAGAATTATGGAGGGCCGAACTCCAGCCGGTTCATAAATGGAGTTTTGGGAACAGTTTTCCGCGAGGAATACCCGGAGGAAGCCGCCAAAAGAGAAGCGCCGAAGAACCAATAATAATGAAAGACGTAAGTGTTTTAGAAAAAAATATCGATGTAATTTTCAAAGATAGGGATGTTTTGAATGAGGCTTTGACCCATCGCTCCTATCTCAACGAAAATCCGAAGTGGCTTTTGCCGCACAACGAGCGGCTGGAGTTTTTGGGCGATGCGGTTTTGGAACTCGCCGTAACCGAAGCGCTTTATAAAAAATTTCCGTCTTCGCCGGAAGGGGATCTGACGGTTTATCGCGCGGCTCTCGTGAACTATCAAACCTTGGCTTCGGTGGCTTCCGGTTTCTCGCTCGACGATTTCATTCTAATGTCCCGCGGAGAAAAGATGGATAATTCCAAGGCCAAGGAAGTAATTCTCGCAAATGCCATCGAGGCGCTTATCGGCGCGATATATTTGGATCAGGGTTACGAGGCGGCGGAAAGATTTATAAGCGAAAAAGTTCTCGTAAAACTTCCGGACATTTTAAAGAGCAAAAGCTATAAGGATCCGAAGAGCGAATTGCAGGAAATAGTCCAGGATAAGTTTAGGGTAACCCCGAGTTATAAGGTTCTTGAAGAATCCGGTCCTGCGCACAAACGGGAATTCAAAGTCGGTGTTTATTTCAAGGATGAAACTCCGGAGGCTGAAGGCAACGGGACTTCCAAGCAGGAAGCGGAAGCGGAAGCCGCCAAGAACGCATTAAAGAAATTGCAGTGAGTGGCGGGTGGTCGGTAGTGAGTAGAAAAATGCGAGAATACAAGAATTTACTTACTATAAACTACTTACGACAAACTATTCACAATGCCTCACTTACTAAAGAAATTAGAACTTAACGGATTTAAATCTTTTGCAGCGAAGACTGTTTTGGATTTTCCGGCCGGCATCACGGCCATCGTGGGTCCGAACGGTTCGGGAAAATCCAACGTCATAGACGCCATCCGCTGGCTTCTGGGGGAGCGGGAGGCGAAATCTCTCCGCGGAGCAAAATCCGAAGACCTTATTTTCGCCGGCACCGAAAAGCGGCCCAGGATGGGTCTGGGGCAAGCAAGCCTCTATTTCGAAAATCTTCATCTCATGCGGCCGCGTTCCACATCGGAAGAGCAGGAGGGCGGTATTTGGAATTCCGGACTCACGGAAGTGACCGTCTCGAGGCAGGTAAGCCGCGACGGGAACAACCAATATTTTTTGAATAAAAGCGAAGTTCGTCTTAAAGACATCATCGATTTTTTTGCGCAGGCGAGGCTTGGCAGTAAGGGACTTACGGTCATAACCCAAGGCAACAGCGACCTTTTTATCCGTGTCTCTCCCCGCGAGCGGAGGGAGATGATAGAAGAAATGCTAGGGTTAAGGGAATATCAAATAAAGAAGACCGACGCGGAGCGGCGGCTTAGAAATTCGGAAATAAATTTGGAGAAAGTTAACGCCCTGATCGAAGAGATACTGCCGCATCTGCGTTCTTTAAAGCGCCAAACCGGAAAATGGGAAAAGCGGGGGAGTTTGGAAGAAGAATTGAAGACGCTTGAGAGCGGCTTTTTCGGCTCTAGGCTCAAAGAATTGGAAAAAGACTTGGGGAAAACAGATGAAGAGTTGAAGTCTCGCGCCGCAACACAGAAGGAGCTGAATCAGGCTATGGAATCGGCGGAAAAGAGGCTGAAAGACCTTGAGAACAATCAGCCCGGGGAGAGGCAGGCGATACAGGAAATTAAAGCGAGAACGGCTTCGCTTCTTGAGAAGCGCTCAATGCTCCAAAAAGACTTGGGCCGTTTGGAAGCACAGATTGAAATAACCGCGCAAACGGCGCCTCAAAATATTGCGGTTCCGCACGAAAAACTTTTGTCTCTTACGAAAAAGATCCGTGAAGAACTGGCCAAGGTAATGGATCAAGACGAGTCCACCTTGAGGCGCGTCGTCAAGAATCTTCTTTCCGAGATAGAAGATGTTTTCGTCGCCGTGGAGAAAAAAGTTTCGGTGCCGAACCCCAAAGATCACTTTGCCGACAAACTCACAAAACTCCAAAAGGAGCTAAAAGATCTGGAGAGTGAAATGATCGCTCTCAAAAACGAAGAAAAACGATTGGAGAGCGGACAGGAAACCTTCTACGAACATTTTAAAAAAGAGATGCACGCTTCCCGCGAAGCCCGCGAGAAGGCGGAAAAGTGGTCTGCGGATACGAGAGGATTGGAAATAAACAAGGAGCGGCTCACGATGCGCCTAGAAGAACTTCACCGGCAGATATCCCAGATCGGCAGGCACGCCTCCGAATTTAAGGAATACGCCGGGGCGATCCATCATGAAGCCGAGCTTTCCGAAATGGAGCATCGGATGTTCAGGTTGCGAGGAGAGCTTGCATCAATCGGCGAAGTAGATGAGGCAATTTTGAAAGAAGCTTCGGAAACCGAGGAGCGCTATGAATTTTTAGGCAAGGAGTCCAAAGACCTCATGTCCGCCAAGGATGACCTCAAAAAACTCATCAAAGACCTAAATGAAAAAATAAAAAACGATTTTCACAAAGCTTTGGTGCATATTAATGAGGAGTTTCAGAAATTCTTTGAACTTATGTTCGACGGAGGCAGAGCCAAACTTATAGTTGTTAAAAAAGAAAAAAGGATTTTGCCCGTGGAGGGCGAGGAGGGAGAAGCAGGCGAAGCTCAACCGGAAGAGGAAGAAGAGCAAGAAGAGGGAATAGAGGTCAATTTGAGCTTGCCCAAAAAACGCATTAACTCCTTGGAGATGCTTTCCGGGGGCGAACGAAGTTTGGTGGGTATTGCCGCAATTTTCGCTCTGATTTCAGTTTCTCCGCCGCCATTTCTGGTTTTGGACGAGATAGACGCCCCGCTCGACGAACGGAATGCCAGAAGGTTCTCGGAAATGCTCAAGGAGTTTTCCAAAGAGACCCAGTTTATCGTGGTAACCCACAACCGGGCGACTATGGAGGCGGCCAATGTGCTCTATGGCGTTACTTTGGACGCAGACGGAACTTCGAAGGTGCTGTCGATGAAGTTGGAAAAGTAATTTATTAAAAAGCCGCGATGGTTAGTCGCGGACCTCTTTCAAGGATTTCGATCGGTTCAGGCGGTGAGCAAGGCCAGTTCCTTTTCGAGGCGCTCCCGTTCGTCGCGCAGCAGGAGTCTCCTTCTAGCGAGAGACTCCTTGGCCATCGGGATGAACAAGTTGAGGTCAAAGCGCGCACTCATCAGTAGGGCAAAATCGTCCATGACTTCGCCTATGATCGCGTGTTCTTTGGCCATTCTCTCGGCCTCTTTGAGGATCGCGAACTCTTGCGTGATGCCTTCGAGGCAGAAGTTGATGTTCGCTATTTTCTCCTTGAGAGGGAGCACCTTCCGCTTGAGGCGCCATTCCTTCCATGTTTTGAACATCGGCAGGCTCCTTTCTGGCAGGATTATATTGCCGGACATGTCGGTATGTCAACCGATATTTCTCGGAACTTATTAGATTTGACGCCGCTCTTGACGTGTATGCTATACTCAAAATACAAAATCAAAACTAATAAAATGGCGAACATAAAAGTGTATTCCGCTCCGTGGTGCGTGTATTGCAAAATGGTCAAGGCGTTTTTGGAAGAGAACAAGATCCAATACAGGGAAGTCGATATAGAAAAAGATGACAAGGCGAGGGAAGAGATGGTTGCGAAGACCGGCAGTCTTTCTATTCCCGTGACAGACATAGACGGGGAGATCATTATCGGTTTCGATAAGCCTGCGATTAAAAAAGCCTTAAACTTGAAATAATCAGAGCCCCGGCCCCGCGCCGGGGTTTTCCGATCCCTATGCATATCCGAATAAGCAACAAAATAGGATTTACCGCGAAAATTTTCGGTGTGGCCTGGACTCTGAATCTTTTGTGGGAGTTTGCGCAAAAGCCGCTCTATCTTGTCGGTAATTTTCCACCTTTTATTTGGGAGTGGATAAGAGCCACGACCTGGGATGCGGCATTCATTGTCGTTCTTTATCTTATGCTCGCGATTTTGCACAACGATTTTTATTGGCTAAGGCGAAAAAATATTTGGGACTTAGGTTTTATATTTTTGATCGGCTTCACGGTTATAACTTTTATGGAACAACAAGCGTTAGGAGCGGGCGGACTGTTCTATTCTTCGGCCATGCCCATTGTTCCGATCTTAAAAATAGGACTTACGCCGTTTTTGCAATTACCGCTTTTGGCGTTTTTGACTTATTGGTTCGCGCGTTTCAGTTTCTCAAAATATTTCGAATAAACTGTTTTTAGTCGTATATCATATATGATATACGACTATTTTGCGTTTTAAGATAAAAAAAGAGCCGCAGGCTTGGCTCGACCTTTCGGTCGAACGGTGCCTTTGGCTCAGTGGCGAACGAGAGACGGTCGATCTCAGGGGTTGAGGTCTCCATTCTCGAGCTCGCCGTCGTAGTCTTCGGGGAAATAGTCGGAGAGGAACCCGTCGGCGCGGGACATCTCGCGCCACTCCTCGGACCTTGCGACCGCCGCCGAGTCGTTCTGGAAAGCCAGCTTTCTCTCCTCGAGATAGGCTAGCGCTTCCTCCTCCGACTCCGTGAGGAGTACTCCGTGGTCGGGGTGGGTCAGATCGTTGATGAAGAAACCCTTCTCCACGAGGCGCTGTGTTTCGAAGGGATGTCCGGCGTAGCTGCCGCGCTGGAAGGCCGGAGAGTCTGCGTTCAGGAAGACCTTGGGGCTCGGCTCTCCGCAGAGAATGTGCTCCGTGTCGATTCTGGAGATGACGAACGGCCCCTCAACTCCCGTGGGTTTGCCGTAGAGTGACGTCACACACCAGAAGCCGCCCCCAGGTTTCAGGGTGTTGAGAAACTCTGTAGTGGATAAAATGACTCTTGTCATTACCCTTCTCCTTCTTTCTCAAATCTAGTTACGAGATGGGGGACTAGGGAGTCGCGAGGCCGAACTTCATCCGCTCCTCGGCGAGGAGAAGATGAGCCTCTCGTTTCGCCTGACGCGTGAGAGGCACCGTCTTATTCGCGACGCAGTAGAGAATGATAGTGCCCTCGCGGGCGACGACGGCTTCGGTGATGAATACGTCGCCGTCGACATATCCGACGACGTAGGCCTCCTGTACCACTTCACCCCTCGCATCGTAGAAGCGCGTGAGGCTTCGTACGCGGGAGGGATGAAGGGGCCAGTCGGCTCTCGAGCGGGTGATGCGGATGAGACCATCCGCGGTTACGCTCCTCATCTTAACCACTTCGCCGAAACCTGCCCTCTCGCCCACTTTGTAGACGAGGAGGCAGGAACACACGATCGTTGAGATGGCGAGGACTACCACGAGAAACGTGGCCAACTTCTTGGGCATTTCCTTTTCTCCTTCTCCGTTTCAGTTCCGGGACAAAGGGGGAAATTCGGTATTGCCCCCATAATTCCGGAACCGAAATATGTTCAAAAGTCTGCGGAGATTGTATCATACAAATAACTATTTGTCAAACTAGAATGCCTACGTTTTGCGGAGTCAACTGATTTTTAATTGGTTTGTTCGTATGGCTTTTTTAGCTTAAAATTAGGGAATGGAACGAGCCATACGAACCTCAAACAAACAGTTCGCTTACAAGCCGGAAGTAGTTAACAAAAAGAACCTCAAAAAGAAATCCGGATTTATCGTCACCGGGATGGGCGGTTCGGCTCTTTCCGCCGGACTCTTAAAAAACACGTTCCCGAATTTGGACATAATTGTTCATCGTAATTACGGACTTCCGAATATCCCACTTAAAGAATTAAAGAACCATCTGTTTATCGCCAGTTCCTATTCGGGTAACACCGAAGAGGTGATAGATTCGCTTTCGGCGGCAAGAAAGGCGAAGCTTGCCGTGGCAGTGGTCGCGACCGGCGGAAAACTTTTAAAAATAGCGATAGATAATAAATTGCCGTATGTGCAGCTGCCGGACGAAAATATCCAGCCGCGCATGGCCTTGGGGCTTTCCGCAAAAGCGCTTTTGAAAATTATGGGCAAAGAAGCGGAACTTAAAAAAATATCCGCGCTTGAGACGCTTGATCCAGGCAAGTTTGAAGCCGCTGGCAGAACTCTCGCCGGGAAACTTTTCGGAAGGATTCCGGTCATTTACGCATCCGACAAAAATGGTTCTCTGGCCTACACCTGGAAGATAAAATTTAACGAGACCGCAAAGATCCCGGCGTTTTACGATGTGCTCCCGGAATTGAACCATAACGAGATGACCGGTTTCGGCGGCGAAGGCGAGGCCAGGAAAATTTCCGAAAAATTCTTCTTTTTGTTCCTTAAAGAGAAGAAGGATGATCCGCGCATCAGGCGCAGAATGGAAGTGCTCGAAGATATTTTGAGAGGTTTAGGTTTTAGCTTTGAGGTTATAGACACTGATGGGAAAAATGACGCGGAGAAAGTATTTTCTTCTCTAATGCTCGCGGACTGGACCTCTTACTATCTGGCTTATAAGTACGGAGCCGATCCGGAGGCGGTTCCTTTGGTCGAGAAATTTAAAAAGCTTTTGTAAAACATGTATCTCGTATTTGACATCGGCGGCTCCAAAACCCGCCTCGGAATTTCCGAAGATAAACAAACTCTGTTCGGGGAACCGAAAGTGATAGACACGCCAAAAGTTTTTGAAGACGGAATAAAGCTCATTAGCCAAACTGTCGGCGAGATGCTTGCCGGAAAAAAGCTTATAGCGGCCGCGGGCGGGGTGGCCGGAGTTTTGGACAAGACGAAATCCGAACTTGCGCGGGCTCCTCATCTTGAAGGCTGGGCCTGGAAACCGCTTAAGGAAAGCCTGGAAACGGCACTAAACTGCCCCATAAAGCTCGAAAACGATTCGGCGGTTGTGGGTTTAGGCGAGGCGCACGAGGGAAAGGGGAAGGGGCAAAGAATAGTGGCTTATCTTACTGTTTCTACCGGTGTCGGCGGGGCGAGGATAACCAATGGGAAAATTGATGAGACTTCGCTTGGTTTCGAACCGGGACATCAAATAATAGACCCGAATGGTTTAACTTGTCTGGCTTGCGGGGTCAAAGGACACCTGGAGGCCTACGTCTCCGGCTACCAAATTGGCATAACCTACAAAATGCCGGCGTATGAAATAGCGGATGCGAATGTCTGGGAAGAACTTTCCAAATACTTGGCGATCGGGGTCAATAATGTCCTGGTCCATTGGTCGCCGGATATTGTGGTCGTGGGCGGCAGCATGATGAAGCAAGTCGGCATTCCGATAGAGAGGGTGCGCGCGCATTTGAAAGAAATGCTAAAAATATTTCCGACCATTCCGCCAATAGAGCTCGCGACCTTGGGCGACCTGGGCGGTCTCTACGGCGGCCTTGCCCTGCATCGAGAAAATACAAATTTATAAATTATGTCCGAATACTATAATCCGAATCGCACCAAAAACGTTTTCAATCCCGAGTCAAAAGAAGCATTCAGAGTCAGCCGTTCGAAAATAGATCTGTTTTTGAACTGTCCTCGCTGTTTTTATTTGGACAGGCGCATGGGCGTGGGCCAGCCGCCGGGATATCCGTTCTCACTGAACTCCGCGGTAGATAAATTGCTCAAAAAAGAATTTGATTCGCATCGCGCGAAAGGAACCCCGCATCCTTTGATGGAACATTACGGAGTCGATGCCGTGCCGTTTGTGCATCCCAAAATGGATGAATGGCGCGATTCCTTAAAGCGAGGAATAACCTACACCGATCCGGAGACGAATTTAACCATCACCGGAGGCGTGGACGATGTTTGGGTGACTCCAAAAGGCGAACTGATAATCGTGGACTATAAAGCTACTTCTAAGACCGGAGAAGTTAATTTGGATGCGGATTGGCAGATAGGCTACAAACGGCAGATGGAAGTTTATCAATGGCTATTCAGAAAGAACGGATTTGAAGTATCGGATACAGGATATTTTGTTTACTGTAATGGCGACGCGGACAAAGAAGCTTTTGACGCGAAATTGGAATTCACCATAAAACTGATCCCGTACGAAGGAAATCCGTCTTGGGTGGAGGGAGCTGTGCGTCAGATAAAAAAGACTTTAATGAGCGCGGAGTTGCCGCCGCCGGGAGACGATTGTGATTATTGCAAATACAGGAAGGCGGTCTCGGAGGTCCTCGGGCTCGGTAAATAATGCTAACCATAAGAAGACAAAGGCAACTTCATTGGACCTCGCATGCGCGGAGCAAGATGCTTTTTTATCGCCTGAGTGAGGGAAGGATAAAAAGAGTTCTGAATGCCCCGGAGCGCATTGAGACGGGCATTGCGCCCGAGACCGTAGCCATGATGCAGACCCAGCGCGGACCCAAGAATTCCCATGAGATATGGGTAATGGTCGCGGACGATAAGGTTCGGAGAAAGGTTGTAAGCGCTTGGAGATATCCGGGCAAAACCAAACCCGGCGAAAAGCTTCCGGAGGAGATTTTAAAGGAGTTTCGTTCGGGATTGGCTATAATTAAAGAAAGATGAGAACTGTATTTGTTGTTATACTTATTGTGATAGCCGCGGGATTTTTATTTGTATACGCGCGGCCGCAAACTCAAATGGAATTAAAAAGCTTCAGTTTCGATAAAAACGGAGTAATGCCGTCCCGGTTAAGTTGCGATGGAGGGAATTTAAGTCCGCATCTAACGATAAGCGGAGTTTCGGCGGCGGCCAAAAGTTTGGCGCTTATTGTTGACGACCCCGATGCGACGCGGGGCGGAACGTTCACGCATTGGATAATTTGGAATATTCCGGCCGGCACGACCGATATGCTGGAGGGCCAATATCCGCAGGGAGCGATCCAGGGCAGAAATGATTTCGGCAGTTCAAGCTACGGAGGTCCTTGTCCGCCAAGCGGCGTTACGCATAGTTACCATTTCAAACTGTATGCGTTGGACGCGCTTCTCTCTTTATCAACCGATTCCACGGTTCAGGACCTGGAGCCGGAGATAGAAAAACACTTAATCGAAAAAGCCGAACTCGTTGGAACTTATAGCAGACCTTAAATGCGAATATTTATCGGAACAATTTTACTGCGGCTCGGGATCGCGTTCGCCCTGCTTTATCCCGCAGTGATGTCGTTCGTGAATCCCGATAAATGGACGGCGCTTCTGCCTCCGGTCCTGACTGCGCTTATAGCCCCCAAAAATTTGCTGATGATCCTTGCGGGATATAATTTACTTTTTGCAATTTTAATCTTAGTAAAACCGGATCCGGGTTGGGCGATCTGCGGCATTTTGTTTGTAACCTTTATCGCGTTGGCTGTTTTAGGCTATCGCGATCTGGATCTGGTATATCAAAATATTTCTGTGGGCCTGGCGACGCTAGCTCTCGGGCTTTTCGGAAAAACGAGGGGTTGATTTCGAATTGATTAAAGGCTAATCTCTGCATAGTATCGGAGTGTCTTTTGGAGGTGGCGTGATGCCGTGGAATGTGAATTTTGAACTCAGGGAAGAAGACAAGAAACATCTGGAACGATTTGCGGGTAAGCTCGGACTGGATTGGCGCGGCGTGACCATGATGGGGCTGGCCCTCGCAGAGGTGATCCAGGAAAAAGTGGTTGAGCAGAGGCAGGCGATTTGTCTCAAGGGCGAGGCCTACGGACCGCTTGAAGGCATCATGATCCACCCCTGGTCTTCCGAGGATGAATCGGCAAAGCCTCTCGCTAAGGTATTGGCCTATCGGCCGAAAACGCAGAAGAGGGCTCCGTGAGGGGCCCTTTTTAAAATCGAAAAATTCTGTTAAAGTTCTACCGATGAAACTTTCCATCGGAATCGTGGGTATGCCGAATGTCGGCAAGTCCACTTTATTCAAAAACTTAACCAAATCCGAAGTTCACATCGCGAACTATCCATTTGCGACCATTGATCCGAACGTGGGCGTGGTAACCGTTCCAGACGAACGGCTCGCAACGCTTGCGAATTTAAGTAAATCAAAAAAAATAATTCCGGCGGTAGTAGAGTTTTATGATATCGCCGGGCTCGTCAAAGGCGCTTCGCAAGGGGAAGGATTGGGAAATCAATTCTTAACCCACATCCGCGATACTCAGGCGATAGCCGTGGTTCTTCGTATATTCAAAAATCCGGAAATCATTCACGTGGAAGGGGCGCCCGATCCATTAAGAGATCTGGAGATAATAAACAGCGAACTCGCGCTCAAAGATCTGGATACCATTGAAAAACGGCTTAAAAAGCTGGAAGGCGAAGCGCGCGCGGGCGACAAGATCGCCATTAAAGCTTTGGAGACCATAAATAAGGTAAAAGCCGTTCTTGAGAAAGGGGGATTGGCGCTTGAGTTCAGGGATGAACCGATAGTCAAAGAACTGACCCTTTTAACCGCCAAGCGGCAGGTTTATTTATTGAACGGCGAGGAATCGGAAATCCCACCGGGACTCTTGGAAAAAATTAAAGAAGTGGGAGCGGATTATGTGGTGGCCGATCTTTCCAAAGAGGCGGCTGTCCCTCAGCTCATCAAAAAAGCTTACGAGATACTGGACCTTATAAGTTTTCTAACGACCGGAGAAGACGAGACTCGCGCTTGGACCATTGTGCGCGGGGAAAAAGCCCCGCAGGCAGCCGGCGCAATTCATACCGATTTTGAAAATAACTTCATTCGCGCAGAAGTGGTTTCTTCCGAGGATCTGATAAAATGCGGCGGGTGGAACCAGGCCAAACAAAAAGGTTTGGTTCGCCTGGAAGGTAAAGAATACGTTGTTCGTGACGGCGACGTGATGGTGATAAGGCACGGATAGATTGACGGAATATCATTTGAGTCTTATAATTTTTCCCAGCACTGTAAATCTCTTACCTCAGGAGGAAAAGCATGCCGGAAAAGGTGTGGGCTTATTGCAAAGGGTGTGAGAAGAACCGCGATTTCCATTTCGCGTACGATCACGTCTCAAACATCGAAGATGTGGTGAAGCGTGGAGCAACTCCTCGGAAGATGCGCATCTTCCGCTGCCCTCAGTGTCTTGAGGAGTGCGATGAAGGATCGGTTCCCAAGCCGAAGCTCGAAGCCTTGGATAGGATCAAGGCCCGACAGCTCAGGGCGACGTAGATCTATCTACCGAAAGGAGCGCCAACGAACGTGACCAATCAGATCCTCGGACATTGCGAGCGATGCCACTGCGACAAGTTCTTCGTCAGGGCTCAGCAAGCAGACGGGAATCTCGAAGAAGAAACCACCTTGGAGTGCCCGACCTGCGAGGTGAGGTACTTTTCGGATGAGCTTCCTGCGCCGAAAAATACTCGTCTCCCCAGAGAACCGACCAAGAAGTTAAAGGAGATGAGGTTTTGCTGACCGCAACAAGGCCGCCCGAAAGGGCGGCCCAATCTATTTTAATTTCGTGCGGAGAGCGCGCCTTCTAGGGTTTCATCATCCCGCACCAAACGAGCATTGCGGCCGGGGCTAACCGCCGGGCCGTTCTAAAACAGATGCTCGTTTGGTGACGGGACAGGTCCGCTTCACCTCAATATTTTATCTAACTTCTTCCTTCTAATGCCCCCTCAAGAGTCTCATCATCTGCGAATTCTATCTCACCGCCCGTGGGGAGACCACGTCCGAGTCTGGTTATTTTTTTAGAAAAGCCATCCAACTCTTTTCGCAATATTCCCGCGTTCCAATCGCCAACACTTGTCGGGTTAAAGCCCAGAATTATTTCCTCCGCTTGTCCGCCAAATTCTTTTTGGATAAATGATTTTAAACTTTGGAGCCGAAGTTTTTGAATGTCATCCAATATTCCGGTTTTGGGTATCACGCCCAGAACCAGATATCGCCCGGAATATTTTTTTGTCTGTTCGATGGAAATCAGATCAGTTTCTTTTTCCACGATCATTATCATTTTTTGATTTCTTTCCTTGTCGGCACATACGTCACAAAGGTCTCCGGGATTCTCGTGGATAAAGAAACACCGCGCGCAAACTTTTATATTCTTAAGCTTGTCCAAATTATCTGCCAGGTTGGCAACGGATTGTTTTCCTTTGTCTACCAAATGAAAAGCTAATCGGGTGGCTTGCCTCGGTCCGATAGATGGCAGATCGGAAAGCTCGTCAATGAAGGCTTTTAACGATTGGGGAATTCTTATCATATTAGAATATGTCCGGCGGCAGTTCGCGATGAGTGTCTATGCTCTTGAAGGTCGCGAAGTCCTGGTCAAATCTGAGTTGAAGGCTGCCGATAGGACCGTTCCTGTGTTTGGCCACATGGATGGTCGCGATGCCTTGTTCTTCGGGAAGAACATCCTGGCCTCCGCGGTCTTTGCGGGATATAAACATAACTACGTCCGCATCTTGCTCGATAGAGCCGGAGTCTCTAAGATCGGAAAGTTTAGGGCCGCCTCCGTAATCACGTTTATCTATGTCGCGGGAAAGCTGTGAGAGCGCTAAAACGGGCGTTTTTAGCTCCCTAGCCAAAGCTTTAAGTCCGCGGGAGATCTCAGTTATCTGCTGGACGGTATTATCCGAATTGGTACGGGGAGTAATAAGCTGGAGATAATCCACCACGATGAGGCCAAGCCCGTGTTCCACTTGAAGTCTTCTTGCCATGGAACGCATCTGGAGGATATTCATAGAAGGAGTGTCTTCAATATAGATGTGAGCCTCGGAAAGGCGATCCAGAGAACTTTGGATCATTTGGAACTCCACATCGTCGCGAATTTTTCCGGTGCGAATTTCCCAAAGCGGAACCTGAGATTCAGCGGAGATTATGCGATCGATAACCTGTTCCCGGGACATTTCAAGCGAAAAGAAGCCAACCGGTATTTTTGCGACGAGTGCCGCGTGCCGCATGATGTCCAAAGCCATAGAAGTTTTACCGAGAGACGGTCTGGCTCCCAAAATTATAAGATCCGATTTCTGGAGGCCGGACAAAATATTATCCAGCTTCGGAAAGCCGGTCGGGACTCCGCGCATGCCCTCGCCTCCGGCGTGAAGTTTTTCGATGCGCTCGTAGGCGCCTTTTAGTTCATCCTTTATATGGACAAAGTTTTTGGTGAGCGAACTTTGAGAAATGTTCAATATTCTCTGTTCAATAGAATCCAAGAGGGATTCCACATCCTCTCCCGGATCAAAAGCGCTTTCCGTAATTTCCGCCGAAGTTTTAATAAGGTCGCGCAAAACTTTTTTCTCTTTAACGATCTGAGCGTAATGATCTGCGTGCGCCGCAGTTGTGACCAGGTTGGTTAGTTCCGCGAGATAGCCTGAGCCGCCCACATCTTTTAATCTTCCCGACTCCTTAAGCGCATTTGCGACTGTCGCGATGTCTATCGGCTGATGCTTAATATAGAGCTCAATGATAGCCTTAAATATTTCTTCGTGCGCGGGACTATAAAAATCATGTTCCTCCAATACATCCGCAATTTTATGGATCGCGTTCTTGTCTATAAGAATACTCCCCAAAACAGTTTGTTCGGCTTCTATGTTTTGAGGAGGTATTTTGAGCGTCGGTTTTTTCGTTTGCATATCAGTCACGGACCCAGATGAAGGGTCCTTGGGGGGTATCTTCAATTGTGTATCCTAACGCATAAGCTTTATCCCTCAAAGCGTCGGACTGGATAAACTGTTTAGAACTTCTGTATTTGTCCCGCTTGCGCGCCAAAAGCCTTATTTTAAAAGGGATCCGCGGGGAGGGAAGATCAATGCCAACGGAGCCGAAAGCGGCAACCAGAGCCGTTTTAAGGCTTTTCCCGGACTTCTTCGAAAGACCATAAATCTTTGGCGCTACTATATTCATGGTTTCAAAGACGGCAGCCAGGGCATTTGGAGTATTCAGGTCATCGTCCATGGCTTCTTCGAATTTTGCTTTAAATTCTTCGGCATAGTTTCCGCCATCCTCGCCGCGGGCGAGTTCCAGCTTCCTTACGAAGGCGCCGATGTCGGAGAGGTTCTTTTTGGCGATGGCGATAAGGTTTTCCGTGTAATCAAGAGGGGAGCGATAGTGATGCATAAAAACCATCATTCTAAAAAGTTCCGGCGGATTATCTTTTAAAAACGCATGTATGGTCACGAAATTTCCGAGGCTCTTGCTCATCTTTTGACCGTCCACGGTCAAAAAACCTGCATGTATCCAATGTTTAACAAAAGGTTTTAATCCGGAAGCGGATTCCTGCTGGGCTATTTCCGCTTCGTGGTGCGGGAATTTTAAATCTAGAGCGCCTCCATGAATGTCGTATTGAGGTCCGAAGAAATGTTCGGTGATAGCGGTATCTTCAATGTGCCAGCCGGGGCGGCCGAAGCCGAGTTCCGTGTTCCAACCGGGTTCGTCGGTAGAGGAAAGCTTCCAAAGGGAAAAATCTCCGCGATTTCTTTTTTTGTCGCTTGTGTCTATGCGGGTTACGGCGTCCTCCGCCTGTTCCACGGTGCGGCGGGAGAGCTTTCCGTATTCCGGAAAAGTCTTGAGATCGAAATAATATCCGTCGTCTTCGATTAGATACGCGTTTCCCTTCGCTATCAAAGTTTTGACCTGACTTACGATCTCCGCGATATAATCGGTAGCTTTCGCGTACATGTCTACAGAATCTACTCCAAGCGAGCGCATATTTTCGAGATACGCTTTTTCAAACTTTCTGGAAATCAGATTCCAGCCGACACTATCTTCTTTGGCTCTTAAAATTATTTTGTCGTCTATGTCGGTGATATTTTGGAGATACGTAAGCTTGTAGCCTTGGCTTCGGAGATATCTCGCGAAGATATCAAAAAAAAGAAAGGTTCGGGCGTTGCCGATGTGCGGATAATCGTAAACAGTCGGTCCGCAGACAAAAAGTTTGAGCGGGCGATTGTCCGATTTCTCCAGCGTTTCCTTCGCGCCGCTTAAGGTGTTGAAAAGCTTCATTTATAGTAGCCTCCGATTCTTGAAATAGTTATACAGCACTATCATTCCGACGACAACCAGGCCGACCACTATTTCAAAGCCGTTTTTCATTTCCCGGAACGGATTGTCTATCACATTCATATCTACCAGAGCCACAAACAGCACGAAGGGGAAGGTCATGAACGACATTATCGTGAAAGTTTTCATTGCGTCGTTGATGCGCAAATTCAAAAGCTGATTATTGGTATCTTCGTAATCCGTGACCGCGCTGCGATAGTCTTCTATGAGATCCAATATCTTTATATGGTCGCCCAAGAGTGCGTCCATATACGGCCGGTTGGACTCTTCGTCTCCGAAGAACTTGGCGTTGGATATCAGCGAGCGAATGATCGGGCTTTGATGGCGGGAGATTATTCGATATTCGGAGATGTCGCGCTTAAGCCGTGAAACGGTCTGAAGAACGGTCCTTTCTTTATTTTTGAAAAGCATGGGCCCTACCGCTTCAACTTTTTCCCGAATATGGCGGAGCTGTCTGTCCTGATAGTTTAAAAGCGAAGAGAGTATGCGGTAGGTGAGGTCAAAGGAGCTCGAGAAGGCGGGGAAGTCTTCTTTTACGGATTTAAGAGGTTCCACGTCCTCATAGTGGACGGTTACAACCGTATCTTTGGTGATTATGAAGTCTATCTCGCTTCGCGTAGAAGTCTGTTCTTTGGGGTCAAAGACGGGGAAGTAGTAAATAAGATAAAGATAATTCCCATATACCTCAACTTTTGACCTTGCCGAGGGGTTTTCGAGTTCCTTTACGATAACCTCATGCAGCCGGAATTTTCTTCGAAGGTCGTCAAGATTTTTCTTAGTCGGTCTTATGAGATCTATCCAGGTAATTTCTCCGAAAGTGCGTTCCATTGATATTGATTATAACATTTTAAACACTTCGATACTTTTAAAATTCCAAAAATTATAAAAATAGCCCTCGTCTTTTGGGGACGAGGGCAGGGTGCCGGTTACTTCGACGCGGGTTCGGCAGTCTCGGTCGCGGTTGCCGGAGCCTTCGGATCCGAAGCGTTCTTCGCGGGATTGAGCGCGAGCCACGCGGCGAAGCCGAGGACCAGGATTCCGGCCAAAAGACCAAGGACGAGGTGGGACGAGGCCTTCTTTTTTTCGGTGACGGACTCGAACACAGGCATCTCCTTTTTCCTTCGTTGCGTTTCGTTGCAAAGGGTTAAGGTCGGAGAAGTAGCGGGGTGGAAATCGTACTACTGCACGTACCAACCACCGTCTGGAGGCGAAGTATCGTTACTCACCGCTTCGTTGGCGAGCCCATACGACTTGAAGACGATGGTGACTTTCTCGCCTTCGCGCCGCGGACCGGAAGTCGAGGTTATCGCGCCGACGACATCGGGAAGTCCGAGTATCGGCGGGTCCAGGCGGACCGTAACCAAGAGAACTCCGGCCCCCATGAGCGTAGCGGCGGAGTGGGTCGAGACAATCACGCCCGTTTGCGGGCCGAGGGACCGAACTTCGAGTCGCGGAACCTCGAAAACCTTGACCGCCAAGTTCTCATTCCGCCGCGTGTCGCGCGTCTTCCGATCTTCCCTCTGCGCGATGAGCGATGCGGCGAAGATGAAAAACGCAGAAAGGATCACCATGAACGGGACAATCTTCTTCGTCGGACGACAGAAGAGGACGCGGACGATGGCAACGCACAGCGAGGTGACGCCAAGGAAGGTAAAGATCAGCGAAATGTTCGAAGGCGACATTTTATCCTTCTTTCTCGCGCAAGACGCGCGCAGATGTTTTCAAGGTTCGTTTAGGAACGCCCACATTATGTCGAATATCTAAAAAAAGTCAATTAGATTTTCCCGCCGCGTAGAAATCTAGCATCTGAGGGGATTGCCGGAGGTTCCGCGGGTGAGGCGTTTGTATTTTCCCTGTGGAGTTTTCCCGTATGGCGGGAGTCCTCGGAGTCCGATGAGCCAGGTCTTCGCAGGAATGCGAAGTCATCGGACGAGAGACAGCGAGCAGTTTTCGCCGGGGAAACCGAATCGCGGTCCCGCCATACGGGAAAACGTAGCCATTGGCAGTCTTGACACGAGATTGCCAATGACTAGAATAGGTATATATGAGAGACCGGAGCGCAGAAATACTTTTGGCCGCAATAAAGGAGCACATTCATTCCGGAGAACCCATAAGCTCCGGAGATCTTTACGGCCGTTATGATTTTGGCATCAAGCCGGCGATGATCCGCATGGAACTTTTGGATCTCACAGATCAGGGTTTTTTGGAGCAGCCCTATCATTCCGCAGGCCGGGTTCCAACCGACCGGGGTTATAAATTCTTTGCGCAGGAAATGTTAAATGAGGCTCCTGCCGACCCGCACTCCGAAATCTGGGAGACAATGCTTGCGAAGCATAATTGGAATGATTTTTTGGAGAATTTTTCAAAGACCATGGGTATGGCGGGAGTTTTGGTAGACGAAACTTTGCGCAATATCCATCGCGGAGGATTGAGATATCTCTTTGAGAATCTTGATCCAGCCGAGGACCAGGGAGAACTCGCGCAAGTCGTCGAAGATTTTGAGGATATCGGTTCGCATCTGCCGAAAGCCATTGATATGTTCGGAGAGGATTTCTGCGAGGTTCTTGTCGGGAGAAATCCGCTGACCTACAGCGACCGCCTTTCTGTGATGGCGGCGGACTACGATGTGGGCGGTCGAAAAGTATTTTTCTTCGCCATCGGTCCCAAACGAATGGATTACGAAAAAACCGCTAAAGCTTTGAAAGGTCTCAAAGAGAAAAGCACAAAGAAAAAAGCAATTAAAAAACATGGATCAAAATAAGCCTAAGGTGGACCCGAAAGATGAGCTCGAAGCCCCATCCGGGGAGATGCTCCTCGAAGAAGTAGACGAAGCAACGGATTTGAAAAAGAAGTTGGAAGACGTGGAGGCGAGGGCGGCGGAATACCTTGCCGGCTGGCAAAGAGCGAAAGCGGATTTCTCGAACTATAAGAAAGATGAGAGCCGGCGTTTCGAGGAACTCGCCAAGTACGGTTTCGCGGATCTCATGAGGGAATTCGTAAGCGTTCTGGATAGTTTTGACCTCGCAATAACAGCCCTTGAGAAGAATGGTCCGGTGGAGAAGGGAGTTTATATGATCCGGTCGCAGATAGAGGACCTTTTGGAAAAACGAGGACTTCAAAAACTCGAAGTGGAAGTCGGTTCGGATTTTGATCCCAGGGTCGCGGAAGCGGTAGCCGAAACGGAATCGGAAAAAATGCCCGGGAAGATCGTGGAAATAATCGAACCCGGATACAAACTGTTCGAAAAAATAATCAGACCAGCGCGAGTCATCGTTGGTAAAATAATCAATAAATAAATATGGCAAAAATAATCGGTATTGATCTGGGGACTACAAATTCTGCGGTCGCGGTGACCGAGGGAGGCGAACCGAAGGTATTGGAATCGAGCGAGGGCGTGAGGACCACCCCGTCTATTTCGGCGATGAGCAAGAGCAACGAAAGGCTCGTTGGAATTCTCGCTAAGCGCCAGGCGATAACCAACCCCAAGAACACTATTTTTTCGGTTAAGCGCCTTATCGGAAGGAAATTCGACGATCCGGAAGTCCAGCGCGATAAAGCCTGGTTATCCTATGATCTTCGAGCCTCCGCTTCAGGTGGCGTGGAAGTGAAAATGGGAGAGACCTGGTATTCTCCGGAAGAAATTTCCGCCTTCATTTTGGGCAAGCTTAAAGCTGACGCTGAAGCAAAGCTCGGAGAAAAAATTGAGGAAGCGGTCATAACTGTGCCGGCCTACTTCGACGACTCTCAAAGGCAGGCGACCAAGAACGCCGGAGAGATTGCGGGACTTAAAGTGAGGAGAATAATTAACGAACCGACCGCGGCCGCACTGGCTTACGGATTGAACAAACAGAAGAGCGAAAAAATAGTTGTCTACGATTTTGGCGGAGGAACCTTCGACATTTCCGTTTTGGAAGTCGGGGATGACACCGTGGAAGTAAAATCCACCGGAGGCGACACGCACTTGGGCGGAGATGATTTTGACAAGCTCATTCAGGAATATCTGGTCGCCGAATACAAGAAACAGGAGGGGATAGATATCTCGAAAGACGCTCTGGCGCTGCAGCGTTTGAAGGAGGCGGCGGAACGTGCCAAGCATGAACTCTCGACCGCAACGGAAACCGAGATAAACCTTCCGTATATTTCTTCCGACGCGAACGGTCCAAAGCACTTCCTGATAAAGATGACCCGGGCGAAGCTCGAATCTTTGGTTAAAGATCTTATCGACCATTCCGTTCTGCTCACCAGAGAAACGGTCACTTCGGCTGCGCCCAAAGGCGCCGGCTTTAAACTTGAAGAAATAAATGAAGTTATTTTGGTCGGAGGTCAGACTCGCATGCCGGCTATCCAAGAAGCGGTCAAAAAGCTTTTCGGCAAAGATCCTCATCAGGGAATCAATCCGGATGAAGTTGTGGCCATCGGTGCCGCGGTGCAGGCCGGAATTTTACAGGGCGACGTCAAAGATATTTTGCTCTTGGATGTTACCCCCCTGAGCCTTTCTATCGAGACCATGGGAGGTGTCGCAACGGCAATGATCCAAAAGAATACCACCGTGCCGACTTCCAAATCGCAGATATTCTCGACTGCTGCGGACAATCAGACTTCCGTGGAGGTTCATGTAACCCAAGGAGAACGGCCGATGGCGGCGGATAACAAAACCCTCGCGCGTTTCATTTTGGACGGCATTCCGCCGTCACCGCGCGGAGTTCCGCAGATCGAAGTAAGTTTTGATATTGATGCGAACGGCATCCTGCACGTGAAAGCCGTGGATAAGGCGAGCGGTAAGAGCCAGTCGGTAAAAATCGAGGCTTCCACAAATCTCTCGAAAGATGAAATTGAGAAATTCAAACAGGACGCCGCGAAGTTTGCCGCCGAAGACACGAAGAAGAAGGAGCTTATTGAAGTCAGGAATCAAGCGGAATCTATTTCATATCTTACGGAGAAGTCCTTGAAGGACGCCGGAGATAAAATAAGCGAGGATGTTAAAGCGTCGATAACCGAGAAGCTCGAGAACTTGAAAAAGCTTAAAGACAGCGAAGATGTTGAAGCGATCAAATCCGCTTCCGACGCGCTTTCCTCGGAAATTCAAAAAATAGGCCAATCCGGCTATAATAATAAAGATGGAGGAAACGGAGAAAATCAGCCCGGCCCAGATGCGGGGCAAGGACCTTCTGAGCCAGCTTCCTAAGGCTCCTTTAATAACCGCGCCGAAGAATCTTGTTAAGTCCATTATCTTGGATGCGGTGATTGTGATCCTCGCGGTAGTTTCCGGAATTTTTTTCGCTTCGTATTTGGCCGGCCTAAAGACCCTTGTCTGGCCGCTTGTTTCCGTCGGCGTGTTTATGGCCTTTTCGGTTCTGGGCACTTTGCTTACCAATGATCTCTGGCATCGATTGTTGGTAATTGTCCTCGCGTCGTTGGGCTTTCTTGTGTCCTTCCTGGGAGCTCCTTTGAATCTCTTGGGCGCCTCCCTCGCGGTCATGATAATTCTCTTAGTCTGGGGAGAATATTTGAGCCGAGAGGATGCGGCAAATAGCGTGGAGATAAGATTCTTTCGCGTGACCAAACGGCCCTTAAGTAAAATGCTGACCGCGATCGCGATCGTCGCAATAATCCTTTACGTTCCGACCTGGAACAAGAAAACTATATTTATCTCCCAGTCCACGTTTGATTCCATTTACAGTTGGTCCTCAAAGTTCGCGCAAGGATTATATCCGGAATATAAGTTGGATTCGGATCTTGGAACATTCGCGAGAAGCGTGGCCAAGAGCCAGCTCGAGCGCAACATGAATTTTTCGCTTTTGCCGACCGCCATAAAAGAAAAGACCCTTAACGACCTCGGAGGCCAGATAGTCGGAAATTTAAGTAAGTTTTTCGGATTTACTTTGGACGCGAAAAACACTTTCGGAGATGCGATCTACGCGTTCATCAATAAGTCCCTCGCGGATCTTAAGGGCAAATTCGGGGCAACGTTCATAACCGTTTGGGCTATCGCCGTGTTCTTGTTCGTGCGGGGTGTCGCCACGCTTTTCGGATATCTGGTTTCTTTCCTATCGTTCCTCATCTATCACGCGCTGATCGCATTTCAGGTGATCCGTGTTAGAACGGAGAACAAGCCGCATGAGATAGTGGAATTCTTTTAATCGCAAAACGCGCTATATGTATCGGGGAACATAATGAATAAAGACTATTATAAAACTTTAGGAGTTGATAAAAACGCCTCAGCAGAAGAAATAAAAAAAGCCTTTCGAAAACTCGCCCATCAACACCATCCGGACAAGGAGCACGGCGATGAGGCGAAGTTCAAGGAAATAAACGAGGCGTATCAGGTTCTAAGCGATAAAAACAAAAGAGAGTATTACGACCGTTTCGGCACTGAGCCGGGAGCGGGTTTCGGCCAGGCTGGCGGCAATCCATTCGCCGGATTCGGTTTCGGCGGACAAAATATGGGAGGTTTTGATTTTAACGGAGCGGACTTCGGCGACCTAGGTGATATTTTCGAATCTCTTTTCGGCGGAATGGGCGGAGGGCAAAGACAAAAGAGAAAAACTTATCGGCACGGTTCCGATCTCCAAACTGCTATCGAACTGAATTTGGAAGACGCTTTTTATGGCGCCGTAAAGGAGATAAGGATTAAAACGGCAGTTACGTGCGATGCCTGCAGGGGCAAGGGCGGAGACCCGGCGGAGGGCATGGCCGCGTGTTCAACCTGTAACGGCCGGGGGGAGGTGAATGAAGAGAGGCGCACCATTTTCGGAAGTTTTTCTCAGGTGAAAATCTGTCCCGCCTGCCAAGGATATGGAGAGATGCCCAAAAAGATATGCTCGGTCTGTAGGGGTGTCGGCCGAGTTTCGGGCGAAAGAAAAATATCTTTAGAGATCTTACCTGGAATTTCAGACGGACAGATGGTTCAAGTGAAGGGCGCGGGGGAGGCCGGAGAAAGGGGAAATCCGGCAGGCGAGCTTTACGTAAAAATAAAAATAAAACCACATCACGTTTTCGAAAGAAGCGGAGATGATCTGGTGATAAAAAAGGAGGTAAAAATTTCGGATATTCTGCTCGGAAAAGAAATCGAACTTCCAACCATTGAAGGGAAACTCATAAAAACGGAGATAGAACCCGGCACGGATCTGAAATCAAATATTCGCATAAAAGGAGAGGGCATGCCCCGTTTCGGTCGGTCCGGCAGGGGAGATATACTTTTGAATCTTATTTTGAAAGCTCCGAAGAAACCCGGAGGAAAGCTGAGGGAGGCGTTGGAGGATTTGGATTAAATACTTCCCTTGTGCGGAGATTGATCACCACTACCGATCCATCTGGTTTCTTCTAGATTTCCACTTGCGTCATATAGATATTCTTCTATTCCTTCCGGTTCATCGCCTTCGGGATTCTGCGCTGGTCCATTAGCCCAAATTTTCCTTAGGAGGCGCCCTTCAACATCCCGTTCGTATGTGACTTGTTCGTACTGATCGCCGTTCTCATCTTTCCAAACCTCTGTGGCCAGCAATCTTCCTTGGGGCCACCCTAGGTAGCCCTCTGCGTGGGTACCTATTAACTTTCCCTGAAGGAAAATAGGACGTTCTTCGATCACTATTCTTTCTTTGGTTTTCGGCAGTTTTTCGCTCATTGGTAATTTATTATGGAACGGTGCCTCCACAAAGCGCAAGCGCTCAAGGCCTGCCTGCCGGTAGGCAGGGAATCTCACGCGCTCATTTTATTCGCTTCTCACAACCCTCGGTTTTTTGAGTGATTTCTCTCGGAAGTACCCGGGATTACGCATCTCTAAGTCGCTATCGCTCCAAGAGCTGCGAGAACTACACTCCGACCCCTTCCACTGTTCGATTCCCTAGAAACAAGAAAAACAAAACACCCGAGAAATTCGGGTATTTTGTTTTTGTGCCCCCACAAGGAATCGAACCTTGATCAATTGCTTAAAAGGCAACTGCTTTACCACTAAGCTATGGGGGCCTATTCTTCGCCCAATTATATCGACTTCGAAAGGCGGACAATATCGAGATAAATACTACAACAATCAGGACGTCTAGTAAATACTAAAAAACGGGGTCAGATGACCCCGTACCTCCGTTTGGCTTCGCGTCTCCGCTCGAACTCTTCAAAAGGGACGACCGTTCTTCGCGAGACGAGTGTCGGTTTCTCATCCGGCTCTCCATCTCGGTTTTTCCCTGCGCTTTCCACTACGGTGCGAATCGCATAGAGATTGAGAGCCACAAGCAATCCAACCCCGATCACGAACGAGACGACACCGAGTGTGGTAGGAAGACGTTTTGCGGAGTATAGGAGAAAACAAGCGGAAAAGATGAAGACGATAGAAGCTTTTCCGGCGAAAGGCGATCTTCGATATCGGCGGACGAAGGTCTTCCAGCCCAGTTTTGCACGCGATAGATACACGTTCTCCTCCCCATATCAATCAGGCTGGGATCATATTGCGTCCGTTCCTCAAACAAAGCAAGCTTCGGGCCGGGCGGTTCACATTTTTGACGAAGCGGCCCGTATTTGTTAATCTGTTTTTCAATGCGTAAATATTCTGGATTCTTTTTAACACTCATTGTTCTGGTCGCTATAGTTTCCGCTTTCTTCGCATATCCGAAGGGATTTGGGGCCAAGAATATACCCTGGAGATTGGGCTTGGATCTGGTCGGCGGAAGCCATCTGGTCTATGAAGTCGATCTTTCGGGTGTTACCTCCGGCGACAGGGATTCCGTTTTGAACGGTCTAAGAGATGTAATTGAACGCAGAGTTAACCTTTTCGGCGTCAGCGAGCCGCAGGTGAATATCAGCAAGTCCGGGGAAAAGTCCGAACTCATTGTTGAGCTTGCCGGCATCAAAGACGTAAGCCAGGCGATAAAGGAAATCGGGACTACTCCGATGTTGGATTTTCGCGAAGTCGAAGGAGAGGGGACCAGCACTCAATTCATCCGGACCAATCTTACCGGCCGTTATATAAGCGGCGCGGAATTGACGTTTGATCCGAACACCAATGCTCCGCAGGTGTCCATGACCTTCAATGAAGAGGGAGGGAAAATTTTTGAAGAGATGACCGGCGCGAATGTCGGCAAGACCATTGCTATTTTCCTGGACGACCAACTTATCGAGGCGCCTGTGGTCCAACAGAAGATTTCCGGAGGAAAGGCGCAAATAACAGGCCGCTTTACCGTTGAATCGGCGAGGCTCTTAGTAGAACGTTTTAACGCCGGAGCTTTGCCCGCGCCGATAAGTCTCGTGAACCAGCAGACCGTGAGCCCCGCCTTGGGAGGAAACTTCCTGAACAAAGCCATTTTCGCCGGCTTAGTCGGAACGCTTCTCATAATCCTCTTCATGCTCATTTACTACCGCGGCTTGGGATTTTTCGCGGCTGCCGCGCTCCTTATATACATCGCTATCACCTTGGGTATCTTTAAACTCATCGGCGTAACGATGTCTCTTGCGGGACTTGCCGGTTTCATTATTACTATCGGCATGGCTGTGGACGCGAACATCTTGGTCTTCGAACGCATCAAAGAAGAACTCAAGAAGGGCCTGTCTAAAGCCGCCGCGGTGCACGAAGGCTTCCGCCACGCCTGGCCGTCCATTAAAGACTCCAATACTTCCACTATAATTACGGCGGTCATTCTTTACTTCCTGACCACGAGCTTCGTTAAGGGCTTTGCGCTTACGCTCTTGATCGGTGTGGCCGTTTCCATGTTCAGCGCCATAACTACCACCAGGCTTCTTCTTCAGGTATTCGTCGAAAACCGCAAACCAAAACAGACCAATGCTTAACGTTAACGTAATCGGCAAAAGAAAAATTTATCTCTCCATCTCCGGCGTTTTGGTGGGAGCGGCCATTTTGGCCATAATCGTTTTTGGTTTCCGAGAGGGGATCGATTTCACCGGCGGAACGCTTTGGCAGTTCAAGGCGCCGAATGTCGCAATAGAAGATGTTTCCAAATCGTTCGTGGAGGATCTGAAGATAAATGACGCGAAACTTACATATGACGCTACCGCGGGAATGTTTTTCGCGCGGCTCAAGGACGTGACGGAAGTGGAGCACCAAGATTTTATCAAAACTCTTTCCGCCAAATATGACGGTTTTGAGGAATTGAGTTTTTCTTCCATCGGGCCCTCGGTTGGCGCGGATCTTCGCCAAAAATCTATTCTGGCGTTAGCTTTGGTGCTTTTGGGAATCTCGCTTTATATTGCTTTTGCTTTCCGCAAAGTTTATCAACCGATCAGCTCGTTTAAATACGGCATAACTACTCTTATCTCTTTGCTTCACGATGTGGCGATCCCTGCCGGGCTTTTGGCCATCCTTGGGTATTACGGCACCGTGGAAATCGATACGAACTTTATCGTCGCTCTTTTGGTGGTCATGGGTTTTTCCGTGCACGACACCATCGTGGTTTTCGATCGTATCCGCGAAAATCTTTTGCTCTATAGGACCAAGAAAGAATTCGGCGAGATAATCAACGATAGCGTAAACCAAACTTTGGCCCGCTCCATTAACACCTCTCTGACCCTTATCTTGGTGCTTCTGGCGCTCTTGTTCCTCGGCCCCGCGAACCTTCACTATTTCGTTCTCACCCTGCTTGTCGGCGTGACCGTAGGTATCTATTCCTCCATCTTCGTGGCTTCGCCTTTGCTTTACGTTTGGCATAAGTTTGCCTCCAGATAGGACGACGTTTGCTCTTGGGTTTTAAGGGCCTTGACATCCCTAGGTCTAAAAGGTTATAATTCTGCCATAACTAAAAACATGCAGATATCAAAGATTTACACCACCCTAGTCAAGGACCTTTCCGACCGGCAAATTGAAGTAATTGCTGGCCGTTTTGGGCTTAAGAATGGAACTCCGGAGACCCTTGAGGCCATCGGAGGGCGTTTTGGCGTTACCCGCGAACGGGTTCGCCAGATAGAAGCTTCCGCATTGTCGCTCATGGCTTCCAAATATGAGACCATTCCGGCTTGTGTTTCGGCCATGGAAAAAGGCAAGAAATATTTGAAAACTATGGGAGGCGTGGCCAAACAGGAAAACCTGGTCAAGCTTCTTTCTAAGGATATTGAAGGTTTGACCGAAAATTATTTGAGCCTCCTTTTGTCCATTTCCGATTCCTTTAACTCTTACAACGAGGATAACGAATTCTGGCCCTTCTACTATTTGGATAAAAATGGTTTGAAAGACGCGGTGAAGCTCATCGCTTCCTGGGGCAGTGTTTTGAATCAAAAGAAAGGAGAAGTCCTTTCCGGCGGTTACGAAACCAATTTGAAGAAATTCTTGAAAGAGAAGAATCTTTCCGCGGAATATCTCGAAAATTGCTTGAGCATTTCGAAAGCCATCCATTCTAATCCTTACGGCGATAAGGGCCTCGTGGCCTGGCCGGAGATCCGTCCGAAAACTATTCGCGACAGGATATACTTGGCGCTCAAGAAAAAGGGTGAGCCTCAGCATTTTGCGGAAATCGCCAATTTGGTGAACCAGGCGAAATTCGATAAGAGAATTGCCTTGGCTTCCACCGTTCACAATGAACTTATCAAAGACTCCCGCTTTGTCCTCGTCGGACGCGGTATTTATGCTCTCTCCGAACACGGTTTTGAGCCCGGTACCGCCAAAGATGTTATCAAGACCATTCTCGCGAAAGCAGGCCCCCTTAAGTCCAAGGAAATCGTTTCCGCGGTTCAGGAAAAGCGCTTCTTCAAGTACAACACTATTCTGGTGAATCTTCAGAACAAAGAACTCTTCGAGCGTTTGGGTGACGGCACTTACAAGGTCCGCGAAGCGTAAGACTTTTCAAGTTCTATTTGTGCTAAAATTAAGTAGATGAGTTTTAATTTCGTATTCCAAAGTATTTTGGACTTTTTCGCTTTATATTGGTGGATAATCGTTCCAATAATCTTTTTGCCCCTTTATAGCTCAACCGCGCTCTTTGTAACCCACGAAAAGAGGAAACGCGAGAATAAGTGGGTAATTTTGGATATTAAAATTTCCAGGGAGACCAAGAAAACCCCGCAGGCGATGGAGCAGATACTCGAAACAATGAACGGCTGGGGGACTTTGCCCTCGAGGAAACCAACGGAATGGGCGTCGCTTGAACTTATAAGCATCGGCGGCGAGATCCATTTTATGATCCGCATACTTGAGAAATACAAGAATCTTTTAGAATCCACGTTTTTCTCCTTTTATCAGGACGTAGACATAAAAGAAGTGGATGATTATATGGATCATGTGCCTTCGAACACGGCCCAGCTTTACGCGCGGGATCTGAATGTCTGGGGCACGGAACTTATCCTCGGAAAAGAAGGCGCGTACCCGATAAAATCCTATAAAGAGTTTACGAGCGGCGGCGAGGGCAAAGAATTCGACCCGATGTCCGTGTTCACGGAAATAATGGGCCGGCTTTTGCCGGACGAATTCTTGGGAGTCCAGATGATCCTTATGCCCATAAGCACGAAAAGCGTTCGGGAGAAATACAAGCCGCTTCTTGAAAAATTGAAGGCAAAGCCCAAGGAGGGCGAGACCTTGGATACCACCACCCTGAAACTGACTTTGGGAACCGACGCGAAAAAAGTAAAAGTAGTTGAGGAAAATTTGTCCAAGCCTTTTTTCAACACGCTCATCCGAGCGATATATGTTGCGCCCCGATCTTCTTTCCGCGAGAAATACGCGAAGCAGGGGATAGTGAGCTCCTTCAATCAATACGCGTCTCCGGATCTGAATTCATTCAAGAAAAATTCGCAAACCGAGATCGGCGATGTGCTTCCGAATCCGGACAAACTTTTTGCTCTCTTTCCAAAAAGCCGGGATGAAGCCAGGAAGGAGCGGATATTGCACACCTACCGGCATCGGGACGTTCCTCCGGTAAGCGCCATGGGCAAACTTATAAGCTCGATGTTTTTTCATACAAATAATGCTTCGAGATTTGTGGAACTGTCCACGGAATCTTTGGCCACCGTTTTCCATCTGCCGACCACTGTGGTTTTGACGGCGCCGTTCATGCAGAGAGTCGAAAGCAGGAAGGTCGGTCCGCCTCAAGGGCTCGCGATATTCGGCGGGAACGAAGATCTGGAAATATTCGAAACATGAACCTAGATTTTTCAAATCTCACCTTGCCTCAGATATTCGAATACATCCGCATCGGGATAATCATTTTTGATTTTCTGTTGGTCGCGGCGACTATTCATATATTCATGAAAGCGATAAAGATAAGGCCTCGGTTCAGGGCCGATATTAACCGGGCGCCGGTCTTAACCATCCGCAAAGAGGAATTGCTCGAAAAATGGAACGCGATAATGGAAAAATACACCGACGGCAAACCGGACAATCTGAAGATCGCGGTTATCCAGGGCGACGCCATGATCGACGGCATTCTTAAAAACGCCGGTCTCAAAGGCGAGCATATGGCCGATCGTTTGGATAATATCGAGCCGGGCGAGCTCAAGAGTTTCGAAGACCTTTGGCGTTCGCACAAGATCCGCAACAACATCGTTCACAACGAAGCCTTCGTGCTTAACAAGCAGATCGCGGAAACGGCTATCAAAGGTTACGAAAAGTTTTTAAAAGAGCTGGGGGTCTTAACTTCACAATAAAATGGCAAAAGAAAAAAAAGACGTAGTATTTTTCGCGAAAACGGACTTCCGGGACGCCGACCGAATTTTCGGTATTAAGCGCGCCGACCGGAGACAGCATATGTATGTGATAGGAAAGACGGGAACCGGTAAAACCACTTTGCTTCGCAACATGGTCATTCAAGACATCGCGAACGGCGAGGGTCTTTGCGTGGTGGACCCGCACGGAGAGTTCGTCGAAGATCTTTTGAAAATGATCCCGAAAGACAGATTGGACGATGTGGTCTACTTTAACCCGGGCGACCCCGATTTTCATGTCGGCTTTAATCCTTTGGAGATAAGCGACCCGAGGTATAAGCATCTTGTGGCTTCCGGACTGATGGCCATCTTTACCAAGATCTGGGCTGGCGTTTGGTCGCCTAGAATGGAATATATTTTGAACAACTGCGTCTTGGGCCTTTTGGATACTCCGGGGACAACTCTCTTGGGAATACCGAGGCTTCTGGTGGACAAGGAATTCAGGCAAAAAGTAGTCGCGAATATTCAGGATCCGGTGGTCAAAGCTTTCTGGTCCACGGAATACGAAGCCTGGAAAGACCAATATCGAAACGAGGCCATTGCCCCTATCCAAAACAAAGTAGGACAATTTTTGTCCGTTACTTTGGTCAGGAATATTGTCGGACAGCAAAAGAGCACCGTGGATTTCTTCGAGATAATGAACAGCGGAAAGATCCTCTTGGTTAACGTGTCTAAGGGCAGGATCGGAGAAGATAACTCCGCGCTTTTGGGCGCGATGGTTATCACCAAGATACAGCTCTCCGCGATGGATCGCATCCGTGTTCCCGAAGAAGAGCGCGTGGACTTCTACTTATATGTCGACGAATTTCAAAACTTCGCGACCGATTCTTTCGCCAATATCCTTTCCGAGGCGCGCAAATACCGTCTTTGTCTTACCATGGCGCATCAATACATCGGCCAGCTGGTGACGGATGTTTCCACAAAAGTTCGGGATGCTATTTTCGGTAACGTGGGAACCCAAATGATCATGAGAGTCGGTGCGGCTGATGCGGATTTTCTGGCCAAGGAATTGGAGCCGGAATTCGGCGCGCAGGACATGGTGAATCTTCCGAATCGCAGAATATATCTAAAGCTTATGGTGGACGGCGTGACTTCCCGTTCGTTTTCCGCCGCCACTTTGCCTCCGATAAAAACTCAATTTGAAGCTGCTGCGGAAGAAGACGTTATTAAAACCTCAAGGAAACGTTATGCCCGGCCTCGTTACGCGGTAGAGGAAGAGATAAGCGAGTGGAGCGAGGTTATGGGAGGCCCCCGAGGCGGGTCGCCAGCGCCGAGACAGGAAGCTCCTAGGCAAATGATTCCTTCCGAAGAACGAAGAGAAGCCCCGACTCAAACAATTTCCTTGAAAGAACTTGAAGGCAAAGAAACTTTCCCGTCCAAAGAAAAGGAACGGAAACCGGTTGAACCGTCGGATATTGATTCGGTAAGAAAAATGATAAGCGATGCAATGTCCGCTCCGAAAGACGAAGACGAAAATGAAAAATAAGCTCGAGGTAGTTATTCTAACTGCCTTTCCGAAGATATTCGATTCTTATTTGAACGAGTCGCTTTTTAAGCGCGCTATTGCCAAAAAGATATTGAAATTTAAGATAGTGAACTTGCGTGATTTCGCGACCGGTAAACACAAGAAAATCGACGATCGGCCGTTCGGCGGGGGACCGGGAATGGTCTTGATGGTAGAGCCGATAACCAAGGCGCTTAAATCGCTAGGCGCGAAAAATAAAACCAGAACTATTTTGTTTTCCACCCGGGGTAAAAAGTTAGATGCGGCGATGGCGAAGCGACTTTCCAAATATGACCGGCTTATCCTAATTTCGGGCCGCTACGAGGGCGTGGACGAACGAGTGGCGGAAGCGTTGGCGGACGAAGAAGTGTCTATCGGAGATTTTGTGCTTTCGGGAGGCGAACTTCCCGCCTTGGTGCTTTCCGAATCTGTCGCGCGATTCCTACCCGGATTCTTGGGCAAACTCGAATCGCTCGAGGAACTTAAAGGTTCATATCCCGTTTATACTCGTCCCGAGGAGTTCAAGCTCGGGAAAAAGAAGCTAAAAGTCCCGCAGGTCCTGCTTTCGGGAGATCATAAAAAGATCGAGGAGTGGAGAAGAAAATAAAGGAAGGGTATCATAACGGCAAAAGAACGATTATATTTATTGTGATGGATAAACACCGAAAAATGATGCCTACCCACAATGATTAGAATCACTAACATCAAAATCGAAAATTTTCGTTCCTGTATAAGTACCACGATTGCCTTACGCAAGGATTTGACAACTTTGATAGGTATCAACGGAGCTGGGAAGAGCAATATTCTAACCGGCATTCAACTACTGAGGTCGGCGGTGGCGACAAGTAGAAATAGATTTATTCATAAAGGCATTAGAGAGTCTCTTTCTCAAACTAACATCAGGTTAGATATAGACATCGACAACAAAAAATATATTCTGAAGGCAAATATCTACTACGATACAGATGAAGAAAATATAGACGAAATTGATTCCGTTGAAATTTTTATCAAAAAAGCAGGCTCTACTCGGACTTGGGCCCCAATAAACGGACGCTCGTTAGATCTTATCCAACGATATAAATATCTACATAGAGTCCCGGAGAACTACATTCACTATTACAGTGATTTTAATGCCGAGGATAAATTAAACATTAGAATATTGGAATACTTAGCAAGCATAAGTTATTACGGCGCAACTCAATTTTCGGATCCAACACAATCTCCAGTATCAATAGAGCTCGAAGACTCCAAACCTTCCTTGAGGACATATAGAACGGGGATGCCGCATAATAAATTTATTTTTGATTTATTTATTAGCTGGAAAAAAAAGAAAAAAGAATTTAATAGATTTATTAATATAGTCAACAAAAATGGAATTGGTTTAATCAGCGATATCAAATTTGCTGAGTTTAACTTACCCAATAGCACCTATGGGGTTAAACCAGGGGGGAAGATTAGAAAGGAGGTCAAAAGTAAAAATATTATAATTCCCTCAGTCATTCTTGACGGCTTGTCGTTATCCCCGAATCAACTTTCAGAGGGAACATTCAAAACGCTAGCGTTAATATTTTATATACTCAATGATCAAAGCGAACTTCTTTTAATTGAAGAGCCGGAAGTTTGTGTGCATCACGGTTTACTAAATAGCATAATTGAATTAATTAAAATCCAGTCAAAGCAGAAACAAATAGTTGTCAGCACCCATTCAGACTACGTCTTGGACAAAATTAATCCAGAGAACGTTATAATCGTTAGGCGCAATAAAAAGGATGGTACAACTGCCAAGGCGTTGACCAAAACCCTTTCAAAGAACGACTTCGCGGTCTTGAAGGAATATTTAAACACCTCCGGAAACCTGGGTGAATATTGGAAGGAAGGGGGATTCGAAAATGAGCCAGATTAAGCGCATCGGCATAATTGCCGAAGATGAGAGCGATTTTGAATCATCGAAAATTCTTATAAGGCGGTTAACTAAAAAAAAGAATTTAGATTTTAGAAAAAGTCTCGCAAACGGTTGTGGCAGGTTAAAGAGGAAGGCACCTACTTTTGCGGTTGATTTAAAAAATAGAGGTTGTGATTTGCTAATTCTCATGCATGACTTGGACAAGAATAATCTTGAAAAATTAAGGACGGAACTTGGAAAATTATTGCGCGGGAATCCTTTTCCAAAATATTTTGTTTGTATTCCAATCGAAGAAATTGAAGCATGGTTTTTAAGTGATCCGGCTACCATTAAAAAAGTTTTTAAGCTTAAACGCACTCCGAAAGTTGGCGACGAACCAGAGAGTATTGATTCTCCGAAAGAGAAATTAGGAGAATATGTTTATTCATGCTCGGGTAATGAAAAAAAATATATTAATACGCACCATAATGCGCAGCTTGCATCGCAAGTCTCGCTAGATTTAATCAGAAAGAAGTGTGGGGCTTTCAATGAGTTGTGTAATTTTATTCTGACCCAAAAATATTAAAAACCCGTTTATTTCTTGGAAAAGTTTGACATCGCCCGCGCGGATTGATAATCTGCGGCCAGTATCGATTGAAAGGGGAGACAGGCAATGAGCCACAAGAATCCGACCGGTTGTTGGGTGTACAAAGGAAGCTACTCCGTGCTTCTCGCGGACGAGGCGGGCACCAATCATCTACCGCCAGGAGCGGTGTTGAGCGGTAGGACTGTGCGTGTTCAGGATGGATCGGTCGCTCAGTCGATGGGCGGCATCAACCTCTATGCCGAGGGAATCTCTTTCGGCTGGGGCTACAAGGGCCTCAAAGAGATCCGCGATGGCAGAGGCAAGCTCCTCTGGCAGAACAAAGACTATCGCTGAACAGATTTCTGAATCGGCGGAACAGAGAAGGGAGAAGTTACATGTCCGAGAAATTCTCTGCGGGAAGCAATGTGCGTCTCTACGAAGGGCCAGCTTTCCACCGGGTCCGACCCATGGTTTCCCCGCTCGTGCACGGAGAGACGTACGTGGTGGCGGAGACCATGGTGAGTACATGCTCCGGGGGACAGGAGGGACAACTCGTTCGTGTCCATCTGCCCAACGGCTGTAGGTCCAACTGGATCGAAGCGACCTGGCTCTGCCAGGCTTAGATCAGCTCTCTCAGGGCCTTCCGGGAAACCGGACGGCCTTTTTCATTTCAAAATTATAGCTTTTCATAATATACAAAATAACGGAGAAAATATCTTGACGTTCGGCATAAAAAGTGCTACTATCCTCGCATTAAGCAGCACCTTTAAACGGCACCTATGCCATAAAATAGGGGAAAGGAGGAGTCCATGCTTCTCTCGGTTCTCGCCGCGTTGTTCCAAGTGTCCGCTTACGTGGCATATTTCGCTCAGGTGAGCGCCGGCGGATCAATTCCGAACCCGGCTTCCTGGAGCGTGTGGGCGCTTCTTTCCATCCTGAATGCCCTGACGTTCTGGAGGGCTTCGAAGGATGCGCTCGCAACAGCGCAGTTCTTCACCGGATCAGTCGCCTGTGTCATGGTTTGGACTTACTCGCTCATGACGGGGAAGTTCGTTCCGTTGGACACAAAAGCGTGGCTCGTTCTCATCTTCTGCTTCGTGGCTTGTGCGATCTGGTATGTGAAGCGAAGCGCGATTTACGCCAATCTCGTGATTGCCGGCATCTTCACCGTTTCATCGGTGCCGACTTTCGTGGGCGTGTGGCGAAACAGCCATGTGGAACAGCCGCTTGCGTGGATGTTCTGGACAACCGCATTTGCGGTTACCACGATCAACGTGCTTCGGCGAACCGATCGAACAAAACCGCGCTGGTGGTTCATCATGGCTATGCCGATCTATGGCCTCGTCTTCCACGGCCTGATCGCCATCTGCGCTGCACGATAAGAAGGGAGGATGTATGTTCACAGCAAAGCGTTATCCGGAGGGAAAGTTCCCTCCCAAACGAGGCTCCAGAAGTATCTGGCACGTTCATTGCATGACAGGCGCCATCCAGGTCTTGAGGGACCTCGAGTTCCTGAAGGCTCTGGAGGACAATCCGCGTGACAGTGCCAAGATCCTTTTCGACGACGAATCCGAGGCGCTCGTCTCTCCCGGAGACGAACTTTGGGAGGAGCTCTTGAAGTTCGTCGCGGGGGGTTTCAAAATCGCGGTTTTCCCGTTCATTTTCAAGGCGAGGTACGTTCCCTGGACGGGCGCCCCGACCGACGCGAAGGAATTCGACGCCATTGAAATCAGGAAATCCTAACCAACCGAACAAGGAGAGGAGAGTATATGCCGCTCGTTACCATCCACCACAAGTTCGGTGTCCCTCAGGAGGACATCATCTGGAGCCTGGCCAAGGAATTGCCGGAAATCGTCGCCGAGGCCCTGAATGTGAAGGGAAAACCCGAGGCGCATCTCGACCCGGGCGATGTGGAGGTTCGGATCTCGAGGCTCGGCGAGCACGACGTGAACACGCGCGACGTCGAGATCATCGTCACTGCGAACTTCTACCTCGAGCGCATGGCGAACCTCGAGGAACGCGAGGAGATGATCCTGAACGCCGTCCGCGACTTTTTCGCTGACTACGATTTCAACGTCTCCGGTTACGTCTGGATCGACCTCAAGCTCGCCGCATTCGGCGCGCTGTAACAAGACAGACGCAGCAGTTCTTCATGGCCGTTCGGGAAACCGAGCGGCCTTTTTCTTTTGTAAAATTAGAACTTGTTATACTTTTATACATAATGGCGGCGGAAATAGTTTTTTCGCTTTTCTCGGGATTTATCTTAGGCGTTGTCGCGAGCGGTTCGGGAGTTAACATCTATACCGGCATTGTCGGATTTTTTATCGTAATCGCCGCCAGCTTTTTCTTGAGGCGAAATCTTACAAAATACTTCGCCGTAGCTCTAGCCGCGTTTCTTTTGGGCTTCTTTTATTTTGTTTTATATGGGAAATTAGCCAGTGCGAAATATCCTAGTTTTGGAGTGAAAATCGCTATGGAGGTTATTGTCACGGGAGAAACGAGGATAAGCGGGACAGTTCAGCGGACAAAAGCCAAGCTGCTGCCACCATACGGCGGGGCGATAGATCTGGTTTCAAACGAAGGAATCCTTTTGGAATATGGCGACAGGATAAAATTTGAAGCCGCGCTTAACCCGGATAAGTATTCCACTCGTCCGGCGGCGAGAGTATACGCCCCGGAAATTGTTTCCAAAAATAACGGTTCGGGGCTCAAGCAATCGCTTCTGGGACTAAAAACAAATCTGCTCAAATCTCTCAAAGAAAATCTATCACCGCCCTCGGCCGCGCTCATGGGCGGACTTCTCTTGGGCGATAGGAATAGCTTTTCCGCGGACTTTAAAACCGCGATGAAGGGGAGCGGGACGACCCACCTGGTCGCGCTTTCGGGGTTCAATATAACGATCCTTGTAAACGCCATAGCGCTGGCCCTTGGCTCATTTTTGTCCCGCAAAATGCGCTTCGCGCTTTCGATAATGATCATCATCCTTTTTATCGTAATGGTCGGGGCGGAAGCGTCGGTCGTTCGGGCGGGGATTATGGGCGCGCTTCTCTTAATTTCCCAAGAGAGCGGAAGAATATATTCGCCGAGAAACGCAATAGCTTTTGCCGGATTTGCGATGACCGCTTGGGATCCGAATAACGTTTTCGATATCGGATTTATCCTTTCTTTTGTGAGCCTAATGGGAATCGTATATATTCTGCCGGCCGTTAAAAACACATTTTTGCCGGGGAAAAATCCGAAAGGAATCGAGGAAGCGGCGCTTATGACCGTTTCCGCCCAGGCGGCGGTGTTGCCGATAGCCATAAAAACCTTCGGCGGGTTTTCTTTAACCGCGATAATTTCCAATTCGCTTATCACCGGTTTTGTTCCATACGCGATGCTTTCCGGATTTTTGGTTGCTGTCGCCGATTTCTTTTCGGCCGCCCTCTCATTTTTCTTCGGTTTTTTCGCCGAGATAGGTATGAAATATTTTATCTTTATAATCGAATTCTTCTCGCGGGTTCGTCTGCCCTTCGGAGATTTCCTAAACATTCCTTACGCCGCGGCAATTTATTACATATGTCTTATAATTTTTGTATATGCAGGGATTACCAAAGTTAAGCAATAGAACATTCGTTTTTGCCGCGGTCCTGTTGTTAGGACTTTGTTTTTTCGCGCGGGCAAATCTCAAGGCTTCCGGGCCTGCCACAGGGTTTTATTTTTTGGACGTAGGGCAGGGAGATTCCGAACTTGCGATTGCCGAAAACGGAGCGAAGATTCTAACCGACGCGGGGCAGGGTTCCCGGGTGGTGGGTGCGCTCGGAAAAATCCTGGGTTCCGCCGACAAATATATAGATCTGGTTTTAATTTCTCATCCGCAGCTGGACCACTACGGAGGGATGAGATACGTTTTGGATTCTTATGATCTCGGGGCGGTTTTGACCAACGGCCGCGAACCGCAGGTAATTTCGGCGGAATGGGCGGATATGAAAAAGAAACTGAGCGAGAAGAATGTTCCCATGATAACTATCGGGAAGGGCGATTCAATAAAACTGGGGGAGGACGGGATAAGGATAATTTCTCCGGATAAGTTGCTTCTTGCGGGGAAAGACGAAAATGAAGCCGCGCTCGTTCAAAAAATGACCGTGGGAGGAGTTTCCGCTCTTTTTACGGGAGACATAGGAAAAAAGACGGAAGCGAGATTATCATATAACAGCGACCTGCGCTCCGATATTCTAAAGATAGCCCATCACGGATCAAAATATTCCGTAAGCGCGCAGTTTTTGGATGCGGTTAAACCGATCTTGGCGGTCATCGAGGTCGGTAAAAACAGCTATGGCCACCCATCCAAAGAGGCCCTTAGATCCTTAGCGGATAACGATATTCCGGTTCTTCGAACGGATCTCTTTGGCACCGTTTCGGCGCTGTTCGGGGCAGGGGAACTTAAGATCTCGACGGAAAAAGGCAAATAAGGCAAGAGGGGTTGCCCTAATGATATAATGTATTAAAGATGACGCTCCTTATTAAAAACGTAAAAGTTTTAGGCGGAGTGAAAGATTTTGGCGATCACTCCGACGTTTTTGTGGTGGGCGACAAGATCTCCGCGATAGGAACTTTTCCGCAGAAAGACGCGGATCTGGTGCTTGACGGGCAGGGCGGATATTTGGCTCCCGGCTTTATTGACGTCGGTTCCACGGCCGACCACTACTTGGATATTTTTGAAGACCCGTCCGCTGAGCATCTTTTGGCGCAGGGAATAACCACGATTGTCGGCGGACAATGCGGATTTTCTTTAGCACCTCTTCTTTACGGGCGATTGGACATGATCCGCAAGTGGACGGATGTGGATAAATTGAATATCGACTGGCATACGATGAAGGAATTTTTTGCGAGCCTCAAGAAGCGAAAGATGGGAATTAATTTTGCGACTTTTACCGGACATTTGACCGTGCGGCAAGAACTTGTGGGAGACGCGGATCGCGATCTTACCCAAAACGAACTCGCGGTCTTTAAAAAAGTTATTGACGGTTCGCTCTCCCATGGAAGCGTCGGTGTTTCTTTCGGACTCGAATATTCTCACGGGAAGGGAACGCCGTTCAAAGAAATAAAGATGCTCGCGGATTGCGTGGCCAAAGCCAACGGGGTCTGCGCCGTGCATTTGAGGAAACGCGACAAAGAGATCGCGGAAGCGTTTGAAGAGGCGAAAGCGCTCGCGGAAACCACGAAGGTTAAAGTGCTGGTCAGCCACTTTTCTCCGATGATCGGAGCGGAATCGGAATACGAAAAAGTGCTCTCCGAGCTCTACGATATTCCGGCGGAAACGGAACTTTATCTTACCGCCAGGCCATTTGAAGAAAATATCGTGCCGATCTATTTTATGCTTCCCGGCTGGGCGCAAAAAGGGAGCTTGGAAGAAATGCTCGCTTCCGTGAAAGACGAGTGGCTGTCTTCAAGGGTCATGAAAGATATTCCGCAGCTGGACCCGGAAAAAGTCCGGGTGCTCAAGGCGGTCAAGAATGAGAGCCTTGAAGGGAAAAGCATTAAGGAGCTCATGGAAATTTTCGGACTTAGCACTTTCGCCGAAACTCTGCGCAAGGTTATGATCACAACCGGTTTGCGCGCCACGGTGACTTTGGGAGAATTGGATCCGAAACTTTTGATCGCTACCTGGAAGAATCCGCGCACAATGGTCGGAACTTTCGCTCCCAAGGCGATGTCCTCCAATTCCACACTCATGCATTTCTTGGGAAGGATCGAAAAAGAAGAATTGCTTTCTCTCGAGGACGCGGTTTGGAAAGTTTCCGGTTTTCCCGCAAAAGTTTTCGGCTTTAAAGGCAGGGGGAGGGTTGGCGAAGGATATTTTGCGGATCTAACCGTATTCAAAAATGGAGAAGTAAAATTCACCATCCTGGGCGGAAATCTGGCTTATCGGCCCGGAGAGAAAGCCGGACTCTTCGGAGAACCAAAATTGCATACGAAAAATGGCTTTTAGAGGGATCAAGTCCGGACGAAAACCGGACATATTTTTAATGGCGCTTTTGGCCCTCCTTGTCTTGGGCGGATTGTTCATTCTGGCCAGCGCGTCATCGGAGCTCGGGCGCATAAAGTTCGGCGACAGTTATTATTATTTAAAACATCAGGCCGTTTACGGGCTTCTGCCGGGAGTTATCGGATTTCTGATTTGTTTTTTTCTGTCGTACCAGAATTTAAAAAAGCTGGCCTTTCCGCTTTTCATTTTTAACCTCGCCCTGCTGACCCTCGTATTCACTAAGTTCGGCCTCTCAAGCGGGGGAGCGAGCCGTTGGCTGCAATTGGGGCCTATTTCCTTCCAACCCGCTGAATTGTTGAAATTGTCTTTTATCATCTATATTTCCGCCTGGGTTGGAGGCCAGGCTAAGCGCACCGCCAGTTTTTTGGGCGGTTTTTTACCGTTCCTTGTGGCCTCGGGAATAATGGCCGGAATGTTGTTCTTACAGCCGGCAACGAGCACGGTAGTGATCCTTCTTGCTTCCGGCGGAATGGTTTATTTCTTGAGCGGGGCGGAATGGAAATATATTTTTATGGCCGCCGGGTTGATCGTCGTAATTTTGGGTTCGCTCATATATTTCACGCCCTACAGAATGAAAAGAATCGTGGGATTTTTGGATAAATCGTCTAATACTCAAACCATAAACTATCACGTGAATCAGGCGCTTATCGCGATAGGCTCGGGAGGAGCTTTCGGAATGGGTTACGGGAAATCCACCGCAAAAGTAAATTATCTGCCGGCGGTCATTGATGATTCCATTTTTGCCGTAGTCGGCCAGGAATTGGGATTCCTCGGCACCGGGCTCATCACAATTCTTTTCGGTATGCTGGTTTTCCGTTTGTTCTGGCTCGCAAAAAAAACTCGCGATAAGTTCGGCAGGAACATGCTCGTAGGCTTCGGTTCCATTATCGCTCTTCAGTCCCTGGTTAATATGGGCGCAATCTCCGGAATTCTACCGCTCACCGGCGTACCTCTTCCGTTCATAAGCTACGGAGGCACGGCGCTCGCGATATTTATGACCATGGGCGGCATTTCGCTCAACATTTCCAAATATACGGGGTAAACTTAAGTAAATGACAAAGGTCAAAAAATATAAAATTGTTCTCGCGGGCGGAGGAACCGGCGGACACATCTACCCGCTTCTTGCCGTGGCCGAAGAATTAAGGGGTGTTTTTGAAAAGAACGGATATCTTTTGGAACTGCATTTTGTGGGAACCCCGGGCAAATTCGAAGACGAGATAAAAGCCGCGGGAATTAAAATACATAAAATACTCGCCGGAAAATTCAGAAGATATTTATCTTTCGGATACTTAATAGACATCCCGAAAATATTTATCGGCCTCATTCAAGCGTTTTTAAAGATCTACGCCATCATGCCCGATGAAGTTTTTTCGAAAGGCGGTCCGGGCGCGTTTCAAACGGTTCTTGCCGCCAAGTTCTATATGATACCGGTTATGATCCACGAGTCCGACGCTTATCCGGGACTTACCAACTTGCTCTCGGCCCGTTTTGCGAAAAAGATCGCGATAAGTTTTCCTAATGTGGCGAAATATTTTAACCCGGCCAAAACCATCTTAACCGGAAATCCGCTCCGTCCTTCGCTTTTACGCCAGCGGTTGGAATCCGGAGCCGCGAAGGAGGCCCTCGGTTTTTCATCCGCTTCGCCGCTTGTTCTTATACTCGGCGGTTCGCAGGGTTCGGAACGCGTAAATGACTTTATAATATCCGTTTTGAAAAATGTGATAATTGACGCGCAAATTTTGCATCAAACCGGCGCGGCCAATTACGAGCTTGTCCAAAAAGCGGCCCAGGCCACGCTTGTGGATGTGGCGGTTTCCGCGGAAGCGAAAAATCGTTATAAGGCGGTTTCGTTTCTCGTGGGAAAAGAAATGGCTTACGCGCTTTCGGCGGCGGATGTGGTGATCGGCCGCGCGGGAAGCGGAACTATTTTTGAGATCGCCGCATTCGGCAAACCTTCGATCCTTATCCCGCTTCCGGAAGCTGCGGGCGACCATCAAAGAGAAAATGCTTATGCTTACGCCCAGACCGGCGCCGCGTATGTCACGGAGGAGTCTAATTTTTCGCCCAATATTTTGCTTTCGGGGATAAAGAGGCTAACCGGCGGGGGAGATCTCCCAAAGGCTATGGCAGAGGCAGCTCTAAAATTCGCTAAACCACAGGCCGCCGAGGCAATTGCGGCAGAAGTCTTCAAGCTTGCTTAGGGCCTCTTGGCGGGCCATTTTGGGGCACAAAAGGGCTATTTAAAGGCCTAAATCGGCATGTTATACTCCAAATATGGAGCCGAAAGCATCAAAATCGGTCCGGGTTCGGTTTGCCCCGAGCCCCACAGGTCCCTTCCATTTGGGAAGTGCCCGAGCTGCGCTTTTCAATTGGATCTATGCCCGTCAACAGAACGGTGTTTTTGTCTTGCGCATTGAGGATACCGACAAAGAACGTTCCAAAAAGGAGCATGAAGACGGGATCTTGGAATCCTTGCGCTGGCTTGGTCTTGATTGGGACGAAGGACCGGATGTCGGCGGAGAATACGGACCGTATCGCCAGAGCGAACGAGAACCTATCTACGAAAAATATCTGAAGGAGCTTTTGGAAGCCGGAAAGGCGTATTACTGTTATTGCACCAAAGAAGAACTTGAGGCGCAAAAAGAAGCGATGATCGCCCAAGGTCTTCCGCCGAAATACAGCGGCCGTTGCCGGAACCTGGAATCGGCGCCCACCGATCGCAAACCGGAACTTATCCGCTTCAAAACTCCGGAAGTCAAAGTAGAGTTCAAAGATATGATCCGCGGAAGCATGAGTTTTGACGCATCCTTATTCGGAGATATTCCGATAGCCAAAGATCTTCGTTCTCCGCTCTATAACTTCGCGGTGGTCATCGACGACGAGCTTATGAAGATAACCCACGTTATCAGGGGCGAAGATCATCTCTCGAATACTCCGAAACAGATCCTGTTCGGGAAAGCTTTGGGTTTCTCGGAGCCGACATTCGCTCATCTGCCGCTCATTCTTTCTGCCGACCGAAGCAAGCTTTCCAAGCGCTACGCAGAAACTTCGCTTATTGAATATGAGAAACAAGGCTATCTTCCGGAAGCAATGGTCAATTTTCTCGTTCTTTTAGGATGGCATCCTAAGGGCGATCGCGAAGTATTTAAGGTTTCGGAGCTCATTGAAACCTTTGATCTAAAGCGCGTTCAAAAAGCCGGAGCTATCTGGAACGAAGAAAAACTTTCTTGGTTGAACAGCGAACACATCCGCTCCATGGACACGGAAAAGCTAACCGCGCTGCTTAAGCCTTTTGTGATCGAGAAGTTTCCCGAAGCGGACGAAAAATTCCTTTTTAAGGTGGTAGCTGTGCAAAAAGACCGGCTTCGGACGCTTAAAGAATTCGCGGACATCGCCGGATTCTTCTTTGAGTTGCCGGCTTACGAATGGGGATTGCTTGTTTGGAATAAAGAACCGCAGGAGAAGATAAAAGAATCTCTTCTCGCTACAGAAGAAGCTTTTAAAAATATTCCGGACGGCGAATTTACCAAAGAAAAAATAACCGACAGCCTAGCCTCTCTTGCCGAAGGTTTGGGCAGGGGAGTGGTCTTCTGGCCGCTGCGGGTATCCCTTTCCGGACAAAAAGCCTCACCGGACCCCGTGTCTATCGCTGAAACTTTAGGCAAAGAAGAATCGCTTCGGCGCATTGAAAAAGCAATTAAAAAACTTCCGTAAGACCACGATGACAGATCTTTTAAAAAAGACCTTTTCCGTAATTTCGACCCTCATAATTATTATGGGGCCGTCTAATTCTTTGGGCGCAACAACCGCGCCGCAGACGCGGGAAGAATTGGAACAGCAGATAAAAGACAGGTCCAAACAGCTGGAGACCTTGAATCAGGCTATCCAGACCACTCAAAATACCCTGAAAGACGTTCAGGGCCAGAAAACCACGCTTCAAAAGGAAGTTAAAACCCTAGATACCTCGCTCAAACAATTGGATTTGAGCATTCAATCCGACCGGGTAAACGCGCAAAAAATAAATTACCAGATCGATTCCATCGACATGGATATCGAGGATATCGAGGCTTCCGTGCTGCAAAAAAACAGTTCTATTTCGGATCTTTTCCGCGAGCTTCAGAGGAATCAGGATAAAAATACGCTGATGATATTTTTGGAAAACAAGACTATCAGCGAAGGTCTTTTGGCAACAAAATCTTTGGAGGATATACGTTCTCAGCTCGCGGTGGATATCCAATCGCTTAAGGAGTTGAAGGATCAATATCGGCAAAAAATGGAAGATCTTAGCGTCAAACACAAAGAGCTGGTCTATCATGAAGAAAATTTGAAGAATCGCAAACAAATAACCGAAGAAACGAAGCAGGAAAGAGCCACGCTTTTGAGCCAGACCAAAGAGAAAGAAAGTGTTTATCAAAAACAGTTGGCCGATCTGAAAAAACTTCAGGAAGATATCGCGAATGAAATGGAGGCGATGGACGCCCAGCTCCGAAGCAAAGTTGATCCGAAGTTCTTGCCGCCGCTAAGTTCAGGAGTGCTGGGCTATCCCATTCAGGGAGATAAAAGCGATATGACTCAGAGCTATGGAGCAACGGCCTTCGCAAAATATGGATATAAGGGTAAGTGGCATAACGGTATAGATTTCGGCGTACCCATTGGAACTCCGATATTTGCCGCGGAGACAGGAATCATTCTTGCGACCGGGAATCAGGACTCATTCTGCTACAAAGGCGCATATGGAAAATTTGTTTTGATAAAGCACGAAAATAATTTAACGAGCCTTTACGGCCATCTTTCCAAATACATAGTTTCGCCCGGACAGAAAGTTGAGCGGGGACAGGTCATCGGTTATTCCGGAAAAACCGGTTACGCGACCGGACCGCATTTACATTTCTCGGTTTTTGCCACGCCGACTATTCCGCCTGCCACCGGCAAATATCCGGAAGGAATCAGCCCCTCCAAAAGCTGCGGCCCGATGCCATACGGCGGCGACTTGAATCCGTTGGGTTATCTCTAAAAAGATGAAAGGAAAAATAATCCAAACTTTTGTCATAATTCTCGTCGCGCTCGCGGTCATCTATCTTTTTCAAAAAGAAATTTTGAATCTTCTTGGAAATGTGAGCGAGAGCGGCTTTAAAAATTATCTGGAAAGGGGAATCGCATTTTTGGCCGATCTGTTTGCCAGGTTGTTCGCTATCATTAAGTCGATCTTCTCCTTCTTTGCCGGAATAGTTTTAAAGATAATCGGTAACGCTACCGAGTTATTTAAGCTCATAGACGGCATTTTGTGGGTCCTGGGTAAACTTTTTGCCCTTATTAAGGCCTTCTTTGGGTTCATTGCCGGCCTGGTTTAGAGATAGGTTCCGGTTCAGAACCTTGTCGCGCCCAGATCCGCATTTAATTAAACTTCTGTCGTATAACGAACGGATAGAGTGTGTTGTTGCGATAACTATTGAGTATAGTGTCGCAAAACCGGATTTCGCGACAGATTATTAAGCAACCCCATCTGTCGCTAAATCCGGTGACCTTGTTGCGACATATACATATGTCGCAAAAGGTATATTGTGCGACAGGTAGTATTGTAAAAAAGCCAGCAGAATGGACAATCCTCTGCTGGTTTTGGCACGTCTACTTGATGGGCGCCGGTTCGTACGGGTGTCGGCGTGGCTTGGACGACGTCTTTGCCCGCCGCGTGGCTCTTTCTCGGGCAGCAACGATCTTCTTTGCGAGGCGCTGAAGTTCTTTCCTATTCCAGTTGAGCGCCCGGATATCCTTCTTCGAAAGCTTTACGAGATACATTCCGTTGCCGAGCGATATCTTTTGCACTTTCCCCTCCTTCGGCTACAAGTGACCATATTCAGTGTATAACGGCTAAAGCTTTATTGTCCAAATACTTAGTAGCTCCTATAATTGAATCTCGTGGCCAAGCAACATATTCATTTTGTCGGCATCGGCGGTATTGGGATGAGCGCGCTAGCCCGTTATTACTTGGCTCAAAATTGGGCTGTTTTCGGGTCCGACGTGGAAAAAAGCATAATTACCTCGGATCTTATAAAAGACGGCATATCGGTCAAAATCGGGCAGAAAAAGGAGAACATATCCCCTATCTTTGACCGTATCATCAAGAGTCAGGCGGTACAGGAGACCAACCCGGAGATCTTAGAGGCAAGGAGGCTTGGACTTAAAGTTTTTTCTTATCCGGAGGCTGTCGGCGAGCTGACTAAAGATATTAAAACGATTGCCATTGCCGGCGCGCACGGCAAAAGCACGACTACGGCGATGATCGCCAAAATTTTGGTTGATGCCAAATTGGACCCAATGGTCATTTTGGGAGCGAAGTTTGATTTTTTTGACGGAAGAAACTTTCGCCTTGGAAAGAATTATTTGGTTTTGGAAGCGGACGAGTTCGGCCGGGCATTTTTGAATTATTACCCCACGCACACGGTTATTTTGAATATCGACAGAGAGCATTTGGATATTTATAGCGGCCTTAAGGACATTAAAGACACCTTTCTGCGTTTCATCTCTCAAACCAAACCGGGCGGTATTCTTATTTTGAACCGGGACGACAAAAATATTTTCTCGCTTAAAAATAAAATAGAAAAAATAGCCCTAAAAAATAAACTCAAAATTATCTGGTTCTCTTACTCCGACAAAATTCAGGCGGAAATATTCGGCGCGCTCCCTATTCCCGGGCGGCAGAACCGAACGGATGCGATCGCCGCTTATAATCTGGCATTGAGCCTTAAGGTGTCCAAAAAGAAGATATTAGAGTCCCTCTCCGGATATCCCGGCCTCTGGCGGCGAATGGAGCATAAAGGACCGGCTTTCGACGGTCGAGCGACGGTTTTCGACGATTATGCCCATCATCCTTCGGAAATTAAAGCCACCCTTTCCGCGTTCCGTGAAAAATACCCCGACTCCCCTATCCTTTGTGTTTTTAAACCGCACCAGGCGAGCCGCCTTAAAATTTTGTTTAGGGATTTCTTAAATTCATTTTCCGCGGCCGATAAAATAATTATTCTCCCAACTTATATTGTTTTGGGCCGGGACATAGACGAGAAGGTTTTAACTGCGAAAAAATTGGCTGAAGACTTAGCCAAAAAATATCCGACGAAAAAGATCGTGTATCTTTCCGACTCCGATAAGCTTAAATCAACCCTGTATTCTCTTTTGTCTGCCGCGAATCCAAAGCCATCAGTTATCATTATGATGGGCGCTGGTTCGATAGCGAATCTTACAAAAAGCATTTTGAACTGATTATATTAATCACCTCCAATGTTCGATAACTATAAAAACGAAGAAGATTACAAAGAGCAGAACGGTTATACCATTGATGGTATTTGGTACCCGCGGGTCACGCGTATCGTCGGTATAAAATCCAAACCGGCCCTCTATCGGTTCTACGGCGAAGCTCAGAGCTTCAAGGCGGCGCAGGAAAGCACGGAGAATTCGGCAAAAGAAGGCACGTTAGTACATGAGGCGGTGGAAGCCTTGATGCTAGGGCATTCTCCCGTGATCGACCCGCTGGTGGCGCCGGCCGTGCAAGCCTATTTAAATTTTGTGGAAAGCAGAAACATAGAGACTGCTCCGGAATGGGTAGAGCGGAGAATTAAACATGCCGACCATCGCTATGCCGGCACGATCGATGCGCTTGCGCTCATGGACGGAAAATTCGGTGTTTTGGACATCAAAACTTCGCAGGGAATTTATCGCGACTATAATCTCCAAACTTCCGCTTATGTGGAGGCGCTTCTCGAGGATTTTCCGAATATTCAAACCCGTTGGATATTGCGCATCGATCAGCAGCAGGTCTGCAATGTTTGCGGAGCGACGATGAGGACTAAGGGCGGACGGGAAAAAATAAAACGCGGACGTTCTAAGCCCTGCGAAACGCACATTTGGAGCGAAACGAAAGGCATTGTGGAGTTGCAGGAGTTTCCATATTGGAAGAGCGACTTTCAAGGTTTTTTGGGCGCGAAACGGTTGTGGGAGTGGGAAAATGAAGAGTGGTTAAAAAGAGTCGGATATCTATAAAATGAAAACCTCGCCGGATGGCGAGGCTGTTTGCTCTCTGAAGAACTGGTTGGTCAACAACCGACCTGGGGGTAGGACTCTTCCCCTTTGGGCGGATCGACAGCGGCCACCTTGCTTCGGATGATCCCCCCGACGATTCCGAAGATGTGCGGGTTCTCGAGAAACATCTCGCCGGCCGCTTCGACCTCGGTGCCTCGTTGCGGGCCAGACAAGGTGGTGCCGTTCACGTAGACGCTCATTGTGAAGCGGGAAGTGCCGTTCTGACCTTCGGATTCCGTGATTCGAACGCTGGCCATCGATATCTCCTTTCCGATTTGGGGCTGTCGAAAAACATACAGTGACTCCCCTCCCGAGTCAAGAAGGATCGCCTATTGCAGTCCTGCGGTCGTAGAGCACTTCTCGATTATTATCGGAGCCCGTGAATCTTTTTTTCCGTAAAGCTCTCCGATATAGAAGCTCAAGGCGAGGGCCAGAACAGCCAGAATGGCCCAAAAGACCATATGTTTATTGGCTAAAGTCTTCTCACTCCCCTCTCCCATGAACATTGACATGATATTAACTATAGCATAGAATAGATACTCGTTAGCGCTGTAAACAATTATTTAAACAAATATGGCACATACAAAAGCGCTCGGCTCTACAAAGTTAGGCCGCGATTCACGGGCCAAGAGACTGGGCGTAAAAATTCAGGATGGGCAGAAAGTGATGACCGGTCAGATAATTTTGCGTCAGCGCGGAACCCATTACCTTCCGGGAAAGAATGTTAAACTCGCCAAAGACGATACCATTTTCGCAATGAAAAACGGTATTGTTAAATTCGGCGTCACCATGAAGACCAAATTCGACGGAAATCGCAGGAAGGCAACCATAGTCGCAGTGGTCTAACCAAAAGATTTTTTCAAAAACCCTCCGAGTTCCGGAGGGTTTTCGGTTTATTTTGCACCGAGCCGTTCATTCCGCCTCTATTTTAATTTTTAGCTTAGCCATTATTCCCTTGGGCAAGTGAGCTTCCGCTTCATGGACCCCAAGTTCTTTTAAAGGTTTTGATATTTTTATTTCAACCCTGTCTTTGGTTATCAGTCCGGTATCACGCAAGCCCTTCAGGATATCTTCTTTATTCACAGATCCGAATACCACGCCTTTTTTGTCTACCTTCAGATTAAACTGGAGTTCCCGTTCGGATAGGAGTTTTGCCAGCCTCTCTAGTCTTTCTTCGGTTGCCTTGTCGTTTTTTTGAATCGCGGAAAGTTCTCCAAGGCTTTGTTCATTCGCAATCCGTGCCAATTTTTGAGGAAGCAAAAAGTTTCGCGCATATCCGTCGGAAACACTCTTTACATCATTTCTTTTTCCAATGCCGCGAACATCACTTAGAAGAATTACTTTCATTATTTTTTAATTATGTTTTCCAGAACCTGGATGGCTTTATCGAGCTGAGGATCACGATTATTTTTTATGTCGTCGTCAGAAAGCTGTATCTCATAATCCGGTTTTAGTCCGCTGCCTTCGAGTATGTGTCCGGAAGGCAGAACCCAGTGGGCGATGGTAAGTTTAAGCTGGCTGCCGTCAGGAAGCTCCTTGAGCTGTTGGACAGTGCCCTTTCCGTAGCTGGTTTCGCCGACGAGCGGTATCTTAGCTTGGTCTCGGAGTGCTCCTGCCAAAATTTCGGAAGCCGAAGCGGAACCTTTATTTATCAATATTACGGTCGGAAATCCATAAAGATCCGCGCTGCCGCTTGCTTTTAAGGTTTCGATCGGGCCGGTCTTGTCGTTTTCGCTCACCACTATCGTTCCGGATTTGAGGAACCAGCCGGCCAGATCTACGGCTACGTCCAGGAATCCTCCCGGATCGTCCCGAAGATCCAAAATTATACCTTCGGCATTATTCGAGGCCGCCTGTTTCAGCGCCCCGTAAAAATCTTTGCTCGCATTGCCGTTGAAGTTGTGCAAAGAGATATGCGCAAATTTATTTTTCATTTCAAAATCCACGGTCGGCACTTCAATTCTGCCTCGTTTGATACTTATATCTTTTGCCGCCGTCCAACCTTCGCGGAAAACATTCAAGACAACTTCGGTGTTCTCCGGTCCGCGGATATAATTTACCGCCTCATCAATTTGTATGCCGTCGGTAGAGGTAGAGTTGATCTTGAATATCCAATCCCCTGCCCTTAGCCCTGCCGCCGCTGCAGGCGAACCCTTGAGGGGTGCGATAACGGTGAGTTGTCCTTTTCTTATCCCAAGTTCGGCTCCGATTCCGCTAAAATTCCCCTGAACGTCTTCCATAAATTTCTTTCCCTCCTGCGGATTAAAATATTCCGAATAAGGATCGCCCAAGGACCCTACCAAACCTCTTATTGCGCCGTAGACCCGCGCCTGGCCGTCTATTTTGTCAGCCCTGAGATAGATGTCGTCTATAGTTTTCCAGGCCGACCAGAACGTGCGAAAATCAGCCGGAGCCTGCCCATCCACATTCGTCACCCCTTTTGCCACCACCACCTCCGGAGTTCTTTTTCCGACTTCGTTTCCCCAGTAAAAACCGCTGCCCATGAGTGCTGCCGCGGAGAGAATCACTAATGTAAAAGAAATCAGCTTTTTTTGCATTGCTTAATTTTACCCTATTGGCCTTGAATGGAGCAACAAATTGAAAAAATGCTTTAAATTTCTTATGATACAGACGTGCCGATAGACTCCTCCTATCTCGACGAAATAAAGAAAAGGAAGAAAGATTCCAAGGTCTATAAGGAGTTTCAATTGACCGGATTGGAGATAGCCGAGATATTGGACGATGAAAAGCATAAGTCTTTATATATCAAGCTCGCAAAGACCAATTCCCGGCAAAAACTAATGTCAGTCGCGAAGGACGTGGCGGACAGGAAAAACGTTAAAAATATGGGCGCTTATTTTATGAAGCTATGGAAGGAATCCAAGATCGCGAAATCCAGAAAAAAGATAATTCTTGCTAAAAACGCAAAATATTAAATGGATCACATTTGGAAACTAGCCGATAAAAAAGAAGAGAAGCTGCTTCGAGAGAAAGCGGTTCCTTTTGATTTTAACTCCATGAGCCGAAAGGAGATCCAGGAGATGGTGACCAAGATGCGCAAAATGATGAAGGAGGCGAACGGTGTTGGGCTTGCTGCGAATCAAGTAGGTCTTCCCTTTCACATGTTTGTGGCCGAAGTTCCTGATGAAAAATCCGGCGGGAAAAAGTTCTACGCTCTTTTTAACTCCAAGGTAGAACGAAACGGCAAGGAAACCAACAAAGTGGAAGAAGGATGTTTGAGCGTTCCTTTGACCTACGGTGAAGTGGAGCGGCCGAGCCGCGTGACCTTAACCGGACAGGACAAAACCGGAAAGCTCGTGAAAATCAAAGCCTGGGGTCTTTTAGCTCGGGTTTTTCAGCACGAGACAGACCATTTAAACGGTATTGTTTTTATCGATCGCGCGAAAACACTTTACGACCTAGTTTTAGAGGAAGATGAAAAACATTAAATATATATTTTTCGGTTCGCCTGAATTCGCGCAGACTATTCTTTCCGCGCTTATAACCGCCGGACTTCCCCCGATCGCGGTCGTGACCAATCCGGATAGGCCTTTCGGGCGAAAGAAAATACTCACTCCCCCGCCGGTTAAGCTTTTGGCGGAAAAATACAACATTCCTGTCTTTCAACCGGAAAAGATCGGCGAAGAATGCGTTGAGGAGGTAAAGACCTTAGAAGCCGAGGCTTTCGTGGTGGCAGCATACGCCAAAATAATTCCAAAAACATTGATCGATGCCGTCCCGTTGGGCGCCTTGGGGATTCACCCGTCTCTCCTGCCGCTCTACCGAGGAGCTTCTCCTATCCAAGGCGCGATATTGGGTGGAGAAAAAGAAACGGGGGTCGCAATTTATAAGATGGATGAAGCCGTTGATCATGGCCCGGTCTTTGCCGAGCGCAAAACCGAGATAGGAGAAAACGAAACTTACGCGGAACTCCAAAAACAGCTGGCGAAGATAGCCAGCGAAATGATCGTGGAAATTTTACCGAAATTCGCGAGTGGCGAAATGACTCCGGTGGAACAAAGGCACGATGAAGCCACACTCACCAAAAAATTTAAAACCGAAGACGGATTTATAAGCGAAGAAATGCTCGCTAAGGCATTGTCCGGAGAAAACCAGGAAGAAGCAGAACGAGTTAGCCGAACTATCCGGGCCTTAAATCCGGATCCCGGAGTTTGGACCCTTCGACAAGCTCAGGGCAAGCCTCAGAGAATAAAGCTTCTTTCGGCGAAACTCGAAAATGGGCAGCTAAAATTGGAATCTGTTCAGATGGAGGGCAAGACTCCGCAATCGGCAAAACTATATTTTTAAGGCAGAAAACGGGATTTATTCGCCGATCTTATCCAAACCCCACTTGGTGAGAAGACCGCTCAAGAAATCCCAGTTCAGATTTTTGAAGAAACCGTCGATATAAGTTTTTCGGTCTATCGCGTAATCGATAAAATACGCATGCTCGTAAACGTCCAGGGGCAGGATGAGGGCGCAGTTCCAGACGGAACCGATATTATGCGCGTCGCTTCCGTAGATGTGGAGTTTCATATCTCCGAAGTCATAACAGAGAACTGCCCAACCTCTCGAAGACATTCCGGTCGCGATCATTTCTTCCTTCCAAGCGTCAACGGAGCCGAAATCCCGTTCGATCATTTCAACCAGAGCGCCCTTGGGTGTGCCATCCCCTCCCAGGGCGGCAAAATAAAATTCGTGAAGCTTCATTCCGTTCACCGCGAAAGTTTCCTGGCGTCTTAGCTCTCCATATTCGCTGTATACGCCGTTCGCGGTCTTTTTATCCGCAGTCTCGAGCTTTTCTTGTATCTCGTTGGTCTTTTTTACGTAGCCTTCGTAAAGCTTGTAATGGTTTTGGAGCATCTTGAGCGACAATCCTTCCAAATCTTTTTCTATTTCTAACTTTTTAGCTTCAAATGGTTTTCTCATGTTGTTTTTGATTGGTTTTATATATATTAGCATACCGGTTCCCGCTATTGACATTGAGGCAATATATGATATAATGTGGGCTGAACTCTAAATCAGAAAGAGGGAGGCACAAGATGGCCAACCAGTTCAATCTTCCCGTTCCTACCACGGCCGAGGACGTCGAGCAGGCCGCAACGTTCCTCGTCGAGAAGGCCAGGGAGCTCTTCGCTCCCGTCGCCGGCGACTTCGAGGGCGCGGATTGCGCCATCGTGATGCCGACCGACTCGCTGGAGGTCGCGGAGCAGAAGGTTCTCGTGGCTGCCCACGTGGACACCACGAAGTTCCTCTACGACGCGGAATTCGAGGACGCGGAGTTCGTCGAACCTTTCGTCATGACCGACTGACCACCTTTCCCCTCTCCAAGTTCGGCCCCGACTTCGCTTGCCTCACGGCAGGCAGGGTCGGGGCCTTTTTCATATTTAAACAATAAAAAAGCGGAGAGTTTCCCCTCCGCCGGTAAGCAATACTCTTCTTCGGCTAAACGATCACGAACTTTACGACGCCTGGTCGAACGGTAACAGGTCTGATCCGGTCGGCAGCGGTCGCCAGGACAACCTCCTTGGGCGACATCTGCGGTCCGCCCAGCTTCCGAATTCTTCGGTTCACTACTTCGATCACAGATCTCGGCATTCCCGAGAGCATCATGATGTGATTGCTTTCCGTCAACGAGAACTTTCCCTCCGTGAGCGTGTAGGCCACGCGAGCTGCGAGAGTGTAGTACTCGATCGCGGCTTCGAGGAGGGCGATCTCCGGACGGACGCATTTGTTTCCCAGTTCGATCTCGAACCTAGAGAAACCGAGCCGTATCATGCGGCGCTCGTTTTCCTCCCATGAGAACTCTTCGATCGCGGCCATGAAAAATCCGAGTGTAAGGTCGGCGCACAGCTTGACCTTACTCCTCAGCGCTGCCACTTCCCGCGGGAAGAAAAAGCCTGCTTTCGCGATCTCTTCGAGGCTGTGGGTTCTGCAGAACCTAAAGTCGATTTCATGACCGACGATGATCTCCGCCGAGATGGTCGAGCGTTTGGTCACTTCTCGCATACAAACGCAGCACCGAACCAGTTTATAACCTGCCATTGTTTCCTCCTCTTTCCGGATCGGAGTTCTGGGGCTTGGAACATCTTGCCACTTTCTAAAACAAGGGTCAAACCAATCTATTTTAAAAGATTCCAGACAGCCGGATCGATGTCTCCGTCCATCTTGAAGAAAACCACGCCTTTAAGCCCGTATTTTTTCGCAAGTTTTACTTTATCTTCCATCGCCTTCGCGTCGCTTATCGTGAGGAACCTAGTTACCGCGGGCGCTTGAAACAATCCTTTCGGCGCGACAAGCGATGCCAGCCCATAGGTTAGATTTTTGGAAACATCTATCGGCGTTGAAGACGCGTAGACTATGGCGAGTTCGCCCCAGGAAGTTCTAAATGGCTGTAATCCAAGATTGTCCGCGTGCGCCATAGCCTGCATAAATGTGCGGCTCCTCAAGCGTTTGTAGGTCGCAATCCCGTCGTTCCAGGAAACCTCATATTCATAGCCATAGCTCGGAATGCCAAGCATTATTTTTTTGGCTGGCACCATTTTTATGGTCTCCTTAATAACCTTTTCCACCCAGTCCGGATCGGCGACGGGCATATAGAGTCCCCCATTTCCTTTCTTCGCATTCAGCGTGATGTCCACTGCCTGCTGGTCGTAAGCCATAATGCGAATTTCATCACAATATTTGTTGAGAGTTTTATAGTCGTTTGCATATTCCATCGTCTTCGGCGGATTTTTAAAGCGATCGGCCAAAGGCATTCGCGATTCAACGGTGCAGGTCAAGGTCTTCCCCATCGGTTTGAGGCGAATAGAAAGTCCGTAGATAAAAGTATTGAAATATTCCCTGGTCTTAGCCCACTTGTCTTCGTAATCGATATCTATGCCGTCGAAATTATTATCTTTAACAAGTTTGGCGATGATGTCCTCGTGTTTAATTCTTCGGGTTTTGTTCGAGAGCAGGGTGTGAACGGCATCACCGTCTAAAAGAGCGATGGTTGGGATAACTTTCACTCCTCCGTCTTTGACCGCATCAAGCCAGCCATCCCAGGAACCATTCTCGATCCGGAGGGAGTCCTTCAGGGTGCCATTGGCGTTCACTTCATAAGAAAAAGGGCTGATAGAGGCAAATTTCTCCATTCGAAGGGCAAAATCCCGGGCTCCCTCCCCTTTCTTCCAGAATGGAAGCCAGGCGGAATACTTGAGGGATGCGGCAAAAGAAGCGCTCGGAACGAGGGTGAAGACAAGGGTTGCTAAAGCAAGAATCCTTTTGGTAGTATGGCGGTACATAAGAATATGATACTTTGGATCATTATAAAACCAAAATCTTAAAAACTGTCAAAATGACCGGATTACCAAAACAATTTGAGCTCGGAATTAATGAGATCGACGCTCAGCATGTGGAGTTTATTAAAATGCTGAGGGAGCTAAAGGCCAGGATGGGCTCTTCCCCGAGGCAGGAAGAAATATGCGTGTATTTGGAACGGCTAAACAATTACGCGAAAGCCCACTTTAAGACCGAGAAAGAATACATGGACCGCTTTAAATATCCGGATATCGCCGGACATCTTACGGAACACGCTCACCTGCTTCAAGCGATAGAGCAGTTGGAGGGAAAATATACGGCAGAAAATTCTTCCGTGGCCGTTTATGCCCTTATTGATTTTATGGAAACCTGGCTTTTGGAGCATATTCCGATGTACGACAAAAAATTTGCCGAGTATCTGAGAGAGAATGTGATAGAATAGATGGAAAGGTTCATAAATATTAACTTAAATGGAAGATAAAAAAGGAATGAAAGAGTGCTGTGATAATTGCGGTACATGCGAGAACGGCGCTTGCTCCGTTTCGGGTCACGGGCATATGGGCATGTGCAGTTACGGAGGCTGGCATGGGAGGTGTGGAATGGGCCACTGGGTCCTGCGCGCTATTGTCGGCATCGTAATACTAACTTTCGTATTCTGGGCCGGTATTAAGCTCGGCGAGCTCAGATCTATGCTTTACAACTCGGACTTCGGTTATGGAATGATGGGCGGAAAATCCGCTGTCTCCAACATGATGCGAAACAAATTTTTCTATAACGTGGATCCTTATGACCAGAGCTGGATGATGGGCGGCTACCCCTCCAATCTGGAAACCAAAGCGACTCCGTCTGGGACTGCTATTCCCGCAAAGTAGTGTGCTATCAAAAACCCGGATAGTCTATGGACTATCCGGGTTTTAGTTAGGGGCGGTTGTGGCGCATATTATCCAGGGCCCAGGTGTATTCGATGATGAGAATCGGAATCCATTGAGGCTCTTCATGGATAATGAACATATATATTCCAAAAAGGCCGGCCAGGGTGTTTATGATAAAGAAGGCTACGTCGAAATGCTGTTCATGGCGAGACTTACTTTCGTTATTCGTGATGTATAAAAACCATTTCCAAAGCATACATAAATTATACCGTTCAATTGATTTTTGAGCCAATTTTGGGGATAATGAACCAGTTGATGGATATTGAGGTTAGGTTGAATTTTGTATATTGCGGGGTCGTCTAACGGTAGGACATCGGCCTTTGAAGCCGAGTATTTTGGTTCGAGCCCAAACCCCGCAGCAAGCGAGCAAAGGCGAAGCGCAGTGGCCAGGCCAGCAGGCAGTGGCTACAAGTATGACCAACTCATGATAGGTTATCCCGCTCGAGGAGCGCAAAGGTCGTCATATCAAACATCAATATGCTTACCGAAGAAGAAAAGAGTTTTTTGACAGGTCAATTCTTAAACCCCACTTTTGGCGAGGTAAATACGGAGGATCAGGAGAATTCGACGACATTTTCTTTTGCTCCTGCAAATCCTCAAAAAGAAGTTGAATCAATTTCAGAATTTCTTGCAAAATTCCCTCGTTGGGAACTAACAAAAGAAACTGATTCAGCAGGGAAAAAATTTGTACAGATAACACTAAAGAAATAAGTTGACCGGATCCCACCAAAGAATCCACTCGCCTCTGAGTGGTTTTTTGGTGGAATTTGACATATTATAATGGCATCAAAAATGTCTGAATTCTATTCTCCAGCTCCTCAAGAATCGCAAGTTTTGGAGCCTCCTTTTCTAAGCTCATCGTTTATAATTATAGCCCTCGTAACGCCTTATTACATCAGTAGCTCAATAAGCTTTTCGCTTGTATCTCCTTGATTCCATTTGGAAGCAGATGGTAAAATCCATCCTTAACTGCAATAAATTTTTCAACCCTCATTGATTCAACGGTTTTATTGAAACGACTTCGATTGTTATCTTTCGTTTTCGAAAAAAGGAATTCAATATCCCGTTTTTGTTTACTGAGCAATACTAATATCTCTTGCTTTACAAGGAGGTCTTCCCTCGCTATAAATTCTTCGCCCTCAATTTCAAAAATAACTGGATAATTAGGGACGGCAATTTTATCAATAATAGCTTGGGCTTCATCCATGGAATAATTCCCGTAGACTCGGATTAACTCTGCCATAATCCAATTAGCGGAGGACAGAACAAAGCTTGCGTCAATTTTATTTGCACTGAATCCACCGAGATGTGCAACATTCCGATTGTTTCTAAAATCGAGGAGTAGTTTTGTTAAAACAGTAACTTTTTGACGAACATGCTCATCAATGACTGGGTCGTTAGTGACTTTATTAATAATGGTTGTTTTCTCTGCTGCTTTAATATCCTGACCAGGCGGAGTGATGGGTATATCAAGCAAATGTTGGAAAATCCTTAAAACTGCCTCGGCAAATCTGCCTCCATTAAGCTGACTTGGCCCGCAATCATTCAGCTGAAAGCGACGTTTGATCTCCACATATTCTGCGAAGAGACTGTCCTCAAGATTGTCGGGTATGGTTTTAAGACTTTTCGCCATTCTTTTTAAGAATATCTTTCCATTGTTTTCCAAGAACATAAAATCCCCGAGTATTTTTTGCTGCATCAGCCCAACCGTTTTCTTTCGCTCTGGTTGAAAAGATCGAGGCATAGGGTTGCCCGATAATACCCGAACAGCTTTTCCAAATAGTTTTAATCTGCAATAAGTCTATGGGAACAGACTCTTTCCCGCCCGCCAAATACGCCAGAATAAGAACAAAGAACTCTTGACCATTAAAGCCGGGAGAATACTTTTTAATGAATGCTCGCTGATTCAATGAGAAGTCTAAACCATCGACACTCAGGTCTTTTATAGGTTCATTCTTTTTCCCAAAAACCGTTGCCTCAAGCCTTTCGATTCTCTCTTTGATTTCTGCGATTTCTTTTTCCATTTTGATTATTTGAAGATTTCTTTCCAATTCGGCCTAAGGGAGTAAAGTGAATTTTTCGGAGACACGATCCAATCATTTTCCCTAGAGCGTACCGCAAATGTAGGTGAAAACTTCGGCTTGATTATGCTTTTCATCTTCGACCACTCTCCCTGTATGTCGGTCAGCGATGCCTCTTCGGTGCCCTTTTTATTAACGAAGTAAGCAACCATAAGGGTAAAAGTCTTTGGACCAGACATATCCTTCGCGTGCTTTTTGAAGAATGCTCTCGCTTGCATAGAAAAATCTATGTCCGAATCGACTGCGAGGCGAGCTGGATTTTTAACGATCGCTGCTTCATTTTTATCATCTTCCGGCATAGACTCATTAAGAACCCGTAAGCATTTTTCGGCTGCATCCTTTATTAGTCGTAGTTGTCTTTCTAGTTCAGTTTTATTCATTTTAATTTTTATTTAATTGGTCGATAAAACCTTCGCCCGAATCAGTGAGGTGCCAGGCCTTTTTCATCTCCTTTTTATCTTCTGCCTCCACCAAATATCCCTTATCAATGTTCTTGTTGATTTTGTCATTCAGGTTTGACGGGATAACCTCCTTTGCTAGTTTATACACCTTGGTTAAATCATCGATATTGAACGGACTCGTTCCTAGCTTGTGCTCGATAAAATAACAAAGAACAAGTGTTTTTTGAACTTCGCCCGATGGTTTTTTTTCGATGAGAAACTCTTTAGGAGAAATCTGTCTTTGAATGGATGTCGAAGCAGCTTTGTGAGGCGCGCCCAACAGCTTTTTTTCTAACGCCAGAAGTCGTTCCTCGTGATCTGCCAGCTTCCTTTCTATTGAAGTGTTATCCATGATTTTGATTTATTGTTTTTTTGAGTTTTTCTCGACGACCTCTTTGATTCGATAATTTGGCACGTAATAACCCAATTCTTTGTTTTTTTTTATTTTTTTGGCATCAAACAGTTTTTTTAGTGTGCTCTTTACACTTCCCTCAGGAATGACACCCAAGTTCACAATCTGACCTTGATTCAGGCCATCGGGCGTACCGTCTTCCAATAAGGAAAGTGCCTTGGAAGCCAAGAGTATGATTTCCACTTTCTCTATATTATTATCCACTTTTTCAAACGCGGGCAGGAAACCGATTTGTTTCGATGCTCGATCAAAAACGACATACGGCTTAAGGAAGGTAGCGACGATTTGGCGATCTATCGACTTGATATCATCTGCAAAAAGGTCGGCGAGTGGATCTTTTGGTTTTTGGTTCATGTTTTTACTATTTTTATAATTCTACCGCTATCGACTACAGAGTCAAGTGTATAGCGAATGTGAACTCGCTGTCAAATCCCAAAGAATCGCCAATGGACATTCGCCTCAAATATAATTTCATCGGCTGAGTAGCGCCCAAATCTAAAAGAGGCCACTACCCTTAGTATCCCATAGTATATCTAATTATCCTATTAAGCACATCGGAGGGGAAGACTGATTGTGGGAGTGAGTAAAATTACCAAAAGATCAATAAAATACGGCCTTTTTCAGAAAGGAGCAAGGGATTGATTTTGGTTCAGTTACGCTAGATGGTTGATGAATTTATGATAATTACCTCGATTATCACGTTAATACTGTGTTTTGACCATATAAATAAAGGGTTATCCCATTTAATGGATAGGATTAAATACTATAAATACAACAATACTCCAATATTCTTTTGAACTCGCTGTCAAATCCCAAAGAATCGCCAATGGACATTCGCCTCAAATATAATTTCATCGGCTGAGTAGCGCCCAAATCTAAAAGAGGGGCGTGTGTTACCTTTGCCACTATTTGAGATATGGAAGGGTGCTCGAGATGCGTCGTCAGATCGCCCGGAAAGGCTTCAAAAAATGCCTTACGGGTTTGAACCCAGTCGGTTCTAGCTCGAGTCCCCCAGCAAAGAATGTTGTGATGTTGAAGACCTTTTCGCCAAAGTAACTAAAAAGAGCGGTTTGATGTTATCGCACCGCTCCGTGGTTCGACGCTTATAGGCGCCAGGGATTCGGCTTCAGAATCGGAAGTAGTCTTTTCCGAAAATCGAGTGCCAAGATGCTGAAGAAAACGTAACGTTCCGTTTGCTCTAACGACGCAAGCAGGAATTCCCCGTTCGGAAATGGTGATTCCGGACTCAGTAAGAATCTGCCCTCCTCGGCTTCGCAGGCGATTTTAAACGCCAGGTCTTTTCGGATATCGGCGTCCGTCAGGTCGAGGCCAGAATCTTCTCGAACCCAAGCCGCATGTCTCTCGAAATCAATTTCAAATGCCGAGGGAGAGACAAATTTAGACGTATTCGCCTGGACCTCTTTTGCCGCGACGGGACGACCCCCGAGCACTTCTTCTTCCCAATCCAACAGGATGATGCTTCCAGCCGCCGGAGATTTATCAATCTGAGCCGAGAGCATTGTCTTGTATTGAGCTTCTACATTCGGACAAACTCTGCCGGTATCGATATAGGATCTGTTTAGGGTAATCCACCAATTAACCGTGGCTCCGTTTCCGGAGAACAGACCTATGATTTTAGGAATGAGCTCTTGAATCAGTTCCAATTCCGTTTTTATTGGTGAAAACTCCCCACCCTGCGCTTTCAGGCGTTCTTCCAAGTCCTTCGCAACGCACCACTGGGTCAGAATCTGAACCGGTCTGCCATTCAGAATACAGTCGTTAACGTAATCGTCTGCCCACTCGTCTATTTTCTTGTTATTTGCTCTAACGAGTTTATTCTGCATTCGCAGGGCAGCCATGATTATCTGAGTCTGTTTCAACCTCATGGTTTTTTTCTCCTTCCATTGTAAAAGTGCTCCTGATCTCCCAAGGAGAACAGACTTAATTTGCACAAATTTATATTTGAGCCGATTAAGCCTGCTCTTCTTTATTTTTCTTTTTTTATAGCTCATGGGTCCTGGACGGGACTTGCACCCGCAACCAATGCCTTCACGGGGCACCGCTCTTCTATTGAGCTACCAGGACCAGATAAGAGGGAGGGGAAAAACTCCCCTCCCGAATAACGTGTGCGGTCCCGTGCCCCCCAAACTGACTCCGAGTTCATTCATCGCGACCTCCTTCGATGCGAATGAATTTGCCTCTCGCGGGCGGACAAACAAAACCCCCTCCAAACAAGGAGGGGGTTAGCTTTATGTTGAATATTTAATCAGAAAAATATCAAGACAACCCTCTCCTTATTTGGATAGGATTATGATGATGAAGGCGATCAATGATAGTGCGATAACCGCCAGCTTTGCCGTTCAACCATTTAGAAACCCTGGCGACCGTGGTCGAGCTTAGACCGGTTTTCAGTCCGATCGCAGAGTATGAGACATTTTCGCTTAGAAGTTCCGCCGTTTGTAGTCGGTTAGCAAATTCGGTTATTTCTTTTTCGGTCATTAAATCGCGCAAAAAACGCCTCGCCTCATCCGGTGTTTTGATAGCAAATATTGCCTGAATCAATCTATCGTTTTCGGTGCTGGTCCAGTTCATATCGCCACTTTAGCAAACTAAAGCACTTTAGTCAAGTGGAGCGACCGCAAGGGTTAAAATGTGAGCTACCCCCAAGACTTTGGGTTGTTTCTTACAAACGCCTTTTTTTGCAATAGTTATTGACTTCTTGCTTTACAAAAACTATCCAGCCGAATATTCCTCCGGAAAGGAAAACGACCAGCAGGATCAATAATCCGATTGCCAAATAGACATTGTCTATGCTGATTGATCCGATGCTGATTACGGGAGCGCGCTCTATTTTCAAACTGACTGAGGGCGAGTCTCCGCTTGTAGCGCCGCGGCTGTCCATAACTGCGGCATACAGGCTATATATACCCTCCCTTAGCTCGCCTGCCCAAACGAGGCGAAAATTACCGAATGGATCGCTTCTTACGATCTGCGTTTTTGTTCCTCCTTCCTCATTTTTGATAAAGACGGTTACCGTGCTGTCCGGATAAGTTGTTCCTATAAATTCCAACACTTCACCGGTCTTTGATGCAATAGGATATTGAGTGAACTTCGGAGAATCGATCGCCACGACTTCAAATTCTTTTGCCGCCGTAGAAACATTTCCGGCTTTGTCCACCGCTTGAACCAAAAGTATTTTCTTTCCTGAGGCTTGATGATTTAAAACTAACGGCTGGTTTTGCAGAGTGAGTGCATCAACGTTATAAAAATCTTCGCCATCCACTTTGACCGCGAAATGATCAAGGCCGGAAGTCTTGTCTGTTGAGGTGACATTGAAAGCCGGCTCTGGATTGGTTTTGTCTTCCAGGGTTATTGCTTCTATGAGTGCTTGATCCGGCGGCAAGGTATCAATCTGCACGCGGAAGTGGGAAATTGAACCCCAACCGTACTTATTTTTTTCCTGCACGTGGAAATACCATATCCCGTCGCCCAAACCGGTTATTTCCTTTGAGTCTATCGCCGGAGAATAAGTTTTGGTCGGATACGATTTGGCTGCTCTATCTAGCAAAATTCTTACTGAAGTAACTCCTTTGGGCAAAGGACCCCAGTCAAAACTTGCAGAAGATGTGGCATACCAGGCGGAAGGATCGGGATGAGTGAAAGAAATCACCTGGGGCGCGGCCGGAACGCCGCTTATAACCGACGGCGTAGTAGCTTCGGGAGAGGAAAGCGATGGAGGGGTTGAGACCTCCGGAACCTTCCCATTGTTTATTAGGTTGTAATTGGCGCCGGAAAGATCTTTGAGAACATTTGTCCCCTGCCCGTCATTTGCGAGTACCGAACCATCGGTTATAACAAGAGATGCCGTTCCTGAGCTTTTTACCCTAAAATTTATTTTTATGATCGTACCGGATAAGCCAATGTACCCCGGATTTAAAACCACTTCTTCAAAACTAACCTCGCCCGTAAAATTAGAAAGGGTCGGTTCTTGGGACCAGAGATTAACAATAGAAGCTGCTTTAGAAATGGAAACCGCTTCCAATTTATCTTTGGGAAAAGCGATTGTGCCAGACATCGCGTTAATGCTTTGGTCTACGCTCGAAACCACTACTGTCGTGGTGAAAGTATCACCTACCGAATAGCTGGCCGTATCCGGCAGAATTTCCAACAAGGCCGCGTCAGCTTTAAAGGCAGAGGAAAATAACAGAATGGACGCAAACAATATTAATCCTTTTAAAAAATTTTTATAAATATGCACGTTTTTATTTGTACCGTCTGCGCAAAAATACATAAGCCACTACTATTAATAGTAGCAAAACAAGCAAAACCGCGGCGTTAGTCCAATTCCAAAATGGTTTGTTTTTAGCCTCCAGTATTGCCTCCCGAACATTTCCCGCCCTATCTACTGCGCGTACATAAATATCGCTCGCGAGTTTTTGATCTTTTAAAAGGTAGGGAGATCCAGCGCTGGAAGAGGAGAATCTGCCGCCGCCCAGGACCAAAGAATTTTCAATCAGTTCATAACGAGCTATTCCCGAGCCTTTATCCGTCGTTGAAAATACCAATGCCCACTTTCCGTCATATAAGCTGTCATTTTGAATTAGCTGAGGAACAAAACTTTCCGGTGAAATTTCATCGCTTAAATTCGCGCCCGGCATGGACCCGGGATTTACCAACGCGTCTCCGGCAAGAGAGATGGATCTTCCGCTGCCGTCGTTCAAATACGCGCTACCGGAAACACGGAAGCTTCCTTCCGAGGCAGGCGCCTTGGAAAAATTCAAATTAATCAGTTTTACTGCCGACCCCATCATGCCTCCGGGAATCATTCCGGAAAAGCTGACTAAGCCGTCGTCGTTAGAAAACCCGGGCTTTGTTATCCAAAAATTGACCGCAGAATTCCCGTCTCCCAATGAAGCGATTTGAAACACCTTGGGATCAAACCTTAAGCTGACATCTATAACGTTTATCGCGTCTCCCTCGGTATCTAAAAGAACATCCACTTGTCCAAGTGCGGAGTTTTGAAATCTTATCGCCGCGCCAAGCACTTGGTTCGGAATAAGCAGGGTCGCCAATAATAGAAATAAATACTTTTTCATTATATTTGCCGAGTTAGCCGGTCCAATAATAAGCCATTATGCTGAAATCCTTTAGGTCCACTTTGCCGTCGGCGTTCAAATCGGCTTTTTGAGCGGCAGGGGTCGTGAGAGCCCGTCTATACCAATACGCGAGTATAGAAAAGTCCACCAAGTTAACTCGTCCATCTCCGCTTATGTCGGTTTTTATGGTTTTCGGCGTTAAACTCGCCAAAATAGTTTTTGTTCCGACCTTAAATCCGGCGGTTTTAGAAAATGAGGTCATATCTCCGTCTTTTGCCGCGGTTGCCCTGGTGCTATGATCGCCGTAATCGACTTCGGAAGTATCAAATTTATATAGCCAAATTCCTGACTCGTCGGAAATAGTCTTTTTTGTTAGCTGTCGCGGCGAATTGATAAGAACGGAAATAGTAGAACTTGGAGCGCTTTGACCAAAAATGCTTATCGGTTGTCCGCGCTGAACTTCTATTTTATCCACGGAAATTGTCGGTGCAAAAAATATTCCACTGACCACCGTAGTAAAACCGGTGGTTACGCCGACCTGAAATTGTTGAGTCAAAGAACGATTATATTGCGAGTCTTCCGCCCAGATTCCGAAATTATACGAACCTGCGGTGAGTCCGCTGGCCCTGATCTCGAAATTCGCGTCATCTCCGGCCAAAGTGGTGCCAAAGATCTGCCCGTCTTTCAGAATAGTTATGACGCTCCTGGGGTACGCTTTTCCGCGAAAGATCGCCTGAACTTCGGAGGGTGTTGGCGGCCAATATCCTCCTCCCCCTCCGCCACCGCCCCCGCCGCCCGAGGGCGGAGTAACAACGCAATTCGCGTCTACCGTGCATGTATCCGTTCCCGCGCCGGTTATAGTAGCGCAAGTTTGACTCACGCAAGACTTATGGGTGGGCACCGGAGGAATCACGTAATATAAAAATCCGCTGTTAATCCGATAGCTTGCGGTAAGACCGGAACCGGCGACCAATTGACCGACGGAACTTTGGAGTTTGTAGCTAGCGGACACCGAAAGCCCGGCACCGGAATCTATAACCGGATCCGCGACTTTAAAATTTGAAGAGGAATAATTTTCTCCGGCCGCCAAAATCGGAATAACAAAAAAAGAAACGGTGGCTAATTGTAAAATAATTTTAGACCACGATTTTCTCATTTTAATACTGGGTCCAGACTGCCTGCCGGTAGGTAGAGATAAACATCACGAAATGGCGCGAGGGGAAATCCAGAACGGCAATGTTCTCGGTGCGAAGTTACTTGTCTTCTGTTTTCGCCGAAGGAGCGCTCTGGGTTTGCGGTTCCGAACCCAGATTAACCGGAGCTATGTCCACAATCTTATTTTGAGATGGACTATAAAGTATCGCTTTTCTGGCATTGGTATAAAGAAGAACTTTATCCCCTTTTTGAGCGCTGGCGAAAAACGGCTGGCCGACCAGTTCTGCCGGATCCAAAATCGTGGCCATGGTCGGAATCTCACCCTGCGGAAGAACCATAAGCTTGCCGACTTCCGCCACTATCTTCTGAACTTCCTCCCGGGCGATTTGCTGAGGATCGGCCCTCAAACTTCTGACTTGAAAAAAGAAGTAAATTGCCAGACCGGCAGAAAGGATGAATAAAACTGCGACGGCTAAAAATAATTTTGCACTAACCCATCTTTCAAACATTTTCTAATTAAATCTTAAATAATCGCGACTTGTTAATTTTTATTGTATCACACTATTGCGCTGCCGGAATGTCTTCGGTTGAAACCGGAACCGGCGGGACCGGCGGTTCTGCGGGCGCCGGAGTATCAGCCGGCAACACCGGATCAGATACCGGTTCGACATCGCCGACAACCGGTTCGGAAGGAGTATCGCCCGTTGGGGTTGAAGATCCGCCGTCGTCTGCTGCCGGCGGGGTTTGAGGCGGAAGGACAGGATCTTCCGGCGCAGTCGAGCCTTGACCGGAGTCAGTTGTCGTCGAATTTTCTGCGGAAGGAACCGTGCTGGAAGAAATGTCGGCAGGAGGCGGAATCCCCCCGCCCGGTTCGACAGGAGGATTAACGGCCGGAACAGGTAACGGCGGGTCAGTCGAGATTGAGCTGAACAGTTTGGCGTTTTTAATCGCGATCGCCATCCAATTAAACTTGATGTTTGCGGGGGCCGATCTATTCAGATAGATGGTAAAACCTTTTGCGGTGGAATTTGTAACCGCATATTTTACTTCATTCAGAAACGCATTATCCGCGCTATTTTCCGGGGAGTCGGCGTCAAACACCATCGTCGCATTTACCACCGGTTCATCCATGTATTGTTTTTCGAAAACAATATCCACAGATCTTGCGCCAGTAGAAACAACCGCGAATCCGCCGGTATCGGAATTAAAGTATGGCCGGCCGAAGAATATCGCATCGTTCATGAACGAGATCGCCGTGTCCATCGCGTCTATACGGTCCACCAAAAGCCCTTTGGCATATATCTGCGGGGTAATTATTTCCAATCCCGCAGAAAGCCGATCGACAAAAACCTCGGACCTGTTTATGTTGGCGGCCGAAGAATCGGTTGAACTGCTCCTGCTTATCAACTCACCCAGAATATTTTTGGCAAAATCTATTTCCGAAAAAACCGTGGAAGAACCATTGGTATATTGCCCGTTCTCAATAAATAATCCCGAAAGAAGAGTGCCCAAGGAAGAACCGTTGAAATATCCGGGATGCACGAAGACCGTCACTGTGCCGGTAGCGACGGAACCGTCAAAGGCTGTGAGCGCCTGACCCAAGACTCGACCGGCTTTATCCGCGCGCATTCCATAGCCCTTTTCTCCGGCAGAAGTAATATAGTCACCAACTTTGATTGGTCCGTTTTCCGCGCTGACTTTTACCGGCACCCGGCCCACCAGAGCGATTATTGTCGAACCGTGTGCCGCTCCCCCGCCGGCAATGAATCCTGCGGTTTCGGTCACTGCGCCGGCCAGGTTTTTATCGAACGATTTGCCGGATTTCTCAAATTTGCCGGGATTGTTCGCGGAAACAGAAAGGATATCTCCGGCATTGTAATCGCTGTCGCTGCCAACCACATCCACATATTCGCCCATATCCGCATTCCCGCCGGAAATACTTCCTCGAGCAACCAAGGAAACCCCTGTCGTTAGGCCGGTATCCGACGCCAAAAACATTACCGCGCTTGAAGCTGTCGAGAGCGTGCAATTAGTGAGGGCGCAAACCGTGAGCGCGGTGGTCGTTGCGAAAGGAGTGGATGTGCCGATGCTAAGACCAACGGAGAAGTATCCCTGTCCGGTATTTGATACGCTGAACTTAGACGATGTTCCAACCTGCGTGTCGATTAAATACTGCACGCCTGTTCCAAGCGATGTTTCGGTCCTTTTTATCAATAGATCAGTATTGGCGGCGGTGGATGTGGATACTTGGTTATAAACCGGGACTATTGTCAAAGCTCCATTTGTGCCCGAAGTCTGCGAATGAGTGCCGCTGCCCAGAGTAACGGCAAACCGATTTGCCGTTGAGAAATTTCCGTTTTGAAAAGTAAGGGATGAGTTTGAGGCAGTCGAGCCGATGTTTCCAAAATATCCATTGGCAAAATATACCTGAGAACTATCCACGTAGGCGCCGGTGCCCCACCAGGTTCTTCCGTTTGTGGCGGCAGTTACACGAAATCTACTCGTGCCACCCAATTTAAAATCAATGAAATTTTGTTCCCCGCTTCCCACCGCGGTTGATGTTCTGTCTATCAGCAAATCCGTCCCTCCAGCGGTGCCTGTCTGATTGTATGTCGTAATAATTTTAACTCCATAATCAATGCCGGAGGATGCCGAAAACGAAGATGCAACATCCAGTTTACTTCCGGGAGTCGAGGTCCCAATCCCAACATTGCCGCTTATATACAAATTACTTGCGCTTGTTCCGTCTCCGGCTACCACGTTTAATGTGGGCGTTGCCGCTGATGTTACGGAAAGAGCTGGAAATACAGAAGTTTCAAGTCCAAGAGTGAGTCTTGAGAACGTGGCGTTCGTCGCAACGTCTAATAGTCTAACCCTTCCATCTGCCGCTCCAGGAGAGAACCTACCAGTACCCATACGAAGTGAACTTCCAGCTATGTTCCCGGCGGTCAATGCGCTATTGATCGTAACTTGTCCTGTTCTGTCTACGCTAAACAAATTTGTCGTCCCCGCTGCTCCACCTAAAACTTGAAATGGTTTAGAAGCGGCACCGGAGGCAGTGTCTGTAATAGCGATTTTAACACCCACAGGCGTTCCTGACGTATTCCAAGTTTGGGCGATATTCAAAACAGAACCAGCGAGGGAACCAGAATTTGAGAGGGCGGTGTCCAGAATGTCGAGCTTAGAAACTGGAGTTGAGGTTCCCACTCCGATATTTCCGGCAAAATAATTCGTTGAACTTGCTCCGCTCTGGTAAATGCCAAAACCTCCGTTGTTTGTCATTTCGAGCGACCGCCAGTCTGCGGCGACCGTAAGCGTTGGATTTATATAAATTCCACGGGTTATTCCATTTGCTCCGCCGGTTTGATTGATTATGGGCTTAACATCCAGATTTATAAACGTTCCCGCTCCGGAAGTCGGGTTGAAAGTTCTGGCGTATTGGGTACCGGTATAATTGCCGGAAGTTATGCCGATGTTTTCTCCAACAAAAGCTGTTCCAATATTATTGGCCGCGATTGAATAACTATAAAAAGAAATATTCTTGCCGGAAGCATTGACTATCGTGGGAGATGTTCCGTCAAACGGAAAAATATAGCCGTAATTAGCCGCACTTCCCAGGCGTATTCCGGTTGTGCCCCTAATATCTCCGGTCACATCCAGCGCGTATGACGGAGATATGTTCCCAATACCAACGCTTCCGGTGTTGTAATAGATATTCGAACCGGTAGTAATCCATTGAGAAGAGACCGTTGAGGATGGAGCAAAATAGGACGGACTATAACCCTGCAGAGTTCCCAGCCAATCGCCGGTTGTGGTTGCCACATAAAGCGTGGAGCTGGATAAAAAGTCAGTTGCATTTTTGTTTTGGAATGTCCCGAGCCAATTTCCGGTGGAAGTCGCGAGATAATCCACTCCGGCAATAGCTGCACCTACCGCGCCGCTGGTTCCCTTGAGAAGTCCGTCCAAATTACCCAAGGTTGTCGTCCCACTCACGGTCAGTGCCGAGATAGTTGTCGTCGCAAAATTACCTTGGCCCAGATAATCTATTTTTACCGCGCCGCCAAAAAGCAGTGAACCATTTTGGATATTAAGGTTCGCGCGGCCGGCACCGTTATTTAAAGCATTGAAAGTGTGATCCGCAGTGGAAGATGCAACCAAATTTCCGGAAACATTTTGCGCATTTAGCGCGAATCCGGCGGAATCGATCCTCTGCCGAGGCGAAAGCGTTTCAAAAGTTGCTCCATCCGGCGAAACCTCAATTTGCAGATATGTATCCGAACTGGTTAAGAAATCATAATTGAGCGCATCTGGATAGCCGCTTCCGGTATCCCCGATATTCACGTTAAAAACTCCGCTTGTAACCGTGGCCGAAACTATTCCCGAAGTCGCAGATGGCCACAGCTTGCTTCCCGCGCCGGTAGAGGGGCTGTCCCAAAATGAGAATTTAAAATAATAAGTAGTGCCCGTTCCACCCAAAAGATTGCTGGAAGAGTCGGTCAACCTGCCCTGATAGCTGATTATCTGGGGTACTCCGCTCGCGCCCAAGACGGGAACTCCGGCAAAAGAAAGGATAAATATCGCTCCAAAAACAAAGCCGGCTTTATAAGAAAGCTTGTACCTGACTTTTAAAAATTTATTTAAAAATGCCATAACAACCAAAAACCGTGCCCCCGAAACGCTTTCGGGCACTTATCTATTATATTAGCAAATTCTTGACAAAATTACTCATCCTGTTTGTGGACAAGTTAGACGGGTCCTTTATTAAGCCATTTTATGTCTTTTTAGCCCCCGAAAAACCACCCACTGACGAAGGAAGAATGGGTCGTGATGCCAAAAGGTTCTCCAGTTCCACTCTTATATTTATTGGAACTCAATAGTAGCCCCCGTCCGTACTTTAAGTCCCGAACCATTTTTAGGGCTTAAATCAAAGCACACTCTGGCGACACCCTTTATTTTCATTAAATCAAAGACTAACTTTTCTTCAATCTTTTTAGGAATAAAGAGGGGGCGATAGATATAGCCAGGACCATCTTTATCTGGAAGCTGCTGAAGGGATCGAATCAAGATGATCCACCCTTTTGCCTTTTCGTTGTTTTCGTCTTTATACGATATCGATATATCGGCAAGTAAATACGGAAATAACTGATATGCATTCTTAAAAACGTTGGCATGTTTTTTAAGCATCGCATCGACAATGTCGGTTGCCTCGCTTATTATGGATAATTTTTTTACAGTCGGCTTGCCGTAAACCCTTATCAAAAATCCAGGTCCCGGGAATGACATTCTCGTTGTCGTGCTTTCGGGCAATCCCAACTCCCTGGCAACGGCCCTTATGTGATCCTTTGGCATACCTCTAACCGGTTCAATTAATTTAATTTTTGATGACAAAAATTTATTGTTGGGCGCACTGTGGCCTGTTTGGACAGAGGTCTTATAGAACTGGGTGCCCTGGACCAAAGTGCCTATTTTGTTTTTCCTGGCATATTTAATAATCAAATCAAAATATGTATTCCTGAAACCAGCCAACCTGTTTTCAATCTTGGAATTAGCGGTTTTCTTACGGAATAATTTTTTAGCGCTGATCAGATCTATGTCGTAGCCCATCTTTTTAAATTGCGATACCACAGTTTTTGGCTCTCCCCTTCTTTGGTAGCCGGAGTCAATAAAAAGAAGTTTAGTTTTTATGCCAGCTTCCTTAATCAATGCCGCCGAAACCGTGGAGTCAACTCCTCCAGACACAGCAACCAACACCTTGCCTTTAACTTCATTATTTAACTCAATACATTTTTGAACTATATATTTTTTAGGATTAAAAGCCATTTTTGTTTTGTTAGTTATAAACTTACGATTTATATTCTTTGTCAGTGTATTTACCTGCAGCAATCATCCCCCTCAACCTTTCTTGGTAGGCCCGGATATAGGGGGTTATTTTTGTATTAAGATCGGGGTCAAGCAAATTGAGGAGATCGTCTATCTGGTAAAGAGATACCACCTCAATATCATATTTCTTAGCGATAAGTTCGTCCATGCCGTAGCTTAAAACACAAACAATGCGAATTCTGTTGTTATCATTCTTTATATTCGAAAATCCCATTTCTGCAGATTTGCCGGTGGCCACAACATCTTCAACTATGGCCAACAGCTTTTCTTTTTCGCCAACATAACCAGCAAAATTTTCACCTCGTTCCGAAGCCTCTTTGCGGGCGAGGACCAGATTGATCTTATTGTCTTTTGCCATTAAGGAGGCGTAGGGACTCCCTCCAGACTCGATTCCTATAGCGCAGTCACAATCTTTGCATAAATTTGCCATCTTTTTGGCCAAAGGAAAGAGGATCTCGGGATGGCTCCATGTTTTCTTCATATTCACAAAAACCGCGGAATATCTTCCAGGCACGACCTGAATTCCCTTTCCTTCAAGGTCATAGGTGAAAAAGCCTTGGACAGCGAGCATTTTCTTGAGGAGTTCCAGGTCTTTTTTATCCTTTTGCTCATATTTATTCATGTCCTCGGTATATATTGAATACTAATTATTGTAAAGAGGCCCCTTCCCGATTTAAAAAATGATTAGCGGCAAACAAAACTTTTTCCGAAGAGACGAGGCAAATGCAATGCGGAAAATTTTCTATGCAGCCCTTCGCGCATTTGGGTTCCATAGGCAATTCCGGCCGAAGCGCTATGGACGGAACTCCCCAAGCTCCGAATCTCGCAGGACTGCAAGAATTTTCCAAATCTCCGCTCAACGGGTGGCACGATATCTCGATGCACGGAACAGATGCCGCACTTGCTATATGCAAAGGACCAGAGTTATTCCCGATATATAATTTTGCGTATTTAAGCAAACAATATGTCTGTCTTAGACTCAATAGACCGCATAGACTGATGCACGTCCTCGCAAATCTTTCAGTCAGATAATTCCCGATTTCGACATCGTTTTTATCTCCTATTATCACGAATTTATGATCGGGATATTCATTGGATAATCTTCCCACAAGGTCTTCCCAGCGCTCTTTCGGCCATGTGCGTTTTTTTGTGCTTGCTCCAACACCCAAAACTACGGTCTTTCCATCGGTTAATCCGTTTTCCGAACGCAACTTTTTAATAAACAGTTCATCTTGTTTTGTGGTCCAAAGCTCTAGCCTTGGAGTATAATTTTCTTCCGCGGAATCTTTTTTAAAATAGTTTAAGATATCCAGACCCCTCCATATTTCATGCTTAACTTCTTTTTTGTCACCAGGTATCAAGTGGGTATAGAAACAATCATAATCTTTTTGCATTACGCTTTTCAGATCGTCAACCTTTTCAGTATAGGTAACTCTGAATGGGGCTCCCGATAAAAAAATCAAAAGGTTGGCATACCAGGGCGAAGCTCCGAATCTAACGAAAAACGCCAAATCGTACTTTTCACTTCGCAGTTTTTTGGCAAACCGAAGTACCGAACCAATAGATCCGTTGTGCTCATATCCGATGATCTTGCTGAGATACGGACACGTTTCATATAAATTGACTACGGATGGTTTTGTCACAAATGTGATTTCACTATTCGGATACATACCTTTTATTTTCTTAATGAAGGGCGACAAAAGTACGGTATCACCCATACCCATATAGCGCATGACCAATATTTTTTTGGGACTAATATTTTTTAACTCCCCCAAATTATTGCTAGGTCTTCCAAAAAAAGAAAAAGTAAGTAGTTTTGGAGAAACCGGTATTCTCGTATATGTGTCGGTTGGACAAAATTGTTTAAAAAAAGAATTCATCTGCGATTAAAACCAGAATGATTATGCGTGTAAATTAATATTTCGTCAATGCTATGATACAATGATCTAAAGGGCGGACACCGATACCTCTAAATATTGATATGAAAAAAAGTATGTTAGGTTATCTCGGTTTTCTGGGGCTCCTCGGATTCATAGGATTTATGGAAGGAAGCAGCCCGTGGGTGTTCTTGAACTTCCTTTTATTCCTAGAATTTCTTCACTTTCGGTCGCCTAAGGCGCCGGGAGGACAAATCTAGAAAACAGTTTGATTGAACCTCAGAAAAACACCCGGTAGTCCATGGACTGTCCGGGTGTTTTTTTGTTCGGCTAGGTTATGCGGTACCTTTTCACGTATTCGTAAGAAATAGACCAGAAACTGCCGACAAAAAGGCCGGCAAGTACTTCTTCAAGCGGAACCCCTAAAATAAAAATGCCAGCCATGTTTTCCAAATTATAGAAACTAGGCACCAGATCCGGAAATATCCTTACAACCAGAAAGAACACAAAGCCATAAAGGACGGCAAAGAGCGCCCCCGAAAAAACAGCTTTCGGCAAAAGATCCCGGCGCGCGAAAGTTATGAAAAAAGTTCCCACAAGTCCGGTGGCGATAAAAACATAGATAACCTTACCCGGAAAAAATACCGTAAACACGAAAAATGCGGCAAGCGGCACGACTAGGGCTAAAACATGACCCCCGTGTCCGTTCGTTTTTTTAATTTTCTTTTTAAAAGCAAATTCATAAACCACGGAACACAAACCCGACATGAAAAATAGGAAGAGGAAGCTCTCAATCCCCATTCCGAATTTGTCTATAAAGCCGAATAAGGAATCCGGGTGCCAATAGCGCGGGACCAGAAAATAGTCCAAAACGCCAAAGGGCATGCCCGCAAAACTTGCCCAGAGCATCTCGCGGCGCAGATCTTTCCTTGTCGAATACACAATAAACCAAAAGATCGCCAAGATGCCGCAGCCGATCAGATATGCGTACGCGTACATATATCAGTATTTTAACATGCCGGGTGCGAATGTCTTTTCTGCTAGACTAAGGGTATGAAAAAGATATTAATCATCGCGGGTTCGGCAGTAGTCGTTTTTCTGGCTGTATTGATTGTGCTGGGTCTAAAGAATAAAGCCGTCGCGCCAATTGAAGGAAGTCTTCAGGCCGATGTTTATCCGCTATATTCCGGCGCAACCTGGGGTAAAATAGAGCCCAAAACATTTGAAAAGATGACCGGTTTCGAGGTCACCGCGGTTGCGGCGAAAGACACAACGAATATAGCCGAAGCCACCTCCCCTTTTGAAAAATACTATGCGGAAAAATTGACTGCGGAAGGTTGGACGGTTGATAACTCGCTTGCCGCCGGAGGCCCCGGAGCGTCTATCACTGCCTACACCAAAGACGGAAATTATATAATTGTAAGTTTTTCCACCGACTTTAAGGCCGGAGGAGAAAATGAACCTGTGCAGTGTCCATGCGATGTAACTCTTTCGGTTTTTTCCGGAAAAGATATTACGAACAAACTCATAAGCGAGGTGGCCTACAAGTGCGATGGCGGAAAGACCATTAACGCCAGCTACTTTGAAGGCCCGGCCGCGCCGACGCCAAAACCGGGAGAACCGCCGACACCGACCGGAAGCGTCTCGCTTAAACTGAGCGATGGCCGTGAGATAAAATTGTCCCAAACTATTTCCGGAAGCGGAATTCGCTATGCCACAACCAATGATTCTTTTGTTTTTTTCAGTAAGGGCGACACTGCGCTAATCCTCGAAAATAACGAACAAACATATACCGGATGCGTTTCGGGAACCGGTGGAAGCATTCTCCCCTACAACTCGGGAGTCCGCGGAGTGGTTATAATGGGACCCACTTGCCCCGGCCCGGTCTCCTCCCAAAATAATTGCGCGGACAAGCCGTACAAAACTCTTGTAACTATTTTCCCGGCCAATGATCCAGTTCATGCGTTCGCTTTTACGAATAGCAAAGAGGATGGAACGTTTTCCGCAACTTTGCCCCCCGGTGAATACATTCTCGGCGCAGGTGAAAGCAGATTTCCCAGCTGTAACCATCCCAAAGTCACGGTAAAAGCCGACATGTTTACCGAAGCGAACATTTCCTGCGATACCGGAATACGTTAAATTAGTATTCCATCATTCGGCTCACGTTCGAGCCCTCGCTTTTATCAACCATTAATTCCGGCGTACCCCAATAAAGAATAGAGCTTCCGCTTCTGGCTTCGGCTTCCAATTTCGTTTTCGCGTTAACTCTTCCCGAGGAACCGCTCTTTGCGACGATGCTTACGGTTTTCGCGGCAAGGTTTTCGGCATCCAAAGAAGAACCGCTTTCGATATCAAACGCGGCAAGGACAGTGGCACCTTCTATTCTCATCCAGGAGCCGCTCTTAAGAATCGCGGTAAGGCTTTTTGTTGATGCCCCCAGGTGGATCACGGCGCTCGAGCCGCTTTCCACGTTTAAATCGAGCATGCTCGCGGCAGGAAGGGTCGCTTCGATGCGTCCGCCGCCGTCCATCTTAATGGAATCGTATTTTGGCGCGGTTATTTTGAAGTAAACATTTTTACTGAAACAGAAAAGACAAATACGCCCGTCTTTCGCGACAAACGCACGATCGATCGTAAGAACGCCGTCTTTGGATTCAAGGGTGAAAGACTGAAGCTCTTTTTCCGTGCCCCTGGCTTCAACCGCAAACTCTGCTCCTTCCTGAATTTCCACCGTGACGTGGCCGATAGCGTTCACCCGGCTGAAATCTTTAACATCCGCATAGCTTTTCGCAACCTCCTTGAAGTCAGGATTATTTTGCACGGCATATTGATAGGCCGGAACAATTTTTGTCGCGCAAACTCCCAAAGAAATGAGCGAGGCAAACCAGAGGCCCAAAAGAACAAGTGCCAGCCAGCCTCTTTGCATCATGCGCATTCTGGCGAATAACAAGCCCAAGATAAGGATAAAGATGACCGGAACTGCGGCGGCCACGAACGCAGAGATGAGGGTTGTGAAGAGTAAACCGCTCGAAAGCATAGTTCGGAGCGGAAAATCAATGAGAGTCGAATCCAAATTGAAGATCAGCACGGCAAAAGCAAAAGTAAGAGCAAGAAGCGCCAAAATCGCCGAAACCAGTATAGACACGCCGACTATAATAGCCACAACCTTAAAGAAAACGGGGATCACTTTTTTGAAGATCACGCCGAAAGCGGCGGAAAGCGCTTTGGATGTTGAGCGAACGGATCTCTTCCACCAGGTTTCGTTCTTAATTTTTTCCGCGGTCTGCTTCATCGCCTTGTCGATGGATTTAAGCGTTATAGGATCGCCTTTCATTTGGAGTTTTTCCGAAGCGGTTTTTGCTTCCGGTATAAGGATCCAGAGGAGGATATAAATAGCGATTCCGAATCCCCAAGACAAAGTGAAGAGAACGAATGCGATCCTTACGATGATGGGTTCAATGCCGAAATATGCCGCTATTCCGGAGGCCACACCTCCGGCCATCATGTCGGTCGTGTCCCGGTAGAGTTTTTTATGAGGCGCGCCGCTTTTGGACGCCTGCGATGCCGGCTCGGAGTTGTTCTCATCCGCGAATTCTTCGGGCTTGCCCATCGAAGAGATCAGGGTTTCCACGTCAGCGATGGTCACAATCCGTTCCTTCTGCCCCTTGCCTTTCAAAAAATGTTCCGCGATACGGCTTTCAATGTCGGTAATTATCTCCTCGCCGTCGGAACGGTTGGCAAAATGCGATTTTATCGAGTCCAAGTAGTCCGAAAGAACGTCGTAGGCGTCTTCCTCGACATAAAAAATCGTATTGCCGATCGTGATTGTTATAGTTTTTTTCATTGGTTTATTTTGATTTTTTATTTTACGAGGGAATCTATCGATCTATTGAGAGCCTTCCAGGTGACCTTGAGCTTATCCAGAAATTCCCGCCCTTTGGGAGTCAGAGAATAATATTTCCTCGGCGGCCCGGCGCTCGACTCCACCCATGCGTATTTAAGAAGACCTTCACCCTTAAGACGGCTAAGAAGCGGATACAGAGTTCCCTCAACGACTATCAAATCCGCGACTTTCAGGGCTTCCAAAATATCCGAAGCATACATTTCCTCTTTAGAAATGACCGCGAGCGTGCAAAACTCCAATAATCCCCTGCGCATTTGGGAACGGGAGTTCTCTATATTTAGAGTTTCTTTTTCTTCCATGTTGTCAGCGTATCACTTACTACCTTGTTCCGCAAGGTAGTAGGCTGTTGATAACTCTGAAGCCAAAACTGGGCCCCGTTCTAAACGTTCTTTTTCCGTTACTCCTCGCTAGCTTTCCAAGCAGCTAAGCCGGAAACAATGACCAAGATCAAATAAACGAAAAAGCCATAAACGCAGGCGGGGTAACCGAAAACCGTATCGGCCGGACCGATCGCCGGACAGGTTGCCAGTGCTTCCCCAAATAATTCCTGGTAGGAAAGGTAGCCAGAGAACAACAATCCAAAAAGAGCAACATAAAATATTATTCTTAGAGATGTTGTTTTAGTCATATATAGATTATCCTCCCCTACTCTCCCCAGGAGCAAGCGGGCAAACGCACAGGCCTTAAAAACAGCATTTTCCCGGGGCTATTGCTATTTAATCCATAAAAGAATATAATCTGGCTACTTAGTCAAGAAACCCAAAAATAACAAAAATAAACAAATGGGAAATTTTAAGAGATTTAGCGGCGGCGATTCAAGGGGCGGCGACAGAAAATTCGGCGGCAGACCCGGAGGCCATGGTTTTGGCGGACCGAGACGCGATGGCGAGAGGCCGGAAATGTTCCGCGCTACCTGCGCCAAGTGTGGAAATCCGTGCGAAGTGCCTTTTAGGCCGACCGGAGAACGACCCGTTTACTGCAGCGACTGCTTCGGCGCGAGCCGCGGCGATTCTCATGGCGCGAGGCCGGAAAGGAGAGATTTTGCTCCCCGCGCTCCGCAATTCGGAGGCGGCGACGTGAAAATGGACGAGTTGAAGCGCAAGATCGAATCTTTGGAATCTAAATTAGACAAAGCTCTCGGCCTCCTTGAAGGCTTGAAGAGAAACAAGGATGAAGAGGAAGCTGTCAAGACCAGAAAGCCAATGGCCACTCCGGAGTTCTATAAAAATCTGGAAAAAATAGAATCGGATATCAAATCCAAGAAAAAGACCGAAAAGAAACCGGCTCCGAAGAAAAAGAAATAAGCATTGAAAAACCCCCGCTCGCGCAGGGGTCGCTTGTTGCTGACGTGTGGCTGGGTCAGAATTCACGAATATCTACCCAAGAAACCCCGAAAAGCATTCCCGGATACTGAAGGTGTTTCGCCATAAGAACTTCCACCTTTTCCTCGAGCTCTTCCCTGGCGCCCGGAGAAGCGAAATCGACGGATGTCATGAACTCTCTAATCTCGTCTCCGTTCCGAATCATGAATCCGTAAAAGAGCCGCCTTACCATCGGACTCCCGAATTTGTGATTGGGGTCGTAGGCTCCTGCACGGAACACCCGTTCGAAAACCTCTGGATCCCGGATGTATGTGAATGTGATCCAGATGGTAGCCTCCCGAATTTTCCCGTCCTTCTCCGCCAGAAAGAAAAAAGGCTCGTTAGGTCGCCGCGTTTCGGACGGTACGCGAAGAATGCAAGAATCGTCCCGGGTCGCGAAAGTTACCCAATGATATTTCCCGCCCACCTTCCTATACAGCAGGTCGTTAGGTGGCCTGCTCTGATACTCCAACAGGAACGGGGAGATGAAGGTGACGAAAAAGAACGGAGTGAAAGCCAACGCGGAGAAGAATCGAAAGCTCCTGCCGTGCCGCTGATTCTCGCAGTACCCGACAGGATTGAGCCGCGGATCCTGGCGACGGAGATAATGGAATATGCGGTGATAAAGCATGAAGCTGACGACAGAAACGATCATCGCAGTCAGACAAGCCGTGAAGTAGGACATCTGGGCCTCCCTCTTTCTCCGAAACACTCGGGTAGGTTTTCTTTGAGCTTTGTAGGTTATATATCTTTTTGTGATATTCGTCAATTGAAAAAGTCTCGATGACCCGTATAAAAGTTGCGTAAAACCTCAAAATAGTGCAAGATAAAGCTCTTGTTCAGCTTTTAAACCATGGCAACAAACGAGGTAATCCTTAGATTTAACGGCGTGTCCTTCGAATACGGACCGCAGAAACCGATCCTAATGGAGGCGGAATTTTCGGTGCGCCGTGGATCGAAGATAACCTTGATGGGCCAGAACGGCTCCGGAAAAAGCACCATATTTAAACTCATAACCGGGGAGATAGAGCCGGAATCCGGCGCTATCAACATCGGAAATGGCCTTACCATCGCTCTTTCAAAGCAGGTGATCCCCCGCGCCCAGATGGATTCAACCGTTAAAGAATTCTTCGAATCCGCTTTTTCAAAAAAGGTGTACGATATCGAACCGCGTATCGCAAAGATCTTGGAAGTAGTTAATCTCGATGCGCCGCTTGATAGACCGCTCAAGACTTTTTCGGGCGGACAACAGGCGAGACTTCTTTTAGCCCAGGCCCTTATCCAAGGCTCGGATATCTTGCTCCTCGACGAGCCGACCAACAATTTAGATAAAGACGGCATCGCCCATCTCACCAAATTTCTTAAGGAATATAAGGAGACTGTTATTGTCATTTCCCACGACGCAGAGTTTTTAAACTCCTTCACCCAGGGCGTCATCTACCTGGATATCTTTACCAAGAAGACCGAACAATACGCCGGAGACTATCTTTTTTTGGTGGAGGAAATTAAAAACCGTTTGGAGCGGGAAAGAATGAAAAACGCGCGGCTCGAAAAAGAAATAGCCCATCGCAAGGAACAAGCCAACTTCTTCTCGCAGAAAGGAGGGCATATGCGCGATGTCGCGCGGAAAATGAACGAGAATATCGAAAAACTTGAAGGCGAGATGGTAGAAACCAGGCAGGAAGACAAGACTATCAGAAACTTCGCCATTCCCTGCCAGGAGGATCTCGAAAACCCCGTGCTTACTTTGAAATCGGTTTCGGTCATAAAAAATCATAAAGCCACGGCAAAGAAAGTTGATATTGTTTTGAAAAAGAAAGAACACCTGCTTTTGTCGGGCCCGAACGGCATCGGCAAGACCACACTTCTCGAAGCTCTGGCCTCCGGCCACGCCAAGGGCGAACATGTTTCAAAAGACGCCCGCATCGGCTATTACCGGCAGGACTTTTCCACTTTGAACTTCGAGGAAACGGTTTATAACACCCTAAAAGAAGTAGCCGGCAAAATGTCCGAAGAAGACCTGCGTTCGCACGCGGCCGGATTCCTTTTAACCTCGGAAATATTAAAAACAAAAATCGGCTCCCTCTCCGAAGGACAAAAAGGATTGGTTGCCTTCGCGAGGCTGGTTTTGGAACGCCCGGGACTCTTGATACTCGACGAGCCGACAAATCATATAAACTTTCGCCATATTCCGATTATTGCCGGCGCCCTGAATCGCTTTGAAGGAGCGATGGTGCTCGTAAGCCACATTCCGGATTTTGTAGCCAAAATTAAAATAGACAAGACACTTGACATGGGACTGCTTTAGAAAATATACCTTTTGTGATATCTTGGAATCGAGATATGTCCGAACGAAACCCGAACGAAAACCCCGACGAAAATGAGGCTTTGGAAGTTGCGCTGACACCGGAAATAGCAGAAAAAATTTCCGAAAAGGCGATAGATATCAACGCCAAGGGCTATGGCTATACTGTTTTAAATGCGTTTTCAGACAACGGCGCAAGGAATCTTGAGAGTGTGCTAAGAAATGGATTGCTGGGCACTGGAGCCGATGACTATAAAGAGGCTTCGCTGCTTGGCGGTGCCGCGACAAAAGAAAGCTGGGTTGAGCATGCTCGCGAGGGAAAAGAGACGAATTTTTATTTCAACATAACCGGTAGAGGAGGTCTGACATTTCAATATCCAGGCGAAGAGTTAGACGTAAAGAATTCCGAACATTTTGGTTATAGTGGAGAAAAAACCGCTTTAATATTTGACCTGTCCGGTTTTATGGAGGAAGAGCCTTCATCCAAGCCATTTACCCCAGGAACACGCAAATTTAGAGTCGATGATCCAAAATTTAACGATCCTGAAGATTGGAAATATCTGACAAACGCATTTGATAAAGAGGGTCTTCCCAAACCGAGCACCAAATACGGATTTATTGGTTCTAGGAGGGTACCTCCTCGTCTTTTTAAGGCATTGGTTTATAAATTTAGGGAGCCGAACAAGCTTATGGAAGTAATAAGGCGGAATAAACTTCAGCAAGAAATTTTGAAGAAGATGGGCCAAGCGGTTTTGTCCTCCTTTCCGACTCCGGAGGATGGCATACCGATATATGATGAGCACGGGAATATGATTTGGCCAAAGAGTATTCCCCGCAAAGAAATTTTGGCGCGCAGTGAGCGAAGTATAAAATAGACGGCATGCTTACCGAAGCACAAGAGAAATGGGTTAATCATCTATCCGATGAGGACAAAATAAAAATCGTCCCTTTTGATCCAAGAAGCCAAGAAGAATTCGAGCAAGTAAAGTTGTTAATACAATCGAAATTCGGTTCATCGGTTAAGGTTGAACATCGCGGAGCCAGCAGTCTTGGCATATCCGGTCAAAACGAAATTGATATTTATGTTCCGGTACCGGCCGACTCCTTTGAAGATTTTATTGCAAAGCTTACTCAATTATTCGGAGAGCCGCGCAGCCACTACTCCTTAGAAAGAGCAAGGTTCGTTGTTTCCGGCGTCGGCAAAAGAATTGATGTCCACCTAATGAATGAAGAGCATCTCGGATGGTTAAACTGCGAAAGATTCGAAACCTATCTTCGAGCCCATCCAGAAGCACTAGAAGAATATCGGCTGCTTAAAGAATCCGGAGACGGCTCAAGCACCCGTGAATATTATCGAAGAAAAATTGAATTTATTAACGAGATTTTAGAAAAAATATAAAATACATTTATGATCTTTACGCGCAGAAGAGATGATAGAATTCCGGATACCGGCCCCGTGCATCTAACGGCGGAAGGCATCGCCAATCTTAAAAAACGGCTCTCAAGGCTCAAGGAATCTTTGCCGCAGCTTATCGAAGAAACCAAGCGCACTGCGGCTTATGGCGATCGTTCCGATAGCGCGGAATATAAGGAAGCGAAATCGGCTCTCCGACGCGCCAATTCCCAGATAATCGGGACGGAAGACAGATTAAGGCGGGCAGTTTTAATAAACCCGGTTAGAAATTTGGGAATCGTTCAAATCGGCTCCACGGTTATTTTAGACATTGATAAAATTTCAAAGACTTTCGAGATAGTCGGTTCAATCGAAACGAACCCGGGCTCGGGGAGAATATCCAATAAGTCCCCCTTAGGCGAAGCTCTCTTGGGGAAAAAGATCGGAGACACGGTCAATATAAAAACTCCCGGAGGAGAAAAGAAGTACAGAGTAACGAAGATAGACTAATTTTGTATAATTAAGTAATGCAAATAATTAAAAAGATTTCTCTACTCGTAGTTCTTCTATTCATTGCCGTCGGTATAACATTTTTCGTAAAAGGAAGAGTTTCCGAACCCGAACAGGTTTTCTGCACCATGGAAGCCTTAATCTGCCCGGACGGCTCATATGTGGGCAGGACCGGTCCGAAGTGTGCTTTTACCGCCTGCCAGAATCAGCGTTCCTTCACGGGTATTTTAAAGCAGGATGGCGAAGGCTTTCGACTGATAACCGCCGCGCCAAAGGAAGCGATCAACTCCGCGACCTATGCAATGCCCTTGGACATCAGAGTTAGCAACGCTCTTTCGGAGTTTATAGATAAAAATGTTGAAGTTCGAGGAACGTTTGTGGAAGGAAATCGGTTGAAGGTTGAGTCTCTCAAAGCCGCGGTTCCCGACAATGTTATCGGGGTCGGCGAAACAAAATATGTCGGCGGAATAAAAATTACTTTAAATAAAATAGTGTCCGACAGCCGTTGTCCCATAGACGTTCAATGCATCCAAGCCGGATGGGTGACGGCGAACGTGACACTTCTTAGCGACACCGATAAGGAAACCGTAGACATGTCTTCCAATAAACCCCCGAAGGCATTCGATTCTTTCCAGGTCTCCATAATTGAAGTAAGGCCGATGAGAATTTCTACAGTGATGACGACCCCGGATTCCTACAAAGTAGTTTTCAAGGTAGAACCACTCCGCTAAAGACTCCAAAAAATCCCCGCTTTCGGGGATTTTTTTGTGGCATATATTTTTATCGATAAGGCCTTCTTCCGCCCGGTCTAGCGCTTCTGCCGAAACCGGAAGTTCTTCGCGCCGGGGCTCCCCTTCTCGTGGGTCCATGAGACCCAAAGGATCGAGATGGCCCGCGTACCGGTCTGAACTCTCTTTCTTCCCGAGGGATAGGAGTTGTGGAACCGGAAAGTATCGGCAATTTGGAAACCGGAAGGGCGGAGCGGATGAGCCGTTCTATCGCATAAACATCGTTGCGTTCGTTTGGTCTCGCAAAAGATATCGCGTGTCCGCTAAGTCCCGCGCGCCCGGTGCGGCCGATACGATGGACATAATCTTCCGCGTTATCCGGCAGATCGTAGTTAATAACCAATTCGATGTGATTGACGTCTATGCCGCGAGCGGCTATATCCGTGGCGACAAGAATGCGATATTTCCCGTTTTTAAATCCTTCAAGAGATTCTTTTCGCTGCGCCAAAGACCTGTTGGAATGGATTTCGGCGGCAGTGTGACCCATGGCCCGCACATGCGCGGCAATTCGCTTCGCGCCATATTTTAATCTTGAAAATATAAGAACCGAGCCGCGATATTCTCCCAAAAGCTTTTCCAAAAGCCAGGGCTTGGTCTCCTGGGAGACGAAAAATAATTCCTGAGAAACATTGTTCGCGGCAGTGCCGGATTTCGCGATTTCAACTCTGACGGGAAGTTTTAAATAAGCTTTGGCCAAGCTCACTATCTCCTCGGGCATAGTCGCGGAAAAGAAAAGAGTCTGACGGTCCTCCGGAACTTCGGCTTTGATGCGCCTCAATTGCGGAGCAAAACCCATATCCAACATTCTATCCGCCTCATCCAAAACCAAAATTTTTGTTTTTAAAAAACTGACACTTTTCTGTTCCATATGATCGATAATTCTCCCCGGAGTGCCGATAATTATCTGCGGCCGGCGGGAAAGTTGCCTGAACTGTTTGCTGATAGGTTCACCGCCGATAAGAGTCGCGGTGTGGATTCCGAGCGGCAAACAAACTGTTTCCAGCGATTCCGCCACCTGTATCGCCAGTTCTCGCGTGGGGACGATAACCAGGGCCGGTCCTCCGCCTTGCATAATCCGCTGGGCGACAGGAATGCCGAAAGCCAAAGTTTTACCGGTGCCGGTCTGGGCAATACCCATCACATCTTTGCCCTCCACAGCAATAGGAATAGCCTGCTCTTGTATGGGAGTAGGTTTCTTAAAACCGATCTTAGCGATTATATCCAATATCCCCGGGGCGATGCCCAGGCCGTAAAAACCTTTATCTTCGTTCATATGCGAGCATTATAACAGGTATTTGCCAAAATAGATAGGATGTGATGAAAATCATGAGTTTCCGGAAACATATCGAATTTTCCGAAAAGAGATAAAATGCTATATTTCGGTTATGCGTAAATCAATTTTATTTTCGGGATTTGTGATGTTTGCCGTGTTGTTCACTGGGACGGAAGCTCACGCCGCGCCTCTTAAAACAATCGACGGCATAATCACCCAGATAAACCTCCAGGAAGGGACGCTTCTTATCCGCGACCGAAACGGCAGTCCCATGACCATAAAACTGCCTTTTGCCGTAAATACCAATCTAAGCGCGAAAGGAATCTTTGATGATGTAAAAAATATTTTGGATAATGTTACCGAAATTAAAATAAAAAATGCGACGGCCACAGACGCAATTCCGATAATTTCCAGGATATATCCCGGTTCGGGTACGATTGGGACCAAAATAACCATAACCGGAACCGGATTTACCAAGAGAAATAACAGTATTTTTATAGACAACGTGCCCTATGCTTCGATGGGAATTCCATCCAAAGACGGCCTCACGCTTTCCTTCGGATTGCCGATAGCGCCCTGCGATCAACGCCAGAAAAAATGTTCCGGAACGGATATTTCGTTCGGCGAACATCAGTTATTGATTGCAAATAGCAACGGCAGGAGCAATATAATTCCTTTTACCGTAGTTCCCTCTCCGGCGCTTTCTCTCCTGACCGATTCACTGCCCCAAGTTGTCGCCAAAACCCAATACAACGCCAAAATATCGGCCACCGGAGGCTCCAAGAGTTATTTTTGGCAGATAGTCGAGGGAAATCTCCCGCGCGGCATTAGACTGATCCAATCATATTGCCTTGACCTAATCTGCCGTGGCGATCTTACCCTTGTGGGAGTCCCGACGATACCCGGAAAATACGATTTGAAAATATCCTTGACCTCGGGAAGCGAAAATATAACCCGGCAATTTTCGATCGTTGTGGTTCAACCGATAAACACTCCGCAATATTAACGTCCGTTTTTTATCTTCCGGCGTTCAGAGCGGCTCTGGTAATCGGTCCAACCGTTCCGGTTTGCGTTATTCCGTTCGCTTCCTGATATTTTCTTACCGCGGCTTCCGTAAGCGCGCCGAAATATCCTGTTGGCTCGGAAACGAGAAAACTTTTAGCTATCAATATTTTCTGAAGTTCCACAACCGCACTGTTTCTAACTCCGCGATAAAGCGGGGTGGTGAATTTATATGTACTCGGAGAGATAATGGCAGGCACATGGCCGATCTCTGGATCGGCGACGGCTGCGGATTTGATCGGAGCGGCAGGCGAAGCCAAAAGTACGGGCCCCTCCCCCGCCAAGTTATAAGCTTTAATCGAAACCGTGTAAAAAGTTCCATTATTTAAACCGTCTATGGTCGCGGAGAGTTCGGTGCTTGAAACATAAATCGTGGAGGTTGTTTCGAGAGTCGCGATTATATAGCCGGTTAAACCACCGCCCAAAAATAATGGCCTCTCCCATGTTGCGAATAACTTTCCGTCCCCTTGCGAAACTTTTAAGTTTTTCGGAATATCGGGCTTGGTCGGAGTGGTGGCATCGGCCGGAATAGACGGTAATCCGATGCCGTACTGATTGATTGCGGTAACTCGATAATTGTATGTGACCCCCGGAGACAGATTGTTGTCGGTATAACTTGCAGCCGAAGAGCCGGCATTTGCGACCAGAGTCACAAAGCCGCTGCCATACGGAGCTTCTCGCTCAATCCGATATCCGGTGATGCTTACGGTGTCTGCTGCTGCAGTCCAGGAAATTGTGATTGCGGAAGCGCTGCTTGCAATCGCTTTCAAGTCGGAGGGTCGCCCAGGAAGGGTTCTGGCGCCGGCCGAATTCGTTGTGGCAGCAACAGCTGTTGATGCCGGGCCAACCCCGTCCGCATTGACCGCGGAAACACGATAATTGTAAGTGACGCCCGGCGACAAAGACGTATCTTTGTAGGAAGTCACGTTTGAGTTCGAAAACACCTGAGCAAAACCTCCGCCAACCGGAGATTCTCTCTCCAGAGTATATCCGGTCGCGACCGGATCGGCGGAAATAGCTACCCAGCTCAGATCTATCTCGGTTTGGCTTATTGTCGCCGCGGAAAGACAACAAGGGGCATAGATAAACGCACTTGCCCTCATCGCGCCAAAAGCGAAAAACACAAACAACCCCAAAAATCCGATTACAATTAATTTCTTCATAACTTAATTCTAACAAATCGACTTGTCGATAAGCATCAATACCAAAAACGGCCCGATGGGCCGTTTCGTACATTATTTCGCGAGAGTTCCGATAAGGAAGTATTTAAGCGCCGCTTCCGGTTTCTCCTGGCCGCCATGCTGCTTCGTAAAGGCACTCGTACCGTCCTTACCGCAAATCCCAAGAATCGCCCTATCCCCGCCGGGATGCTTGCTTATCCAGGAAGTGAGGTCGTAAACATTGCCGCCAATAACGGAGTAGCAGCCTGTAACGGTCGCATGTGCCGCCACATCGACAAGTGTAAATGTTTTTGCGCTATCCGATGTTCCCTGAATGGCTGACAGAGAATTATCCGCCGGTTTATCGGCCGGAACACTTGGAATTTCCGGACCGGATAAAAAATTTATTCCGAGGATCACGGCCACTAAGACAAATGCCCCTATCAATATATATTTTTTAGTCATTAAACTATTCTACCAAAATCAGTTTACTTTCATAACCTGCGGACGAAGCTGGATAGACCCTGCGGTTATGCTTCCGTCGCCGTTCGCTGACCCGGAAACGGTCACCTGTCCTCCGACCCGAATATCGGACACGGTGCCAGTCGCGAATTTTAAAATCTCGGTCGCTCCGGAAAGAAAAACTATTTTGGAACTTCCGTCGCGAAGTTTCACCGTAAAACCCTTATCGTCAACAGAAACCACTTCTCCGCCGGTAAATCCTCCGGTCTGACCGCCTCTCATCATTCCGCCGTTCGGAGTTTGTTCATTTAAATTGCCGGCAAAAAACTGACCGTCCTTCGAGATTTTGGATCCTACGGAGTTTTTGCCGTAACTTAATCCTCCAAAAAAAGCGAGGAGTATGAGTAAGGCGGCACTACCAATTATTATCATTTTATCTTTTTTCATTTTTTATTCACCCCTTATTTTATTCATAGCGCAACGCTTCGATGGGGTTCAGGCCCGAAGCGCGACGCGCAGGATAGTAGCCGAAAACAACTCCAATACCCGCGGATACTCCGAAAGCCAGGAGCACCGAAGAAAGAGAAACGCTCGTCGCGATACCCGCAAATTGCGTGACTGCAAGAGATATGAGCCAGCCCAAAATAAGCCCGATTATTCCGCCCGAGAATGTAAGCATTATGGCTTCCGCCAAAAACTGCGTACTTATATTCGCCCGTTTCGCCCCGATAGCCTTCCTAAGTCCAATCTCTCTAGTACGCTCGGTTACGGTCGTAAGCATCATATTCATTATTCCTATGCCTCCGACCAAAAGAGATATGCCGGCTATCGCTCCCAAAAGTATAGTAAAAGTTCCGGTGACCGAAGAAGCCGTAGCCACGATATCCGCCTGGTTCATTACGCTAAAGTCCGCCTGAGTAGGATCGGAAATCTTATGCCTATCCAAAAGTAAATTGGTAACCTCGGTCTGCAATTCGGTCATCGAGTCAGCATCTTTGGCTTGAACGCTTATCGTGGTCACATATGTATCCCCTGCCAAAAATCTCTGCGCGGTAGAAATCGGAACATAGATCATATCGTCCTGGCTTCCGAAACCGCTTCCGCCTTTTGATTTCGTTATTCCGATTACCTTAAAATCAACTTTATTTATGCGGATACTTTGCCCGATGGCGTCAGCGTTCTCGCCAAAAAGATCATCGCGCGTGGTGGGGCCCAAAACAGCAACCCGCGAAATGCCGTTTACGTTCTGACCGGATACAAAGTCTCCCTCCTCTATTTCGATATTACGCACTGCCGGATATTCCGAAACCGTACCGACAACCTGAGTATTGGTATTCGTTCCCGGCGCGGTCACCTGGTAGCGACGGGAAATCTCCGGCGCAACCGCCTGAGCCAGCGATATTTCCTTAGCTATCGCTTCCGCATCTTCCTGCTTAAGGCTTGTGGCACTGCCTCGTCCGGCGCTCACTTGAACGCCAGCTCCTTTTTGCGCCCCAGGCGTGACCAATATCAAGTTGGAACCGATAGATTGGATGCTCGATTCGATAGTTCCCTGCGCGCCTTGCCCGATAGAGATCATACCGATAACCGAACCGATGCCGATAATAATACCGAGCATCGTAAGCGCGGTACGTACCTTGTTGGAGACAAGCGAAAAATATGTTTCTTCAAAAATATCGATGAGTTTCATTGATATATATGCGTGGCCACGCGTTTTTGATGATTTTTCTTGTCCTCCAAAATTTTTCCGTCTTGAATATGAATTATCCTGTCTGCGTGTTCCGCCACATACGGTTCGTGAGTGATGAGTACGATAGTGTGCGCGTGCTTGCGATTCAATTCTTGAAAAGTCCCCAAAACTATTTCGCCGGTTTTGGTATCCAAATTTCCGGTGGGTTCGTCCGCGAGAATAAGCGCGGGGTTATTGACCAGGGCTCGCGCAATAGCCACGCGTTGCATTTGTCCGCCCGAAAGCTGATTTGAAAGATGTTCCCATCGGTCGCTGGACAATCCAGCCGCTTCGAGAGCCTCTTCCGCGGCTTTCTTGCGATGTTCCTTAGAAATATCCGCGTAAACAAGCGGTAGCATCACATTGCGTAAAACCGTCGCCCTGGAAAGAAGATTAAAGGATTGGAACACGAAGCCAATCTTGCTATTTCTTATTCCCGCCAATTCGTCATCTGTAAGTTTCGAAACATCTTTACCATCCAAAAAATATTCTCCTGAGGTCGGAGTGTCCAAAGCTCCCAAAATGTGCATGAGGGTGGATTTTCCGGAACCGGACGGTCCCATGATTGCGACAAATTCCCCGTCCTTGATCTCAAAATCGATTCCAAATAAAACCGGAGTTTCAACCCCGCTGTTGAAATAGGTTTTGTAAATATCTTTACACTTTATCATGTTATCTTGGAGTCGCTCCGCCGCTCATCACGCCCACACCCGGCAAACGAACGCTGGTTGTTCCACCGGTAGTCTGCGAAGTTGCGGATGCAGAAACGGTTCGCACAACCACGGCTTCACCACCGCTCAGCCCTTCGATTATTTCGGTATAGGAATCTCCCTCGACACCCGTGGAAACGACTTGCCGCTCCAAGGCGGCGTCGGAAGACGCGGTTACCTGGCCGTTTTGAGAATCCGCGAATACGGAAGCGTCCACGTTCGGTAATATTTCCACATACTTGGCCGCACCTTGCGTTTTCACGGCCGAATTGGGAACGGCAAACACGTCGGTTTTTACCTCGGTGACTATAGACGCAGATACGCTCATTCCCGGCTTCACATTATCATTCGGAGCTTCGAAAGATATTTTGACGGTGTAATTAACCACTCCTTGGCTTACGGCGCCTATCGCGTCTACCTGAGCAACCTTCCCGATGAGCGTCAAATCGGGAAAGGCATCAAAAGTCAGAGTCGCCTTCTGATCAACTTTGACCCTGGCGACATCCACTTCATTTAGTGTCACTTCCGCCACTCTGGTCGGAGTTATGATGATCGCGGCAGCAGTGGACGGCGAAACTGTATCTCCTTTTTTGACAGTTATGTCCGCCAACACCCCGTCAAACGGCGCACGAAGATAATAATTCGAAAGTTCTTCCTTGGCGTCCAAGAGCGCGTTCTCACGCTGAGTTACCGCAAGCTCTTGGGACTTCAAATCCAGCGGATCCGTTCCGGCCCTAAGCTTCGCCAAACTCTCTGTTTTCTCGGCTATTGATAGGTCTGCGTTGGTTATCGCATCTTTGTCGTTCTTTATCGAATCTTTCGCGTTTAAAAGATTCGAAAAATCATTATTGACCGTACCGGTATAAGTTTGGAGCGAGCTTTGATGGGTCGTAAGCGTTGCCGGCGGTTTCGTTCCATTCGCGCTATTCGATAACGCTTCATTTACCAGATCTAAAAAGTTTTTGGTATTTTTTACGGCTTCGGATATGAGCTTGGTCGTATCATACGATTCGTTTATCAAGGAATCGATTATTGTTTTATCGGAATAGCGGCTGGCAGCCTTATAGTCATTGAAATTAAGATCGTAGGCCGCTTTGGCTTTAGTAAAACTATTTAAAGCCGAAGTTCTGAATTGCTCCGCGTTGGATTTTAAGTCGCGGATCATATCGAAATAGGCATAAGCATTGCTCTGACCCTGGCGGATGGCATAGCCATTTAAAATGCTATCCAATCCGGTCATCACGCCGGGCAGATCCAAAAAGGTGTTGGAAATCGCACTAAATCCATCATCGTACGCCTTGGCCAGATCGGTCACGGTGTTCTGCTTGTTTTGTTTCGCTTGAGTCAACGCGTTCTCAGCCTGCAGGAGTGAGAGCGCATCCGCCGGTTGTTTGAGTTTCTCGAGAGCGATTTTAGCGCTATCCAAAGACGCTTGCGCGTCTCTCACCGCTTTTGCGGCGTCCTTAGAATCTATCTGTAAAATAAGCGCGCCGGCCTTAACGGTTTGACCTTCCGAAACCGGCAGATAGGTTACTTCCCCCGAAGCTTTCGGCTTGATATCAAATTGATTGGCGGCGGAAATCTGCCCGGTTCCGGTAACCGAGGAAATGACGGTTGTTTTCGCGGCCTCCGCAACCAGATAGCGCGGAATAGTGACCGTGGGATTCAATTTCCCATAAGCGTAGTAACCGCCAAAAAGCACAAGAGCAGCCACAACCACCGCTTTGATCTTATGACTCCACACCCAAGACTTCGTTGAATGCCAAATTTTTTTCATTTTAATATTTTATCTGGTTTGGATCCTGATGAATCCGGCATTCGGAGGCAAAAGACGGATAAGTTTCGCCCGTATCATGCCGGAATCTTCGGGAGAACCGATAACCGTAGCCGCATCACCGGTTTTTAGGTCGGAGAAAGGAATCCTATTCCGGAATATAAAGAATTCCGTATCATCGTCTACGATCACTTCACGCTCCAAATTTTCCCTATCGGTCAAAACAATGCTGGTGCTTGAGATCCCCATAATTTTTCCCGCAACGCCGTGTGCCGGCATAAAATACTGCGCATCCATGTCGAACATGTGAGGACCGGGACCCGCGGCGTTCAAATAATAATTCTCGCCCCACTTAAACGAAAATGACGCCTTCTTAAATCCGACCAGTTCGCCCACCCGAAAAGCGCTAAAGAGCAATCCGAACATGACCAGCCCGAGGACTATTTTTGTGAACTTTTTGGAATTGAAAAAGTTATTTTCCTCCATCTTTATATTTTTTTATTTTCTTCGACCAGAGAACGGAATCATGAATATTCTTTGAAACGTGCTTGAGAAATATGAGGATCAAAGCTGCAGCAAAGAACGCGATAGCTATCGATCCCGCGGGCAAGCCTTCCAAAATAAAGTAAAGAGTTTCTCTCGCGGCAAAAACGGCGGAATGCGGAGCATAAAGAAAATAAGGCAGAGAATCCATTCCGGAAGTAAAAACCGAATGCTTCAGAGAAAAAAGAGCGAAAACCAGCAAGGAACACCCTGCGATCAAAAAAAGCGAAAAATATACCACCCGCTTTTTTGAACCCAGGAAATTCTTTTCGCTGCTTATACGGCCCAAGACCCGTTCCAAAAGGCCGGTTTCTTTGCCGTTCCCCGATTCTTTAATATCCGCTTCCACCTCTCTTATACGCGCGAGTGGGACGGTTTTGGTGCGAAGCTCAAACCAAACGCTTGCCTAGATCGGCCCTGAGAGCCGAAAGAGTTCGCCGATAGCTGCTTTTAACCGTATTCAAAGGCGTTTTAAGGAGAATCGAAATGTCTTTAAATGTAAGGTCCAATTCCGTTCGGAGTGAAAATATTTTCCGATGCTTATCCGGCAGATCTTCGAGAGCTTCCGCGACACTCAGAGCAAGAAGCCTTTCGTCTAAAACATCATCCAATCCCCTGGCCGCGGGAATGAACCTGTCGACGGTTGTTTCCCCGTTTTCGTCCTCCAAAAGCGAAAGCGGAACGCTTTCCCTATGTCTCAGATAATCCAGCGCCGTATTTTTGGCGATGGTAAACAGCCAAGAACGAAAATTGCGTTTGGTATCAAAAGTTTTAATATTCTTCCAAACCTTAACGAATGTCTCCTGAGCGATATCTTCCGCTTTGTCGTTGTCTCCCACATACCCCCTCGCAAACCCGCAAACGGACGAAAGATATCTTTCGGCTAAAACACCAAAGGCCGATTCATTTCCATCGGTATAGATTTCGATAAGTTTTTCGTCCGAAATATTTTTAATGTCTTCCATGGTCTATATATAATACGGCTCAAAACGGCGTTAAGTTTCGTCTTCAGTTGAACGAGAATTTCTCCTGCACGCTTTTCAGGAAATAATTTTTCTCGAAAACCGCGAATTTCGCATAACGTTCGGCTTTACGAATTTCCACGATATCTCCCGGTTCAAGCGGGAAAATACTGTTGGAATCCGCGGATAAAACGACATCCACGGCCTTTCCGGTCTTACCGAGAGAAAGGAGACCGTGTTTCCTGAAGTTGAGCACTTTCAATCGTACCACCTTATCTCCCGTTACGACAAAACTTGGCGTAGGAATATTGTGATCCAAAAGTTTCGTAATTATCATGCATTCCATTTCCGGCATAACCACCGGGCCGTGCGCGGATAGATTAAAAGCGGTGGAACCTGTTGCCGTGGAAACCAAGATCCCCGTACCCCGCACATATTGGAAAGGATGATCCTCGATATTTACTTCCAACTCGACCATGCCCAGAGGACTCTGGATGGCCGCTTCGTTAAGCGACTCCGCCTCGAATACCAGTCTTTTCCCCCTATATGCGGAAATCGAAAGGAGCATCCTCTTTTCCTCGGAATATGCTCCTTTAAATAATTTTTGGAGTGCGGATAAAAACTTCTTGGGTGATCTGACCGAAGAAAGAAATCCCACATTTCCGAGATTCAGGGAGATAATTGCGGGTTCTCCCTTATATTTCTGCACTGCCGAAAGCACAGCTCCGTCTCCTCCTAAAACCAGCAAAAAATCCGGAGATTTAGAATTTTCTTTTATATCTGGATGCTCCTTGCGCATCCAAGCGCGGATCTTAACCGCCCATTTTTTTGCGACGGGCACATCTTTCCGATAAAAGAACGCGTAAGTCTTTGCCTCCATGGCTTATAATCCTAAATTAGAAATATTTAGCGTGCTCAAAAACTGCGGGATAACAAAAACGAGGCCGATAAGCGGCAGGACAATAACTATCGCGGTAACGATAAGGGTCCAAAAGAAATACTTTCTGATTTTTTCAACGGAAACGAACACGGCTCCAACTTTTTTCTCAAGTTCTTCCAATCGTCCTTTCATGTCTTCATCCATAACCGAATAATATAATAAAAAATCAAAGCTGGCTAAAACCAGCGTTTGAGATAAAACGACTGATCATTTGGCTTTTGCGCCCGCCCACGCCAGCAATTCTTCGTAAGTAGACTCGCCGCAAATCGTCTTCCCGGTTTCGGTATTTATAAAAAACGGCACTCCCCCGCACACGCCTTTGTCATACTCCTCCAACTTCTTGGCATTCGCTTCATCATGCCAAGTTTCGTATCGCTCCACCTTCAAGCCGGTCGCTTTTTCAAGTTTCTCGACCAGCGGGACCATTCGCATGCAATGCACGCATTCTGTTCCGTAAAATTCCATCAACATGTATTCATGTTATCACTTTGCCGCCCGCCAGTTTCCAATCCCTCAAGCCCCCGATGTTTTTGACATTACTGAATCCTTTTGAGGCCAAAATACTTTTGGCAGCTTCCGCTCTGCCTCCCGCGGCGCAATAAACACAAATTGCCTTATCTTTCGGAATTTCCGGCAGCTCTCCGGCTTCGAGGCGCGCAAGTTCAAAATGTATGGCGTTTTCCGCGTGACCGGTGTCCCACTCCTCTTTCGTCCGGACATCCAAAAGCACCGCCTTTCCACCCTTCATGTCTTCCATAAAACATTTAAGCGCCTCTTCGTTTATTTTGTTTATTTCCATATTTATTTTTAAATGGACGGCCTTTATTCCTGCCTTAATTATAGGGATGGGCCGTTCCGGCAAAAGCCCTTCTTTTGCACACGGCAAATCCTCCACGCTTTGCCGAATCTGTTACATACTCGGTTTGGTATAATCAAGGAAAAGGTCGAGGCATGCATATTCGGATACGACTATACAAAAATGCTTCATAAAATCACCTGGGTACTGCTCATTATCGGCGGTTTGAACTGGGGGTTGAATATCTTTGGTTGGGAAGTTGGTCAATTTCTCGGCGTGACCTTGGCCAACATCGTTTACGCGCTTGTTGCCCTTTCCGCCCTCTATCAGCTTTTCGTTCCCAAGAAAAGCAGCGCGCCCATGATGGCTCAGTAAAACAGAAAAACAAAAAGCGCCCGGAAACGGGTGTTTTTTGTTGGAAATTGATTACGCCCCAAAAGTTAGCCTTCGGGAAGATTATCTGCTAGAATACCCGCGTGTTAATAGATGATGTCACAATAAAAATTCAAGCTGGAAACGGAGGCGACGGCAAAGTCGCTTTTCAACGCATTAAAATGAGCCTGGGGCCGACCGGAGGCACGGGAGGCGCCGGAGGCAGTATTTATTTTGAAGGAGTTTCCGATCTCTCCGCTTTGCGGCAGTTTCGTTTTAAAAAAGATGTGCGCGCGGAAAACGGCGGAATCGGCCGTCCCCAGTTCGTGGACGGAAAAACTCCCGACGATATCGTCTTAAAAGTTCCCGTAGGCACGGTCATCCATAATCTGGACGCCGGAACGGACACGGAAATTGTTAAGATCGGTGAACGCGTTTTGATAGCGAAAGGCGGCCGGGGCGGACGGGGCAATTTTCATTTTCGCGGACCGAAAAATACTTCGCCCAAAGAATTTGAGAAAGGAAAGCCCGGAGAGAAATTTAATGTCCGCCTGGAACTGAAGCTCATTGCCGATGTCGGCTTCATCGGATTGCCCAATGCCGGCAAATCCAGCCTTTTAAACGAACTGACCCGCGCGAACGCCAAAGTTGCCAATTATCCGTTTACCACGCTCGAACCGAACCTCGGCGCTTATTACGATCTTATTCTCGCCGACATCCCGGGACTTATCGAAGGCGCGTCCGTCGGCAAAGGTTTGGGCATAAAGTTCTTGCGCCACGTGGAACGCACCAAGGTTCTCTTTCATTTGATATCCGCGGAATCCTCTACCCCGTATGAAGATTACAAAACCATCCGCGAAGAACTCGGTACCTACAACAAAACGCTTTTGGAAAAAACAGAATACATGTTTTTGAGCAAGAACGATCTCTTGAGCGAAAAAGAGCTCAAAGAAAAGTTGAAAGAACTCAAAAAGATAAAAAAAGAAATTATTCCCATCTCTATCGCCGATGACGAAAGCTTGAAGAAAGTTAAAGCCATCTTGAACGAGATAGCCGACGAAAAGAGAGCAAAAGGAAAAAAGGAGTTGGAGATATTGGAAGAGGCAAGAAAACAGAAGGAAGAATCCGAATAAGCTCCTCCGTTGGTCCTTTTTATAGGACCAGCAATAGAGTTGACATACGGACGTATTTTCGGCATAATTTCGGCAGAATTCACGTCTTGAAAATCGATTACCCATTCTTCTTCGTGCGAAGAGAAGCTCAGTGAAGGAAGTCAGGAGGTCAACATGGCAACCGAGAAACGCTTCGTAGTCCTCGTGGAAGCCTGCAACGGAAGCAGCGGCCTCACGTGGTCAACCGTCGTCCTCGACACGAGCGACGGCGCCCGGGCGATTCGCACCGCCAGAGAGGTCGAGAAGCTCGGCTACAAGATCGACTGGGAAAACGAAGATCAGGTGAAAGTTCTGCGTCTGGAACCCGAGAAGATCTACCCTGAGCGAGTTTTCGAGTGCGCGGACGACTCATTCGATCGGAGCCCCGTCGTCTACAAAAGGTGCAGGGACGCTTCCGCGGGTGTTCTGGTCGAGTACTTCTTCGACCCCAAACTTGCCTATGAGTTTGGGATGAGCATGGCCACGAGATTCCCGTCAGAGCCAATCGAGGGATGAACTCGAAAAAGGAGAAGAGAAGTGAAGAAGTCTTCCCTCATTCCGATTCTGAGCGTCATCGCGCTCACCATCCTTCTTCTGCCCCCTCCGAAAGGACCGAGCGCCGACCCGAGGAATGCTCCCGTGACCACGAGCCCTGACAAACTCGCCGTTGCCATCGGCGGCGGTCAACGAGACCCGATGAATCTCTTCCCGCCGGACAATCACAAGGCGAAGACGGCGGTCATCGCGCCGCAGTTCGAGGAGAACACCTCTGCTCGCCCGGCTGATTTCTTCCTCATCGATTCGGACGGGAGCACAAGCACCGTTCACCTTCCGGACGGTTGGGAGATCATGAGCGTCCAGCGGCATGGTCTTCCATTGAATCTTCACGTTGGCTTCGGCGACGACGCTTACCACCTCGCTGTCGAGCTAAACGAAGCCAGCGAGCGTCTCGCACATACCTACACGGTAACGTGTAGGGTCAGTGCCACATTCAAAACGGCTGCGAGATTCGAGGTGAGAACCTTGACCATCCCGGGCGAGAAAATCACGTTCGACTCGCCGTAGCCCTTCGCCCCGCCCGCGCATCCGCGTCGGACGGGGCTTTTTTATATTCCTAAATTCTTTAAAAAAGTATCAAGTTCTTTGCCTTCCAGTTTCCTAAATTTTCCCGCGGGAAGGTATCCGAGTTTTATATTCATAATCCGCATCCGTTTAAGCGAGACCACTTCATAACCCAAAGCGGTACACATTCTTCTTATCTGATGCTTTTTGCCTTCGGTCAAGATCAGACGGAAAGTCCTCTCCCCTTCTTTAATAAGAATCGCGGGCTTGGTTTTGTAGCCTTCAATAAATAATCCTTTCTGTATGCGACGCACAAAATCTCCGTTCAAAGATTTATTTACCTTAACCAGATATTCTTTTTCATGGCCGTATTCTGGATTCAAAAGCCGGTCGGTTATCCGGCCGTCGTTGGTCAAAATTATGAGGCCCTCGGAGTTCTTGTCCAAACGGCCAAGCGGAAATAACTTTTCCTGTGGTGAACCGGGTCGAACCACCTTGAACTTCGACTGGATCTCGTCGGCAATAGAACGTTCCCCCTTCTGCGGAGTGTGAGTCACAATTTCTTTTGGCTTATTGTAAGCGATATAAATGAGTTCCTTGGCCGGTCTCGCTACGGCAGTTACGTCGTCTCCCGCATGCACCTGATCGCCAAGGCGGGCACGCCTCCCGTTTATTTTTACCTTGCCGGCACGAATCAGCTCGTCGGCCTCCCGGCGCGCGGCGATTCCCTTAAGAGCCAGAAATCTGTTTATGCGAACAGGATAATCAATTCTATCCGACTCGGAATTAGCCATTATAATCGGACACAGTCACGCTCTCCATTTTGACCGGGCTTAACGGCCTGTCGCCCGCGCCAGTCGTGGCAGAGCCGATAGCATCCACAACTTCCTGTCCTTTTACAACTTTACCGAAAATCGTGTAATCGTGCTGAAGCGGATTATCCGCGAGCATGATGAAGAATTGGCTGCCGTTGGTGTTCGGTCCGGCATTAGCCATCGCCACAACACCTTTTTTGTAGCCCGCCTGATAAGACAAAGTAGCCGGGTTCAATTCGTCATCAAATTTGTAGCCAGGTCCGCCAGTGCCGGTGCCGGTCGGGTCCCCTCCCTGGATCATAAAACCCGAAATGACGCGGTGGAAGATAACCCCGTTATAAAAACTTTGATTCGCAAGCTTAATAAAATTCTCAACGGTCTTCGGTGCGTCTTCGTCGTAAGTGGCGATTTGAATTTCGCCGACATTGGTCTTAATAGTTACTAAATGTTTCATTATTGGTTGATTATTGGTTTGATCTTGGGTTTGTTCCGTGTTTTCGGTTTGAGGAGGATTCCATCCCCCGACAAAGATGGAGCTGACGACCATGGAGATAAACACCAGAACGACTATCGCAGTGCCGATATGCTTTGTTTTCATAAAAGATATAATAACAGCATAAACCAGATTTGAGAATAAGGCATATGGAACGCGAGCTATATCCTGTAAGATTCTCATAACCCCTCCGTCAATATATATGAAGGGATACTCCAATATGGACGCGAATAACGCCCAAAAAAACTTTTTGAAAGGCTACGACGACTATTCGGCGGATCTTTTACGCCATGCCGTTATTAAGACCAGCAATGAGGAATTGGCGAAGGACCTGGTTTCGGAAACGTTCCTGAAGACCTGGGAATTCGTCCAAAAAGAGAAGGTTAAAAATATGAGGGCTCTGCTTTATAAAATATTAAATAATCTCATAATCGATCACTACCGCGCCAAAAAACCGTTTATCTCGCTCGAAGACATGCCGGAATCGGAGGAACCGGCGGACAGAACCGATCTTCAGGCGGGACTCGAAGTGAAGCTGGCCGCAGAAACCGCGAGGGGGTATCTCGCGCTCCTTCCGGCAGATTACCGGGAAATATTCAACTACAGGTTCATAGACGGGCTTTCGACCGGCGAGATAAAGAAGCTTACCGGTAAGACTTTGACCAACATTTACGTCATCATCCACAGAGGGACAAAAATCCTCAAAGAAAAGCTGCAACACCATGAAATCTAAGGAGGTTAAAAAAATATTTTCCGAATTCAAAAATATCCCCGTGGATCGGGAGTTTTTGCACGAGCTTAGAGGAAAACTGGAGATTCAAACCGCGTTTGATGTCCGGGAGGCCGGCAAACTGCCTGGTTTTAGTTTTAAACGCATCGCCTCCGCCGTTACCCTCGCCTCGTTGCTTTTGGGCAGCACCGGCACGGTTTTTGCCTCCCAAGCCAGTCTCCCCGGAGAAACTCTGTATCCGGTTAAAAAACTGGTGGAAAATGTCCGCCTTGCCGCCGCTATAGACCAAAAAACCAAAGCGGATATCCGACTCGGCATCGCCGAAGAGAGACTTACGGAGATCAATGCCCTTCTTGCCGAAAAGCAAGTCCAAAATTCTTCTTCCTCATCCGCCCTCGAAAATAATATCGAAGAAGCCGCAAAAGATTTTGACTCCCAACTCAAAGAGATTTCCCGAAATGCCGAAGAGCTTGAGCGCGCCGGAAAGATCGAGAAAGCTTTGCGAATAAATACCGATCTTTATTTTTTCGGAAAAAATTATAAAAAGCTGATCGAAAAGAACAAAGAAGATTCTTCGAAGCCGATCAAAGTTCGCTTGGAAGGTTCTTCCCGGGAAAACGACAGAGCCACCGAAAATGCGAAGGAACGCATGGAGCATCTCAAAAAAGATAACGACAAAAAAAGCGACTCCGAAGACGGCGAAGGCACTTCTTCAACTTCCGTTCAAATCTCAGGCCAAGCTACCATATCCAACAGTTATAATATAAGGGACGAAAAGAAGGCGCCGGATCCATTTATCTGGGTCCCGCCCAAAAATGACTCCCAAGGAAAGGTCGATTCGAATCCGGAAAACCGAATTTCCGAAAACGAAGAGGAAAATCCGGAAAACCGGAGAGAGCCAGAAAAACAACCAAGAGAAACTAATTCGTTCCAAATTAAAATAAACCTATGACAAAAAAACTCAAATACGCATCCGTGATCTTTGCCATTCTTACCATTTCCCTCGGCGCGATGAACGCCAAAGCGGACAACGATGACAACGGAAAAGACGACAATGGGAAAAAGAATTTCCCGGCCGGCATAACCAAACAGATACAGGCCTTTGACATCAACAAACTGCTTTCGAACGTTAAAATCTCCGATGATGATCTGAAAAGCAAACCTGCTTCTTTGACCATCAATCCGAACGGAGAATTCAAGCTCAATGGCGGTGTTGTTGTGACCATTCCGGCTGCAGGCAACCCTTCGTTTACCGTAAAATCCTGGGGAATCACTTTTGCGGTGAATTATTCCACCCTAACCAATCTTCGGACGCAAAACGGAGCGATGCTTATCACCGAATTGCATGTTGGCGACATTGTGAATATCCAGGGCAAGATCGACGCTAATGGAGTTGTTCTCGCCACGCGCGTGGAAAATCTCTCGATTGCTTCCAGCGAGCAAAATGTCCAGCTGCGCAATCAGATAAATGCGCTCATCGAAAGGCTTAACCTCCTTCTCGGCAAAGCCGGTTTGCCGCCGATCGCAACTCCGACCGCCACCCAAGCGATGGTTGTCCCGACCCTGGCTTCTGTCTCCCCCGCCTCTACCACGTTCGGTAGCGCCGGCTTTACCCTGACTCTCACCGGTACAAACTTCACCAGCGCTTCTATTGCCAAATGGGCGGGCACCGCGCTTACGACAACGTTTGTATCCCAGACCCAATTGAATGCCGCAGTTCCGGCCGCAAATGTTGCGACGACCACGAATGTGCTCATCACCGTGTTTAATCCGGGTACTTACGGAGGAACCTCGAACGCCCTACCGTTCTCCGTTCAATAAAAATCTCTTGTTTTTCCCCACCCTAAACGCATTAGCGTCGGGTGGGTTTTTTGTTTGCAGGGTTTTCATTTGCGCAAAAAACTCTTATGCTTGTATCTATGAAACGACTATTCGTGGATTTTTGCGGCGTTGTTTACCGGGCATTGCGTCCCGTTCTTTTTCTCACGAACTCCGAGACAATCCATGAATTTTTGGTGAACTTTGGCGGGGTTTTGGGCGCCATCCCGCCGGTCAGATGTATCTTCTATTCTTTATGGGTAAAAGAGAGCCAGACGCTTGCTCAAAACATCCTGGGGATTGAGTTTAGGAACCCAATCGGACTTGCCACGGGCTTCGATTATAAGGCCAAATTAACCCGAATTTTGCCATTTATTGGCTTCGGATTCGGAACTGTGGGGACTATCACCAATAACCCTTATGAGGGCAATCCCCGTCCGATGCTCGGCCGTTTAGTTAAATCCCGCGCACTCCTCGTAAACAAAGGTTTTAAAAATGACGGTATTGACGCAGTAGTCAAAAAATTCAAAAACACGGAAACTTTTTATCCCGTCGGACTTTCCATCGGTAAAACCAATTCCAAAGAAACCGCGACCCAGGAAGCAGCCATCGCCGACATTATCGCCGCTTTTAAAAAAGCGGAGGCCGCAGATCTTCCTTTTGCCTACTACGAACTGAATATCAGCTGTCCGAATCTTTTTGGAAACGTAAGTTTTTATCCACCGGGAAATCTAGAGGCGCTTCTTTTGGCAGTTGCGGACCTTAATCTTAAAAAACCACTGTTCATAAAAATGCCGATCACCGAATCCGACGAAGATGTGATGAAAATGTTTGAGGTCATTCACTCCTTCAGGGTGGATGGCGTAATATTCGGGAATCTCCAAAAAGACCGATCACACCCGGATCTGCTGCCGGAAGAAGTGGCGCTTCACGGCAAAGGAAACTTCAGCGGCAAGCCGACCGAAAAACGTTCCAACGAGTTGATAAAATTGGCTTATAAAACTTTCGGTAAAAAATTGATTATCATCGGTTGTGGAGGGGTTTTCTCCGCCGAAGATGCTTATACAAAAATCAAAAATGGAGCCTCTCTGGTCCAGCTCATAACAGGTTTGATATTCATGGGTCCTCAGCTTGCCGCGCAGATAAACCTGCAACTCCCAAGACTTCTTAAAAAAGACGGATTTAAAAATATAAGCGAAGCGATAGGCGCGGGAGTGAAATAAAAAAGAACCCGCCCCGCCGCAGCCGAGGCTGCGCGCGAAAACGGGTTCGAGAGGGGTCAGGCGAGAAGCTTCGGAAAGGCGTTGCAGATGTGACTCCACAGAGCCCTGAATCGGATCTCCCGTTCATAGCAGGCCTGTGTTTCGGTCTGTTCCCGACAGAGATCGCACTTCCCCGACTCGTGACGACCGTTGATGTAGTCGTGGCCAGAGAGTACGAACTTCTCGGGCTTGTCGTCTCGCTTCATACCGTCCTCCTACCGCCAGAGATATTACCACAATATTTTGGAAAAGTCAATCAATGCTTCAAACAAAAAACACCCTTTCGGGTGTTTTTTGTTTAGGCTACTTGATTGTGTAAGCGGCTCGCACGGTCACCATCACATCTTTGTCGATCTTAGAAGTATCGTAGCTTCCATAGTCCATCACATCCTGCGAACCGACGGACAATACTTGCACCGGGCCCATACTCGCGGACTTTAAGGGGCCTACCTTCGCTCCTCCGCTCTCCACAATAGACTTGGCTCTCGCTTCCGCGTCCTTCATCGCTTCCGCAAGGAGCGAAACGCGCAGTTCGGAAAGTTTGGAATAATAATATTCAAGATTCTGAGTGGAGAATATTACGCCCTGATCGATGAGTCCCTGAATATTTTTGGCGATATCGGTTATCTTTTGGACATCGGAAGACTTTACCTCCACGGTTTGATTTAAGTTGTATTCCTTGGGAGTGCTTGCGCCTTTGTCGTAGTAATAGTTCTGGCCCATGAAGACCGTAGAAATATTAATTTCGGAATCGGCAATGCCTTTTTCTTGCAAGAATTTGATGACAATTGCCTGGTCTTTAGCCATTTGCGCATAGCCGGATTTAAGGTCCTGCTGTAAAACAGTTCTCGAGAACCCGGACATCCATTTCACCGAATCGGAAACAACCTGTTTCCTGGCCGAACCGGTCACGGAAAGCGAGTTATCCAACTGTCTAGCGGAATAGAACGAGTATGAGAAAACGGCGAAAGCAATGATTATGCTTAGGCCTAAAATCCAAGCGAAGGATTTTGGAAATTTAGTTTCCATGCGATTTTAATGTTTTATTATTCCTATTTTATCTATCCCCTATACCTTCCCGACGCTTTCTTTCCCGCCTTTTTGGCGTGCTTTTTCTTAGCCATTTTTTTCTTTTTGTTCATCCCGTTAGAAAATTAAAAACGACGTTTTAGTTGATGATTAATAATGGTTGAGCGAACTTGGTTGTAGTTTTTATACTATAGCTTACATTTGTTAAATTTTCTAACGGGATTAATCCCTCTTGCTGAAATTTAACAATCTTAGCAATCAATTTTTGATCGACTTAATTCTACTACAGGATTCATCCCCCAATTATAGCAAACTATCTGGTAGCATTGTATATCGTCGTAATTTCCGCCGAAGAAAGTGCTCGCTTGTAAATGCGAATCTCATCGATAAGTCCATTAAAATAATAAGGGCTGTTGTAGCGGCCAATATGCGAATAAGTGGATTGAATACTCCCAATGTTCGGAACATTTGTCGACTTGGTATTTCCAATTCCATCGATATATATCGAAAGATTGTGACCAACGCCGTCCAGGACGCCGCAAACATGGTGCCAGACGGACCCGGTAAAACCAGTGGTGGAGATGTTATCGTTTTGTACTTGATTTCCAGCCATAAAAAATATCGTTCCACTAGGAACTTCGTAGCCAAGAATAAAATTATCTCTATATCCGGTTGAAGCATAGTCCGTCACGATACCTCCATACTGCTTCCATGTTGTTTTATTCGCCCAGGCGCAAACCGTAAATTGACTCGTTCCAAGAGCCGGATCGTTTATATTCACCAAATCGGTAGTCCCGTTGAAACTTCTCGCATTCCCGATTTTTCCAGCTACAACCGTCGTTCCGCTCGCTGTTCCGGAACCGCCATACCCGCTTGAATCCGCCGCGGTTGTCCCGCTCCCTTCATCAAACTTCCAGTAGCCCACCAGTCCTCCCACAAAAGGAGCTAGGTTGGTATTGTTTCCGGTTACATATATTGATGGGTCAGCTGAATTTGATTTTGCCGCCTCGGGTAAATATTTTTGGGATTCAAATTTAGATGACAGCTGGAAAGAACCGCCAGATACATATGTATAGTAGTTTCTGGAACTCGTGGTATTCACCGGATCCACAGGCAAAGAGGAGAGAGGTGAACCAAAGGAGATATTGGAGAAATTAACTGGTATCCAGCCTCTGCCATTGGAGAGCTTGGTAGAAGTGGAAGTTACACAGTTGTAGGACCAGCCGGAAGGAAGAGTGGGTAATCCAAGGTTAGCGCAGGTAGAAGTAGTGTCTGGGATAGAGACATAGACCACAGAGCTCGTACCCATGAAGCCTCCGGTTACATCTGCCGAGTAGGCGGCTAGAGCGGTATTGAGGGTAGAGAGATCAGAGAGTCTATTGGAGTCTCTGGCTTGTTTGAGGAGTTCAGAGGGGTTCAGGGTCATGATGACTACGACCGAAAGGATGGCTACGATGGCCAGGGTGACCAGGAGTTCGATGAGGGTGAAGGAGGACCTATGATTTAGTTTCGAAAATTTAGAGTCGGGCATTAAGGTTTGGTCTCCATATGGAGACCAGGGAAAAACAATCTGCGTTATTTTAATTTTCGATTTATGTATTCGAATTCCCAGATGCCGTTCGACATCTTTTTAAGGCCAAGATCGGCAGGCGAAGTCATTTTAAATTCGGAGCCACTAACATCGGCGCCTCTCGCCAAAACTTCCGCGGCCCGAAGTTCTTCCACAAACGCCAATATCTCTTTTTCCGAAACTCCGTCAAAACGGGTGAGCTCTGCGGTACGACGTTCGGGGATAAAATAAGTGCTCAAAACCGGAAAATCCCTGCTTTCCAAAAATTCATAGTAAAGATAAATGGTCTCCGCAGGGGTTTTCCCGCCGAAAATACCGGCGCTCTGCCGTTCATATAATCTCCGTTGAACATCCTTTAAAACCAACTTCATTTCATCAAGTTGCGCGTCTCTATAGCCAGATTGGATCTCATATACTCCATATGCCACCGCACCGACAAAAACTATCGCGCCGAACAAAATTCCGACTCCTTTCAATACATTTTTCCAGGAGAATTTATTCCGAGAGATGCTTTTCTTCATATTTAAAGTATAGCAAAAAACGCCGTCTTTACTGAATTTTTTGGCTCCACAACCACGACGGACTCCCTTTTTATAATCTCCCGACGTCGCGGATGGTGATGAGAATCATTAAAGCGATAAGCGCCAGAAATCCCGCGGCGTTTATATATCCTTCCACGGTTTTATTGACCGGAGAGCCTTTAACTTTCTCGATCATAAGGAGTAGGAACCGCCCGCCGTCCAAAGCCGGAAATGGCAGAAGATTCATCACCGCGAGATTCAAGGATATAAGCGCCAAAAGTTGGAAGAAATAAAGAATGCCTAGTTTTCCGGTTTGAGTGGCGATAGAAACTATACCCACCGGACCAACCACGTCCCGCGGAACTTGGCCGTGAACAAAAATGCTCTTCATCATTCCCCAAAAAGCCAGGCCGGTATCTTTGATGATACTGAGAGAGGCAGTGAATCCCGTGCCGATGGCGGAGAAAAATCCCTGTTTTTCCACTCCCCCGTCGCCCAGATAGATTCCCAGTGCGCCCTTGCCCGTGCCAGGGTTTATCCTCGGCGTGGTTTTAATCGTCAGGTCCTTTCCCTCGCGGAAAATATTTAAAGTGATTTCCTTGCCTTTGTTCGCGTTAACGAACTCAATGAATTCTTTACTGCTATTAAAATTATTGATTATGTCTCCGGCCATTATGCCGACCGTTTCGGCAGGACTTCCGGGCTCAATTCCTCCGACCACAACCTTGGGCGGAATACCAACCATAAAAACAGAAGAGATTAAGAGCCAGCCCAAAACAAAGTTCGCGATAACTCCCGCGAGCATCACAAGCGAACGCTTCCAAATCGGTTTATCGGTAAAAAGATTCTTCTCCCTAGGCAACGTCGAAGCGTCCTCCATATGCTTGCCCTCCGAAGCCTCGGCGAAGGAGGGATCATTCTCGCCGGCAATGCGCACGAATCCGCCGAAAGGCAGAAGGTTTATGGAGTAAACCGTGCCCCCGTTAAAACCATCCAAATACTCCTCGGTCTTTTCTTTTCGCCAAAAGAAACGCCAAACCTTTTCTTTTTTTAGAATATCGATTTCTTTAAGCTTCTCTTCCACAAATAACACTCCGCTTTCTTCGCCCGCGCTCGTTTGAACGTCTTCCTCTATCGGAACTAGGACTTTGCCTTTATAGCGCCTTATTCCAAAAAGCCTGGGCGGGAAACCGAACCCGAATTCGTGGACCTTCATTCCGCTTAGCTTCGCAACCAAAAAATGGCCCGCTTCGTGGCCCAAAATTAAAAGAGACAAGCCGATTATTACCAAAACAATTATCATGTCGCCTTACATTATACCCTAATAAAAAGAATAAGGCCCACCTTTCGGTGGGCCAGTGGAAGCTCTTTCTTCTCGCCTAACGGCGTGGGGAGAGCATCCTATCTAATCTACTCCTGGCTGTACCCCGTAAACCAGTTTCGGAAAAAGGGCAAAACAAGAAACGTAACTGTAACGTAAAAGTAAATATAACCATGAACAGTCTACACCTAAAGTAGATATTTGTCAACGGCACTGAACCGATTAAATCAAGACCTATTTATCCGCACCAATATCAGCCTTGATTCGCCGTCGCCGTAGTAATCTTCTTTTTTGGTTTCAATGATGAAACCAAAGGATTGATATAGTTTCAGGGCGGCGACGTTATCGGGGTGGGTTACGAGATCAATTCGTTTCATATCTTTCAATTGATCCAGAATTTGCGCCAAAGCCGCCCGCGCGATTCCTTTACCCTGAAACTGAGGCGTGACAACAAGACCGCTCAAGTAAGCGTGTTCGGGACTCTTGAGCTCGTAAGAAATATCTCCGGCGATTCTTCCCTCCTCCTCAATTAAATAAACAACACATTTTTTGAGTTCTTCTTCCCATTCTTCCTTATCCAAAATCGGCGAATAGACTTTGTTCCCGGCCACGCTCTTTTCCACCTCCAAAAGCGCGGGAATATCCGCAACGGTAGCTTTTTTTAGGAGCATAACTTCTTAATCTCTTTGACTATCTCCGGAAATTTTTCTTGGTTGAAATGTCCGCGGTCCTTAAAGACTTTTCCCGTGGTGTTTTTTAACGTTTTTCGATATTTAAGAAAATCCGAAAGCGGTACAACTTTGTCGTCCTCGCTATGATAGAGAAATATCTTCTCGCATTGCTTGGCGATCTGATCTAAATTCTTTTTAAGCTTGAAATCCCCTTCGCCCTGCGGCGCAGAAACAAACATGATCGCACATGGTTTCTTTGGCAATTTATTTTCCGAAAGATACTTTATGAGGAATAGCGCGCCCAGCGAGTGGCCGATAAGTATTACGCCTTTCCTTATGTGCGGAAGGAATTTCTCAAACCAAATTTTCCATTCCAAATATCGAGCGTTGAGCTTGCCCGGCATATCCAGACGGATAACTTCGTATTTCTTGCCTAAAGATTTACTCAAATTTCCCTTCCAATCGGTTTTCGCAGTCAAATAACGGTCGATATCAATTCGCCAGCTTTTCAAAAACTGGATGTATTTCGGATAGCTTGTGAAGCTGTTTCCACCGTGAACTACGAGAATTTGGTGTTTCATCTAAGCAATAACAATGCAATCCGCTTCGTGGCCCAGAATTAAAAGAGACAAGCCGATGATTACGAGGATGATTATCATTTATTTTGGTTCATCTTCCCCTAAGGCCCCATCTGCATCGTGTGCAGAATGGTTATGAAGAAATTCGTTCCTTCGACGAATTCTTTCGAGCAATGCAGCGTTTCGTGCGCGCCTTGCATTTCTTTCGGCTTGCAGCTCTCTCAAGTCGTCTAATTCCTTTAACGCCGCATTATGTTTTTCGGACAAATCTGTAAGCTGTTTTACAACATCCTTCGCCAGCCGTAAATTGGCGTCTGCTCTCGCCTCTACTCCGGACTTAGATTCTACGGCTTTCTCTAATTGAGAATTTATCTTTGCGATTTTCTCTTTTTGTTCCTCTTCATTTTTTTGTTCGCGCAAACGAAGCTGAACCTTCTCTTCGATTACCTCTTGGACATTCTTTAGCTCACCTTTTGCCCCAAAAAAATTGAACTCTTCCATAGACAAAAAGAGGTAGGTTATAACTTTTTTAAAAAAGAGTAAGGCAGAAACTGCAACAGTTGGCCAAGCAATCACTTGCGCCAATTTTATAAATTGATCGTAAGTTAGTCCGTTTTGATAAACGACAATAAACAAAACACCTATAATTACTAGCAATACAAGATACGGAAGCGCAGAAACTATTTTTTCAAAAAAGATTTTCATGCTATTTTTTTATCTACTTTAGCTGGAAACTCATAAATAAATCGCAAAAGCATTTCTAAAAATGTAAGCACCTCTAAAGCATCGTCTATAGTTTTTATCACTATTTCATGGTTTGCCTCGTTGCCATGCTTTCTTATCTGATCAACCCAACTCTTGCTATTTGGCGGCGCAAAATGATTATCTACAAGATAGTCCACATATTTAACAAATTCCAGATTCGGCCCGGCTCCTTGCTCAACCGCAATATGCATTAATAATTTCCTCCCCGCCAAAACCGCAGAAGTATAAGCTCTTTGTCCCGTAGCATTCCTCATCTCTCTCCACAATTCTTCTATTTCAGATGGTAAATTTTTAATGTCGTTTCCAATTGCGACACTCGGAGTCTGTTCTCTCGATGTTGTATCAAAAAAAGTTGGTCTTCTGCAATTAGGGCACTCGTAAATTACCCCGTCAATGCTCCCAAACTGATTCAAATGAGTCAGTCCTTTTTCTGAGCTTACTTCTCTGCCGCACCCAGAATAACCACACTTATAACTCCGCGTACTTATATTATGAATATTATTCCAATTGCTCCCTTGATAAATCATGAATAATTTTTTATTCCCCCAATTCTTTAATCTTCGCCTCGAGGTTTTTTTCTATCTCCGCGTTGGCGTTATCCACGAGCTTTTGGGCCCTTTCTTTCGCCTTAAAGACACCGTCTTTATTCAAGATTCCCTCATCCTCGGCGGACTTTAATTTCTTCATCGTTTCTTCCCGGGTCATCCTAACCTGAATGCGCGCATCCTCGGAAATGCGTTTCGCGAGCTTCATAAACTCCTGCCTCCGCTCTTCGCTTAGGGCAGGCAAAAACGCCCGAACCGTTAATCCATCGCTCTGAACCGAAAGACCCGCCCCAGCGGCTTCTATGGCCTTTACGACCGGCTGGAGGACCTCTTTGTCCCACAAACTGATGACTATTTCCCTCGAACCACCGACGGTTATCGTGCCCAGCTGTTTCACCTGCATTGACTGCCCGTAGGCCTCCACGTAGATGTTTTCCACCAATTCCGGCGACGGACGGGAGCTCCTGACACCCCCGACTTCTTCCTTAAACTTAAAAACCGCGGCCTTCAGTTTATCTTCCAATTCTTTTAAATATGTATCCATTATTTTTCGTATCTTTTGTTTATTTTCTCGATTTTCATTTCTAGCGCCTTTTCTACATCTACATTCATAGTATCCGCCAAAAGCAAAGTGGTTATGAGCACATCCGCGACCTCTCCCGGCAAATTATCGGAGTCATACGTATTAGGTTTAGATTTTCGCTGAAAAGAACAGTGACCCAAGACTTCGTCGCATAACTCGCCAAGCTCTTCCGTAAGTTTTACCGTGCGCTCGAGAATATGTTTATCTTCATCGGCAAATTCTCCGAATGCCTCTCGCAATCTCCCATTCTCTAATTTTATAAATTTGTTGAGCTCTTTTAGTTCCATAATAATGCTGTTTTCTCCTACATTCTCAGTTCTAGTTTCTGGCTCAGCGCTTCCATCTGGATCTTGGGGCTGAGGTTATAATAGCCGAAATTTTGCCTGGTTTCCATTAGCGCGTGGTAGGCCGAGGCGAAGCCTTTGGACCCCTCGTATTTAGCGACCAGAGCCAGGGCAAGATCGTCCAAGAACCGCTCTATGTTCCAGGTTTCGTCCTCCTGGAGCTTTTTTATAAGTTCCGAACGGACCGGCGGCGCAGATTCCAAATACTTGAGCGCCACGGTCATCCGTTCTTTGAACTCCTCGTCGGTTTTAAGAAGTATCGCCAGGCCTACCTTTCCGCCCGAGAGCTCGGCAAGCTTTTTGGCATCAGATGCCGGATATTTTTTATCTTTCTTCAAATATTCTTCTAGATCCTCTTCGTTCCACTCGCCGAAATATATTTTTTGGAAACGGGAGCGCAGGGTGGCCGAAAGAAGTTCGGGTTCACGAACTATCAAAATTATCAGACTCGATTCCGGCGGTTCTTCGGCAACCTTAAGCAGCGCATTCTCCGCCGCTTCCGTCATCCGCTCCGCTTCGTCCAAAATAAGCGTCCTGTATTTACTGAAATTAGGTTTTTGATAAACGAAGGTTTTAATTTCCCGGACCGCATCTATGCCAATAGTCCCCTCCTCATCGGGCTGAATTATATGCGCGTCTTCCAAGACTCCTTCAAAATCCCAATCCTTTTTTTCGAAATATGAGGCTAGCGCTTTTGCGGCCGTGAACTTCCCCACCATTTCCGGCCCATAAAAAATAAACCCGTGCGGAAGCGAATCCGCCTTCGCAAGGTCTTTAAGAGTTTCCAGGTTTTTATCTAAGCCAAAAAGCATTTATCTACACCCAGTATATGCCAAAAATAGTCCGTAAAAAAGAAAGCGCCCGGGGGTTGGACCCGGGCGGCATAACTTTGTGGAGCTGCGGGGCCGTTGACCCCTGAGGGTAAAAGTCACTTGCCCGCTTTGGGGCGTAGACTCACTGGCGTAACCGCAGTATCTCCACTGTTCTTGCGGAGAAAGTATAACATCATAACTGCGGTTTGTCAAGATTTGACTATAAGCGCAAAAAGAAAAAGGCCCGTCCCCCGAAGGGGCGGGCCGAGTGCGGAGCGAAGCCATTGAACTGGCGAGGCTCTCGTTATCGTACAGTACGGTAACTGCGGCGCACAGTCAGGCAGTCAAGGGCCCGCATTGGAAACCGAGGCCCTGCTCCAGCAACTCTAGCGGAAGTATAGCAGATACACAGAATTTGTCAACCCCGTAGCGAAACCTCGGCAAAGTCTGTTTTATAATAAGAAAAAGGGCCCCGCGCGAGCGGGGCCATGGCCGAAACCTACGGGAACCGGGAGTAGAAGCTGATGAGGCTTGCCCGCATCTGCTCCTCCTTTCGTCCTTTCGAATCGTGGAGGAAGTATAGCAGATACGCAGAATTTGTCAATACCCCTGCTTTTTTAAAAAAAGAGGCCCAGGGGATGGACCCCCTGGGCTGAATCGAGTTATTCCTCGGAAGGCGTCCTGGCCCACCGATTTCCTCTACCGCTCTACCGCGAGCCGTGAGAGGCGCGGGCTTTAGCAGAAACGGAGCTGCTTCTTCTCCGTTCCACTTATCCCGAGAGATGTTGCCATGCCCACAACTGATCAGGCGCATGGGCTCCGGCGCGTCGCATCTGGCGACCAACTCCTGTCCTTAGCATTGCGAACAACCGATTCTTGAAAAAGAGTGTAACGCAACGAGTGGAAACATGTCAATATGCTGTAAATAAAAAAGAAGCCCGGGGTGTCACGTTCTAGAAACGCGTCCTCCGGGGCCCTGCCGTCAATCCCTGAGCTCGGGCGAGGCTCAGAAACAGCCAACCTGTTCGCCTTACTTTCTCGGGGGAACGAGGGGTTTCTACTCAACCTCAGATCCGTCGAGATGGCTCCCATCAGCAGAGGTTCGGCCAGGTTGGACCGCCTTAGTCCTGCTGAGGTTGTAAAACAATAATATCCAAAATAAAACCCGTGTCAAGACCTATCTCTTATTCAAAAGCGTGCGTTTATAGGAATCCAAATGGTTCAAAATGAGGCCGGTGCCTTTGGCCACGCAGAAGAGCGGGTCTTCGGCGGTATAAGTCGGCACGCCCAGGAATCTTTCAAAAAACTCCGTGAGGTTATGAAGCTGAGCGGAACCGCCCGACAGGATAATCCCCTTTTCCATAATGTCGGCGACAAGCTCCGGAGGAGTTTCGTTAAAAACACTCTGCACGGATTCGGCGATGTCTATCAAAAGCGGTTGAAGCGCTTCGGCGATCTCGTTGGAATTCAAAATAATATCTTTTGGGAGTCCGGTTGCCAGGTCCCTGCCGCGCAACTGATATTCCATTTTGTGCTTGGTCGGGAGCGCGGAGCCTATTTCTATTTTTACGTTTTCCGAAGTCTGCTCGCCAATAGCCAGGCCGTATTTCTTTTTTACATAATCGCTCACCGCGACATCGAATTTGTTGCCTGCCACCCGAAGCGAGGTCCAGGAAACAATATTGCCGAGGGCGATGACCGCGACCTCGGAAGTGCCTCCGCCGATGTTGATGATCATGTGGCCGCTCCTCGCGTTTATCGGAATCCCCGCGCCAAGCGCCGCGAGCACAGGCTCCTTTACGATATACGCGTTTCGCGCGCCGGCTTCCCTGGCGGCATTAACCACCGCACGGCGTTCGGTCTGGGTAATTCCCGCCGGAACGGAAATGACTACTTCGGGTTTAGCCGGACTCCACCAGGGAGTGGCCTTGCCGATGAAATATGTAAGAAGCGCTTTGGTCACATAATAATCGGCGATGACGCCGTCTTTAAGAGGCCTGTAGGCAACTATTTCTTCGGGAGTGCGGCCGATCATTTCTTTAGCTTCAATGCCTACTGCGAGGACGACATTCTCAGGTTTAGAAAGCGCCACGATGGTCGGCTCGTTGATTATGAAACCTTTGCCCGGAACAAAAACGACGGTATTCGCCGTGCCCAGATCTATGCCGATTTTCCTTGAAAACATTAGGATGTTCAATAATTACGAAAGCTCTTTTGCCATATAATTTAATGCTAAAAAACAGCTCTAGTCAATTTGACCCGAAATACCGATTAACTTATGATTTTTGAGGCTCGAATTGAAAATCGAAACTCTAGTAGGAGGAGAGGAAAATGTCAGAACCGGCACCCGTGACCCTTGGCCCGGACTTCTATGTCCGGCTCGAAAACTCTTCCGAACAACTGCGGGAAGGCGGCGAAGGATTCGACGAAGCGATAACCATCCTGCTCGGAGCGTGGGAGAGGAAGGCCGGCGCAAAAGAGTTCGACCGGCTCGAAATCATCGCCGAAGAGTGGGGCAACAAGAACCTCTGGAGTCCATCGGCTTGCGCGATGGAGATCGAGGACGTTCTCTTCCAAGTCCTCCTTACCCGAATGAGAACGCACCTTGAGGACGGACTCGAAGTCTATGTCCAGATGCTCTTCCAAGCGAAGGACGCGGACGAGTTCCTGAAGCATCTCACCAAGTAGCAACGGAGGTTTGCAATGAATCGACGTCGAAAAGTTCACGGACTCACGCTCATTGAGGTTCTGGTCATCATCTGCATCTTGGGCATCATCGCCGCACTCGCTTCCGACGTCTTCCTGGAAGAAGGCTCAGGACAGGCAGTCGGCAGGATCGTCTCAGTTCAGACGACGACCTCCGGCGAATACAGGATAACCCTTGCAAGCGGTAGCACGGCAGGGTTCAACTGGTCCCGAGACCTCCACACCAAGAACCGTGCGCTGGCTGAGGAAGCAAAGTCCTACATGCTCCAACAGAAAATCGTTCTCGTGGAGTTCAAGCAAACAGCCCTACCCATCTGTCGCATCACAAACCTGAAACTGCTCAAGGAGTAACGAGGGTATCAACCCCAGACGAAACTCGAAGCCCCGGCGCAAGCCAGGGCTTTTATATTTTATTTCGATCAATCTAAAACTTTTGAAACTACTTTCTTGCCTCTTCGCGAAGAAGATCAATAAGCTTATCGGTCCTGACTCTTACCTGTTCCGCAGTGTCCCGGCTTCGAACCGTTACGGTTTCGTCTTCAAGCGTTTGGAAATCGATAGTAATGCCGTAAGGGGTTCCTATCTCATCCTGCGAATAATAGCGCTTACCCACGTTTCCCCTATCGTCCCAGGCGATCATAAATTCTTTTCTCAGTTCGTCATAAACTTCTTTGGCTTTTTCCACCAACTCAGGCTTGTTCTTTAAAAGCGGGAAAACCGCGGCTTTGTATGGAGCGAGGTTGAACGGCAACTTTAAAACAGTGCGCTCTCCGTCTTCGTGGTAGGCCTCGCAAAGCACGGCCAAAAAAGTGCGGGTCAAGCCGAAGGAAGGCTCGATGCAGTGCGGAATGAATTTATTGCCCTCATCGTCGGTGTAATAAAGATCAGCGCCGGAATATTCGATGTGCTGTTTCAAGTCATAATCGGTACGATAGGCAAAGCCGTGAAGCTCGCCCCAGCCGAGGGACGGAAAATCGTATTCCACGTCATAAGTGTCTTTGGAGTAGAACGAACGCTCATTCTCGTCGTGGCGGCGCCACCGCATATTCTTATCGCTAAGCCCCAAGTCTTCGGCAAAGAATCTTTTTATCTCCGTCTGCCATTCCTCAAAGGGACGCTTCCAATCCTCTTCGTGTTTCGGAGGCGCGATGAAATATTCTATTTCCATCTGCTCGAATTCGCGGGTCCTGAAAATAAAATTTCCGGGAGTTATCTCATTCCTAAAAGCCTTGCCTACTTGGGCGATACCGAACGGCAGTTTCTTACGGCTCGTTTGGAGGACATTCTTAAAGTTTATGAAAATACCCTGAGCCGTCTCCCCTCTTAGATATGCCTTGGTTTTGGATTCATCCGTAGTTCCCACATAGGTTTCGAAAAGCAGGTTGAATTTCTTGGCTTCCGTCCAATCCGCTCCTCCGCAATTCGGACATTTTATTTTCAAATCGTTAAGCTTGTTGCCGATATCTTCGAACTTTATCGCCGCAACCTCATTCACACCCAATTTTTCTTCCAAAAGTTTATCGCCCCGGTGACGGGTCTTACACTTTTTACAGTCGACCAAAGGATCGCTGAAATTGGAGACATGCCCAGAGGCTTCCCAAACCTTCGGGTTGGTGATAATCGCGGAATCCAGGCCCACTACATCGTCTCTCCGGTGCACAAAATTTTTCCACCAGACCTGGGCAATATTATTTTTGAGCTCGATACCCATCGGGCCGTAATCCCAGGAATTGGCGAAGCCGCCGTAAATTTCCGAACCCGGGAACACAAAACCGCGGCGCTTCGCCAAGCTTACTATCTTCTCCATTGATTCCGAACTGTTATTTGTATCGCTCATATTTTTTGTGGTTTACGGACGAACGTTACGATCGAGATTCGAAGGTATCTTCGGATCTTCTTTCAAGAAAGTCGTTATCTGGTCGGAAGCGGCCGAGATGCCCCTGTCAACGAATACATCCTTGGCGGAAAGCTCCGTCGCGCCGAGCAAGACCACTTCTTTGCCCACCTGGAGATTGGATGGAGTATATTCTATCTGAAACACCGCCTCAAATGCCGGAGTCACAATTCCCTTGGTGGCCGGAACACTACCCAAATTCCAGGTTATAACGCCGCTTTGCGCGTCATAGGTCGGCTTGGTATCCGCGTTGCTTTTTACCTGGCCCGTGAAATTCACGCCCGGGATAACCGTGGCTTTGATAACCGTGTCGGCTATATCCGTAGTGTAGTTGGTTACCTTCCAATGAACCGTGTATTGGGTCTTTTGATTGGCTTTAGGCGGATATGGGCCCTTATTCAAAATGCCGGAAGCTGAATCATAAAAATATCCGGTTGCCTTCACATCCGTTTGGCCCGCAAGCTTGGTCTCGGTTTTGGAAATGGTGACTGTTTTCTGCGCGGCGACTCCCGGAGGAACCGTCGGAGATTCGAGGGAAAGATTGAGCTTCACCGAAAAATTCTTGTCGCCCAACCGGCGGATAGTGAAGGCATTTTTGAGCCTTACGCGGAATGAGATAGAACGCTCTTCGCCGGGATTCAAAACCGCCAGGTCTCCGACATTCTGCTGGGTCCAGGTAAGGACGTTGGTTATGGAATTGAAAACAGCGCTCGCACTAAGCGTGGAAAAATCATACATCTCTCCCACCATTCCGGCGGTAAGTTTAAGATTGGAAAGCGGAACCGGAGAATTGTTTTTATACTTCATCTCATAATTGATCTCATCACCGGCACGGGCCACATAGGAATTTGGGTCGGAACCATTGACCAAAACGGACAGCGAAAGCGGAGACGGCGAAATCGCGATATCCGCAGTCTGATTGTCCATCGCGTAGGTCTGGCCCATATAGTCGGAAGAGGCGGAGGCGGCGAACTGATAACGCGCCAGATCCGCGCCAACGATGTTTCCGTTTACGGTTACACTGTCGGTCTGGCCTTTAGCGAGCATTGGGAAGATCCACTCCTGATTATTTTTCCGCGCCTCTTCCTTATCCGATTTAACAAAATTGAAAACCGGCGGATAACTCAGTTTAAGCGTGATGCTTTTCACGTCTTCGCCGGTGTTGTTCTGCAGTTTTACCTGAGTATCAAAATTTTCGCCGCTATTGATGCTTTGAGGAACGACAACCGTTAAAGATACGGCCGGAAGGCCCAGGCCCAGATCGAAAGTTTTGGTCGCTTCAAACTGCACATCCGGATTATTCGCGAGATTATATCGCAGTTTTGCCGTCACTTCTTTGAAACTCTGCGCGCCGCTTAAGGCCACAAGATTTAAGGTTTCCGGAGTAACGCTTCCCGGGCCTACATCTCCGATAGGTTTTTCAAAAACTCTTTGGTCGGCAGGCTTGCCCAAAAAAGCTATTTCCGGCGGCAAAACAACCAGGAACTTGGCATTTTTTAGAACCTGGTCAGAGGAGTTGGCATAGGAGATCGAAAGCGCGAACGGCTTGCCGATAAAGACGTCTCCCGGCTTCGCGAAATCAAGACTCACGTTCGGAGCCTTGGGTTCCAAAAAATAATAGATCGCGTAACCAACCGCTCCCAGCAAAACTAAAACTAATAATGTAATACCAAATTTGCGCATCCCGATTAGAAGCTAGTCGCAATTGCTCACGACTTTGCCGAAATTATAATTAATCATGTCGACTATTATAGATTATTTTAGCATTTGGATGATCTAAAAGCGATTGCTGCTTCTAACGGGACTCAGGCCAATTCAATTTTTTCTCCGCGGCTTCGGGCAGCGCAGGGACCGCAAAAAAAGTTCTGGCTTGCGATATGGAACGCGAAAACATTTCCCCGACCGCAATGTTCGCAAGAAGCATGTTCCGGATCCCAGCCCAAGATCGCCAATATCTTTCGCCAATCTTTAACGCCCGCGAGAAGCGTGGTCCAAAGATATTCGTCCGGTTCGCCTTCCGCCAAAACTCTTCCCAAAAGATAGAAAAAATCCGGAGGTCCGGAGAGCTTTCCCCGTTTTAAAGCGTCCACCACCTGGAGACTTCCCTTCTCTATCATCCGGACGCGAATAAAATTACCCGGCTCAAGATGCGGAGAAAGTTTGGAGGTTATCTTCCTGGAGCTTTTTACTTTTGCCGAAAATTTTCCGAGGCTTCGCGTAAAAACCGCGACCCGCTCGTCGAGTTCGCCCTGGGGTTCTTTTTCTAAAACTATCGCTTCGCTTACATACTCATTCATATTTGAATCGGTCCCATTACCTATAATTCTACCAGTTTTTGTGAGATTTAAGTATGAAAAAGGGCCCCAACCGGAGTTGGGACCCTGAGAAACCGAACCGAAGACAGTGAATGGGAATTACGCGCGGGGCAACCCGGAGTCGTAGTTCGGATCCGTGAGGAACTCCGCGATGCCTTCATCGCTGTCGAGGCGCACGACCCCGCATGCCCATGCCGGGTACGGCGTCTTCCTTGGAATGCTGGGGGTGCCGCTGTCCGCAGTCGATGCAGACAGGATCCATGAAGTAGACCTTCCAGCCCACGCCGATGGCGAGCTGGCCCAGTCCTCTGACCTTGAACACCGCGCGCATCTCGGTCAGGAGGAAGGCGTCCACGTCCTTGATCTTTTCGGCCAGGTCGGCAGCCTGGGCCACCCTCTCCTTGTCCGCCGGAGAAAGACCCCCGAGCAACCTGGAGACCATCTCCATCGTCGTGAGCTTGGACCCCTTCTCCTTGAGCTCAGCGTCCCAACGGTGACGCAGAGCCACGAGCTTCCGAAGGTTCTCCGGAAGGATGCCGAAGAAGTCGAGCTTCTGGTCCGGGATCGAGAGGCTCCGTTCCGCGGCGGCGATCTCCTCGAGGGTGACGGTCTCGGCCTCCGCGCCGAGAATGGTCGTGTACTTGAAGTCCATCTGAACTTCCTACCTTTCTGCCCATTCTTGGGCGGTCGACGAACTGTGCGTATTATATTTAAATATACTTTTTTGTCAATAGATTATGAAAAGCGGCCCCCGTAGGGGGCCGCGTTGGCGGAAAGGAATGTGTTCGAAACTCAGTTCACGGGGAGGGACTCGACCCAGCCGAGCTTCCACCCGGCTCGAAGGTCGACCGAGGACATTCCCCAAAGGATGGGGAATTCGTCCTTGGCCTGCCGGTCGAAGAACTTCTGGGCGAGTTCGTAAGAGCTCTCCACGCGAAGGTTCTTAAGGAAGAGTTCCCTGGGAATCTCTTCCCCGGCGTGAGCATCCATGAACTCGTCGGCATTCACATTGAGCATCACCAACTCTTGCTTGAGGTCAGCGATGACGCAGCGAAGCCGGATGAGAAGTTCGCTCGCCAGACCGACGGGATGGAAGATGCCTTCCTGATCTTCCGTCCGAGGATTGAGCTCGGCGGCACATTTGCTGATTTTGTCCGGCGAAACCGTGACGCAACGGAGCCAAAGCTCCTTGCCGAACGACAGTTCCATCTTCTCTTCTCCTTCTGCCCGCTTGGGGCAACTCTCTCTCAAAGAGCCGATTGCTATGTAACGACTATAAGTATACGGATTTATTTGATTTTGTCAACCATAATTTAAAAGGCCTCCGGTTTCCCGAAGGCCTGCGAAACGGCTACATCAGCTTATCGTTCTTTTGACTTGCCAAGCCGAAAAGCGCCTGGATCCCGATGGATGTCTGTTCGTTTTGTGCTTTAGCGCGGACTATCTTCCACCCGCTACGAAGGATGACTTCGTTGATTCCGGCTTCCCAGAATCTCAGTCGTTCCGTAATACGGAAGTCCATCTCTATCCTGATGATTCCCGCGCGGAAACGACAGAATGTCGCTTCAATATTGTCACCCCGTTTCTCGGCCTCGTCCCCCTCAAGGATGTAGTATGCCCACAGGTGGAAAAATCGTTTCTCGCCCTCAGTCATATCTCCGATTGGCTCTTCGTCCAAGCCAATCGGAGTATCTACTTCCACGTGGAGTTCGCCCAGATCTTTACCAGCGAGTTCGTCATACATTCCGCCATCCAACCAGGACTCTGGCTCGTCCATAGTCTTGCCTCCCTATCGAGCTAGATTCAGTTTTAAATAAAACCGTCGGGAAATGCAAACTTCCTTGATAAAAACGCGTTTCTTGCTTATTATATTGAAGTTCGCACAGGTGGTAGAGCGGTCAAATACAAGAGACTGTAAATCTCTCGCCCATGTGGCTACGCAGGTTCGAATCCTGCCCTGTGCACAATATAAAGATTTTGCCCTTACGGTGGTGTCTCGTTGTGACATCGACAAACGTGTTCGAATCTCCCGAGATTACTCGGGATTACGCATCTCTACGTCGCTACGCTTCAAGAGCTGCGAGAACTGCCCTGTGCACCAATACAAAAACCGCCCGATTTAAATCGAGGCGGTTTCGTTTTCTTCTTGGGGCTTCTCCCCTGTTATTTCTTTGAAGTCGGGTTTTGGTTTTCCGTTCCCCTCTTTTTTGGCAAAATTTTGAAGGCGATTCGTTACCGAGTTGTCTACCCGCATTATCACGACTTTCGCGCGGCGCAAGAACTTCGCAAAAAACGCGTTCAAGACGGCATCCACTTTCTCCGGCACGCCGGAAGTTACCCACTTCTCGAGCGGACTCTGTTTTATCTCCTCTGCCGGAGTCTCAATCCGAGGCAAAACCCGGGCCACCATAAAAAGAATGGCGGCGAGAGAAATGAGAAAGATATTGGTGATGATGAAAGTAAACATGATGCTTACCACTATCGCAATCCAATTATAACTCTATCCTAGAAAAAGTGCGCACCTTAACATTCTCGCCGACTTTGGCGATAACCTCATTCACAATGTCTTTAACGGTTTTGCTTTCGTCTTTGATATAGGGCTGGGCCAAAAGCGCTTCAACATTTTCCGGCGCTGCGGCCGCTATCTGCATGGCAATTTCCCGAATCGCTTCTTTGAACGGATCGGAGTGGACAACAAAATCGGTCTCCGCGCGCATATCTACCAATACGCCAATGCGATCGTTGTGAACATAAGAGAAGATCATTCCGGCTCCGGCCTCGCGGTCGGCCCTCTTTTCAACCTTAGAAAGGCCCCTTTCGCCGATAAGCGCCACAGCCGCGTCAAAATCTCCCTTGGCGTCCGTGAGGGCTCTTTTGCAATCCATTACTCCGGCTCCGGTCTTTTCTCTTAATCTAACAATACTGTCGTCCATTGGTTTTAAGATTATCGATTAATATTTGTCGACGCAAACGAACAGAAATATTCTAACAAAAAATGCGGATGGAAAAAAGTTACGCAGTCGGGATTTCCTTCTTTACCGCGAGCGCGGCAGCCTCTTTCTGTCCGGAGTGAATGGCTTCCTTAATTTTCGCGAGGAACCAATTGATGCTCAAGCGGGACTTGGTGTTGCCCGGAACGAAATAATCCACATCATCCGGGTTGGTGTCGGTGTTCACATACGCGACTATCGGGATGTTCAACTTTCTCGCTTCGCGGATCGCGGCTTTGTGGGAATTCGGATCAATGACCACGAGAACTTCCGGACGGGTGGTCATATTTTCCATTCCGCTCATAAGTTCATCCATCTTCTCCAAGTCTTTCCTGATACCGAGCTGTTCTTTCTTGGTGTACTTTTCAAAAGCACCCGCGGCGTTATCGGCTTTCAACTTTTTATAGTATTCAAGGCGCTTGCTGATAACTTTATAGTTGGTGAGCGTTCCGCCAAGCCAACGCACGGAAACCGCCGGATAGCCGAAAGCTTTTTGAATATCGGTCACGGCTTCAAGCGCGGCAGGCTGAGTACCGACGAAAAGCATCGAGGTTCTGGCCGCGGCTTTGGCTTTTACGAAATCCATAACTTCGTCGAGTTTTTCCAAAATCTTTCCCATATGGATTATTTCCACGTTGTTTCTGGTCGTCAAAATAAAAGGACGCATCCTGGGATACGTTTTAGTCTTGGTGCGACCGACAAAAACTCCGGCCTCCACCATCGCGTTGGTTTCCGGGTCGTCTATGGTTTCTACTGGCGCTACAATCGGTTCGTCTGCCATTATTTATTTTTTATTTTGTTTATCTTGGTTCGCTTTAAAGCCGGAATATTATTATGAGCCTTTTGGCCCAATCACGGCCGAAGCAACGTAGGAAAAGTATAGGTGAAATGGCCTTGAATGTCAATTATTTGCCTTTATTCAATCACCCCTCCGCCGAGCATTATGTCATTTTTCACACCCTCCTTCGCTGAAGCTTCGGAGGGCAAGTAAATGACCGCGGATTGGCCGGGGGCCACGAACTTCTGAGATTTTTTAAAATCCAATCTCCATCCTCCTTTTTCCTTGACCAAAACAGCCGGGAATAAAGGCTGGCGATAGCGAACACGGGCGGATACTTCAAGAGGATAGTGAATAGTAGATGGCGAATAGTTGAAATTTACGTCGGTAAGATAAACGGATTTTTCATAAAGAGCAGGATTATCGCTACCCTCCGCGACTACCAGAATATTTTTCTTCACATCTTTTTTGGCTACATAAAGAGGAACATGGTTTTTTTGGCCCTTCTCATGCTTTAAGTTTCCCACTCCGCCACGCTGGCCGATAGTATAAAAATGAGCACCAAAATGTTCCCCCACCTTTTCTCCCTTCAAGTTCAAAACCGCGCCTTTTTTCTCCGGAAGATAACTCTTCAGAAAATCTTTAATGGAGACCATGCCTAAAAAGCATATTCCTTGCGAGTCTTTTTTCTCCGCCGTGGATATTCCGGCTTTTTTGGCGATTTTTCTCACCTCCGGCTTCAGATAATCCCCTATCGGGAAAAGGGATTTCTCTATCTGCTTCGCGGTCAGAGTCCACAAAAAATAGCTTTGGTCCTTATTCTTGTCCGCGGCGATAGCCAAAGAATTATTTTTCTTTTTAACGTAATGTCCGGTAGCCACAAAATCGGCCCCGAGCCTCATCGCCCTATCGAAAAATATTCCGAATTTTATCTCCCGGTTGCACATCACATCCGGATTCGGGGTAAGGCCTTTCTTATATCCGGCGACCATATAATCCACCACATGTCTTTTATATTCTTTTTCAAAATCCCAAGTGTAAAACGGGATGCTTAAATGTTCCGCCACTCGGCGCGCGTCTTCCGCGTCTCGGTCTTGGCAGTTATCTATGTTATAGCCGCGAATAAAAACACCGACTACATCGTAGCCTTGTTTCTTAAGTAAATACGCGGCAACGGAGCTATCCACTCCCCCCGACATACCGACAAAAACTTTTTTCTTGGCCTTTTTCATTGCCGCAGGATTATACGATAATTTTACAAAATTGAAAAGAAAAGGAGCCCCCGAAGGGGCTCCGAAAAGAACCTGGAAACGTTACGTTGGCTTTACTGCGGATGCGTCCATGAGCGCTCCGGTCGCTCGTTCGATCCTGAGCGAGAGGAGCTGGCCGATGAGGCTGCCGGCCGCGCTGCCGACGATATAGGGAATCGCCTTCTCGGGAGTGATGGACCCGATGACCAGCTGATGCATGGTGAGGAACCACACCCCATTCGAAAAGACCGAGGCCCAAGCAAGGTACTGCTGATTGTTCCGTTGACCGGCACGGCTCTTCAAGGTGAAGCTCAGCGCCTGCCAAGCCGAGAAGAACAGAAGCACCGCTCCGCCGGCGTATCCGATCCACGGATTCACTCCGAAGAACACGGTCTGCGGCACCAAGAGAACGCCGAGTAGAACGAGCTGGATCTTGGGCCAGGAGATGCTCCCCGTCTTTTCGCGCTCGGCTTCCTCGCTCTTCGTGAAGACGTGAATATCGAACCTGGCCTTGATGCGCTCCGCCATCTTTTGCGCCAGATTGGCGCCGATCAAAGAGCCGATGACGCTTCCGGTGGTCGTGGGCAGGAACATCGCCCAGTCCATCTTGAACTTGACGAGGATCGCGAGCTTTGCGAAGTCCGCGCCAAGATTCAAAACCACGGCGAAGAAATGGAACCAGTAGCTGTCGGCGCTTCGCGCAACCCGAAGGATCGCGAACGTGAAATTGCCGAAGATGGTGAGCGCCATGATGCTCACGAGAACCCAGGCATTGAGAGTCAGCGTGGTTTGCTCTTTCCCCGGCAGGAGAACCGTGTACCCGTTCAAGGAATAGATCTGTGAGGTAAGCAGCGCGAGGAGTACCGCAACCGTCGGCCAAAGCTTCAGAAGCTGAGGCCTTCCCTTCGCGCCTTCGGGGCTCAGACCCAACGCGGATTCAATCTTGATCGAAATGGTATTGCCGTGCAGGGTCCCCAGGATGGTCGCGAACACGTAGGGCGCGAGAAGCGCAGTGGGAAGATCGCTCTTTACGAGAAGGCGAAGCGACCAGAAGAAAGCGAAGTTAGCCGCAACCGCCGCCAAGAGATGGTAGGCGTTGCTGTTGCGATTCGCGGACCTGCTCTGCAGGCTGTAGGTGGTGTTCTGCACGTATGCGAGAACCATCACCAAGGCGAGCGTTATGCCCGGGGCCGCGGAAAATGTCCCGCCCCAGAAAAAGAGCAGCTGGAGAACGATGATCGCTCCGATGATGCGCAAAGGATTCGTGTTCCAGAGTCGAAGCCAGAAGGATCGTTGCATGGTTTTCCCCTTTCAAGTTGCAACTTATTGCTGCGTTCATACTAAACTTTGAGTTTTTAAAAAACAAGAAAGGCCCCCGACGTGAGTCGGGAGCCAAGGTGCAGTGAATCAGATGGGTTCGGGAAGGAACTTGTTCCAGTCGAAGTGTCTGGGCTTCGCGAACCAATCGCGGAGGTAGTCGTGCGGAAGCATCCGCATGAGGATCGGACCGGCATCCGGCCCATCCGCAGGGAAGGACACGAAGCAGACTCCAGTGTTGTTCGGAGGGAATCCGCCAGTCGAGCCGTAGAGATCGGTGTGCACTCCGGCAGCGCAGATGGCATAAACTCCCTTCGAAGTCTCCACCAGGCAGTAGAAGTGCTTATCCCCTACGATGGTAACGACGAAGAACTTCATGAGCCCGTAAGTGTCGTCACCGCGGACATAGTCGCTCTTCACGAACGCAGCCAGGAGATCCGACCAGCTCGAAAGCTTGGGCGGAGAACCGAGGAAGCGAAGACCCCACTCGTACCTTCCGGGCGCCTTGATGGTGCCCAGGCCGAAGGTTTCGCTGCCGAATCGCGGGGCGCAAACGGCTTTCTCGAGGAAAGCCTCCTTGCCTCGCCAAAGCGGCGATGCCAGCAGTCTGGCCCGAAGATGCCTTGCGGGATACTCGCCTTCCAGATCCGCGCCATCCAACGTGTGGATGCGATGATTTCCGTTCGGGAAGTTCAGCACGCCCACATCGCGGGTGTCGGAGATCTTCTTGTTGATCTCGCTGACACCGCGGATGGTAAGACGAGACTTTTCGAAGCGCCGGAGAACCGCGCTGTAGAAATCCACGTTCGGGTCGATGTGCCGGTCGTAGACCTGCATCATCTGATGGAACGGAAAGTGATCGCCGCGAAGATGGTGCTGACTGATGCTGATCCGGTTGACCTCTTCGGTCAGCCTGAGAACCGCACCCATGTCGCCTCGCTCCGCTGCGCGCTGGATGTCAGCGGTGATTCCCTGGAGCCAAGCCTCGATACGGATGAGCGGCATGACTTCAGGGTCCGGACGGTAAGTGGGATTGAACCACAGATTGCCGTCGGTCGCATCGTCCAACTCCGCCACCATGTGAACGGGCATGTCGCTAGCGGTAAAGAGACCTCCACGACGCATGAGCTCGATTGCAGCCTCGTTGACACCGAGATGCATGCGCTGTTTGGGGTCCCAGATGAACCGTTTCGCCGAACCGCCGAAGTGGTTGTCGGTGTTGACGTAGACGTTGTAGTACTTCGTCTTGGGGTAAGGGAACGCGAAGTTCGTGCCAAGCACCGCTTCTACCTTGCTCAAACTCTTGATGGGCAAGGAATCGACGCTCAGAATGCCGTTCGACAGACTGATGAAAAGCGCGCCCGGTTTGAACTGCGGATTGAAGATCGCCTTGGAGATGGGATGCATCTTCCTGGTCGAGTCGCGCAACGAATCCGTAAGGAAAACGTCGTCGACACAGATCGGCGCCACGTGAACGAACTTCGTCACCGGCATCCCATCCTTGGAATCCTCCCGACCGACAAGCCGGTGATTCAAGGCATAGGGATGACAGATGATCGTAAGGTCGGCCAGCGTGTCGTTGAAGACTTCGCTGCCGTACTTGTCGCCGAAATCGGCCAGGAGCTCGTCAGAGACCGCGTCCCTGCTCGGAACGTGAAGCTTGATGCTCTTGTCATGGAGCTTGAGATAGACGTTGCCCTGGCTGATGACCTTGCAGTTCGGGATCGCTTTCTCGAACATGCCGACCACCATGGCTCGCAGACGCAGCCGCGTGAGTTCGACCAAACGATCGGCAACGTTGGTGAGGATGATGCGCGCTCTCATCTCGGAGAGACGCTTGACCTCCAGCTCCCACTTGTTGGTGGCCGCAAGCCCGCGACGGTGCTTCATGGCAGCCGCGAGCTGGCCCTTGGCCATGGAAAGCTCCGCCTCGACTCGTCCCTGCTTTTGGATGGTGAGGTAGCGGCACTCGCTTTGCGCCGCCTCCGCGATGATTTCCTCCTCCCGATATCCGAACGCGACGTAGATCGGGCCGGGAAATTCCGGAGCTCCATCCGGTCGAGTGGCGATCTTCTGCCATCCATCCATGACTTCGCCGAATTTCTCGGCAATGGTTTGGAAGATGAGCTCGCCAGGGGGCTGGTCGCGCAAGACGCGCTTGACCTCCTCACGATAGTACCTCGGGAACCGCGCGGGATTGATGCGGATTCCGGACACCGCCGCCCTGTAGACCTTGTTGGTCCAAACGGTCTTCTTGGTGTTCATGTCGATGGTGTTCGTGAGGATGACCGCATCGGCTCCACGGAGCCTGGCCCCGATCAGAGCCCGGCGAACCGGGTTGTCGGCGATGTTGCGATCGTACTTCAGTCCGATCAGCGCGCCGTTGATGAGCGCGATTCGCGCGTTGGCACCGCCGGGCAGAACAAAGGGCTCCTGAGGTGTGATCTTCGGAAATTCGAAGCCCTCGGCGCCGGCGGGAAGATCTTCCATGCTCAGACGCCCAACGCCAGCGACGAACTTCGTCGTGATACTGGCGTTTGTCCGCCCGGTCAAAGACTTCACCTTGTCCTTCAGAAGCTTGGACGGGATGTAGGGGTAAAAGTCCTTGTGAAAACGCTCGATGGGAACGTTGTGCCGAACGGCTTTCCTCAGATCCTCGAGCACCTTGTGAGTCCAGAGGTGTTCGCGAACCCTGCGGGCGAATTGGCGCATGTCCAGCCGATAGGAGTTGCCGGCAAGCTGCTCGGCAAACTCCTTACTGATGGCACCGTAGATCTCGGTCACGCCGTTCTTCTTCAGAAGGAAGCCTTCACGGATCAATTCATGAACTCTCGCAGAGAGTCCGGGAATCTTCCAGGCGTCTTTTCGTTTCGCTTTGGTAGCCATTTGGCATACCTCCTTTTCGTTTCTTCTTTTCAGTTGTCAGGCTGCTGATTTCATTCTAGGCAAAACTGAGTCGACCGCAATAGCTCCGAAACAAATATGGATTAAAAACAAAAGCCCCGCGAATGTCGAGTGACTCTCGCGGGGCTTTTACAATTATTTTTTATTTAACTTTTGTCTACGCGCTCTACGTACTCGCCGGTCTCGGTATTAATTTTTACAACATCTCCTTCGTTGATAAAAAGCGGAGCATTAATAGTCGCGCCACCCTCCAAAGTAATAACTTTATTTCCGCCCTGCGCGGTATTCCCTTTTATAGACGGCGGAGCCTCTACAACCTTAAAGTCCATCTTGATCGGCATAGCCACTTTGATGACCTTGTCTTTAAATATAGTGGCGACAACCGGGGTGTTCGGCTTCAAGAACTTGGCCGAGTCCCCTATCACCTCTCCGGAAAGCGAAAATCTATCCGCGGCATTCTTCTCATCGCAGAACCAATACTCTCCGCGGTTAGCGTAAAGAAATTTGGAATTCTTTCTTTCTATCTCCGCTTCTTCAAAACTATCCGAACCTTGCCAATTGCGTTCCAAAATTTTTCCGGTTATCAAATTTCTTATCTTGGTGTTCACGGTCGCCTTCCGTTGCTGCATACGCAAAAAATTCATCTCCAAAACTTCGTAGGGAGCGCCCTCCAAAATAAATAAGGTTCCTTTGGTTAATTCGTTATATGAAAGCATCGGTCTTATTAAAATTTGTTCGCGACAGCCTTGTCATGATACCAAAATAAATATTTTTGTCCACCAAACAAAAAATCACCCCGTTCGGAGTGATTCTTTGCCTATTCTGTCGGAGCGGCCGGCGCCTCCGGTCTCTCAAAAGTCGAACCTTCGGGTTCTTCGATTTTCAGATTCACCCGAGCATTATTTTTCATACCGACAATCCTCAAAAGCGAACGGATGGCCTTGGCGGTCGAACCTTGGCGGCCGACGACTTGGCCCATGTCTTGCGGATGCACTCGGAGCGTCAAAAGTACGCCTTGTTCGTCTATTCTGCGTTCAATCTTAATATCATCCGGGTGGTCAACCAGAGCCTTTACAAGGCTCGATAGAAATTCCTGATCTGCGGTGTTATTCATTTTTAAATAGAATTCGCGACCTTTCAAAAAACATACGACCCACAACCAACAACTTACAACCTAAACCGAATTACGCTTTCTTTTCTTTCTTCGCCTTAGTTTTAACGGCAACTTTTTTCGCATCCACGATCTTTTCTTTCACCAAGATATTGTGGAGCGAGGGGCTGGCTAGAGCTCCAACCTTGAGCCAATAATTGACTCTCTCCTTATTCAAAGTCGCCTTCTTGCTGAAGGGGTTATACGAGCCCAAATCCTCGAGCGCTTCGCCGGTCAGCTTGGAACGCTTTTCGGCAACCACAACCCGGTAGCTCGGCTGATGCTTTTTGCCTCTCCTTGAAAGTCTTATTACCAACATGTTTTCCAAGTCTAACAAAAAACCGAAAAAGGTCAACCCCCATATGATTTTATTGACAGTTCTAGGGTCAAAGAGAATACTTCAGGCAGCACAGGAGGAGTTATGCGCATCCGAGGAATCCTCATCGTTCTTTTCTTCCCACTGCTTCTGAACGCTCAAGACAACGAGACCTGCAAGGACAATGAGCCTCCGGCGGACTACAACGATCCCATGGAGGCAATCAAGGCAAGGGCGATCAAGATCGCCCAGGACAGATACGTGAGGCTTGAAGCACAGAGCATTCTCGAGGAAGACTCCGATGAACCGTTTTCCGCAACCGCAGTCCGTGTCGGCTGCAGACTGCTCATTTCCAACTTCCACGCGCTTCAGGCGCACTTCGTCACCAGGGAACCAGTCGCTGCCATAGGACCGGTCGAGAAGGAAAGGTTGGCGGAAATCAGCGTTAAGGGCCTGACTTCGCCCCGCGACCTGATCGCGATCGAATCCGAGACCGCGGTTGCAGGTTTACCACCGATCAAATTCGCAGAAAAAGTCTCCCCCGGAGAAGTGGTCCTGAACTGGTCGAACGCCAACGGAAGGAATGGATTCCTGAAGTTCTACTACGTTGCTCGAGGCGAAAAGAATGGTTTCATTCTCCTCGATCGACCGGCCATTCCCGGAGAATCCGGTTTCGGCCTTTTCAATCTCAAAGGAGAATTGGTGGGAATCGTGTCCGCCAACATCCAGCGCGGCGATGACAACGACGAAGAACCGCCCCAAAGGTTCTACGGCATGGTCATAGCTGCGAATACCGTGAAGGCGTTCCTGCGGGCGATGGACGAAGACGTGGGAGCCCTGAACGAGTGCAAGAAGTGAGCACAAGCCGCCCCGCGAATAGCGGGGCGGATTTATATTATTTGGAGGAAGAAATTATTTTCGGATACATATCGAGAAGCGCAAAGAGCAGGCTTATTACCAACGGCCCGGCGATAAATCCAATAGGACCGAAAAAACTCACGCCGCCCAAAATACTCAAAAGCACGATGAACGGATGCGCGTCCACTCCTTTTTCCATAAGCTTGGGACGCAGATAGTTATCCAGGGTTCCCACGATAAGAAGCCCCCAAACCAAGTTCCCTACTCCGGCAAAAGTTGAACCGGCGATAAAAAGATAGATAGACGCGGGAATAACCACGAGGCCCGTACCTACGGCCGGGATAAGCGCGGCGAGCGCCGCCACGAGTCCCCAAAGAATGGGCTGAGGTAAACCGAAAATAAAGAATCCGAACCCGGCGACCAAACCTTGGATTACCGCAACAATCAATGTCCCCTTTATGGTGGAACTTGCCGCAGTCTCAAGTTTTCCCAAAAGTTCATCGTCCACTCCTTTGGGCATAGGGCTCAATATCGCAAATCTATTTCTTATTTCTTTTCCGTTTTTAAGACAGAAAAAAAGCGAGAAAAGTCCGAGTACCAAATTCAAGAACGCCGTGGCCACACCGGAGAAAAGCGATCCCAGATGGGCGAGCAGCCAATCAAGCGCTCCCCTCGCATAGGAATCAACGTCCACAGAAGAGAATGTGAGTTGCGGGACAACCACTTCGATCTTCGAAGCCACCGCATCTATCACCGCGTTTATGCCGGCTCCGGCCTCTAGGCCCATATACGCCTGCCTGGCCTCCAAAACAAGCTGTGTTCCTATCGCGGACGCAGGCACAAGAACCAAGAGAACCACCAGAAGAACGGTCAAAAGAGCGGCTATCGTGGCATGTCCCTTCATCTTCTTATCGAAATATCTATTTATCGGCGAAAACACCACCGCTAAGACCGTTCCGAAGAAGATCGCCCCGAGATATGGACGTAAGATGAAAAATACCAAAAGCGATACGCCGATGAACAGAGTTAAAAAGAAATATTTTTGATTCTGCTGCATTTTATTTTGATTTTGATTTTATTTTCGACAAAGCGTATTCCAGGCTCGAACCAACTTTCTTTCCGGGATTAAAGATATTTTCCGGGTCAAATATCTTTTTTACTTCTTCAAAAAGACCGTAAACCTTTTCTCCATACATTTTCTTGAGATAGGGACTGCGTATCAATCCATCGTTATGCTCGGCGGTGATGGAGCCGTGGAATGTGAGAACAAGCGCATAAACCTTTTCCATAAGTTCCGGGATTATCCTTTTGGTTTCCGGATCATCCAGATTCATCAACGGAATTATGTGAAAATTGCCGTTTCCAATATGCCCCGCAATCGTATAAATCAGTTTCCCAGAATATGGTAGAAGTATAGCATCAAGTCGAGGTAAAAACTCGCTCAAATCTTCCGGACGGACAACAAAATCATCGATAAACGGCGCAGTCTGCTTGTCTTTTATCCTATTCCTCAAAAGATTGAAGCTTTCTCGTCGCATGGTCCAATACTTATCTCCTTCGGCTTCGCTTTTGATGACCCTGATCGTTATCGGAAGTTTCGTGAGGTCATCCCGCATTCGAACCAGCCGCTCGTCCAATTTGCCCTCGTCGTTATCGGTAAGTTCCACCAGGAAAATCAATTTGGGCACACCGCCCCGCAAGACCATAAAAAACTCCGGCAGGAACTGAAGCGCGAGTTTCAAAAAATTCTTGGCTTTCATAACCCGGATAATATCAAAAAAGAATCTGAGCGCGATCTTTAGAGTATTGTCGTCAAAGGACTCGATGCTTTCCGGGTGATAAGCGAGCGCCCGGCGCGCGAATTCGCTGACCGGCTTCTGGTCTTTCAAAAACGCCACCAAAAGTTTTGAGTATTTCTTTTTGGGAATGAGTTTTAATCTGGCTTCGGTTATAAGCCCCAAAGTCCCCTGTGCCCCGCAAAAAAGCTTGGCCAGATTAAAATGCTCGCCGTCCCAGATATTCCAAAGCGCGTACCCTGCGGTATTCTTGCTGACCTTCGGTCTCGCATTTTCTATCGTTTCCAAGTTATCAAAAACAAGCGAACGCATTTTGGAATATATCTTCCCTTCAAAATTATTTTCCGCGGCCTTCGCTTCCAACTCCTTTCGGGCCAGGGGTCCGAAAGAATATTCTTCGCCGTCGGACAAAACCGCCTTAACCTCGGTAATATATTTTTCGGTTTGCCCATAGGCCAAAGTTTTTTCTCCGGCAGAATTATTGGCCACCATCCCCCCTAGGGCACAGATACTCTTGGAGGCCGGGTAAGACGGCAACATCACTCCAAGTTTGTCCGTCTCTTTTTCCAGATCTCGGTAAAATAATCCAGGCTCTACAACTGCTTCATCTTTGTTTAACCCGATAAGCTTGTTTAAGTGCGCGGTAAAATCCACCACGATGGATTCGCCCAATGGTCCGCCGCCCATGTCGGTTCCACCGGAACGCGCCGATATTTCCATTTTGATGTCCCCTGCCGCCCGGTGCGCGGAAACGAATTTAACGAGCGCTTTAAGCGCGTCTCTGGTTTTGGGCCGAACAATAACCTGCGGCTTTATTTCAAAAATAGATGCATCCCGCGCGTAAAACTCCCGGGACTTTTCGTCATCCAATACTTCTCCGTCAAATATTTTTTCTATCGCCTCTTTAAGCACTGACTTAATTATACAAGTTCACAACAAAAAACCCGCCAGAGGTCCGATTGGACATGGCGGGGATAACGAACTTTCGAAAGCAGTCGGAGAAAGAGCTTACGAAATGAGGTCGGCGAGTACCTTGCCCCAGTCCTTGCGCCTGTCCCCGCACAGAGGAGCCTGTACGAACACCGCCTTAGCGCCGTTAATCGTGAAGCTGGAAATCTCTCCGTTCGCAAAGTAGCTCGGGTTCAAGCACTCGATGGCCGCGATCATGGCGTCTTCGTGGTGGTTTCCGTCCGTGACCATGGCCACGAACTTTGCCCCAAGGCTGGCCGCCTTGAGCGCAATCACGAAGCCGTAGGGAACCTCCTCTCCCGGTCTGTACACTCCCGGTCCGATCGTTTTCATGCTCACCGGCATCATCATGTCGGTGAGGACGACCTCAAACTCGAAAGGAATGACGGACTTGGTCTCGGATTCCCTTAACGCTTGCCAGTAGGCGCTCCACTCCCTGTCGGAATAATCCGGCTTCTCGGCGAAGCCAGCATCAATGAGGAGGCGCTGGACGTTGTCGGCATCGACTTTCTTTCTCATGATGTCCATAGCCTCATCGAACGACGAGATGATAGTGAGATCGTGGCCCTTGAGGGTCGCTCTAGCAGACTCGTGGTTGAATCGACTGTTGTCGATCACGAGAATCTTCATCGCTTCTCCTGCCTTTCTTTTGAATGTGCGGTAAGCCTGTTTCAGCTTTGTGCGGAAAGTATAATATATTTTCACATTTTGGTCAAGTCATATAGTTTCGCTAAAAAGAAATGCCCCGACCATTTGGTCGGGGCATACAAAGAACTACAAGGAGGTTTCGCGGAACTTCTCCCAAAGCGGCAACTCACCGCGCATGAACATCATCTTTTCCTGTTCAGAAGGAGTAGGGCGGAAATGACGAGTATCGCGCCAGAAGCCTGCCATGCGAAACCGATCGAAATATGTTTGGCAACATAGCCGCTTGCAACCAGTCCGATCATTCCTCCTACGTGATGGGAAATCGAGTCCAGAGAGATGAGCGTGGCGCGCTCCGCAGACGGAATATTGTTATTGAGATGCAGATTCTTCACCGGGCTGAAAAACCCGCGCGCGAACTCATGGAACATGAAGAATGCGATTGCCGGCCAGAAACTGCCGCAGAGCGCGGTTGCGAATATTCCGGCGCCGATCGCGATCTGGACCAGATTCAACGACTTTTCCGCGCAACCGATCTTTCTTATGAACCAAGGCGAGGCGGTTGCTCCAAGGATCGTCGCTATAGATATCCCCGCGAAGATAAACCCCAGATAGGTGTTCGAGGGAAGCAGATTTCCAAAGAATATCTGCCACTGCATATTCGGCGCCTGCACGGCAACGAACTGCGCGAAGCCGGTAAGCAGAACGAACCTTACGACTCGATTGCCTCTGGCATATCGAACACTGGCCGATACTGTTTCCGCCATCGCCCGCACATTCTTGGCAACAGAAAATGTTTTCCGCACAAAACCGTCTTCCTTCATATAAAAGACGGCAAGAATTCCCGCCAAGAATGAGGTGCTGCCCCCGACGATCCAAGGAAGCGAGGGATGCACGCTCGCCGCATATGCCCCGATCACGGAAGAGAAGATCGATACCGCGCTAAACAGCTGTTGGTCGCGGGTAAACACAATGTTTACCCCCTCGTCGCATCCTTGCTGCTTTAACCGATCAATGACCCAGGCCTGAAATGCGCCGCTCGCAAAAGTAGCGCCGACCGCGGAGATAACTTCCGCTAAGACAAATCCCCAGAATGTGTCGGTTATGGCGTATAGGAACATGCCGGCGGAGAACAACACGCAAGAAATGACGTACGATGCTTTCCGGCCGAACACGTCCGCGAAAGCCCCGGTCGGAATCTCGCAAACGAACAACGTAGAAAAGAAAAAGAAGTTCACCATGTTGATCTCTAGAAGATCCAAGCCCTTGGCCCTGAGGAATACCACATAGGTCGCGGCAATAAGTCCCATGCCAAAGGCAGAGACGGATTTGAGAATCAAGTAGTGACGGATCGTCTGCCTAGCCTCGTGATTCATAGCTTCCTCCTTTTCAAAGTGCTGTTGCTGAACAAAAAAACCTCGGCTTTTCGTTCAGCCGAGGTTTTTGAAAAAGTGTTTAGAAAATATGGTTATTTCCTGTTAAATACTTCAAGAATCGCGGCTGAATAAAAAGATTGGCCAAAAGAACCACAAAGGTAGACTTTCTGGTCGGTCGCAATATTCATATGACGATTCACTTTTACCATGGTTTGGATTTTAACATATACCAAAATACTGTCAAGTAGATAGCTCTCTTCGGTATACACCGTAGATAACGTAAAAAATCTAAATTGGTTATCCTCCCGATCTGTTGGCGCGCTTCCCCTTCTGTCGGTATTAAACAAAAAAACCCGACCTTTCGGTCGGGGCGCGATTGCGAGAAAATAAACTGATCAGAGAGGTTTGGCCTGAAGGAGCTTCTTAGCTTTCTCTCTCAGGTCTTCGGGGACGTCCTCATCATTGATGACGGCGAGGATATCCTCCTTATCGGGATCAAACTTCTTGAGCTTGTTGAAGGCTCCCCGCTTCAAGTCATCCGGAACGAACTTGTCCCGGAGAATGTCGAAAAGATAGCATTCGTCAAAATTGCGCTTTTTGAACTCCCTGAAGGCTCCCCGCTTCAGATCATCCGGAATGAACTGCCCACAGATGATGTCGAAGAGATCCTCCGTATCGATATCACGCTTTTTGAACTCCCTGAAGGCTTTGCGTTTCAGATCATCCGGAATGAACTGTCCATAGATGATACCGAAGAAATAGCTCTCATAGGAGAAACGAGGCTTCTTGAGCTCCTTAAGAGCTTCCCACTTCAAGTTATCCGGAACGGACCGTCCGCAGATAATGTTGAAGAGATTGTTTTCCCTAAGGTTGCACTTCTTGAGCTCTTCGAAGGCTTCCAGTTTTAGATCATCAGGAACGGACTCTTCGTGGATGATATCGAGGAGACCGTTTATAATAATGCCACGCTTCTTGAGCTCCTCGAAGACTCGACGCTTCCAGGAAACATCGGGATGGTTCTGAAGGATCCAAAAAAGATCATCCGTCCGGAAGAACTGGAACATCTTGCCCCAGTTGGCGTCGAATCCCTCCTCGAGCTTCTTCCGGATCGGCTCCGGAAAGAGAGCGATATCCCAGAAACGGCGCTCTTCCTGTTCTCTCCCCACGCCTTGCTGGATACCGTAGAAAGCACGAATTGCTCCGTGACCAAGGAAATCGATTCCTCGCGAGCTCTGAAGAACATCTTTCCCGTGCGAAGAGAAGACCTCCGCGTCGGTCAGGAAGAGAATCTCTCCCCGACATTCGATCCAGGAGACGAACTCACACATGTCTCAAGACCCTCCCTTTCTCTCTATTCCTTCTTATTCGGTTGGAATTGAACTGCCCGGATTATACTAATTTTAGAGGAGGATGTCAAAACAATTATCCCCCCGAACGGTTGGCGCGCTTCTCGTCTATTTCGGTCAAATAAATTTTGCGCATCCGGATGGATTTCGGGGTCACCTCCACCAATTCATCATCCCCGATATATTCCAAAGAATCTTCAAGCGATAAGGTGCGCGGAACTTTCAAAAATTCCATTCCGCCCACGCCCTTGGAGCGCATGTTGGAAAGCTGTTTTTCTTTGCAAACGTTCACACGGATATCCATTGCTTTGGCGTTCTGGCCCACGATCTCTCCTTCGTAAACTTCAAGGCCAGGACTGATAAAAAGTTCTCCCCTGTCTTCGGAACCCATCATTCCGTAAGCGCGGGTGATACCGGACTCGGAAGCAACCAGACTTCCGTGCGGGTTGGATTCAAAGTCCCCCTTATATTCTTCGTAATCTTCAAAAATGGAATTCATTATTCCCATTCCTTTGGTCTTGGTCATAAATATAGTGCGCAACCCGATGAGGCCCCGGGTCGGCACCAAAAAGTCCATATAGGCCATGCTGTTTTCCACGCGCATGTCTTTCATGTTGCCCTTACGCTTGCCCATCTCTTCGATGACCACGCCGGTCGCGTCTTCCGGAACCTCCACGGACAAAACTTCCATCGGTTCAAGTTTCTTTCCGTTCTTCTCGTGGAAAATAACCTGCGGACGGGATACCTGGAATTCATAACCTTCCCGGCGCATCTTTTCGATAAGGATGGAAAGGTGGAGTTCGCCGCGTCCGGCAACTTCCCAAGTATCAAAGGTGTCGGTCGCGTTCACGCGCAAAGCCACGTCGGTATCTACTTCCTTGGCCAAACGCTCGGCCAAGTGCCTGGAGGTCACAAATTGGCCTTCCTTGCCCGCGAACGGAGAATTGTTAACCATAAAATTCATTTTCACGGTCGGCTCTTCAATATCTATGGTCGGAAGCGGCTGCGGATTGTCTTTGTCGGTGATAGTCTCGCCGATAGAAACATCCGTGATACCCGCGATAGCTACAATGTCTCCCGCGGTCGCTTCGTCCACATCCACACGCGCGAGTCCGTCAAAAAGCATCACGTTCGTGAGCGACGCTTTTTTGGTCACGCCGTCGCGGCCGATGTGCGCGACTTCTACGTTCTTTTTAAGAGTTCCGGAATAAAGCCTGCCGATGGCGATCTTGCCCTTATAGTTGTCGTAAAAAAGATTAACGGTGAGCATCTGAAGGGGCTTGGTCTCATCCACTACCGGAGACGGAATATATTTTATTATCGTATCGAAAACCGGACGGATATCCGTCATCTCCGAGAGCTCGTGCGCATAACCGGCTTTCCCTTGCGCCCCGGAAGCGTAAACCACCGGAAACTCCGCCTGCTCGTCGGAAGCGCCAAGCTCGATGAAAAGATCGAAAGTGCGCTCCAAGGCCCAGTTCGGACGGGCGCCGGGCTTATCAATTTTATTTATAACTACGATAACTTTGTGTCCGGCCTGAATAGCTTTTTTTAAAACGAATTTGGTCTGCGGCATTGGACCCTCTTTGGCATCCACCAAAAGCAAAATACCGTCCACCATGCGCATAATGCGCTCCACTTCTCCGCCGAAATCGGCGTGGCCCGGGGTGTCCACTATATTTATCTTGATTCCCCCGTAGTGAACCGCGGCATTTTTGGAAAATATGGTGATTCCCCGCTCTCTTTCGAGTTCGTTGGAATCCATAATGAGCGTGTCATCGGCGCCGGTCTTCAATTTAAAATCCGCGGACTGCTTCAAAAGAGCATCCACGAGAGTGGTCTTGCCGTGGTCAACATGGGCAATTATTGCGATGTTTCGTATGTTTTTTGGGTCCATAGTAGTCTTGATTTTTAATTCGCGAACGTTGACGGGAAGGGGGTCGGGGAAACGGGAGCCCGCCACAGCGGGCAGAAGCTATATAATCCATCCGCTAAAGCGAATGGTGGCCGTGTAGGAAACTTACTCTCAATTGGCAGCGAGGAGAAAATAGGTATTAGATATTTTATCCGAGCGAACCAATTGACAGCTCGCTGTCTAACCGAGAGGTTGTGAGGGAGCGAAGCGACGTCTAGGTGCGCGATTATTGCGATATTTCGTATATTTTTGGGATCCATGTGATAAAAAAATGGCGCTTGGCCAGTTAGAACTTCATCTGTGCGTTAGATTATGCGCTATATTTGTCGATTTGACAAGGGATAGCCGGAAAATCTATACTTGCGCTCAGCAGACAAACACAATCCGACAAATTCCTGTCCGAAAGGAGAATGGGACCATGCCCAAGCGCATCCTGAACATTCTGAAACAGCGCAACGCGTTCCGGGCCCTGCTTCCCGAGGTTCCCGAAAAGAGATCGGGAAAGCTCCGAGTCTTCCTGAACAACGAGTTCGACACGACGAACCCGCTCGACAAGGAGGTCTTCGTCTCTTTGGTCGAGGAAGCCGCGAACCGCACCTTCGCGTCGAAAGAGCGCGAGAAGATCTTCGCCTTCCTGCGGCTCCGCGAAGGCTCGGGCGATATGGGCAAGAAGAAGCTCATCCGGTTCATCCGCGAGTCGATCTTCGCTTCCGACAACACCGACACGATGTTCGGAAAGAACATCCTGCGCGGCATGCTTCCGTAAGGAGACCCCGATGGTGACAATCGCTCAAAAGCTCGCAAAGACCTTCGCGGCGGCAGAACGGAAGGACCTCGAAAGGTTCATCAGCTACTTCTGCACGCTCGCGGAGAAACGCAAGGAAGACACGATTGCCTCCGTCATCCTCAATACCACGAGCGCCGCCCTGCGGATGAAGAACCGAGAAGAGGCTACCCGTCTCCGCAGGAAGTCGAAGCGCTAGCTCCTACAAGAAACGAAATCCGCCCTCGGCAACCCGCCGAGGGCTCTTTTTATCCAACGCAACTAAAATTTCTTGATGGGCGGGTAAAAATCTCTGTCTATGGTTCGCGCAAAACAATAATCTCCAACAGGGTGATCCCAAGAGCCGGCCATAAGACCGGTCGGCTTAGCGTCATAGGGCGCAACAGATATGGGCGTGGACAGCTTATATTCCTTCGCGAACTTGGCGCAAAGTTCGAAGCTCAAATCACCCGTTGTCTTATACGAATACGCCGCGCCTGTTTCCGGATCTACCGGAACATAAACTCCGCGGGTCGAATCAACTAATCCCTCAAGAGTCGCGGGTAATTTTTGCTTGCCTTGCCAATAGTAAATTATCTGGGATTGGAGATTTTGAAGATCGCTTATTCTCTGATCGTCCATTCTCTGCATCTTAGCGGCCCCCGGACCGCCGATGCTCCAAAGTCCGAAAATTATCACTATTGCAACCAACCCTACAAAAAGATAGCCGAGTTTTTTCATTTTTTAGATATGCGCTTCTTCTTGTTTTTCCGCCGCCCTTATGTCCACCAGGTAATAGTAGAAAACGCCGCCGGCCACAATGAGTATTGAAGCCGCCTTCAAGATAAAGGATATCGGCGGAAATCCATCCAAAAATTTATTTATCGTCGCGATCAGATCCCCCGCCAAGGTAATGGCGGAAATAAAAAGTGTGAGATATACGAGCCACTTTCGAATGCGCAGATGTTTTTTGTCCGCATCCTTTTCGTACTGCTTATGAAGATAATTGTTGAGATAGAGGAAAAGCGGGAAAAGGACCACCAGGCTCGAGATAGCAAACCGGATGGTGGAATCCGCAAAATTAGTCGGAGAATATCCGTAAGCATTTAAAGTTTCCGGAAAATATTTATCCACGAGCTCAAAAACCAGCACGAGAAAACTGACCGCCGAATAATACAGGAGGCCCACCGTAAAAAGATGCAGGAAAAAGTCCTTAGGCGACGCTTTTTTTAGTGATTTGCTGTCCGTTTGTGTTATTTGTTCCATTTCCGAATTATAACATTTTTCGCGCCACCCGTTTGCTATACTTTAGATATAAGTCCTGCTAGAAGCCGTGATCAAGCTTCCTTCCGGGATATAACCAAAAATAAAAATTAAGTCGATTAAATAAACAAAAAATGCGGATTGATCTGATCGCGATCCGCTTCTAATGGGATGAAAAACAAAATATTAATCATCGCCGGCGTGGTGGCTTTGATCGTCATTGCCGTGCTTGTACTCAACTGGTCGAAAACGATGGCGCCGACAGGAGAGGTGCCGGCCGGTGGTACGGGAACCACGGGCGGTGAGCAATCAGCGCCGACGGGAGGAACCGGCAATACTACCGGAAAATCCCCCACCCCTATCGTCAAATCCGCCATAACCGTTACCGCGCCCCTTGCCGGCGCCAAATGGGAGATCGGCAAACTGAATACTATTTCCTGGAGCCGAGCCGCGGGAGTCACGGGAATAATCTATCTCATGTCCGCAGCCGGACAAAGCATCGGTGTGATCTTACCGACCTTTGGCCCCGATCAGACTTCCTATAACTGGGATACGACCTATGTTTCCGTTTCCGCGACCAATGCTTCGAGAATTAACGTAACACCAGGCGACTATAAAATCCGTCTGGCATTTTCCGGAAACAATTTGCCGGTCACAGATAGCGGCGTCATCACTCTTTTGCGCTCCGGCACGCCGGAAGCCGTAACCACGGTTCTGATGCAAAATTACGCTTTTGTACCGAATAATTTCACGGTTTCCAAGGGACAAAAAGTAACCTTCACCAATAAAGATTCGGTTCAGCACCATCTCGCCGTAACCGCAATTCTAAATTCCATGCCTCTCAACCCGGGAGAATCCTATATCCTGGATACTTCTTCGATGAAGGCCGGAACTTACAATATCTACTGCGACCTGCATCCGGATATGGTTGGGAAAATTACCGTAAAGTAAGCTGAACATACCCGGACAGTCCATGGACTGTCCGGGTTACTCGAAAAACCTTTTCCCTCTCACCCGCTTATGATAAGTGATGGCAAAGCGATGAGCCTCGTCCCGCACTTTGGTTAGCGTGTTTTTGTCGATTCCTCTGGGAACGATGCCGATTATGTCCGTCCGCTTCCTATCCGGCCCCTTAACCATGCCAATGACCGGGATGCGCAAACCGTTCTCGTCCAAAACTTTTTTAACCGCGTTTATTTGTCCCGCTCCGCCGTCAACCAGGATAAGTTCGGGCAAGGGCCAGGAGTTTCCGAGACGCCGGCGGATGACTTCTTTCATCATCCCCACGTCCCCTCCTCCACTCTTAAGCGCGGAGCTACGGAGGGCAGGATTGGGTTCGGAAAAATTCTGAATCTTAAATTTCCGATATTCGTTCTTATCCGGTTCGTTTCCGGCGAAAACCACCATAGAGCCTACCGCGGACTCCCCGGAAATGTTTGAAATGTCATAACCCTCGATTCGGACGGATGACTTACTCTCTACGCTCGGCAACAGAGAATCTTCTTTTATGAGCGCGACGTCCTGAATGTGTTGTAACGCAAAGAGCTGTCTCTTTAATCTCTCCGCCTCTTCAAATTCCAGCTTTTTGCCGGCTCGGATCATTTCTTTCTTCAGATTTTTTATAAGTTTCTCTTTTTTGCCGGCGAAGAACATTTTTAACTTCCCGATGCGTTTTTTGTAATCCGCGCTCGTTATCGCACCGATACAGGTGCCGGGACAAAGCCCTATTTCATATTCAAAACAGGCGCGTTTGAACTTCGCGTCTTTGGGGTGTATTGACCACGGGAAAATCTTTCTCAAGATTCTCATAGCCTCTTTGAGCGCAGAAGCAGACGTGAACGGGCCGTAAGTGGCGCTTCGATTTTTTCCTTTGCCCTCTCGAACCTGCCTGCCGGCAGGCAGGGCTTCAGCGGAGTAGGGTCGGGCCAAAAGATCCTTGCCACGGACCAAAAGCACCCGCGGGAACTTTTCTTTGGTAATTTCCACATACAAAAAACTCTTGTCGTCTTTTTCGAGGACATTATATGGCGGTTGGATTTTCTTAATAAGTTCCGCCTCGAGTATCAACGCCTCTATCGCCGTATCCGTATTCCGCGTTTCGATATCGCGGATCTCCCCTACCATTTTCTGAATACGGGGAGCGTGCCTACCCTCCGAAGCCTTACCGCGCCCTCCGAAACCTTGCGTGGAGGATGGGGCGAAGGAGGGGGGACGGTTAAAGTAGCTCGAAACCCGGCGCTTTAAATTCGCCGCTTTGCCAACATAAAGGATCGCGCCCTTTGCATCTTTCATTAAGTACACGCCCGGAGTGTCCGGCAAATCCCCACACCTATTGAAAAAATTTGTATTGTTTGGTTTATATCTAGCCATTTGTAAATACTATTGAAACAAAATTATCATAACCCCGCCACCAGTCAGATAAAACGGAAACCTGTTTTTCAATAGGTGTGGGGATAAATTTTGATACAGTTTTTTCTGGTCCATTGCGTATGTAAATCCTATTTAATTTTTGCCAAAAAAAGAAGCCTTCCGGTGGTCCCCGATTTGAAGTCGGGAAGAACCGGAAGGCTGTGGGCTACCATGCAGCGTTGTCGGGGAGTTTATCCCCCTCGGGCATGTGGAGTTCCCTCCAAGAACAAGGGACACACCTCACACACGGCTGCATACCCGTCGGCGAGCGAGACATAGTTTTTGATTTCTTGACCTACCCTTAGGGCGGCCTCTTTTTGTGCGAAGTCTCTGTCGCCGATTTCGAAGAGCTGGCCGATTATACCACAAACTTCCCGCAAAAATCCCTGGACCTATGTATCCCGAGGTCGCGGCGAGCAGGGTCACACGCCGTTACTCCCTCACATTTTCGCCGTGAGCAGCTAGCCAATTCGGTCGGGGGCCCGGCTGGGCTGCCCTCCTACCCTGATTCCTTCGAAGCCGACCGGGCATGGCCGAAGCCCATCAGGAACCATTACCGGAGAGTATAGCATGTCCCTAGAAAATGTCAACCCTGTCACCAGATCAAGCGCAATCGGCTTGTTTGCCCGACCAGTCTAACCCGCCTCAATAATCCGTCGCCTTCCCCAAAAAACATAAAAATCATTTAATTTGCGCCGATACAAAAGGGCTAGCGCTTGGCTCGGTGCGGGGTCAACCCCGTCACCAAGTCGACTACCTACCACCTGCTACTTGCTACATCACTAGTCTTTTTGATACAAAATAAAATCGACAAATCTCTCGAACGGAGATTTCTCCGGCAATTTGGCGTGCGCCGCCTTCGCGATATCTTTTAAATTAGCGCGCGCTTCTCTATAGCCTTCGGCAATTATGTCCGCGGTTTGGCCGAAATCCAACCAACTATGGTGGGTTACCGCAGGCTTCAAAATTACGTTTGCATCTTTCACGTGTTCCTTTGCCAATTGATACTCCGCAACCTGCAGAGAATTTTCTATCATAGAACGTATATTGGTCAGTTTTACCTCCTGTTCGAAAATATTTACCCAGCGAGAAGAAACATCTACGGCGATGACTATATCCGCGCCCATCCTCCGAACAACATCCGCGGGGACGGGATTCGAAAACGCTCCGTCCACGAGAAGTTTCTCCCCTATCTTCACCGGCTTAAAAGCCAAGGGTAAGGAGCTCGAAGCTTTTATTGCCAAAGCGAGGCTCCCGGAATCCATAACGGTTTCCTCGCCATTACTAACATCCGTGGCAATGGCCGCGAATTTAACATCGCATTTTTCTATCTGCCGGTGAGCAAGTTTCTTTTCCAGGCGCGACTGCATCTCTACATCATTAAAAAGAACTCCGTCGCCCCGGGACATTATTTTCCTGGGCGAAAGGGTTCCCTTTTCTCCAAGTTTCAAAAATAGTTCTTCGAGTTCGCTAAGCGGATGACCGGCGGCATACCAACCCCCGACGACCGAACCCATACTGGTACCGGCGATGATTTCCGGCTTTATCCCCGCCTCCAAAAGCGCTTTTAAAACGCCGATATGAGCGAGGCCTCTGGCGCCTCCTCCGCCCAGTGCGATTCCGATCTTTTTATTTTTACGCATTGCTCTCTAATTTTATAACTTTTACGCGGAAAAAACAGGAGGCATGAATATTTTAAAAATGCTTGTTTTCTATACCACAAGAGACGTAGAATGTGGACGAATCTGCCACATCGGCAATGATTCAAGTTCCTTCACAATAAAAAGAAGAAAGGAGGCGGGTTATGGAACTCCGCGCAGGAACGACGCTGGTCACAGCGTCCGATCTCGTGAGCATTCCGAACCAGTCTCCTCAATTCAGAGACTGGGCTTGGTATCAGCTAAACTTCGCCCCCGAGCACCTGGACGACATCGTTTCGGCCCTTCTTCAAAAGGATAAGGGCACGAATGTCCGGGAAGCCCTGGAATATCTGAATGACTTCCTCGGCGGACACCCCGCTACCGGCGAACGCCTGAACGCAAGCGACATCACCGGAGAGAATACCCAGAGCGCGTTGTTCAAAAAACTGCGCGTTCTGCTCGGCAAGGATTCCGGCGCGACTAACCCGGATGTTTATCGTTTTCTGGGACAAGTCGGCCATAAATTCATGCCGCTATTCCTCGGAAGTCAGCGGTTCCCAAGAACCGAATACAAGTTTGGCGGGCCGCTGGCCCAACGATCCCTGTTTCAGAAGCTGGTAGACGAGGAAGACGGACAAAAAATCCTCTTCCCGTTCCTTGCCGACCAACAGTTTGCCAAATCGGAAATCAAAGATCCGAACCGATCGCAACTGCGGCAGAGCTATGCTCTCTGGAAAAGGATCGCGGAGAACGTCAAAGACCACAGCCTGACAGAACTGTACTCCAAACACGGACCAAAGCTCGACCGGCTGACCAGGATGTTGAAGCGAGAGTTTGCTCCCTATTCCTCGGAACTCGAGGCGCAAAGGGATGCAAAGTCCGAACTCGTGACTCTGAGCCTGATGAGCTGGGTGAGCGCCGTCGAACTCAAAGAACGGCAGCCCCGCATTTTCTTCACGGAGATACCGGTCCTCGACCGGCATCATCGGCTCGGAGCTTGGAGGATCGATGCCGCAGAAGTACGAACCATTGAAGGCAAAGCGCCGACGCCCAAACAAAGGGCTAAGCTCAGGGAACTCAGCCTCACTCGGTTCACTTCTGTTGGCCATCTGCTCCAATCGCTTATCTCCTTCTTTGGAGAAGAGCTGGAGCTCGGCATCTGGGACTGGAAGTTCGCGATTGGCGACGGCGCCCCAAAGCGCGTCATCGATCCGAGAACCATGGTTCAGGATGTTCTCGCGGAACACACGCGCCAGATACAGCGATATCTGATGCTCGGGAGCCTGGACTGCCACTTAACCGGGCGGCCCCGCGCGAAAACTCTCTGGCATGACGACTATTTCTTGCGCGGAACTCTGGCATATTTCTTCCCGACGCATCGGCCGATACTCGAGCAAATAGTCATGACTCCGGAATTGCACAAACAGATCTTCGAAGAAGAAGTGTTGATGCGATTCGGGAGTGCGAAACAGCGCGCGAAGCTAAGAGAACTGACGAGCCAAGTAGTCGGCAACGTCTTCGCTCTCTGGAACGGAAACGGAAAGCCGAAGAACGGTTCCGCGCATAAGCCAACCCCGCAAGTATCGCTTTTTGAAGAGCCCTCCGACAAACCGCGTTCTGCTCTTCATTACGTTGAGCAGATGCAAAAACCGATTTTCCTCGAAGGCTCGCACGGGCTTCTGGAGGTCGTGGGGCTCGGTGAGGGCGGACGCAAGCGTTACGAACTCCGCCTGGACACGATGCTCAAACGGATCGAGGAAGGCGTGATCTCCGGACGAAATATCGGGCAGGGCTGGCTCATTTCCTGTCCGCATCCGGATCACGACGACTCTACGCCGTCTTGCGCGGTCTATCTCACCGGACACTTTCACTGCTTTGGATGCAAGAACTCCGGCAAGATCGCGGCTGGTTCAATTCCAAAAAATATTGAGCTTGTCCCCGATCTGCGGCAACAGCACGAGCGAATGCGCCAAGGCACAACGAATGCTCTGGTTCCGGAAAGACATCGCGAGGTCATGCGCACCGTTCAGGCCCATCTCTCCGCCAAGTTCAGAAACAGTCCGGCCGAACGATATCTTGCGCATGAGCGCCGTCTGGATCCGGAACTTGCCGCGTCTTTTGGCGCCGGATACGGCAGCAACGAACTCATTTTGGATCTGCTCCAAGACGGCGTAAGCTACGAGGAGCTTATCCATTACGGTCTGGTGGGAATCTCACCAAAAATGAAACCCTCCAGCCTCTTGATTCGATCATTACTCCAGAAAGGCTATTCTTTAGAGAGCCTCGGCAGGGAGCTAAAAGTACCGGGCGGCAAAAACGTCTCGGGCCTCCCCTATCCTTCGCTCTCGAACCGGATAACCTTCCCACTCATGACCGAAAGCTGGGTAACCAGCGTGTACGGAAGGGCCATCTATGCTTGCGACAAGCAATTCTCGCATCGCAAGCTCACCATTAAGTACACGGGCGTTCCCCACGGCGCTTTCAATGTGGCCGCGCTTAACGCGCCCGGTAATGATCTCATCGTTACCGAAGGCGTGATGGACGCGCTCTCCCTGATCGAAGCCGGAGTGCCGAACACGCTCGCGCTCATCGGGGTTCAGAACACCGTAATCCTCGAAGCCCTGGAACGGTCGCGCAAGAAGCTTTGGATCGCGCTCGACATCGACGAAAATAAGTCGGGACAGAACGCGACCGCAAAGATAATCGAACGATTCAGGTCGCGCGGCGTGCCCGTGGGCGACTTTACCGCCAAGTTCGCCGCAAGACTCACCGAACAGTACAAGGACTACAACGCCTGGTGGCAGGCATCCGGCCGTCATCTTTCTCTTAACGACCGGGCAGCTCTTCTCGCTCTTTCCGAAGCGTGATTCCCCTCCCGGGGAACCACGCTTCTTTTTTTATTTCAAAATAATTTTACTTTCCCTGTTTAAGCACGTGGCGAAGATACTGAGCCGTAAAACTCTTTGGATTTCTCGCTACTTCTTCCGGCGTTCCCTGGGCGACAATTTCTCCTCCCCTTTCTCCGCCCTCGGGCCCGAGATCGATAACCCAGTCCGCGCTTTTAATGACATCCAAATTATGTTCAATGACTACCACGGTGTTCCCCCGGTCCACCAAGCGCTGTAAAACAACGAGAAGCTGCTCGATGTCCGCAAAGTGAAGTCCGGTGGTCGGCTCATCCAAAAGATAAAGTGTTTTGCGGGTATCACGCTTGCCGAGTTCCGCTGCGAGCTTAACGCGTTGCGCCTCTCCGCCCGAAAGCGTGGTCGCGGATTGTCCGAGCTCCAGATAACCCAAGCCGACTTCTTCCAGAATACTCAATCGGTCTTTAAGCCACGGAATGTCGTCGAAAAACTTGTGCGCCTCTTCGATGGTCATCTTAAGAATGTCGTAAATATTCTTTCCTTTGTATTCCACCTCCAATGTTTCCCTATCAAACCGCTTTCCCTTACAAATATCGCACTCCACGTAGACCGTGGGCAGAAAATGCATTTCGATAGCTAAGGTCCCATGGCCTTCGCAGTTTTCACAGCGTCCGCCGGGCACGTTGAAGCTGAACCGGCCCGGTTTATAACCTCGAACTCTCGCATCTTCGGTAGTCGCGAAAAGATCCCGGATAAAAGTCCAAGCGCCGACGTAAGTGGCCGGATTGGACCGCGGAGTGCGGCCTATCGCTCCCTGGTCGATATTAATGACCCTGTTCATATATTCCAATCCCAGAATGGATTTTACCGCTCCGGTCTTGATGCCTTCTCCAAGCTCATGGAATTTGCGGGCGATGTTTCTATGAAGCACGTCATAAACCAACGTGGATTTTCCGGAACCGGAAACACCGGTCACGGCCGTAAACCTCCCGAGCGGAATATCCACATTTATATTTTTTAAATTATTGGCCGAAGCTCCGCGTATCTTTATCGCTTCTTTGTCCTTGGAAACTTTTCTTCGGATTTCGGGAATTTCTATCTCCCGCTTCCCGCGCAAAAAATCCAAGGTGAGCGAGTTTTGAGTCTTGTCTTTAAGCAGTTCCGGCATCGGTCCTTGGGCAATGACCCTGCCGCCGTGCACGCCCGCCCCCGGCCCGAAGTCCACCAAATAATCCGCGGAACGGATAGTATCCTCATCATGCTCCACTACGATCACGGTATTTCCCAGATCCCGCAGTTTCTCGAGTGTTTGAATGAGTTTCGCGTTATCTCTCTGGTGCAAACCAATAGTCGGCTCATCCAATATATAGAGAGTTCCAACCAGCCTGGAACCTATCTGGGATGCCAGGCGAATACGCTGAGCCTCCCCGCCCGAAAGCGTACCGGCCTTGCGGCCCAAAGTCAGATAATCCAAACCCACATCCAAAAGAAATTTCAGTCTGGCTTTGATCTCCCGAAGAGGCGCCTCGGAAACTTCTTTAAACCTTTCGTTGCGATTCGAGAAGCTCATGTCGCCGAAGAATTTGTTGGCTTCTTCGATGGACATATTTACCACTGAATTTATATTTTTGTCTTTGACCAAAACGCTCAAAGCTTCTTTTTTTAAACGCTTACCTTCGCAAACGTCGCAAAGGTCTTCGGACCAAAGTTCTTTGACGCCCAAACCGTGGCAGGTCTCACAAGCGCCGTAAGGGCTGTTGAAAGAAAATAACCGCGGTTCGATCTCCGGGAACGAAAAACCGTCGTTGGGGCAGGTGAATTGCGCGGAAAGCGAAACCTCTTTATCGGTTAAGACAGTCAAAACGTTCTTACCGTATTTCAAGGCGGATTCCACCGCTTCCGCGAGGCGCAAGCGGTTGTCTTTATCTTTAAAATCCATCCCGCCCGGAATTCTGTCGACTACAAGTTCAATGGTGTGCTGTTTGTAGCGCGCGAGCTCGATCCGCTCATGAAGCGAATGCATTTTGCCATCCACGCGGACCTCTCTGAAGCCGGCGTTTAAAAGATCGTAAAGCGTTTGATAATATTCTCCCTTTCTTCCGCGGATCACAGGCGCCAAGATCAAAAGATTATTTTTCTTCTTGTCCTCTTTGGAAATTTGAATGACTGCGTCCACGATCTCTTCATTGGTCATCTTGCGAATTTCCGTTCCGCACTCCGGACAATGAGGAGTTCCCGCGCGCGCGAAAAGTACGCGCAGATAATCATAAATTTCGGTGATGGTCGCGACCGTGGAACGAGGATTCGAAGAATGGCTTTTCTGGTCAATAGAAATCGCCGGAGACAATCCTTCTATCTCATCCACGTCCGGTTTCTCGAATCTTCCCAAAAATTGTCTGGCGTAAGCAGAAAGGGATTCTATATATCGCCTCTGTCCTTCGGCAAAAATGGTATCAAAAGCCAAACTGGATTTTCCCGAGCCGGATAGTCCCGTCAAAACGGTCATCTTATCCCGCGGAATTTCCAGGTTTATGTTTTTGAGATTGTGCTCTCTGGCTCCTCTTATTTTGATTTTGTCTTGTGCCATTTTGTTTATAAATCCATAAAGTCCCCCGCTGGCGGGGTTCTTAGGGGGTCACAAGCGAGAGTCTAGCATATGTAATAAAAATAGAAAGCCGCCACGGAACTAAAAACCCGGACTAGTCCACTGGACTGTCCGGGCCTTTAATGAGCCCCGAGCCTCTATACCAATATTGCTATTGCGTGACGTTCACCTTACGGATCTGCCTTCTGTGCTCGGAGCTCACCTACAACATAACTCCCCCATTCGGGCTTAAAAGACCCATTTATGCACAGCGCTAAAATGTTTGACATTATGACTAAAACATTATACTATCTGTGTGCTAGAAAAAAGGGCGGATTTAGGTCAACCCTTATTGCACCTCGAAAAGAAAGCGAAAGGAGAGATGGAATGGTGAGTTGAGAATCTAACTTCAACCGCCGCTCTAAGTCCCTATCCGATCGTCTCAAACCCCGATCTGAAACGAATTCTACAAAAGGAGAAAAAAGTGAACATCATCAAGAAGTTCACGGTTCTCGTGGCTCTCGCACTCCTCGTCTGCACCGGGACGGCCTACGCGGCCGATCCGCCGCGTCATCCCGTTCCCGTCGGTGAACCCGAAGACGCCACAACCGTCATCGGGCACCAAGGGCGCACGGAGCTGCCCTTTCCGAACCCCGCCAACAACACCCTGTACAAGGCGCTGATCGGTGGGCCGTGTTGGCTCATCGACACCAGACTGGACTCGAAGTTCGACCCGCCGTACGGAAACAAGTCGGGTCAGCTCGGCGACTTCGTTTCCGGCGAGTCGAGGGCGTACCGCTTCGGCGGTCACCTGCTCGATCTGCCGCTCACGAACCCGTGCAACGACCTGATTCCGAGTTCCGGCGTCGTCGCCCTCAACCTGGAAGTCCACATCTACACGAACGGCCTCGTACCAGGCGGAGTGTTCTTCGAGAACACCCGCTTCGTCCCCGAACTGTGGTCGGCAACGGCGCAGGTCGGGCAGACAGCCTTCCTGATCTACGAGAAGGACAAGCTCAGCGACTTCATGCCCGGCTTGGTCCAGATCGGCCCCGCTTCGATATACGAACTCGGCGGCCAGTCCTTCCGGCTGAAGAACGTCGGGAACAGCATCGACGTCGCCGTGAAGATCAATGGCTACTTCACCGAGGACAAGACCGTCGGCAAGGGTGGTCCGGCCGGCAAGGACGGCGTGTCCTGTTCCGTCGTGCAGACCAACGACCTGTCCTATAAGATGACCTGCGGTGACAAGATCGTCGCCGAATGGTGGTCCGGCAAGGACGGCAAGCCCGGCCTCAGCGGCCCGCAGGGAGAACCCGGACCCGTTGGCCCGCAGGGGAAACCCGGACTGAACGGTGGCCCGGGACCTCAGGGCCCCATCGGACCCACGGGACAGACCGGAGCTACCGGACCGCAGGGACCCATCGGCCCCACGGGAGCGACCGGACAGACCGGACCCATCGGACCGATCGGACCCACCGGTGCCACGGGAGCAGTCGGACCCATCGGACCGCAGGGACCCATCGGACCCACAGGGCAAACCGGAGCTACCGGACCCATCGGACCGATCGGACCCACCGGTGCCACGGGAGCAGTCGGACCCATCGGCCCCATCGGACCCACGGGAGCAACCGGACAGACTGGCCCCGCTGGCCCGACTGGCGCTACCGGACCCATCGGCCCCATCGGTGCCACCGGCCTGACCGGACCGCAGGGCCCTCAGGGAAATCCAGGACCACAGGGGCAGAAGGGTGACACCGGCAATACCGGTCCAGCGGGACCCATCGGCCTCACTGGCCCGGGTGGCCCCGCTGGCCCAATCGGACCCATCGGCCCCGCGGGTCCGCAGGGACCCCCAGGCGTCTGCGCCTGCCCGATCTCGTCCGGCACCATCGTCTTGAACTGCCCCAGCGCGCCGGAACCGGAAATCAACGGCCGCGAACCGAACTGCGTAACCTGCGCGAAGACGGTGAGCAACGCCGACATCAAGTCCTGGAGCAACGTCATCTGCTCCTACTCCGGCGGCCCTCTCGCGAGTGACGCGATTCCCTGTCGCGTATACAACGTCCAGAACGGCTCCTTCAAGGTGGAAGGAATGGCCGGACAGACCATCACCTGGATGGCCAAGAACTGATCTCCTTTCGTCGACAGTCATCGCTCTTTCGCGGGCCCTTCGGGGCCCGCCTTTTTTTGACAAAATTATTTAAAACAGGCATCATTTTGCGAGCGAACGCAACTTGATTCCTGAACGGGCAATATCGCCCACAAACAGAAGGAGAGAAAAAGTGAACATCATCCGGAGACTCGCGATCCTCATCGCTCTCGCACTCCTCGTCATCGCCGGAACCGGCTACGCAGAGGATCCGACCGCCAGCCCGAGCACGTACTTCAACCTCCTGCCCCGGCAGAATCCGTTCGAAGTGCCGGCCCAGAACACGAAACTCAGCCTCGAGCTTCCGTTCGGAGATCGGCGCGAGGTCGTGTACGTTCCGATGAAGGCGTGCGTCCTGACCGGTCCCAGTTCCAACTGGTTCGTCGACAAGGAAACCAGGGTCTACTTCGCGGGCAACTGCGGAGGAGTTCCCGAAACCGCCGAGCATCTGTTCATCCGGGTCACTGCCATCGGCGTGAACATCCAGGACTACGGCTGGGACTTTCCGGGTGCCGGTTTCTACACGACGACACCGAACAGCGCGTCCACCGAGACAGGCACCCTCTACGGCGGCTGGGTCCAGGCAATCGTTTTCGTGCAGAGAGCCGGACAAGTCGAAACCGGAGCAGCCATCGTGGAGCTCAAGCTGTTTCAGGCTTCGGGTTTCGCCATGCGCAAAGGATTCGAGCTCGAGCTCAAGTACGGCGAAGCCTACGCGATCGTGGAAGTCGTGGGCTACACGTTGCCCAAGACAGCGAAATCGACCGGCCTCTCATGGAAAGGCGTCAGGCTCCCCCACGTGAAGTACACGGTGAACGACCTCGTGACGGACGAGAAGGGCCTCAGGGTCTGCGTCGGCGCGAACGAAAACGGCTGCACCATCTGGGAAACGATGGTGCCGATGAAATACTAGCTCTTTCGAACGAAACTCGAAGGGCCCCTCGCGGGGGGCCCTCTTTTTTTACCTCAAATATTTATCCCAATATCCGTAAAGCGCGCTTGTGGCTTTTAAATCGCCAACGTTATACCTCGCAATATCAATATATTTCTTTTCTTTAAATAATCGACTAACGTCATCCCCCGTCACTCCATCCTCCTTTGGGCTCTTTATTCCGAAAGCCCTGCTCCACAAATGAAGTCCGCCCTTCCTGCGCGTTGCTCCGTAAAAAGTCAGCTGGTCAAAGAGATCAATATGCCGAACTCCCCTTTGCTGATACAGATATCTTCCTTCCATCAGATCCACGCTCGGCCGGATCTTATATATCGCCGACCGCACGGCCAAAAACGGCGCGTCAAACATTCGCCCGTTGAAAGTTATAAACTCATCGTATTCTTTCGCTCCATCCCAAAAATTTTTGAGCATTTCTTTTTCGCTCATCGGCCGAAATCTTATTCCGTCCTCGGTAAATTCTTTAGCCTCCACATCCGGCGATTGAAAATATACTGCGCCCTGCTCTTTGTCCGGATCATAAACCCCGATGACCACTATTTCTCCGGTCAAAGGAGAAAAGCCCATACCGCCCTTCAGTTCTTCAAGTGCTGTTTCATATTCTTCGGTGCTGTCCGAATCCTTTTTTATCCAGCGCGTCAAAACATCCTGGGTCGCGTGATCCAGGGCGTTAAAATCTTCTCCGACCGTCTCGATGTCAAAAACAAGTCTCGGCATTAGTTTAATTATATAACAAAAACATCGTCTCCCGTATTCTATTTAATTAGCATTCCGTCCCCGAAAGAAAATAACCTGAATTTTTTCTCTATCGCCAACCGGTAGAGTTCAAAAAGTTTTTTATGACCGAGAAGCGCAGAGACAAGCATAAGCAAGCTGGACCTCGGCACATGAAAGTTGGTTATCAACCCATCAGAAAATTTTAATCTGTCCCCTTCCTTAATAAATAATTCCGTTTCTCCGAAAAGCTTTTTCAGTTTTCCGCCGACAGAAGCGGATTCCAAAGTTCGAAGCGCCGTTGTACCCACCGGAATTATCCGTTTTCCATTCTTTTTGGCATCATTAAGCGCCGAAGCGGCTTTCGGACTTATTTCATAATATTCCTCATGTAGCTTTCCGGTTTTAAGATTCTCTTCCGTAAGCGGCGCGAAAGTTCCCAAGCCCACATGCAAAGTCACATAAACTATTTTTACTCCCTCTTTTTTAAGACTATTAAGTAAGCCTTTCGTAAAATGAAGCGATGCGGTCGGCGCGGCTACTGATCCTAAAACTTTTGCGAAAACCGTCTGATATTCCTCCCGGATCTTCTTTTCCGTTAGCGGAACATTTTTTATATATGGCGGCAGCGGTGTTTCCCCGTATTTTTTGAGCACCGAGTAAATCTCCCTTGCATTGAATGACGGCCTCAATAGATATTCGCCGTCCTGAACGTCCGTTATCACAAAATATTTCCCGTCAGGCAGAAGTAGTTTTTCTCCCACCTTGAGCTTCTTCGGCGACAAGGCTTTTATATTCTTTCCGACCGTCTCCAGGTATAGGATTTTAACCACGCCGCCGGTTTCCTTTTTGAGCGGCAACCTCGCCGGCAGAACTTTCGTATCGTTTAAAACAAGAACCGAACCGACGGGCAAATATTTCCCAAGGTTTTTAAAGGTATCAAAATTAACCGCTTTCGTTTTGCGGTCATAAACCAAAAGTTTCGCCGAATCCCTGGGGTGCGCGGGTTTGTTGGCCACCGCCTCCGATGGGAATTTATAGTCATACTTTTTTAGAACACTTTCTAGGCTCATATTTTCCCTTTCTTTATCTCCTCCCTTATTTTTGCCACAAAATTATTGAAGAAATAAATATTGTGGTACGTGAGGTGTCTAAGCGCGGTCACTTCCTTGGCTTTAAAAAGATGGGCAATGTAGCTCCTCGAATAATTAGCGCAAACCTCACAATCGCATTTCGGATCCAAGGGTTTTTTGTCTTTTAGATATACACTTTTTGATATATCCAATTTCCCGCCAGCGAACCTGTCCCTCACCAAGCCCCGCGCCGGTGAGTGGATGAACGCAGTTCCGTGCCTCGCATAGCGGGTCGGCACAATACAGTCAAAAGTATCCACCCCGGCTCTAATAACGTTTTTTATATCTTCGAGATAACCAATACCGAGTAAATGACGAGGCTTGTTCTCGGGAAGCTCTTCAAATGTCCATCTAAGCATATCTGTCATTGCCTTGTTGCCGTCGGTGCCGGAAAATGATCCGCCAATACCGAAACCCTCAAACGGCAAGGAGCCGATGAACTTCGCGGATTCCTGCCGCAAGTCTTTAAACTTCCCACCCTGCACTATTCCATAAAGCGCCTGCTTCTTATTCTTCTTGGCCCTTAGCGACTCCAAGGCCCAGCGATGCGTCCGTTCCAAAGATTTCTTGGTGTACTCGTGATTGGCCACGGGCGAAGTACACTCGTCAAAAGCAAAAATTATATCCGCGCCCAAAGCCTCCTGTATCTTGATGGACCTCTCGGGATTCAAAAATATCTTTCTCCCATCCAAGGGCGATGTGAATTGCACACCATCGTCGGTAATGCGCAAAAGTTTCGGTTGCTGGCCTTCTACGATCTTTGTGTCGGACTTGGCCTTCAATATCTTCCCCATTCCGTGCTCCCGCCCGAATCCCAAACTGAATACCTGGAACCCTCCGGAGTCAGTCATTAAGGGATGTTTCCAGTTCATAAATTTGTGAAGTCCGCCCATTTCTTTAACCAATTCTTCGCCTGGCTTCAAATGCAGATGAAAAGTGTTCGCTATCAAAAGCTGGGTTCCGGCTTTCGCCACCTCCTCCGAGGTCAAAGTTTTGACCGTTCCTTGAGTCGCCACGGGAACCATCGCCGGAGTTTCCACTTCTCCATGCGGCGTCTTTAAAAGCCCCAGCCGGGCCTTAGACTTTTTGGAACGTTTTAATATTTTAAATTCCATAAAAAGATTACTGCGAAATACAACATTTAATATCGGGCATTTGGAACCAAAACACAACAGTTTACTTGAATTTAGGCCTATTTACCTTGATTTTCCACCCCATTGACAATCCTAGGATATATGTGGTATAATGTCCGAGCAAAGTTAAGTCCATCGAAAACGGCCGAAAGGCCATAAAATCACAAAGAAAGAAGGAAAGAAAGTGAAAGCGAACGAGATCCAGATCCGCATCCCCGCCCTCCCGAAGCTCTCCGAACAGGATATCTGTTCTCGCTGGGGATTCACGAACGTCCTGAAGGACGATTCTCCGGAAGGAGAGGTGATCCTCACCCTCACGACCGTCCTCCGGGACGGCGAGAACTCCCTCTCCGACAATGAGTACGAGACCCGCATCGAGAAGGTCGAGGGAAAGCTCGGACTCAGCCAGGCCCTCTGGCTCGTCGAACATCCGCTTCCGGCGTGTGGGTTCGAAGACGATGACCGCTGGATGCTCGAGCTCTTCATCTCCCCCGACCGGTACGCGACGAAGAAGATGCACATCTACTTCCCGGCAACGGTCGCGAGGAGCCTGATCAGCAACGGCAACCCGGAAGTTCCGTCTCTGTGCATGGATAGACACAACATGCTGCTGAGCCTGAGCTGGGATGTGTACGATCTCGATCCCAGCGATCCCATCGCCATCGCCAAGCCGGCCTGACCCATCTTTCTCCCTCAGCACCTTCGCCCCGTATGAAGCAAAAACTTCGCGGGGCGTCACCAAATCGTGAAAGCTCGAAAGAAGGAGAACCATATGCTCGAATTCCTGTACGTTTACGCGACGATCGGGATTGCCGCCTTTGGCGGATTCTTGGTCAAGGAGAAGCAGAACAGGACGCTCGGAGTCATCTGCCTCAGCGCCGCCAGCGCCCTGGGCGTGGTGCTCGTGGTCGCCCTCGTACAGTAGTTCCTGCCCCGCCCCAGCACCTTCGCCCCGTATGAAGTTTAGAAACTTCAGCGGGGCGCTTTTTTATTTTAAATATCCCTCCGCTCTGAGCAGTGCCCGCTTCTCACCCAAATTTCCGTTATACCCACCAAGCTTTCCGCTCGAAAGGATTACCCTATGACAGGGCACGTTCTTGTCATGATTATTTTTCATGATCATCCCCACGGCTCTTGCCGCTCTAAAGTTCCCGGCCTTCGCCGCCACCTGCTTGTAACTCAAAACCTTTCCTCGCGGAATCTTTTTCACTACTTCCAAAACCTTTTTTCTAAAATTGTCTTCCATCTGTTTTTTTAAATCCCGTTAGAGGTAGGAAACTTTTAGTTTCCGCAAGCTCTAACCGGGACTACTTACGACCTACTGCTTACCACTCATTGATTTCGCCGCCTTCTCCGGAGTCATGGAATTTTCCCTTGTAAACTCCCCCACCCGGGTGCGTTCCAGATCGGCCAAATATGCACCTCCCACACCTAATTTTGCCCCTATATCCCTCGCTAAGCTCCTTATATAAGCCCCTGGGCCGGTTTCAACCCGAAGCGTAAGAATGGGCCATTCGTAGTCCAAAACCTCTATATCTTTGATTTCTATAGGCCTTGCTTTTAGCTCCACATTTTTGCCTTTGCGAGCCAAGGAATAGGCGGTCTGACCTCCGACTTTGAGGGCGCTATAGATCGGCGGAGTTTGCATAATAGTGCCAATAAAAGTTTTCGCTGCTTCTTCTACATTTTCGCGAGTCGGAATTTGCGTTACATGATGTTCTGTCTTCTCGCCTTCTTCATCATCGGTCGTGCTGGTTTTCCCCAGATAAACTTTGGCGATATATTCTTTTTCTTTCCCGACAATTTCTCCGAGTTTTTTTGTCGCTTCCCGACCGATGCCGATCACCAAAACTCCGCTCGCAAGCGGGTCCAGTGTTCCCGCGTGGCCAATCCCCTTCCTTTGCCCCAGCGCTTTTTGAATGCCCCTAATAATATCAAATGATGTCGGTCCTTTCGGTTTATATATAGAAAATATCTTATCTTGCATATTTGGTTAAGGGACACTTCGCGTGCTCATGCACCCTAGCCGGGCAATACTGCCGGCCATAATCTATCAAACGATAATTGAAATCAAACCAGTCCTTTTTTGGAATAATTTCTTTGAGGTCCTTCTCAATTTTTTCTGGATTTTTGTTTTTCGTAAGTCCTAGTTTCTGCGACAAGCGGATAACGTGCGTATCGACTGCGATACCGACCACTATATCGTAGGCATTCGCGAGAATCACATTCGCGCTCTTCCGGCCTATACCGGGAATCGTGAGCATCTCCTCCATAGTCTTTGGAATCTTCCCGCCAAACTTTTCTTTAACAACCTTTGCCGCGGCCAGAATATTTTTCGCCTTGTTACGATAAAAACCGGTTGGCTTAATATCTTGTTCAAACTCCCCTGGATTTGCCCTCAAGTAGTCGCTTAACTTCGGATATTTCTTAAAAAGCGCGGGGGTCACCTCATTCACCTTTTTATCCGTGCACTGGGCGGACAGAACAACCGCGACCAACAATTGCCATGGATCGCCAAAATCCAAAGCTATTTTTGACTTAGGCAAAAGCTTCTTAAGCGCTGCGACAATTTTCCGCGCCCTCGTCTTTCTAGTTTTTAATTCCGGATTATCTTTATTCATTTTTTTAATCCCGCTAGAGGTAGGAAACTTTCAGTTTCCGCGAACTCTAAGCGGAGCTATTTTATCCCACTTCCCGGTGTCGCTTCCCTGTCGGGACACAAAAGCGCAATTCCCGTCTCATCGCTCGCGGCCAAAAGCATTCCGTTGGATTCCTGGCCCATTAGCGCCCTGGGCTCCAAGTTGGCGACAATAACAATTTCTTTCCCCACCAACTGTTCCGGCTCATAAAACTTGCCGATACCTCCCAATATCTGCCGGTTGACCGGGTTCCCGGCTTCGTCTTTGTCGCCGGCGGAGAGCTGCATTTTTATAAGCTTCTCCGAGCCCTCCACCCGCACGGCTTCGAGCACCTTCGCGACCCTTAATTCAATCTTTGAAAAATCGTCATAATTTATCATTTTTATATTCTACATTGAATAATCCCGTATCTCCACTTCCCGTATTGATCTTTTTTAGGCTCAAATCTATATGCCAATTTATGGCAAATCGCAGCGATCTTTTCTTTTTCGGGAGAATCGAATTCCATCCAAATCTCCCCTCCCGGCAAAAGATGCTCCTTTGCCACCGCCAAAAACCTTTTAATAAAATAAAGCCCGTCCTTCCCGCCCCAAAGTGAAGATTTTTTCTCGTATTTTAAGACCGACGAATTCACCTTATTTTTTCGCGCCAAAGGGATATATGGCGGGTTGGCAAGAATAAAATCGTATTTGCCTTTTATGTTCTTAAATATATCCGATTCAATAACTTTTGATTTTCTGTTTTTCAGATCATTCAGCTTTAAGTTATAAATTATTTGTTTGATAAGTTCCGGCTCATATTCGCCGAAATCCACCTTTGCGGTCCTCAAGTGTTTTAGAACGGCAATACCTATGGCCCCGGAACCGGAGAAAATATCCAAAACTTTTGCGCTCTTTCGTTTCCCCATCTCTTTAATCGCAAGCTCCGCCCAATACTCCGTTTCCGGCCTGGGTATCAGAGGTTTGTAACGCAGATCTATCACGCATTTCAAAAACGGCGCCCAGCCGATAACAAAATCCAACGGCTCCCCTTTTTCGATCCGCACCGCGTCTTTTATAAATTCTTTTTGCCAGTCCCCCTTATATTTGTCCCGCAGAAGAAATTGTAAATCCCGTTTTGCGCTCATCCTTTTAGCTCGATCTTTTTTAAAATTTCGTATTCCGCCCCGGAGTGATGTAGTTTGGATTCGTAAAGCACCACGAAGTTAACTTCCATTTCCCAATCAACATTCTCGTCCAGTTCCTTTGTGGGCATTTTCCCAAAATCTTCTTCCTTAAATCTGGCGATGGTGAGATGCGGACTATACGGCCGAACTTCCGGCTTCTGTCCAAAAACCGCTTCTGCCACGGCCTTAAGACGGAGCATTCCTTCCTTATCGTAGTCCTCACCCATAGTCCAAATAAGCCGAGGCCGTTTCGAACTGGTTCCGAAAGTAATTTTTTTGAACTTAATATTAAAAGGCTTCACGGCGGTCGCTATGTCGTCCAATTGGCCGACCGCACAATCCGAATTCTCTGCATACCATGGCGGCACGAGAGTTATATGTAGGCCCGTTCCCGAAACAAAACGCAGCGGCCAGTCTTTATGACTTTCCGCCCATTTGCCGATTTTTTCCCTTAACTCTTCCGAAATGGGAATGCCAACAAAAACCCTTATCATCTAAAGACCAAGCTTAAGGATGTAGGCGGCTAGGAACCAAAATATGCTCGCTAGAATTACCCCGGCAATAAATCCTGAGAGAGACGAAGCCAAAAGCTTTCCCAATTTAAACCGGAATGACCTTTTTTCGTGGGAGACAAAATCGTCCACGACCCCATCATTTTTATCCATACAGTCATAATACCATATACGCGCTGTCTTCTATTGCCGCCCGAGATTAAAGATTATTTCGTGCGTCGCGGTTATTGCCGCTGTTTCCGCCCTGAGGGTAAGGGTTCCAAGCCCCGCAAGAGTGAATTTTGCCGCCTTCGCGGACTCAACCTCAAAGTCATCAAAGCCTCCCTCCGGACCGATAAAAATGCCGATTTTTTTATCCTTATAATCGGGTTTTAATTCCAAGGATTTCCCGCCTAGGGTGAAAAAAAGTTAACGTCATTCTCCTTTGCTTCGGCCACGGCTTTCTTGAATTCCAATTCTTCGCCCAGGATCGGCAAAACACTCCTTCCGGATTGTTCCGCGGCCTCTTTCATTATTTTCTCCAGCCTCTCCCTTTTAAGGCCGAATTTGACCGTCCTCCTGGTTACAACCGGCACAATTTTCGAAACACCTATCTCCACGCATTTTTGAACGGCCAGATCGAAATTCTCTTTTTTTAAGATGGAAAGATAGAGCGTGGTTTTTACCGTCGGATCGCCCATTCCCGCCCGGCCCTCCAAAATGGAGACCTCCACGGCATCTTTATCGTAAGAAACTATTTCCGCGTCTGCTTCCCTTCCCTGCCCGTCGCTCAAAATTATCTTTTCTCCCGGCTCAAGGCGCAAAACGCCGCTCACTTGTTTTACAAGTTCTTTGTCCGCTATCCAAAATCTTTTCTCCCCCAAAGGAAAGTTGCCGATAAATCTATGTGCCATAAATTAGTAAATAGTAGTTAGTGAATAGTAGATAGAAAAAATTAAAACTTTTTTACACACACATACAGAAATAGCGGAATCTCTTTGCGAGCCTTATTTTCGGCTTTTGCACGAGGCCCGGGTTGGCTCACCTTGCCCGAATTCCATTCCTCAAGCTTGGTAACGGCGAGTCTAAGCTTTGAAAATATCTTGAAGTAATACTGCAACGGCCGATGAAACGAAACGGTAAACAAGTCTGGCGCATCGCCGGGGTGCATCTGTATTTTATTTTTTGATTCCGAAAGGTATTCGTCGATCCGCCTATACTGAATTTTGTTTTCGTCATCGTATCCCCAGGAGGTTACCTTCGGGTTACGAAAAACCGGATGATTCATAACCAGATGAAGGCTGCCGCCGACCTTCAATATCCTGGCACATTCACTCAAGACTTTATCCACGCTCTCAATGTTCTGCAAAGCAAGCACAATGACAATCTTATTTATGCTAGCGTTTTTTATAAAAGGTAAAGATTCGGCGTTGGAAACCTGAAATTCCCCTTCCGGGGCTGATTCCCTAGCAACACCGATCAACTCAGAAGATATATCTATCCCTAGAACTTTCGCGCCTGCTTTGATAAATTCCTTGCTGAAAAACCCCGGCCCGCAAGCCAGGTCCAAAATCTTATCTCCGCGCTTAATATCCATGAGCCGCAAAAGATTCGGGAGTATGACCTCTTTTTGATAAGTCCCCTCCCCGGAAAGGAGTTTCTCATACCACTTGGCCACCCCGCCCCAAGAAGTCTTATTTCTTTCTTCCATCTTTTTTAATTTTAGCATCTTTCTCCAGCTTATTTGTTTTCTTCATAAGCTCCCGTATCTCATCACGTAAAATAGCGGCAAGCTCAAAATCCAATTCCTTAGCCGCTAATTTCATTTCCCTTTCCTTGTCTGCGATGAGTTTCAAAAGCGCGGTCTTGGAACGCGGCATTGGTCCGGTCTCCAATTTCAATATTTCCTCAACTGGCAAAATATCCCGTATTTCTTTGATAACCGTGGTCGGAGTTATGTTGTGCTTCTTGTTATATGCCAGCTGGATCTCGCGTCTGCGGTTGGTTTCTTTGATAGCCCGCTCTAAAGAACCGGTTATGTGGTCCGCGTACATCAAGACCTCGCCCGCAACGTTTCTAGCCGCACGTCCGATGGTTTGGATAAGCGAAGTTTCGCTCCGTAAAAATCCCTCTTTATCTGCGTCCAGTATTGCGACCAGTGTTACCTCCGGCAAATCCAATCCTTCGCGCAAAAGGTTCACCCCGACCAGCACGTCAAAATTGCCTTTACGCAGATTGGTAAGTATCTTAATGCGCTCCAAGGTCTCCACGTCGCTATGGAGATAATTCACCTTGATGCCCTTGCCGGCAAGATATTCCGTAAGGTCCTCCGCCATCTTTTTGGTAAGAGTCGTGATAAGAACTCTCTCTTTTCTGGCCACCCTCTCTTCAACTCTGGGAATCAGGTCCTGCACCTGGCCCTTGGCCGGCAGAATGGTTATTTTGGGGTCAACCAGCCCGGTCGGACGAATTATCTGCTCCACAATTTTTTCGCTCACTTTTTTTTCATAAGGGCCGGGGGTCGCGGAAGTAAAGATTATTTGGCCGACGCGCTTATTGAACTCCTCAAAACGCAAAGGCCGGTTATCCGCCGCGGACGGCAATCTAAATCCATATTCAATAAGAGTCTTTTTGCGCGCCGCATCGCCCTCAGACATTCCCCCGATCTGGGAAACAGTCACGTGAGATTCATCGATGACGGTTAAAAAGTCCGGCTCCCCCGATTCAGTATGAGGAAAATAATTGAGCAGTGTATCCGGCGCCTCGCCTCTCGCCCGGCCCGAAAGCGGCTGGGAATAGTTTTCTATACCGTGGCAATATCCGACTTCGCGGATCATCGCCAGATCGAACTTCGTTCTCCGCTCCAACCTTTCCGCCTCCAACAACTTTCCGTTTTCTTCAAAGTACTTGAGTCGTTCTTTTAATTCTTTTTGCACCGCGGCAACAGCCCGCTCCCTGTCGATCGGCGAAGTTATAAAGTGTTTGGCCGGAGCGATGTATATTTCCGGAAACTCGGGAGTAACACCCGGGCGAAAACCTTCCGCCGGAATTATTTCGTATATCTTTTTGATAACGTCGTCTTCCAGAACAAAGTTGTAGATAAGTTCCCTGTCCGGCGGCATTATCTCCCAGTTGTCTCCGCGCAAGCGAAAACTCCCCCGCGTGAGGTCGCTTGGCGTGCGGGTAAACTGCATGGAGATAAGCTGTCTCGTAAGCGCTTTCCTGTCTATCTTTTCGCCCACCGCGAAACGGATGATATTTTTTGCGTAGGTTTCCGGCGCGCCCAAACCGTAGATGCAGGAGACGGAAGCCACAATGATAACATCCTTGCGGGTCAGCAAAGCAGTCGTCGCCGCATGGCGCAGCTTATCTATCTCTTCGTTTATCATCGCCTCTTTTTCAATATACGTATCGCTCGTGGGCATATACGCCTCCGGCTGATAATAATCGTAGTAGGAAACGAAGTAGTGCACCGCATTTTTCGGAAATATTTCCCGGAACTCGTTGCAAAGCTGGGCGGCCAAGGTCTTGTTATGGGCGATAACCAAAGTCGGCTTCTGCGCCTCGTTTATAACGTTCGCAATGGTAAATGTTTTTCCCGAACCGGTCACGCCCAAAAGGGTTTGATGCCGCAAGCCGTCTTCCAATCCCAAGACAAGCTCTTTTATAGCCTTGGGTTGATCACCGGATGGGATGTTTTTTGAAATAAGTTCGAACTTCATTGTATGTGCTAATTATATCTTAAAAACGAAAAAGGGCCCGGATGAGGCCCTTGGCAGTTTGCCTGACGAAGAGGTATTTCACTGTCGGCTCAGAAACCCCCGCAAGGGCCCGTCAAAGCCTCCCTACTACTATTCTACGCGACCAGGCACCCTCTCCAAAGTTCAGCTCCGGGGATTCGAACCCCGCGCTCATTAATCGTCCGCATCCAGCGGGTCGACCCCAGGGATTCAAACCCTGTGCCCCTTAACTGCCTCATCCGAGCAAATGGATATTATCTCCCACCTCCCGGCCTGTCAAACATAAACCAAATGATTAAAGCGTTTCGTAATTGGACTTGAGCCAGTTAAGCAGGTTCTTCGTATCCGAATATCTGTCTCCGGAATTCAGCACGATTATAGAAACGGGTACGTCCCCGCTCGGAGTATGGATGTTCCAAACCGAAGCGATAGTTTGTCCGGCGGCTTTTGTTTCTCCGTTTTTCATGCCGATCAGATCCGTTTCTCCGGAAAACTCGTTGAAGTTGGCCAGGTCGCCGATGCTTATGGAATCACCGATTTTAATAAGTCCGTTGCGTTCGAATTCCACTCCCTTGCCGATATCAAAGATGAACGGGCGTTTGTAATAAATATATTGAAGTAATTTGGAAATATCTTTGGCGGTAGAAACATCCTGTGTGCTCAATCCGGACGGATCGGCGAACCGCGTGTCCAACATGTTGAGCGAGGCGGCCTTGTCGTTCATGCTTTTCACAAAAAGCCTGCTGCCGGAAAAGGACGCCAAAACATTCGCCGCGTCATTCGAGGATTGCATTAAAAGCGGGTAAAGAAGGTCGAAACCGGTATAATAACTTCCGGAATTAAAGTGGAAAGCCTTGGTAGAACTGCTTCCGCCAGTGGTCGAAGTCGGAAGCTGTCCGACTCGAATGGAACTTCCAAGATAGATTAGCTCGTGGGCCACCACTCCGGTCATGAGTTTGGTTATCGAGGCGGTCGGCAGCTTTTCGTTCGAATTTTTTTCAACAATTGTTTCGCCGGAGGCCACATTGGAGATCAAAAAGGATTCCGCGCTTATTGCCGGCAACCCGGCATTCTGCACCTTTGGAACAAGCGTTCCGAATCCCCGGTCCGGCATGTCTTCAAACACCAGTATCGGCATCCCCTTTTTGGCAAAATCGAAAACTTCCTTTGCGCCCTCGTCGGAAAGCCTGATACATCCTCCGGAATATGTTTTCTGAACCGGAGTTCCGTCATTGTAATGCGGCCAGCCATGTATAAAATAATTGCCGTAGAACTGGATGCTGTATGGCATCCAAACTTTTCCGATGGAAGAAAAATGGTTCACCTCTTTGACTATCACTCCGTAATTTCCGGTAGGAGTCTCCCACCAGCTGCCTAGCCTGCCCTTGGTCAATATCTCGATCTCTTTTTCCGCAGCTCCCCCGCGATAGAGCGTGAGTTGCATTGTCTTTAGATTTGCCTCAATGAAGTCTTGCTTTTCCTCCACATACTCTTCCTTTTTGGTTAAAAACCTCTGTTCGTCCGGAAAGATCATTTCGCCCGAATCCGTGAATGATATTTCCGAAGCCGCCAAGCGGGAATAAAAATTCCGCACCCGCACCGAATTCGTATCGGCCAGATCCAATCTATCCTGCCAGAGAAAATATATTCCGGCGGACACGGCGCAAATGATCATCAAAAACGCAAAAAACGGCTGAACCCAGCCGTGCCGTTTGCCCGATAAAACATAGTCGCAAACTTTAAAAGCGTTATTTATATCCGCCTCACCCCAGCCTGCCTCGGAAAGAGAAGCGCGTATCGCGTCTTTAGACCGTCCGGAATTCAGCGAATCACGGACATATTTTACGATTTCTTCGTCGGCCATTAATTTTCTGGGGTTGCTCTTCTGCCCTTATGGAAATGGAAAGTCAAAATGAAAAGCAAAGCGAAAATAGTGAAGCTCATTATCGGCATGGTTATGTAGCCGAATTCCAGAAAATACCTCTGCGCGCAGGAAACAGCGCCGCCAAACGCATTGCACAAAGTGTGGTTAGACCCGCCGTACTGAAGATACGAGTGATAACCGGAAACCAGCATTCCAACGACCGACAAGGCGGAACTATATTTAACAATCCGGTGCGACCCGAACCACCAGGAAAGCCCCAGGAAAAGGACCTGCGGAAAAAGAAGCGCTCTCTGGATCCAGCACAAACTGCACGGCGGAAGTCCGGCGATCTGCGAATAAAAAAGGCTGGATACGGTTGCCGCCACGCTGAACAAAAACGCCAAAGCCAGGGCTCTGGTCTCCAAAATATCCAAAGTCATATGCAACCGCGGCCTCTCGTGCCGCTTTGAACGCAACAGCAAAAGGACCAGAAAAACTATTATCAGAAGGTCGCCGATCATCGTGCCGACGGACAGCAACCTAGTTATGCTTTCCGCAAATGGAGTCATTAGTTTGTCGGCAAAGTGCAGCCGGTTTTCTTAACCAAGGTGCTAAAATCCAGCTTTCCGTATTCGCGCGAACCATCTTTAAACTCCCAGGTCGGATAACTCTTAATGCCCTTATCTATACAAACTTGAGTCTCGGTCTGACCGTCCGGCATGGAACACTCCACGTACGGCAGAAGCCTCTCGGAACGGCCGAATTCCGCCTTCTGATCCTGGCAATGCGGACACCAAAAAGCCCCGTAGAAAACAGCCCCGCTGTCCTTAAGGCAAGTTGCGAAAGAATCATATTTGTCAGCCTGATAGGGCTGTATGAAAACCAACCAGATAAGTCCGGCAAAAAGAATAATACCCACAACGCTCCAAATTATCTTTGATTTTTTAACCATATGAGAATTATACCAATTGCGCCGCAAAACAAAAATGCTTAATTTCTATCTCTGCCCCAAAAATTCTACGGCCACAAATAGCAGCTAAAAATTAGGTTTATAAGCGTTTATATTGGCGATGGAAAAATCTCTTTGCAGCTTCAACGAGGGCGATGCTCAATAAGCCCATCGATAGAACGCCCAAAAGCCAATATCCGGACAGGGAAACCGTTCCGAACACGGTCTGGAGAAACGGAACATAGATCGCGCTCGCCATAAGCACCAATCCGATTCCAACTCCGACAACCATATAGCGATTGGAAAACGGAGAATACTTGAAAATACTTCTATCGAAACTCCTGACCGAAAACGCCAGGAATAGCGTGTAAGTTCCGAAGCTCGCGAAAATAAATGTTCTTACAACCTCCGGCACGAAACCCATTTGCAACAAGGTCCAATAAAGGGCGAATAACAACACGCTCGTCGACAAACCTATGAATATTACCAAAAATCTCGTAAGCGGATCGAAGAGCTTTACCCCGGACCCGCTCGTGCGTATCGCATGCCGTCCGTCGGTCCCTTTTTCAAACGCGAACGCGACCGCCGGAAAACTATCCGAAAAAAAGTTTACCCAAAGGATCTGGAGCGCGCTTAAGGGCAATGCTATGCCGGCCAACAATGATCCGCCGATAAGAACAAGTTCGTCCGCAACGCTCGAAAGAAGATAAACCAAAACCCTTCTTAAGTTGTTCATTATCTGCCTCCCCTCCTCCACCGCCGCGGCTATGGTTTCAAAGTTGTCGTCCAATAAAACTAGGTCCGCCACGTCGCGAGCCACTTCCGTTCCGGAGCCCATGGCTATGCCGATATCCGCCTGCTTAATGCTTGGAGCGTCGTTCACTCCGTCGCCGGTCATGGCCACAACCTCCCCGAGTTCTTGAAACGCCTTAACTATCTTCATCTTATCCATGGGCGACACCCGAGAGATCACCTTAAGCGCGGGCAATCTGTTTTTTAACTCTGCGTCCGTAAGCGCGCGAAGTTCTACCGCATCAATAACACTCCCCTCGGCAAGCTCCATGCCGACCTCCTTCGCGATCGCTTCGGCAGTGCCGCGATGGTCGCCGGTCACTATCAGAACTTTTATGCCGAATGACTCAACGCGCCTGATGGCATCTTTGACGCTCGGTCGGATCGGATCTTTGAGCGTGATGAGGCCCCTAAAGGTCATCCCTGCAAAATCGAAATCATCCGCGAAGCTGAAGTCTTCTTTCTCCGCTATCTCTTTGGTGGCAACTCCCAAGACAAGTTCTCCGGACGCGGCAAGAGAGCCGATCTTTTGGAGCATAGCCTCCTTTTCTTTATCGCCCAGATTGGAGCGTTCCGCTAAGATATCCGGGGCTCCAAGACAAATTACTGCGTGTTTCCCGTCCACACGTGTAAGTGTGGCGGAAAATTTATTTACCGCGTTGAACGGCAAGGAATTTAAGATATCCATCTCTTTTTTTATTCCCTCGATCGAAGTTCCAAGGGTGGCTGCGGATCGGACCAAGGCGGTTTCCAGAGCGCGTCCGCTCATCCGCCATTCAAGCGGCGGGTCGTTCGGATTCTCGATTATTACATTCGTGTTGATAAGAGCCATCCGAAGAAGTTCTTTCTCGCTGCCGCCGGCCGGCAGCACTTTGTCGAGTTCCATTTTTGCCATAGTAAGAGTGCCGGTTTTGTCGGTGAGAATTATAGTAGTGCTCCCGAGAGTTTCCGCGGCGACAAGCTTGCGCACAACTCCTTTACGTTTAACCATGCGCTGCACCCCGACCGCCAAAATCACGGTCATTGCAACCGGCAGGCCCTCCGGTATCGCAGAGACCGCGATCGCCACCGAAGTAAGGAACATATCGAGCTTGGAGTATCCGGAAGCTATGCCCACAACAAAGATCATCGCCGTGAGGATTGTTAAAAATAATCCCGCGTGGATACTGAAGCGTTCAATGGCATGCTGAAGCGGGGTTTCTTCGCTTTGGGATTCCGCGACAAGTGCGGCGATTTTTCCGAGCTCGGTCAAAAAATCCGTGCGGCAAACTACTGCTGTTCCGACGCCTTGAGTGACGAGCGTTCCGGCAAAAACCATAGAAAGCTGATCGCCCAAAGCGGAACTTATATCCACCACCGAAACATCTTTGGAAACCGGCAAGGATTCACCGGTAAGTATCGCTTCATCGGCCTGAAAATCGTTCACGAAAACTAACCTGCCATCGGCGGGTACTCGGTCTCCCTGGGTCAAACGGACAATATCTCCGGGAACCAGATTCGCGGCTTCAATTTCGCGCTCAACGCCTCCGCGGATAACCCGCGCACGTTGCTTTAGATATGTTTTGAGTTCTTCGAGCGCCTTCTCCGCTTTGAATTCCTGGTAAAAACCCAGGGCAACATTCACGACAACCGCGGACAGGATAAAGAACATATCCCGATAGTGCGAAATAAAAAAAGTAACTCCGGCCGCAAACGCCAGAATAAGTATGAGCGGACTCTTAAATTGATTTATAAGGGTCGCAAGCCAAAATACTTTTTTGGGTTTTTCTATGATATTGGCCCCGCAAACAGCGAGCCTTATCTTTGCTTCCGCTTCGGACAAACCGGTCTTAAGATCGGTTTGCAGCGCTTTCATGGTTTCCTCACCGGAAAGCGCCCAAAACGGACGCGCCTCTATTTCTCGTGTTATTTTCTGATATCCCATATTTTAATTTATCACCCCCGGAACTATCCCTTATAGAATACCATGTATCGGCCAGGTGATGACCTCCAAAAACTTTCGGAAAATAGATCTTCCCATCCAGGCCTCCTTTGTGAGCGGCGCGAGTTCGGCAATATCTTCCTCAAATTGCGCCCTTAACTCAGAAATGAAAATTGGGTCTATGCTCCGTATATTGCCTTCAAAATTTAAAAGCAAACTTTGACTGTCCATATTGGCGCTCCCGATAGTCCCCCAAACGTCGTCGGCTACCGCCGTCTTGGTGTGCAATATCCGGTTGTTGTCGTACAAATATATCTTCACTCCCGCGTTCAGCGCCAGAATAAAATAGGAACCTGCCGCGAAATCAACGGTCTTAACGTCGGACGCTTCCGGTAAAAGCAGGCGCACGTCCACCCCTCGCTTCGCGGCTTTTGTAAGTGCGGAAAAAACTCTTATGCTAGGCACAAAATACGGCGTCGTTATATATAGATAGCGTTTGGCGCTTCGAATATTTTTCAAAAGATCGTGGTAAATATAACGTCCGCGGAATCTCGGTGAATTGGTTATAAAAGAAAACCCGCCCTCCGGGAAAAATGAAGGCTTGAACCTAAAAAACTTTCGCTCCGGGGAAACAACCCACATCCGCTCAAATACAGAGCTCATCTCGGAAACCACGGGGCCCGTCATCCGCACATTCGTATCCCGCCAATCCTCCATCCGTTTTTCAAGACCCACTCCCCCGGTGTGGCCTATTTCACCGTCCACTATCAAAAGTTTCCTATGATCCCGCAAGAACCAGGAAGAAAAGTTCCCGATGCGCCAGGGCCTTATCGGATTAAAGAACTTTATCTCCACTCCCTCCGCTTTAAGCTCATGTTCCGCCTCAGAGTTCAAAAAGCTATAGCTCCCCACCGCGTCGCAAATGATGCGCACCCTAACTCCCTCTTTGCTCTTTTTTTTCAAAACCTCAAAAAATCTCTTCCCTAATTCGTCCGGTTCAAAAATAAACTGCTCAATATCGATTGATTTACGCGCCTCTTCGCAATCGACAAGCATTGCCTTCCAGGCTTCGGCGGAACGCAGATAGAATTTCCAGGTTGTTTTGGATGTATTCATTCAAGAGTGATGACGATAAGCCCGAACTTCTTTATTTTTTCCTTATATCCCGGAAAGCCATACCACATGTCCGTGGCTTCTTTCGCGGTATGGGTCTTGGGATTAATAGTCTCCGGCTTATATTTTTTAAGAATCGCGGCAACCGAAGGAAAATGTTCTGCTTTTTTAACCGTTTTCGCAATTCTTTTTTTGCCGCACACCAAAATCACAACGTCTTTCGCTTTTATATCCTTATATCTTGCGGTAGCCGCCCGCGTTTCTATCTTCTTTTTCCCGCTGACCATTGCCTCGAAAATATCATTATCTGCCGCACGAATTCTTAAAATAATTCTTTTAGACTCAGGCATTTTCGATATGGATAAGCGCGGCTCTGATCGCCTCTTTTGTATATTCTTTCCTGTTCAATCTACCCTTGGTTATTATCCCCACCAAGCCTTCTGCCGAACCGATATGGGGATTCGTAGTGAGACCGGTTTTAAACACCGCTTGATTCATATCCAAACCGTCCTTGAGCATACACTCCACAACCTTCTTGGGCGCCTCCCACGCGGATGAAAGTCCAAGATGGAATCCTTTTCCATCGTAGATCGCGCAGGCACAGACATTCATGTGTCCGGTCTTGGTGTTTGGTACGACCATAAGGCCCGCCTCAATGCCAAAGCTATAATCGCAGTCGGCAAACGAACCTATGGCTCGATTCATCGCACCTCGAATAGTTTCTTCAAGCGATTTGGGCTGCGCGGAAACTTTTGAATCGACTTCGAGCGCAGAAACTTCCGCGTGTTCCAAATCAGGATATTTTAAGATAATCTCCTTGAGAGCATCAACTTTTACAGAGTTTTTTGAACCAACAACTATTTTCATTTACTTTATATTCCGCACACTTCTCGTTAATTCTGCAATAATTCCGATTTAGTTGCCACCTCAATCACGTATCCGTCCGGGTCTCTAAAATCCACAGTGTATGAACTTCTGTCTTTATAGCTGGATTCTAAGGGCCCTCGAATTATATCTGCCTGCATCCCGGAAAGAAGCCTGCCAACCTCATCCACCATTTCTCGCGAACCTGCCAAAAAACATATGTGTCTGGGACCAATCGTATTTTCGGGTTTAACGTCTTGCTTGATAAAATAAATCTTTGTTTCGCCGTTGCTGAAAGCGTTGGACTCGATTTTATTCCAGCCAATAATTCCAAAGACGGCTTCATAGAACCTAACTGATCGCTCCAGATCGGAAACCCAGAATTCAATATGTTTTATTGTTGCTTTATTTCCCATGATATTTCCTATGTTTCTTTCCGCCGCAACATATCTATCATCAACTTAGAATATTCAGAGATCTCGGGCAAATTATTCAACTCCAGCCACCTTGCATCCGCTATTTCATTTGATTCAATATTTATTTCTTTACCCCTGCTCCTCCCCGCAAAAACCGTTACCGTATCATTTTTAAATTCTTTCGCAGAGTGAAAGACTCCTATTTCTTTTAAATCCTCAACTTCAATTCCAACTTCTTCTTCCACCTCCCGTTTTGCAGCCTGTGCCGGTGTCTCGCCTTTCTTGATACCACCGCCCGGAAACATCCAACTTTCGTAGTTGCCGTAATTATTTTTTACCATCAATATCTCCTTGCCAGATCTTATGATGCATTTCACTCCATGCGTTTTGGGGCGCACTACAAACCAATATGCCTTGGCAAAAGGGTGAAGCAGTATCGACAACTTCCTTAAGATTAACTTAATCATTTATTAATACTCTGCGCCCCGTAGCACTTCTTGGATTTATTTCCTATTCTTCAGAACAGTGATAGATCTCAAGACGTATTTCGTCGGGGTCATCAAGCCATACGTATCTATTTCCAAACTTTCCAACCTTAAACTCACTGTGCTTGATCCCAGCCTCAGAAAGAAACTGTTCAAACTTTTCCAGTTCATCCAGAGTCCGGACACCAAACCCGATATGATTCATTCCAACATCGTCCTTGTCGTAATTTGGGCTTGGGGTCCCTTTCGGACTTAGCTTGAAGTACAATTTTACATCGCCAATTTTATAAACCACCAGATTATCATTACGGAGAGTTGGTTCACCTAAAAACTTAGAATAAAATTCTTCCGTTCTAGACAGATCTTTCACTATTAATGATATGTGATCGATAAAGTTTGGCTTCATAGACGCAATATATCACCTCCTACTTCCCATGGCATTTCTTATACTTTTTCCCCGATCCGCACGGACAAGGATCATTCCTGCCTACTTCCTTGGCGCCCGAAGCTTTGGGCAAGATCTTTACAACCTGTTCCGCGGGCTTTTGTTCCTGAGCCTGACCCGGAGGCGGGAGCTTGAAGATATTCATAAATATCCAGGCTCCAAAATTAGCCCAAAAAGCTTGATAAAGCGTATGCGCTTCTCCTCGATATTCCACGAGCGGATCGCGTTGTCCGTAAGCCCTAAGTCCGATGGATTCCGAAAGCGCGTCCAAGTCCTCCAAGTGGTTCATCCAAAGCATGTCCAAAATGCCTAGCATTTGGTTCGCCGCCAAAGGATGCTTGGCCATCACGGAAACGCGCGCCTTCAAGAACTCCGATAGATTTTCTTCCGTCGCATCTTCCGGATATGGATTTTCCTTATTGGCCAATCCGACTTCTTCAAATATTTTTTTTAGGTCCGGCTTTTCTACTTCTGGCATATTCTCCGCGGCCGCTATTCCGGCTGAAAGATTTTTAAAATAACCGTTCACCGCGTCGAATATCATGGGTTCCAGAGTCTCCGAATTCATCGCCGTCAATATTTCCTGTCGGCGCTTATAGACCGCCGCCCGATGCTTATTCAAGACATCATCGTAGTCGAGCAGGTGTTTCCTCATATCGAAATTCGCCCCCTCAACTTTGGATTGGGCTTCTGCCACGGCGCGGGAAATCATAGCCACATCGATCGGCTCGTCATCGGGAAGATGGAATCTGTCCATTAGGGACTTTATGCGGTCTCCGCCGAAAATGCGCAGCAAGTCGTCTTCCAGCGACAGGAAGAATTGCGAAGAACCGGGATCGCCCTGCCTGCCGGCGCGGCCGCGCAGCTGATTGTCTATGCGCCTGGCCTCGTGCCTTTCCGTACCAGTCACATGAAGTCCGCCCAATTCTCGCACCCGCTTCGCATCTTCCGGTGTCGGCGGATTGCCGCCCAGAATTATGTCCACGCCGCGGCCGGCCATGTTGGTCGCCACGGTTATCGCCCCCGGCTTACCGGCCTGGGCGACTATCGCTCCCTCCCGTTCATTGTTCTTCGCGTTCAAAGTTTCGTGCGGGATATGCGCCTCGCTTAGCAAATTGTCCAAAAGTTCGTTCTTAGCAATGGAAGTTGTGCCAACCAAAACCGGCTGGCCCTTTTCGTGCCGTTCTTTTATATCGTTGACCAAAGCTATCCAACGCGCGGCGGAAGTTTTGTATATGACATCTTTGTGATCATTTCTTATGACCGGCTTGTTCGGAGGAATGCTAACAACTTCCAAATTGTAAACTTTGGAAAATTCTTCCGCGGAAGTCTGCGCGGTTCCGGTCATGCCGGAGATCTTCTTATACATGCGGAAATAATTCTGAATGGATATCTTTCCGTAAGTCTTGGACTCTTCCTGCACATGCACGCCCTCCTTGGCCTCAATCGCCTGGTGTAAGCCGCCGTTATACCGCCTGCCGTGAAGCATTCGGCCGGTGAATTCGTCCACGATAATTATCTCTCCGTTCTTGACCACATATTCTTTATCCTTATGAAAAAGCGCCTTGGCTTTAAGACTTTCTTCCAAATAATGGACCAGGCGCAGATTCTCGGGCGAGTAAAGATTATCGACGCCCACCATTTTTTCCACCTTGGCGATTCCCTCTTCGGTTATGGAAACCGAGCGGCGCTTCTCATCCACCTCGTAATCCTCAGGCGCGTTTAGGTTGATAACCAGTCTCGCAAAGGTTTTATAGAACTGGCTGGATTCCGCATCCGGCGCAGAAATAATTAGCGGGGTTCTGGCCTCATCGATCAAAATAGAATCCACTTCATCGATTATGGCAAAAGGAAATCCCCGCTGGACCTGTTCGGTTACCCGGTAGACCAGATTGTCGCGCAGATAATCAAAACCGAATTCGTGATTGGTTCCGTAAGTAACATCGGCGAGATACGCTTCGCGCCTGGACGCGGGCCGCAAGAATTCCGATTGCACGCGGAAATTTCCGGTAGTGTCTTCTTCTTTGTCGATAAGCGCTTGGGCATCCTTCGCAACCTCATAGTCCGGGTCATACAAAAAAGCGGTGTTCGGCACGAGGCAGGAAACCGTAAGTCCCAGCGCGCGATATATCTGGCCCATCCAGACCGCATCGCGGCGAGCCAAGTATTCGTTTACCGTGACCACATGCGCGCCGTGTCCGTAAAGCGCATTCAAATAAACCGGCGCAACGGCGGTCAGAGTCTTTCCTTCTCCGGTTATCATTTCCGCGACCGCTCCCTTGTTCAAAACCAGTCCGCCGATAAGCTGCACATCGTAGGGTCGCTGTCCCAAGGTTCGCTTCGCGGCTTCGCGGACAAGAGCGAAAGCGCGCGGCAAAACCAGCCGCTCTTCTTCGCCGCTTTGCAGTCGTTCTCGAAGCTTCAAACTCTCCGCCTTCAATTCCTCGCCGGTCAACTTCTGTATTTCCGGTTCGAGCGAATTTACTTCGGCTACAATTGTTTCGAAATCCGCGAGCGTTCTGCGCTCAAATATTTTTTTTATGAACCCAAGCATTAATTAAAGTTTCGATTATTTCCCCTCCTCGTCCTTCTTGAAGTCCTTATATTTCTCAACCGCTCTCTGGAGTTTGTCTTTAGCCAGGTCTATCGCGGCGTAAAGATCCTCCGCCTCTTCGCTCACCTGGAAAGTCTTGGCCGGAATGTGCAGGTTGGCCTTAGCCATATATATCTGTCCTTTTTGGTGATGATGCGTGGTAAGAGCCAGCTCTAAGTGCAGATCGGCGGTTCCCTCGGCATCCAAGCGGCTCAAAACCTTCAAAATAGACTCGAACTTCTCTTCCGCATACGCCACTATGGCATCGGTGGATTCAAGATTCGTATATTTTATCTTTATGTTCATGTCGTAATCTTAGCTTAAACCTAGCCATTTTTCAAAGATTTGCCGATTAAACCCATATAAATGCTGATAAATATGGCCTTTTCCTGACTTGACTTTTTAATAGATTGGTGCTATAATTACACCAGATGCTTGAGATGCGTTTTGGTTCCGGAGTAATGGGCCTGCCTGCCGGTAGGCAGGGGCAATCCAGACTTATTATTCCGGAACTGAATAAACATACAGGAAAAGGAGTCAGAGTGAGACGTCTCACCGATTTCCGCGCCATGGTTGTGGCCGCAATCGCCTTCTCGGCGATCTATTACGCTCTCGTTTCAGTGGCGGAACTGTGTAAGGCCGCCATCGAACTGCTGAAAGCCATCTGCTAATTCTAGCCTGACACAACCCACGGTTTAGGAAGGAGAACGAACATGAACACGCTGAAGATGAGCAGGGAGGCAAAGAGCTTCGTGGCCATCCTCCTCGGAGTGCTCGGCATCGGATTGACCATCCTCTGGATGGTCGAGACGAACCAGAAGATGGTCATCGAAGCTCGACAGAGCTCCGCCGTCCAGGATCTCGATCCCGGCAACTTCGTTCACGACGAGCACGAGCTCGTCATCCGCTACGGCAGCCTGAACGGCGTGCCCGTGGAGATGGTTCGGGACTACACGCACGGAGGACTCGTCCTTCGCGCTGTCCTCCCGGACAAGGATGACCCGCTCGCCAGCCCCGCCCTCGACGCTCTGAAAGCGGAAGTCATCCGCCTCTGCTCCTCGAAGGAGCCTGTTCCCCTCGGGGACACGGGGTACACCTTCCTGTTCACCGGGGTATGTGACCCCGAGTGGGCACCCTACACCACGATCGAGTCGGCGAGAAACACGAGGAACATCCGCTTCATCCGATGGGTCGAACCGATCATCGGAAACGCCATCCGGGGTGGAGGCTCATGCGATACGAGCTACCGCCCCGCCGGCTACTCCGTGAAAAGGTAATCGCCCTTCGCCTCACCCCCCGCCCGCACAGAAACTTCAAAGCCTGTGCGGGCTTTTTTAGTTCAAAAATAAAAACGCCATTGGCATATGCTTGACCTTTACATAGATTAATGATATAATCGCGCCAGATGTTTGAGACACGATAACTCGACAAAAGGAGGAAGGCTCATGTCCTTCAAAATGCATGTTGTCAACGTCATCACGACTCTGGTCGAGACCGCGCTTCCGCGGTTCTCGGGCGAAAAGAAGCTTCTTTACGTTCTTATCGAAGCCGGAGTGACAAAAGAGAAGGTTGCGGTGCCCAGCCACCGCCGGTTCATCCACCTCCTCTTCCACCGGCCCGGCAACCACACGGCCGTCATGGTGGCCGTGACCGACAACCCCCACTTTCGCAAAGAAGAAATGAAAGACTGGCGGGTGGTTTCCTGCCACGATTCCTGCTGGAGGTCGGATGGCGTGGAAAGTCCGCTCTCCAAGCTATACTTCGAGATGTGCAAGGAGGTCGATTCGGCGGCTGCGCCCAGAGACCTTTGGGCGACTGCCCAGTTCTCGATCTTCGATAGCCCAAAGGTGGTGGAAGTGAAGAAGTTCACCCACGACCGCGAAAACTTCATCGCCCACATCGAGTGGTAACAGGGAGAAGACGATGAAAACCAAGATCAAGGAATACCAACTTCTCGGTGACAAATCCGCAGCCCCGCGCCTGATCCAGTTCAAAGGACGAGAGCTGGTGGTCAGGCAGAAGAAGACCGACGAAGTATCCGGGATCGACTACGTAATCGTCCCCGGATTCAAGGTCGGAGGACCGCACGCCTCCACTTCCAGGTACTTCACGACCCTTCAGGCCCTCGACGTGGAACTGGTCGGAAACGACGATCGGGAAGCGATCAAACAGCTCCTCCGGGAGCTCGGATTCAAGGGCCCGATCAGCTTCTGGTGACAGCCGCCCCCGCAAGGAAACTCATCCAAAGCCCATGCGGGGGCTTTTTTATTTTAAAAAACAAAACCGGCCTTTCGGCCGGTGGAAATTGGGTTGGGATAAGAAGCACCCTAGCTTGACGTCATGCCACCCGTGGAGTCCGCGTCGGGAAGAGCGATGAGGCGGAGCAAGAACTCAGTGTTCGTGACGATGTTCTGCGCAAGCGGCTCCCACCGCAGCGCTTCGGCCTTGTGATGACCATAGTTCCTGTCATCCAGGATTCGCCTGTAGTCGGCCAACTCGACCTTTATCTTCGCGAGCCTTTCTGCGTCTTCTTTCGTCATTTTCACTCCCTCCTTTGGAGCTGACTAATTTATATATCCCGGAATCAACCGCTGTCAAACAAATTAAATCTCCAATTCAAGGCGCTTGAAAAGCGGCTCTCGGTCTCTATGGGTCCATTTTCCTGAACGGCCGCGGAACGCCACAGATCCACTGTGGATCCGAATGGTGACCTCCTATCTGTTTGTTTTAGATGAATGAGTGCTCTCTTCGGATCCACACTGGATCCATAAATTGAGCACTTCCACGGCCGTTCGCGAAAATCGACTGTTTTTATACTAGCAAATATCTATCCTCAAGTGAAGAAGCTCCCCGATCCATAAAACTAAAACCCCCCGGAGGGGGTTTTAGTACAAACAGATAAAATAGAAACAGGTCTAAGTCGATATCATCGTTTAGCCCTGCTCACACTCATTCGCAAGCATTGTAGCATGGCATCCCCCAAAATGTCAAAGGCCACTTAGGAAGAAGCGATTGGCTGGTCCTCGACCGGCTCCTGCTTCTTAAACACAATGAACTTATACCCCAGGAAATTCCAAATGAAGGATGCGAATATTCCGCAAAGGACGGCAAAATTTGCCCAAAGATTGACCGCGACCGCTTCGCCCCGCGCCCCGTTAACCAGCGTTGCCACACCGACATTAACCAGGAGCCCGATTCCGGCAATAATATAAAATTGGATCGCCTGCTTGGTCGCATCCCCTCCCTTGGAATCAAAAGTCCAAAACTTGTTCCAAAAAAAGCTGTTGGTCGTGGCAAACAAAAAGGAAATCGCTTTAAAGATCGAGAAAGCGATTCCTGTGGCAACTCCAAATATCGCGATCAAAAGATTTACGACTCCAAAATCTATGAAACTATTTAAGGTTCCCACCGCCGCGAACTTCGCGAACTGATAGACAACCTTTATCCAGCGGCCGATAAATGCGGCTACAAAAAGCGCGATTGGCGCAAGGATAGTGAAAAACACAAAAGCTAAAACTCTTGTTTTTACATCGATCGCTAACCCGAAACTTACGATAGTTTCCGCCAAAGTGGAAATCATCGGCTGGATCAAAAGACCCACCGCCGCGCCGATTATCAAACCCAACAATCCGTCTTTCTTTGCCATAGTGTTAATAATGATTTATTTTACCGAACTAATGATTTTTGCGAATTCCTTGGGATCCAAACTCGCGCCACCGACAAGGGCGCCGTCGATTCCCTTTTGTGAAATAAATTTCTTCGCATTCTTCGCCGTGACCGATCCGCCGTAAATTACCCTTACCGGCCCGCCTGTCGGCGAGACAGACAGGAGTGATCTAATAAAATCTGCCATCGCTATTGCATCCGCCGGCTTATCCGTCCGGCCGGTGCCGATCGCCCAAATGGGTTCGTAGGCTACAATTATGTCTTTCAAAAACTTTTTCTTCACTCCGAAGAGCGCGGATTTCATTTGCGCACGCACGAAATTTTTGGCCGAGGTTATTCCTTTTTTTCTGACGTCTTCACCCTCCCCTACGCAAAGAATAACTTTTAGCCCGGATGCAAGCGCGGTCTTTAGCTTTTTACCGACGATCTCGTTCGTATCGCCTAAAGCACGCCTTTCCGAATGTCCGATGAGCGCGTATTTAACCCCGAAATTTTTAAGCATTTGGGCAGACACCTCTCCCGTATACGCTCCTCCCGAACGCAAGTTCTCCCAAAAAACATCCTGCGCGCCCAAGATCGTGTCTTTGCGTCCCGAAAATAATGGGATGTGTAAAAATGACGGAAACATAACAACCTCCGCCCCGCTCGTAGGTTTAAACTTTGCCCAAGCCCTAAGATCGGGCTCATGCATCTTAAAATTCGCCGCGATGAATTTCTTCATATCTCATAAGAATAACATAAATGGCCCCGCCTTGCGGCGGAGCCATGGAACTAGTTCTTGAAACGAATCCTGTTCTTGAACCTCACCTGAGCGGTGGTCTGAAGGTCCGGAACCGCGAAAATGACCAGCTTCCTTTCCCGTTTCCGATAGACTCGAAGCCACCTCTCCAGGTATTTGGCTTCCACCTGCACGACATACATCGCCGCGGCCGGAGAAAGGTCGGAAGGAACTAACCTCACCTTGGGCTTCCGGCCCTCATACCTTTTGGGCAGAGACTCCAGAATCTCTTTCCGCTTTTCTTCCGGGAGTTCTTCGCCCGAAATCACAATGATCGTTCTTTCTTTGCTCACTGGGGTCCCCCTTACTATGGAACTGGCTGGATTATATAAGATTTTTTTAAAGAAGTCAACAAAAAACTCGTGTTATTAAGCCCTCATGGAAACTTCTGGTTCGAGAGAAGTCATCGGAGCCGCTTGAAGCTCGGTCATTTACAGAGTAAATGTTCAAGCGGCGAGATACAGTCGCGCCCCGATGCTGGAATCGGGGCGACGACGGTTCTCGAAAATCAGAAGTTGTAATCCGTAGCGCCAGGGGGCAGAAGCAAAGCTTCTGCACTTCCACTATGTTTTGCAAAGCAAAACAAATTATTGAAGGTCGGAATCTCACCGAGGTTCAATTCCCTAAAGCCAATAAAAATACACCGCATCTGTGGTGTATTTTTATTAGTAGCGCCAGGGGGAATTGAACCCCCGTTCCCGCCGTGAGAGGGCGGTGTCCTACCACTAGACGATAGCGCCGTTATTAAAAATTCTTTCCCTGGAAATTGCACTCGTTTTAAGGTGCACTTCTCTTGCCCTGGCTGCGGCTCTATTTTTACATTTTTCAGTGTAAATTGCTACCCAAGGTTTATAAAACTTAGTCGACTTTACGGCTCCAGAATTATGCTGAGTTAATCTGCTTTCTGGATTTCTAGAAATACCAATGTAGTGTCTCGGGAAGTTTTTACTCTTTAACACGTAAACCCAATATTCCATTTTTATTTAGCCACTACCTGCCTGCCGGCAGGCAGGGACGATAGCGCCGTATTTAATTTTCAATTTTGAGCCTTCTTTTTAGAAGGACTTTATCTCTTCCACCACCTTATCGAGCTGCATCGCATGCGAGCCTTTCACCAACACTATATCACCTTTTTTCATAATGTCTTGGACCGCGGCCCCCACTTCGTCGGCCGTATCAAATTCGTAGACATTCCGCTTCGGCATTCCCGCCGCACGGGCTCCTTCGGCGATAAATTTAGCGCGCGGGCCTACGGCAAAAAGTATATCCGTAACCTTTGAAGCTATCGCCCCCACCTTTTCATGCGCCTGCATCGTGTATTTACCGATCTCAAGCATATCGCCCAAAACGGCAATGCGCCTCTTAGCGGGCATTTCCCGCAAAACATCAAGCGCCGCGTAAACGGACTGCGGACTCGCGTTGTAACAATCATCCAAAATGTAGGTGTACTTCACTCCCGGAATTATATTCATCCGGTGTTCGGCCGGCGCGTACTTTTCCAGTCCAGCGGAGATTTTAACCAAGTTGAGTCCGAAAATCAAACCCACTGCGGCTGCTGCGGCCGAAGCATATCCCTGCGTGCGGCCATAAGCGCCATCGAGCCTCACGGGCACAAAACTCCCGCCGTATTCTATCTTGAAAGAAACCCCGATCGGCCGCTCGCTTTCATGCCGCTCTTCAAACCCGGTGACTCGGACCGCGGCTCCTTTTTCGAATCCGAAGGTAACAACGTGCGCGCGAGTACGCTCTTTCACGTCCATAACCGTCTCGTCATCGTAATTCAAAACCGCGAAACCTGCCGCCGGTAAAGACTCGATGAGTTTCGCTTTTTCCTTGGCCACCTCCTCCGGACCGCTATAGTGTTCCACATGCGCCGGTATCTCCCCCACCGTGGTGATAACGCTCACGTTTGGTTTGGCGATAGAAAGCAAGTATTTCATATCCCCCAGATTATCCACGCCGTATTCCAAAATCAATATCTCCGGATAATCTTTTTTGAGAATAACATTCCAAAACGCTTTAAAAATAACTTTTGGCCAGAAAAACATCCCCTCGATCTTTTCATAATTTCCAAGGATCGTAAGCGGCAAGCCTAACTCGTTGTTGAAATTGGCGCGCGAATAGCGCACGGAACGTTCCCCTTCCAAAACCGAGGCTATCGCAAGCTTGGCGGAAGTCTTCCCCACGCTCCCGGTTATGCCGATTATGCCCGGCCTATAGCGCCAAATGGTTAACTTTGAAAGCTCTTTGAGCTTCCAGCGTAAAATTTTTAGTAAAGTTTCTTTGAGTTGTATTTTCATTGGAAATTAATCATTTATTTGGTTATCCTATCCGGCGCGACATCGTAATAATGCAGAATAAACTGCCCCAGCTCTTTGAACGCCGGCACCACCGTTGTTCCGGCGAGAAGTTCCTGCGGCAAATCATCTATTTTTATAAGCGCTACAAATTTTGGATCGACGGTCGGACCAAAACCGACATAAGTATCGACAACTCTGTCGCTATAGCCTCCTTTTTTGAAATCCGGTATCTGCGCCGTACCTGTTTTTCCCGCAATGCTGAATCCGTCTATTTTCGCAACTCCGGCTTTGTCTACCGCGGAGACCATCATTTTAGTAACCGCTCTGGCGGTATCCGCGCTTATAACCTCGCGGATGAGCTGCGGTTCGGAATTCGCGTTCAGATACGGCCTCATCAATTTTCCCCCGTTTGCTATCGCGGAAACGGCATTTATAAGCTGTATCGGAGTCACGGAAACGCCCTGTCCGAATCCCGCGGTCGCGAAAGCGATAGCCGGAGCTTTTGGAACCAAACGCGAAACATTTCCCTTGAGTTCTCCCGGAAGATCGATGTTTGCTTTTTCACCGAAACCAAATTTTTTAATATACGATGTTAGAACCGACGAACCCATTGTTTTGACGGCAAACGCGGTACCGGTATTGAGCGACTGTTCAATAACATTGGTCATTGTAACCTTGCCGTGAGCCTTAAGATCCCAGTTGGATATTTTTTTTCCGCTGATAGTCACGCTCCCTGAATCGTAATAAGTCGTATCCGGGGTGATCTTCCCGGCATCTATTCCGGCAGCCATCGTAAAAACTTTAAAGACCGAACCCGGCTCATAGACCGCTTCGGTTATCGGATTAGTGAAATTTTTAATACTGAAAGTGGAGTAAGTATTCGGATCGTAGTTCGGAAAACTGGCGGCAGCCAGGATCTTACCGGTATTCGGATCTTCGACTATCACACTGCCGCTCGGAGACCCCGTGTCCCGAATAAGTTTTTCCAAAGTCTGTTCCGCTTGCCGCTGGATGTTCGGATCTATGGTCAAAACCAGCCCTTCTCCGGAAGCAAGCTCGTTATTACTATCGGCTCCCGACAAAGAATTGTCGTAGAATTTTTCGAGTCCGTAACGGCCGACTTCTCCGTTCTTCTTGTCGTCCGGACCGACAAACCCGATCACCTGCGCCGCAGTGGTTCCGAAGGGATAAAACCTATCCGGAGATTGCTTCGCGTAAACCCCTTTAATATTGAGTTCCTGTATTTTGAAAACGGACTCATTGGGAGCTTTTTTAAATAATGATGAGTATTGGCTCATTTTATCGGAAAGCTTTGCTTCCAGATCTTCCGCCGGAACGTTAAATGCCAGGGATAGCTGATGAGTCGTCTCCTGAATATCCTCGATTTCCTTCGGCACGGCATAGATCTCGTTAAAATCCTTATTTAAGGCCGCCGGAACCTTGCCCCCGTCTTTGTCCGCAAAATAAATTATCCCCCGGCGGGAGGCTTGTGAATTCGTAGCGCTGATCTGAGCTTCGGCCTGAGCAAGATACGAAGAGCCTTTGGTTATCTGCACCTCATAGAGGTGGAACAGCAAAAAGCCGTAACACAAGGTTACGACCGCGATTAAAGATGCGAAGCGAGCGCCCATTGGTTAGTTTCGAGGTAGCTTGGTTTGTTTTCTTTAACCAATCCCCGATCTTTAGCCAAAACCTCGACTTTGCTTGGATCAAATATTTTAAAAAGTTGGTCTTTAAGCTCGGCGCTTTGCACGCCCAGTTTTTGTGTTTCCGCCCTCATATCGGATATTCCGTGTCGTAAATTTACCATCTGATTATACACTGCGATCAGATAAATAAAACCGAAAACCAGAAGCGCTCCAAAAATTATAAGAAGGATGTTCGAGATATTTTGTTTTTCGGATCTTACAAATGTCATTTTATATAATTTTTATGGCTCGAAGTTTTGCGGAGCGGCTGCGTGGATTGATCTTTGTCTCTTCCCTTGAGGCAACTATCGGTTTTTTGTTTAAAAGTTCTGCGAACTTACCGCGGCTCAGCTCCCTGAACTTCTCCTTAACTATTCTGTCTTCAAGCGAGTGGAAAGAAATTATCGCGACCCTTCCACCCGAGGCGACTATGTCTTTTAGGTCTCCCAGTATCTTTTCCAAATTCTCCAGTTCGTGATTCGCGTATATTCGAAGCGCCTGGAAAGTTCTGGTTGCGGGATCCATTCTGCGGCCCTCATAACCCCTCGGCAAACTCTTTCTCACTACTTCCGCAAGACGTCCGGCGGTTTCTATTTTCCCCGCCGACTTTATCGCTCTGGCGATTCGCCTCGAGTATCTTTCTTCGCCGAATTTGTAGATTATGTCCGCCAGCGCGTCTTCCCGTGTCCGCCTCAAAATTTCTTTGACCGGCACATCGTCTTTATCGAAAGTCATAAGGAGCGGCTCATCTCTCGCCTCCTCGGCGAAACTGAATCCCCTGCCGGAGACAAGTTGTTCCGAAGAGAACCCGAGATCCAAGAGAAGCGCGTCCGCTTTCCCCAGCTTTTGGACGGAAAGTATTTCTCTTAGGTCGGCGTAATTGCCATGCCTTAAGATCACATTCTTCCCTCCAAGGCGTTTCTTGGTTTCGGAGAGTATTTGTTCGTCGAGATCCAAACCTAAGATTTTTCCTTTGGCTCCGACCAGAGGCAAAAGTGCCTCCGCGTGTCCTCCTCCGTCCACCGTCCCATCAACCACAAAGTCTCCGGGGACGACAGAAAGCGCATTTTTTACTTCTTCTAAAAGAACTGGAATGTGAGCCATCTTAGATTCCCAATTGGCCCAGCTGTTCGGCTATTTCTTCGGAGGCGCCTTCGGTCTTGGCTTTATACTTTTCCCAAGCATCGGCGTCCCAAAGTTCTACCCGGCTGTAAAGACCGGCTACCACAACTTGTTTTTTAAGATCTGCGAATTTTTTTAAATATTCCGGGACGAGTATCCTCCCTTGTTTGTCCAATTCCACATCCGTGGCTCCGGCGAGCATCAAACGAACGAATGCTCTGGAGTTTGATTGAGAGAGCGGAAGAGCCGTTAATTTCGCAACGAGCTCCTGCCATTCTTTTTGGGCAAAAACAAAGAGACAATTATCCAGTCCCCTGGTTATGATGGCCCCGGCGGACAACTGCTCGCGAAACTTGGCCGGAACCGCTATCCGACCTTTTTGATCTATATTGTGTCTGTATTCGCCGAGCAGCATTGGATTTGGTTGGGTTAAATATAAATAGGGCTTTAAATATGGGGGTTTTGACTTATCCCCAGAAGTGGGTGTTTATCCCCAAAGTTATCCACAATTCCCCACTTCCATCTTATTCTATTCCACTTCTGCCTACTGTCAAAATGTGCATATCTTTTGGTTTTCCACCCAAGCACGCAAACTGGCCCTTAAAGGCACTGCCCGGTTCCCCACCCCGTAAAACTTTGCCGCGGGGCAAGGTGCAATTGCGAAATTTCGAGCTAAACATTATAGTTTCTTGGTGAGAACGGACGATTAGCCCTGCCTGCCGGCAGACAAGTCAGTTGGTTAGAGCGCTGCATTTTCACCCGCCCACCAATTAACGGACCCATAGCTCAGTGGTAGAGCGTTCCGTTCACATCGGAAAGGCCACAGGTCCGATCCCTGTTGGGTCCACATCGCAGAATTGGTGGGCGGGCAAGTTGCAAGGGTCATACCTGCCTGCCGGTAGGCAGGGGTTCGATCCCTACAGGGTGCACAAACAGAAATTCAAAAGGTAGGGCGGGCAAGTCGGAAAGGTCACGGGTCCGACTTCCGATATTCGACAACATTATGGAAATAAAAAATAAACTTATTGAACTTGATCTTAATTCTGAAAATACAGTTGTTATCGGTTCTGGTATTTTGAACGCTTTAAATCTTCGAGAAAACAAAGATATTGATGTTGTCGTAACTGAAGAAAAATATAAGGAACTTTCTGACAACAGTCGTTTCAGAAAAGAGCAAAATCATGGTCGAGAAATTTTGAATGATGACCTATTTGAAATTGGAACGAGTTGGACTGTTGTCGGGGAAAATTGGAAATTTGATGATTTGCTAAATCATTCGATAACAATAGACGGCGTTCGCTACAATACAGTTGAATTTCTGTTAGACGCGAAACGCCGTTGGATTGCAGATGGAGAAGGCCGCCAGAAAGATATTGACGATGTTAAGCTAATGGAACAATATCTTTCTGGTCTAAAATAGTTAACCGTCATTTTTTCAAAACAGAGAACGAATCCATCACATCACCAAAAACAAAAATACCGCTCCCGCGGTATTTTTTTCTTACGCTTCTTTTTACTTCTCGATCATCCCCAGCGTCTCCTTAACTTTTCTGACCACATCTTCAATTTTCCAATCGGCCTTCACTAAATAATAGGAGGGTTCTTCTTCGGAAACTTCCCCGCTTATTTTATCGTTTGCGGAAAGATTCGTAAGAATTATCATGGGGACTTTCTTGCCATAATCCGAAGACTGCCTTAGTTCGTGCATCATCTGCAATCCTGTTTTTTTCGGCATTATAAGATCTAGGAGTATCAGATCCGGCTTTTCAGCTAGCGCGACCTTAAGTCCGTCCTCCCCATTCTCTGCTCTCAACACGCCGAAACCTTCACCCGCGAATTTATTCGTGAGAGCTTTGAGAACCGATCTTTCATCTTCGACTATCAACAATATTTTTTTATCTTCCGCCATGTTGTTTCTTATTATAGATTATCTTATTCAGCCATCCAAACTTCTGGCCCCGGTTCTCTGTTTCATGCCGCTTATGGGGATGGTCACCGAGAAAGTCGTTCCGACATTCTCTTCGGACTCAAAACTAACGGCGCCTCCCGACTTCTCCACGATCTCTTTGACGATATAAAGTCCGAGCCCCGTGCCGTCTGTTTCTACCGGAATTATATTGTCGGCGCGGAAAAATTTTTCGAACACTCTCTCCTGTTGATTCAACGGTATTCCATATCCATTGTCCAAAACCTTCACCACTACATCACGCTCCGTTTTAGAAATAAAAATTGATATTTTCCCTCCGTCCGGAGTGTATTTAACGGAATTGGAGATTAAATTCTGAAGTATCATGCGCGTCAGATTCGGGTCGATGTTTATCAATTTTGGCACATCTTCGGAATAATTACTGACAACAACTTGGTTTTTTGTTAAAATTTTTGGCTCCAGCTCTTTTATGACCGAATTCGCGATATCCCGAATATCTGTTGGTTTAGGTTCGATAGCAAAAGTCCCGAGCTCGATACGCGACACATTGAGGAGCGCGCCCACCAATTCGGCCATCCGGCGCGAAGAGGCATAGATCTCGGAAGCATAATCTTTCTGTTTATCATTCAAAGCTCCGGCGTCGCCCCCTAAGAGCATTTCCGCATACCAATTAATGGCGGAAAGCGGAGTGCGAAGTTGATGAGAAGCCAGAGAAACAAATTCACTTTTCGAGCGATCTATCTCCTCCGCTTTGGTGATGTCGCGCTCAACGCCGACGAAAAAGATAATATTTCCATCCTCGCTCAAAATGGGACTGATGCTGAACTCCGAAAGATACGTTTCCCCGCTCTTTCGCCTATTGGTAACCTTGCCGGTGAAAGATTTTTTCTCGGTCTTAATCACGCGCCACATGTTGGTATAAAATTCTTTCGGCATTTGACCGCCCCATAAAGCCGGTGTTTTACCGATCATCTCTTTCGCCGAATATCCCGTCGTCCTTTCGGCGCCGCGATTCACGTAAATAATCTTGGCATCCGGGTCGGTAATAATAATGTGGTCAGAGGCATTGTCGACCGCGCGCTTGAATTGCTGCAGTTCTGCAGCGGTATGTTCCAATTCTGTGAAAACCCTCTCCTTTTCCGCCTTAGTGCGAATGCTTGCGATACTGAAAGCTAAGTCGCCCGCAAGCTCTTCGAGCATTTTCACCTCCGCAGAGTTAAAAAGATCGGCTGCTGCAGAATAGATGTTTAGAGCTCCAAAGACACGCCCCTCTAAGAGAAGCGGCACAACTGCGCTACCCACATAGCCCAACGCCCTGGCCTCTTTAAACCAAGGACCAAAATTCGGATCTTTGGAAAAATCCGGGTCTATGACAACTCGCTTCTCACGAATAGCCGTACCGGTTGGTCCCCTGCCGCGCTCCGTATCCGCCCAGCTTATATTCAGCTTTTCTATATAACCATCGGTGTGTCCGGCCCAAGCCATAGGACGAACGGATTTGTTTTCATCATTTTCCGCATATCCGACCCACGCCATTCTATAGCCGGCGTTTTTAACAAGTATATTGCAAACATCTTTGAGGAGCTTGTCTTCGCTTGTGGCTTGAACCGCAACCTGGTTGGCTTCGCTTATGGTCATGAGCGCCCGATTCAGATTCTGCGATTCCTCGGTCTGCTCCCGAAGCGCGGCGTCGGCCCTTCTCCGTTCGGTTATGTCCCGAAAGATACCCAAGACAAACTTTTTATCACCTATCGTTACCGGAGAAGAAGTGATGTCGGCATAAAAAATACCTCCGTCCTTTCTTTTGATCGGAATGTCCCTCGCGACGTCAACCTCTTTCCTGAGCAGTTTTTCAAATTGATCGAGTACGTGCGAAACAGCTTCGTCGGGATGAATATCGTTTATCCATAATTTTCTTATTTCGTCCGGACTAAACCCAAGCATCTTTGAAAACGCTCCGTTGCTGTCGGAAAACTTCTTGTTTTCCAGATCCGCCAACACCATTCCGTCGCTCGCGTTATCAAATACGATTTTAAATCGCTCTTCTGCATATGCCTTCAACTGCTCCTCGATCTTCTTGCGCTCGGTAATATCCCGAACAAGAGCGTGAAGAAAAGACTTTTTTCCGTAGTCCACCCGCGAGAGCAGCACCTCCGCCGGAAAATCTTGTCCATCTATCCTTCGGTGCGTCCATTCAAAGAAATTGTGCCCCTCGCGCATCGCCTGCTCGATCATTTCTTTGGCCTTCGCCATGGATGGGCGCCCATCCGGCTGAGCTTCCGGTGATAATTTCCACGGCTCATATGACATAAATTCCTTCTCATCCTTCGCTTTAAACATCTCTACCGTCGCCGGGTTCCCGGAAGTAAAATTCCAGGTCGGGGGCTCCAAAGTCATAACCGCGTCCCGCGAAGAGAGAAAGAGAGTTCTATATCGATTCTCGCTGGCCCTCACCAGTTCCTCTTCCATCTCGCGCAGATCTGCCGTCATCTTGTTCGCGATCTTAACCGCCCTGACTCTGGACTCCATCAAAAGATAAACGGCAGCGGCTACAAGAAGCGCGATAAGCAAACCTCCGAAAAGCAAAAGCCGCGGCCCCAATCGAACATCCATATAAGCATCAAAGGCCGGAGTTGAATAAAAACCCAGCGTCCAAGTCCGGTTGCCGATGACATAGGGGCGATAAGCCACAAATCTCGGCGCATAGCCGGCCGTCTGCTTCAATAGCGGATTGGATTCATATGTCGCCGATGAAGAAGTTGCGCTGCCGCTCTCATATGCGCTTACTTCTACATAACCTTCGGGATAGGACGGAAGGATAGAGCTAAGCAGTGCTTGTGTATCAAAAACCAAAACCGCGTAGCCCTTAAGCGCCGCCCGCCTTTCTTCCACTGTATTGCGCGACAGGTTCTTTCCATAAATTGCCTTAAACACTATTACGCCGTTCCCGTTTATAAAATTAACCTTAAAATCTTCGGTGGAAGTTATTATATCCTTATCCCTGGCTTCCAGCATGTCCGGAACCGAAACCTGGCCTTCGGCGATATCGAAGCCTATGGCCAGAGCGGTACTCGTCGTCACCGGCACAACGTATTTTATTGGCAGATATTCGTCCTTATCTTTTTCCGGAAAAATTTTGAAGTTCGGATACCCGTCCGGGAAAATGGCTTCGTCCTTTCGGATCGTGCTTATAAACTCGGGAAGCCCCGCCTTAGGCACTCTTTCTACATACGCGAACGCGCGCACCGCCGGATTGTTTAGAGCTCCCACATCGTTCGCGAAAGTGGCCCATTCGCTCCTCGTGACGTCTTCGCTGGCGCTAAAAAGCTCCTGCACCGAGAAAAGCATGTTTCGGTAGAGCAATTGAAAACTCTCAACTTGGCGCAGTCTATCAAGCTGCTCGCTTTCGAATATATTATTAAATTCCGTTTGCGTGCTCGCGTTAAGCTGCGCGTAAAAAACCAAGGCTGCGGAACAAAACGCGGCGAAAACCAAAACGGACACCAGTAGAGATCTCCAGGAAAAAGTAATGTGCTTATTTTCTGCGTGCTCCTCTGTAATGTGTAATACTATTTAGATTATTTTATTTCCGTTAGCACGCTTTTAACTTTCTCCACGATCTCGTTTATCGGGTGCTGACTCTTAACAAAATAGTCTGCGGCGCCAAGCGTTAACGCCTTTTTTATGTCGCTATCTTCTCCAAGATTGGAGACGACCACGATTGGTATCAGCTTCATTCCCGCATCCTCCTTGATCTCCTCCAAAACAAGAAAGCCGTTCTTTTTGGGCAACACCAAATCCAAGACTATGACGTCCGGCTTGCCATCCCGCGCCATAGTTATAGCCACCTCTCCGTCGGAAGCCACTAGGCATTCAAACCCGGAACGCTCGAACTTTTCCTTTAGAACCTTGGAAAGAACTGCTTCGTCTTCGACGATTAAAATTTTCATATTATTTATTTTTTGTTATTGTCCGCCTTGTCTTATTGCGACTTTTCGCCTTAAAAACACTGATTATATTATACCTTAATCCTGCATTTCCTCCACATTTTCGGACATATAACGCTTCATTTTCTCGAGATTATCCCGCATCCGCTTGAGATAAAATTCGATTTCTTTGGCCTCAGACTCGTTTATCTTTTCGTCGCTGTAGTCGTCCAGCATTTTGTCTATGTCCTTTCGGAGTGAATTGAAAATAACGGAAATGTCCCGCTGGGCTATGACCACCTTCCTCCCCCGCTGTTCCTTGGCCAGTTTTTGCGTAAAATATCCGGCGAAGAAGCCGCCGATCAAAAGAAGCAAAAGAAAGACCGCCAATGTTCCCGAAGTTATTTCCAATCCGAAAATAATAAAGAGCGGTCTGGGGCGTACGCTAAAATCCGTTTTGATCGGAAAACTCGTAGCGCCGCGCGCGTCTTTGGCCAAGATTTCCAAATAATAGGCTCCCGCCTTTCGGGGTAGGTCAAAAGTAGCGCTCCAGTTTCCATTGGCATCCGGAATCGGATCCGCGTTCGCAATAAGGTCCCCGTTTTTACCCTCCATGGAGATAGACGGCGTTGTCCCCGTCGCCGCCGAACCGTTTATCTGAAGCGGACCTTCACCCAAATATGTGTCTTTGGTTATAAAGGTCACGGTTGGTCCGGCTATCGGCACCACGTTCAAAGTAATATTATTCTCGGCCGCGTTCCCCGCTTTATCGATCGCCCGCACCAAAACGGTGTGCTCACCCGGCGCCTGAACGGGCAGCGTGTAAGAAGTCGATGTGGATACGAACAGTTCCTTGCCGTCAACGCGTATCTCGTAATGATCTATACCCGAAAGCGCGTCTTGTGTTTCGTAAAATATTTTTGGAGTCGGATTATCGCTCGACACATTATCCGCCTTAAGTTTAAACGGCAAAGGTGAGGCGGTATCGATAGATATTCCGTAATACGCGGCCGGCCCCCAGCCCTTGAGATTTTGGAATTGTACTCGCGCGTACCAAATTCCGTCATCCAAAACGCCCAGATCTTTTCCGTTAACAAGCTCCCGTTCCGGCGTGCCGGTTTCGGATGTTTTTGCGCGCACGACCCGAGCGGAAACATCCGTAATATCCGCCGGAACATCCCAGAAAACGACGGTGTCCCCAACCTGGCTATACCATTTGGTTTCATCCGGATACAAAGGAATCCTGAGTTTCGGTGCCGCCGGTAAACCGGTAGCCGGCGCTGGCGCCCTGCTGATCACCGCCGGTTGTTCCTGCGCGGATTGTCCCGACGGAGTTACGGAAACGGCTACACCGACGCCGATTGTTCCGTTTTGGATCCCGTCCAAAATGTTGGTGCCCTTCCCGTCGTTTGAAGTTATCGCGGCATCGGAAGCGGATATCACGGCGGAGCCGGAGCCCACCGCTTTAAAATTAATGGTTAAAACCGAAAGGGCCGCTCCGGAAATGCCGGCGGTAGTCCCTCCGATAAATTTTATTGTCCCATCGCTATTCGAAATATTCGGCCCGTCCAGCCAAAATCCGAATGCACTGTTTTTTGTGTCAAAACTTGTCGCCTGCAGTTTATCCGGCGGAAAGCTGATGGTCGCTTGCGCCGCGTTAATCGAGGCGCTGGAACTGTTGATTCTTACATACACCGTTATCTGATCCCCTCGACGGACCGTGCCGCTCGCCGGAATAATAGAAAGCGTCGCCGCGGACGCCGCTGAGACGCAAAACATCGCCCAAAGCGACAAAACTACAGTTACGCCAGTTAAATATTTTTTAATTTTCATTTTATTTAGTTATCAAGAATATATGGTTATTATAGCAGACGGCCTTTTTTATTGGGAATTTCTTGCTTGCTGGAATGCGTTTAGAAATATGCTGAAATCTATGATGTCTATTTTGCCGTCGCGATTAAAATCGATGGTCCCCCGCGTTTTCTTGTCCTCGGTGCGCCATCGGGAAAGAAAAATACTCCAATCCGAAATAGTTGCCGATTGATCCCCGTTCAGATCAACAACGGATTTCGCTTCTGTTGTGAGATTGAAGGTTTTTTGAAGTGATGGATCGCTTGTTTTTCCGGAAAATATTTCTTTGGCGTAAACCGAATGGGAGCCCAATGAAAGCCCCGTACTCGTCGCCGCAAAAGTATAATATCCGGAAGAATCCGGTTTCGTACTGCCAACCGTCTTCCCGTCGACAAATAAACTGACTGTCGCTCCGGGAATGGCGTAACCATTCAAAAATATCGGACTTTTGCTCCCGATCACGCTCGAATCAAGCACCAATGTTGGCGGGAGAATTATGTCTTTGATCGTCCAATCGACGCCTGCGACCGCAAGCTGAGCAAAAGAAATTATCGCCGTGGAATTATTGTTCTTATCTTTGGCTTGTATGGCAAAGAAATAATCTGCCTGCAAAAAGTTTTCGAGCGAGACTTCAAAACTTCCGTTATTGGCGATAGTTACGGTTTTGAAAGGAACGCTTGCGTATACTCCGCTCACGGAACTCTTGGTAAAAATTTGTATGTCCGCGCCGGGATACGCGTAACCGTAAAAATGAGCATTGGCCGGACCGTAGCCGCTTAGATTCACCGGCGGCGCGGAAGAACTCGGCTGCGGACTGGTTCCGGAAGAAACCGTAACCGTGGCGACCGCAGTATCGGAACCGGCGACATTGGTACAAGTGAGCGTATAAGCGCTGGTCGTTTGCGGCTGAGTCGTGGTCGCGGTTCCGATTATGCCGCCCGAACCGATAGTCGCGTTACCGGGGTCGGTGATCGCGCAAGTGGTAGCCGCGCCGATAGCGCTCCAGGTGAAAGTTATCGTTTGTGACTCGCCGATCGATACGCTCGAAGGAGACGCATCGAAACTCTGTATGGTCGGAGCAACCGGGGCGCTTGATACCGTAAGCGTTTGCGCATTGGAAGTTCCTCCGCCCGGAGTCGGATTAAATACCGTTATCGATCTGGTTCCGGCCGAAGAAATATCTGAGGCGAGAATGTTGGCCGAAAGCTGGGTTGAAGATGCAAATGTCGTCGTTCGATTTGATCCCCCTATCCGCACAACAGAATCACCATCGAATCCGGAACCGTTTACGATTAAAGAGAAACCGGATCCGCCTGCGGCAACCGTAGTCGGAGAAATAGAGGTTGTAACCGGCGCGGCATGTGTCGGCGAAAAAGGCGAACCGGACGGAACAACGCCTGCCGCATAATTCCCGCTCGTATCACGGCTCAAGAGTTTGTAATGATAGTTCGTGCCTCCGGTAAGTCCGGAGTCTGTGCATCCCGTGCCCGGAGACGCGGTTACGCAAGCGACGATTGAGGCTCCGATTGAATTGCCGACGGTGTATACGGTTCCCTCGACAGGCGTATCGGTTACTGCGCTTGTGGAACGCAAGGCGACAATGCTGTGTAGATCGGCGTCTCCCGGATTTGTCCAAGAAAGAGAAACTTGGGCGACACCCGCCGTGCCGGAAGCTCCGGTCACATCCGCTGGCGACTGATTATCAACGGTAATTGTGGCCGAAGAAGCGTCGGATCCCGCCTGCGAATTGGTGCCGGTAAAAGAAGTTACTGTGCCGGTTACGGAATAAGCGGAACCGGGAACTGCGGGCATATTGGCGTGGCTTTTCGGAGTGATTCTCACCTTGAACTGAACCGGGCTTGTGGAAACCGGGATGCCGCAACCGGAAAGCGCCACCGTATTTGAAACCGGATCGTTCTCTGAACAATAAGTCGTTGCTCCGTCGTTTGAAGTGATTGCGACTGAAGACAAACTGCTTGTGGTGTTTGCTCCGAGCGTTACGGTCGCGGCAGTCACGGTATCGCTGCCGTCCGTAGTTTGGAGAGTGAAAGAGTCCAGATCCGTAGCCGAAGCTCCGGGAGCGATCGTGGCGTTAGAAGGATCTGTGCCGTTGGCAAGCGTGGTAACCGGCGGCTGAAGCGAAATTGTCATCATACCTTTTACGGTGGCAGTAGCAAAAGTTACAGTCGTTGTTGAGTAAGCGCCCGCTGTCGCTTTTTGGCCATCGAAGACCGTTAGGCCTCCGCCGTCACCGGTACCGGTTTCCGCGTTAACTCGCACAGCAGAGATGTTTGCCAAACTGGAATTCACAACCGTAGCAATCGGAGTGTCGGCAGCAGTCGCGCCGGCCCCGACAATCACAACAAGACGATCCGGACCGATTGTGGTTGCTCCCGCAATATCCCCGGACACATCACTCGTGGCGTCGACAGAACCAGATGTAACGTCCCATGGATTTCCCGTGGTTACGACACCTCTATAAGCGCAAATGGATCCACCTTGGTGGTTTCCGGAATCGGAAGTTGTGGGATCGCCTTGAGTGCCGTTATACCGCGACCAAAAAACGGTAAGCGTGACTGCGCCACTGGGAGACTGCGGAGAACCGGAAACTTCGGTCCACGTTCCCCCGTTTCCGTTAGCGATAGTGATTGCTTGACCCGATGTTTCTAAAAATAGCAGTAGAATATCATTGGCCGCGATACCTGCAGGTAAGACTGGTGTGATTGCTGCAGCGGCGCCCGCGGCGGCACCGCAGCCGACAAAGGTTGGGATTGCGGCGTTGGCGGACGGTATCCCCCAGATCAGACCGGAAAATCCGCCGGTCAAAAAGACTGCGCAAAAAAATACAACAAATAGAAATTTGCTGGTTGAGCTAGTCGAATTTTTTTTCTCTTTTTTCATGGAACAGCGTTTTAACGCTCCGATACGCTTTATTCGACTTCCGCGAGATGCCGCCCGGCTGGTGCAATCCACACGCCAGCAATCTATTGATAGATATAGTATAGCAAAGACAAAAGAATTGTGTGGGATAACAAAAACCCGCCCGACGCGAATGCGTTTAGGGCGGGTTTTTGATTGTGAGCTATCTACTATCTGCTATCTACCATCTACTATTCACTGTATTTACGGTATTTACAGTATCTCTACAGTCGCTCCGGCTTCCTCAAGTTTCTTCTTGAGCTCGTCGGCTTCTTCCTTCTTCAAGCCTTCTTTGACCATCTTCGGAGCGCCATCAACCAAGTCCTTCGCCTCCTTGAGGCCAAGACCGGTCACTTCGCGCACAACCTTGATGACATTGAGCTTCATATCGCCCGCAGCTTTCAAGTTAACGTTGAAAGAGGTCTTCTCTTCGGCGGCAACGGCAGGACCGGCGGCGGCCACAGGGGCGGCGGCGGAAATGCCAAACTTCTCTTCCATTGCCTTTACGAGCTCAACGAGTTCGCCGACGGACAATTTTTCTACTTCGGAAATTATGCTGTTGAATTTATCGGACATGTTATTTGTTTAAGTTAGTTTATCTTCGACCTTAAGCTTTCTTAGATTTCTCTACCATCAAATACATAAAGGATTTGATAGGCGCGATGAACATTCCAAGGACCATAGAAAGCGCGACTTCTCTTGGCGGCAATTGGCCGTAGAAAAGTATCATCTCTCTCGTGGCCATTTCTTTCTTTGCAAGATCCAATCCGCCCAAGATCTTCGTCATCGCCGCGGCTTTGGCTTCTTTGTCTTCGCCGAGCGAACTGAAAAACTTGTAAACGGCAGAGCTCGCGGTCTCAAGACCGTTTCCGGAGAAAACTGTTCCCAGCGATCCGGCAAACTGCTTGGAGTCGAACTCGATTCCCTTCTCCTTTAAAGCCACGCCCAAAAGACGTTTCTTTAAAACGAGCATGGAATTTCCCGCGGCGCGAACTGCGCGGCGCAGGTTTCGAAGGTCTTCCGCGGAAACTTTATTGAAGTCCACGAAAACCAAGGCATCGCTCTTTTTAAGGAGTTCCTTCGCTTCACCGACTTCCACTTCTTTTTGTGCTTTTGTTTTCATGCCAAATTTGTTTTAATTTTTGGCCTCTCCTTTGTAGAAAATTATCTACAAATTTGAGCACCCGGTGAGATAGGCGAAGCCGCCATCTCACGGGGTTTTTATTAGCTAGGCTCGCTATCTCGCCAAGATAATAAAAAAAACGACCTTTTATTCCAAAAGTCGCACAAGTGCGAGCATGTAGTCCCGTTAGAAGTAGTTTGTTTTAACAAACGTAAATTCTAATGGGAACCCTCGGCAGGTCTTAGGCCCTTTCGGGTTCGCCTGCTGTCTTTGGAACGTGAGAACAGTATAGCTTAAATATGACTTAAGTCAACCCTATTTCGCCCGTATTTTCTTAAACACTCCAGGGAGGATGACCGTCCGAAAAGGGGCCGCCGCAAGCATAAAAAGCTTGGTTTTTCTATTGAAAAATTTTTATGCCGAGGCCGCAGACACGCCCGTTCGCCGGAAGCGGGCGATGGCGTCCCTTTAGGGCGGTTATCCGACCACCTCCGCGCTATAGCCGAGTTTCTTTATTATCTCCACTATTTTCTCGGGCGAAACCAGTTTTTCGTCAAAAGTCACTTCGGCCTCTGATTTCGCAAAGCTTGCCTTCACTTTTTTTACTCCCGGAGTGTCTTCCAACTCCCCCTCTATATTCATAATGCAGCTCGTACAATGAAGCCCCTGGAGATTTAATTTAATTGTTTTGATATTTTCTTCTGTCATATTTTTTGGTTTTTCTATCCACCATTCTCTATCTACTATCTACCGGCAATTATTGTCTTACTGGACAATAATTGTGCCTCTATACATCCCCATCGAACACATAAAAGGAATTGTGGTCGGTTTGTCGGGCGCGGTAAATTCCAAAGTTTGCGAAGTCCCTGGCGGCACGGAAGCGCGGAGATTCAAGCTCGGAATAACAAAGCTCTGCGCACAGCTATAGCCATCGTCATTTTTTAAAGTTATTTTAACTTTCTCCCCCGCTCCGACGTAAAGCGTCTTCGGACTATAACCATAAGAATTAATAGCAATGGTGGGATTATTGTTGGTTTCGTTATTGAAACCAGACCCATTATTTGCAGGTCCGTAGTTATCACCCGGTACAGGTTCCACAAAATAATTCGGCTTATTTAAAGATTCCCAGACGCTCACAAAGTTCGGCACTCCCGCCAAGGCCAGCGCTCCATTCAAACTGAATAGCGCCAGAAAGATTATTGCCACCGCCGCGAACTTATAGAACTTTTTCTGCATCGAGTCTCCCATCTTGGTCACGAAATATCCCAGGATGAAAAACAAGGGCGTGGTTCCCAAAATGAAGGCAAAGAGGATTGCCATTCCGGAAAATGCTTTACCGGAAGAGATCGCGAGAGCCATCATCGCCTGCGTCGTCCCGCACGGGATAAATATGGTAAGCGCTCCCAAGATTGCCGGAGCGAAGATGGATTTTGACTTGGCCTGGCTCCTCAGCCTTCGGGTCAAGAACCTGGGCGGTTGGATAATAAAATAGCGGAAAATGGGATGCAGGTTTAACAAATTTCCCGCAGTGCCCAGCATGAAGATGATTACCGCAAATTGTAAAGCCACGCTTGCGCCAACCGACAACTCCAAGGCCGATCCCAAAAGTCCCAGAAGAAGTCCTAATATAGTGTAAGCAACGAGCTTCGCGCTCAAGAACCAGAGGATAGGCATGGCCCCGGGGCGTTTTTTCTCGCCGTGTCCATCCCCTTCCTGCTGTTCCTCTTCCTCCTGCGCCATCGCGGTGGCCAAAAGCCCGCCTTGTACGGCAAGGCAGGTCAATCCCCCGGTTAGAAGTCCTGTTCCAAAAATTACAAATAGGTTTGGCATTGGATTAGCTTAATTGTTTTTTATTATTTTAAATTAAATGAGGTTTTGGCTTGTTTGCTTCTAGAGTAAAACGGATGGCCGGTCTTTAATGCTTTCATCATTTTCTCGGTATCGGATGGCAGATCTATCAAAAATCTTTTTGTCACACCCAGCATGTATTTCTCGTGATCCCGATATGTTCTCGCCTTCCCGTAGGACGCTGAAAGACCCTTAAAACCGTAACCCTTTCCAAAAACTTTTTTGAATATCCAAATTGCCCGCTCCATATGATAATCGGACGTTATGAGCCAAATCTTTCCCTTGACCTTCATTTTCTCGACTATCTGCTTTGAAAATACTGCGTTGCCGATCGTATCTTTGGATTTTTCTTCCAAGATAATATTTTTCTCCGATATTCCGTTCTTCAGCAGATAATTTCTCATTGCCCCGGCCTCGGTTATGGGCGGTTTCTTTTTTAGCGAACCGTTAAACCCTCCGCTCAAGATAACCTCAAAAGGAGAAAGTTTACCCGAAACTTTCAAAAATAGATCCAACCGTTCTTTGCCGCCTCTGATCGGTTTGCCGGCATGGCTGACCCCTCCTCCGAGAACTATTACGATATTCTTCGGACCGCTGTTTTTATTAACATCCACATAGTATCGCCTTATCATCCTGCCCTTGTTCATTAATTTGTCTTTGAGAACTCCACCGTTGGCCTCGATTATTTTCCAAGAACCGACGTTGTCGTCATCGCAAGTGATAAGCGCCTTTTTAATACCCATCTTTTTTATCTTCTTTAAGGCCAGCGCCAGGATCTTTGTTCCGTATCCTCTTTTGCGCTTCGAAGGACGGATTCCGTAGCCGACATGCCCGCCCTCTTTTGTAAGCTTTGCGTTTAGCCTGTGCCGAATAGTGGTCTCCCCGATAAACCGATTCCCATCCATCATCCAGTAGCTCGTGCACGGCACGTACCCTTTTTTGAGATATTTGTTGCTGTACATTTTAAGAAGATAGGTCTTAAAATCCCGCTCCATTTCTTGGATTCTCTTCTCTGTCGTCTCGCCTTTCCGCGTGGATTCCCGCTCGCTCGCGAGATATTCTTTCTTATATTTAATTGTCGGCTTGATCAGGCGAAGCATATTTATAGTTTTATTCTTTTTAGCCTTAGCGAATTGGCGACCACAGAGATAGAACTCATGGCCATCGCGGCGGAGGCGAATATGGGGCTTAAGAGTATCTCGAAAAATGGATACAAAGCGCCCATCGCCACGGGGATAAGGACTATATTATAACCGAACGCCCAGAAAAGATTGCCTCTAATTATTCCCATCGTCCGGCGGGAAAGCTTGATAACATTCGCGACCGAATCCAAATTCTTATTAACCAAGGTGATATTCGCCGCTTCAATTGCTACATCCGTACCCGTACCCATCGCGAGACCTACGTTCGCGGCCGCGAGAGCCGGAGCGTCGTTTATTCCGTCCCCTACCATCGCCACAATCTTTCCTTCTGCCTGAAGTTTTTTAATTATCGCTTCTTTTTCTGTGGGCAGCACTTCCGAAATTATCCGTTCTATCCCAAGCTCTTTGCCGATAGCTTCTGCCGTGCGTTTATTGTCTCCGGTAAGCATCACAGTCTCTACTCCCATTTGTCGGAGTTTTTCTATCGCCTCCTTCGCGCTCGCTTTCGGCCGGTCGGAAACCGCAACAAGTCCTATAAGAGATTTATTGAGCGCCAAATACATCACGGTTTTTCCTCCTCGTTCCAATTTATCCGCAATTTCGGTTGCCGAGATGGACTCCTTGTCCGCCGATGAAACGGAAACCCCCAGTTCATCCATTAACTTTTTATTCCCGAAATATATATTCCTCCCTCCATGAGTCGCCTGAACGCCTTTCCCCGGAATAGCCCTGAATCCCTCAAGCCGCGAGAGAGCAAAACTTTTGGGTAACGTATTTTCAGCATGTTTCACTATCGCCTCGGCCAAGGAATGCTCTGAACCCTTCTCGATCGCGGCGGCCAATTCCAAAACCTGATTCTCAGTCATCCCAAACCCGACTATATCCGTGACCTCGGGCTTCCCTTCGGTAAGTGTGCCGGTCTTATCAAAAACGATTGCGTTTACTTTGTGCGCGGTCTCCAGGCTCTCCGCGTCTTTAATTAAGATTCCATGTTCCGCACCAAGCCCCGTGCCCACCATGATTGCCGTAGGCGTCGCGAGTCCCATAGCGCAAGGACAAGCGATGATAAGGACTGCCACGGCGTTTAAAATGGCGAGCAAGAGCCCCGCCTGCCCTGAGCTTGTCGAAGGGCCCAGGTCATACCACAAAACGAACGTTAATATAGAGAGCATTATGACTATCGGCACGAAATACGAGGAAATTGTGTCGGCAATGCGCTGAATCGGCGCCTTGCTCCCCTGCGCTTCCTCTACCAGTTTAATAATTTGCGCGAGCATGGTATCCGCGCCAATCTTCTCCGCGCGAAAAAGAAAGCTGCCGGTTTTATTTACGGTCGCACCGATGACTTTACTTCCCACGGATTTGTCCGAAGGAATGCTCTCGCCCGTGACCATAGATTCATCAATAGATGATTCCCCTTCTATAATTACGCCGTCCACAGGGATCTTTTCGCCGGGACGCACGCGGATAATATCGCCGATCTTTACTTGTTCCACCGGTATGTCTGTTTCTTGTGGAACAACCCCATGGGAACCGAAAGGTTTCCCATCGGGGTAATACAAAACTCTCGCCGTCTTTGCCTGAAGCCCGATAAGCTTCTTTATAGCTTCCGAAGTTCCCGCTTTGGCCCGAGCCTCGAAATAACGCCCAAGGAGTATGAGACCGATAACTAAGGTGGAAACATCGAAATACGGCATTGCTTCCACTCCGGCAGAAGTTATGATGCCTGGAAAAAATACCGCAAAAACGGAATACAAAAAGGCCACGCTTGTGCCGATGGCCACAAGTGAGTCCATATTTGCACTTCTGTGTCTTAGCGCCCTGCCCGTAGCCTTATAGAATCCCCAAGCCGCCCAAAACTGCACGGGAATGGCCAGCGCCAACTGCACATAAACATTTTTTAATATCTCCGGCGCGAAATTCACAAGCCCCGGAAAACTACCCCAAAGAATGAGTGCGCCGGCAACCAAGGCAACGCAGGTGCGGTTCAATAGATCTCTTTGCGCCTTTTGTTTTTCTTTTTTAATATCCCCTTCGTGCATGCTGGCGTCTTCGAGCATCGCCTCGTAGCCGACGTTCGAAACAGCCGACAAAATATCCGTGTCTTTGACCTTAAGGGCGTCATACGAAACCGTGGCTTTCTCGGTCGCCAAGTTTACGACAGCCGAGTTTACCCCGGGCACCTTTCTAAGCGACCGCTCGATAGTAGAGACGCACGAAGCGCAATGCATGCCTTTTATCGGATATGTTTTCCGCGCCAGCGCCCCGTTAGAAGTTTTATCGGTCATCGGTTTATCCATTTGTCTTATCTAATTGAAAAATAATTGATTAATATATTTGCCCCGCCCCTAAACTTCTAAGCGGGGTATCGGGACCAACCTACATATTCATATGTTCCTCCGCGGTCATCTCCGGCATCGCATCCTTCTTTTTTCCGAAAAAGAACCAGGCGACAAACGCCATAAGTATCACTCCTACGATTGTTACGATAATTTTATCCATGTATTTCTACCTACTACATACTACTCACTACTCACTACCTACTGTTTTTAAGTATCTCCGCCAACTCTTTTACCGCTTTCTCCCCTTCTCCTCTTTTAATCATACCAGCCGCGCAAGTTTTTAAATGATTCTCCAAAAGCACCTCGTCGGTCGCCCGGAGGGCCTTCTGCACCGCCTGGGACTGCAAAATAACGTCTATGCAGTAGGCGCCGGATTCCACCATATCTATAACCTTCTTCAGATGCCCCAAAGAGATCTTATATCTGTGCTCAATCCTCTCTTTGCTGGTCGCGGGTTTAAATGTCATAAAACCAGTATATCCCCCCATGGGGGATATGTAAAGCGCCTGCTTTGTGCATATCTTTGATACGCAAACAAAGCCAGTGCCGAGTACTCGCGGCGTCCCGTTTTGTGCAAATCTTTGATTCGCAAACAAGAACGCAATCCCGAGTATTCCCTCGGGAGGCTGCAGAAACTATTGCTCGGGGACGGCAATCCCGCTCCAGCGGCAAAATTGCCTATATTCCAACCCGCGAATCCCCCGTCGGGGAACCTATCTTCGCGGATTTCCATAATCCCCTATGCAATTAGTTTCCTCCGCGAGGCAGAGACTATAAAACGCTCAATTATTCTCTAATCGAAATTAGGCGCCCTTGCTCCGGTTCAAGTTCAATACGAAAAAGATATTGGTAGCCATAACGTTTTTTCATGTCAATCAACTTTAGTTCATCTATTCTCCTATTCTTTCGATTCCAGTGACCCTTCACCTCAATAGCCACCAAATTATTTTCTGGCGAATTTCTTTCCCCGCGATCTGGTGTCCGCCGGTGGATGATTATATCTGGGAATATACTATCCCCACCAGAATTCTTCTTTGTAACTTGACCGTCTCGGTTATATTCGATATCAACATTCCAAGTTTTAAAATATGGTTTTAGATAGTTGGTTAGATGTGCGGAAATGGATTCCTCTTCGGCCTCAACCCTTATCAAGCCAAAATCATCTTTGTATAAGTTTGATAATGCCTGCGTTATGCACATCGCTATCTCTGCCTCGGTCATAGGATGAATACAAAATATTATTTTATTTAAAATTTCTGCGTAGCAGGTACAAATTCCGTCCAAAAACAAAGTTGAAATTATATTTATATCTCTCTATATTCCTGCCTAAGAAATGGGGCTTCCCTAGTAAACGTAGCCCTAACCTTCTTGCGATAATCAAAGTCAAAATCTTTTACCGACGAATCAAACTCGTCTTTGTTTATTGTTACGATGTATTGGAATTTAGGTTTCTTAAGTGAAGCAGCATTAAGATAATTTAAGGCTCTACTCATATCATCCTTGCCCACAGAAGCAAAAATGTTGTCGTGGATTAGGAAGCCAAGGTGTCTCTTGGAAGTATAAGTATTAAGCATCAGGAGAACGTCGTAAATAAAAGTCTTAATGCGATTTATGCCAGAACTTCCATCTAGTTTTATCCTGTAATCAAAATTTATGAATTCTTTGCCTTTTTCATTAACTTCGATTTGGAAATGGTATGCCTTATTGCCAGCAATAAACTCGTGGATCTGTTCCAAGTCTTTTCTGAAAGATTCTATTTTTATCGATAGGCCAATGAGCTGCGCATCTAATGCCTCTATAGCAGCTTGTCTCTCGCGCATAATTCTTTTATGCTCCCCTTTCTTGGTAGTAAGCATATTATATGCAGAAGAAAGCTTATCCAGCTCGCTGTTTTTTTCTCGGAAAATGATAATTGCACTTTTCAGCTCTTCTATTCTTTCGGGAGCTGTTGTTTTCGAATATATCTTCGCGATCTTTTCATCGAGTTCGTCTATGCGTATTTCTAGCTCATTTATCTCTTTATTCAAATCCTGAAGCTTTTCCGTCATCAGACCATTCTGAAATGCCTGAACTTCAAGCTGGAAAGCTTGAACTTCTTCAAATGACTTGTTGACCAAATCTCCCAAGCCCTTTTTAAACTGGTTGTATATAGCTTTTATTTCGGCAGAATTTACTTTTTCAACCCTGGGCAAACTTTTAATCTGTCTTACAACATATTCTCTCGCAACCTTTTCGGAAACCAGCCTTCTAATTTCTTCTTCGAGATTTTTTAATTCTTGTTGTGTCTGAAGCACCGCTTCTCCTGGTTGTAATTTTTTAATCGAAAAATCCAACTTTTCGACCCTATCCCTCAGCTCGTTGAGATACACTTCAATATCTTTGGGGTCGACATTCTCTTGGCGAATGTCATCGCGCAAAGCCTTCATCACCTCGGTTATACTATCCAACTTTTTGTCAAAGCTCTTTATCTTGTCCACCAAGGCTAGATCAAAATCAAAGAAATATAGATGCGGTTTAATTGCGTCCCCAAAATATCCCTTAGCCGACTCCGTGTAGGGGTAAAGTATATTGTTATACGAAGTTCTTTCGTCTCTGATAGCCAAAGATAACAAGCTGCGCAAGGAGGGTCTCTCCTTTATGGCTGAGTCCCTAAAGATTAGATCTTCCACATACTCTTTCGCATCTTCAGCTTTCTCGAACTCTTTTTCTTCCTGCGCATCAAACACAAAGACGTTATTTTTCTCACTAGTGCTCCTTTTTATTGTGAGAGCCTTGAGGGACTTATCGGTTTCTATCTCTAGTTCCAAGCATAGGAAAATTTGGGGGGATAAAACAGCGGAAGGAATTCTATCCACCCTGCTATTTTTTAGATCTTTGAACAAGCAAAAGTTAATCATTTCAATGAGCATGGATTTCCCAACGCCATTCATCTTTTTTGCCTCTATCTGGTTCTCGTTCTTCTCAGATTCCTCCCCGATAATGAAATTCAAACCAGTAGAAAATTCTATTGGCTGAATGTCGTTAAAGGTGGGTTCGAAGTAGAACTTTTTCAGGGTTATCATTTTTTCTTTAAAATATGAGGGCTTTTAAACAGTATGAGGTCGTTCATGAATAAAAACGTAACAGCATAAAGCATGGTTCTAAAGTTAAGTCCTCCGAGCTGCTTCCTTATTGTGGAATACAAATCAAAAATCGTAATGCTATGCTTTTTATTAAGTAATTTCAATATCAAAAAACCCGTATACACGCTAGACGAGCGCACATCTTGTTCGGAAGATATCAGCAGGTTATTCTCGAGTTTCATAGTTCAAGCGGGTTTGGGAAAATATTACACTTTACCAACTCATTAAAAAGATAAAATCGTACCGCCGCTTCGTCGTAATCTTCTTTTATCGGTAAGGCTTCAAAATGCTCAATCAGCTTCGCAGTTAGCTTGCTTAACGCAGTTATCGGGTTGTTCTCGGATTCTTTTAATACTTCTTCGCTTCTGCGTCTTAAGGTAATAGCGATTTTATCGGCGGTAGTTTCCGAAATATCACTTTGTTTTAGCGCCTCTTGATAAAATGATCCATAGTGAGGGAGAAGATCGCTATATTCTTTTTTTAAGGCTTCTTTAAACTCTGAAAAATTATTTAACTTTTTGTCGATATCTTTTTCGCTCACTTCGCGGCTATCAGCAACCCCTTCCGACAGGACGGAGAGCACAGAGATGACTTTCATAATAGAGAGCATCTCCGTTGAGGCGTTCTGGGCAACCTTGCCTAAATAAACATTGCCGACAATATTCAACGCCCTATCTCCACTACTTTTCTGAACATTTTTAATTTCCTCGCTCATGGGAGTCGCTTTTTACAGAGTTTTCAGAAATTACATTTAAAGCGCTGTCTCCCTTAGACTGTTGTTTATTGACCTGCTTATTCTTCTGGCTCCTGACTGTGATGTGAGCGGTAATGCCCCCGCTAATTGCTCCGACAATCACGCTGATAATTAGATTCCAAATATCCAAATTTTGCATACATTAATTAAAGTCCAAATAGACTATGAAGTCTATGGTGTCTAATACACATCACTGCTCGATATGCGCACCGGAGCTATTTACGCACCGCCAAAAACATTATTTTTGGGAGTTTGCCTCAACGTCTCTTTGGGTGTAATTTTTAGGCATGCTCAATAAACTCTGGGCAAAAGAAAAGGTGCTCATCAGCCTTTCTGGTCTCATTGCCGCCCTAAGCGCGTTGTTTTTAGATATCCCAGTCCCCCAGATCGAAGATGCGAAAATTGCCCTAGCAAATGTACAATTTTTCTGGTTAGTGCTTTTGACAATCAGCCTAACTAAACTCTTTTTCAGCCTTATAGATTTGACAATCAAGACCGAAAAAGAAATTAAGAAAAAATATGATCTCCCCATTGGGGTTTTCTCGATGACGTTAGCCACTATTCTTCTTATGGTGCTTGGTAATTTTTGGAAATATATTTTTGACCTGTATGGAAAATCTTTTTGGGGATTCATGGACATCGTCTTTCCAGAGCTAGTTGCCGTGTCATGCGTTCTTCTGCTTCTTTTCGTAGAGAAAAAAAGAAGTAGATTCACTAGATTTTCCTACATCATCGTCCTCTCGTTTGTACTTGGCCTGCTTATAGGCCTAGCAGGAATTTATATTCAGGAGGCATTAATTGGATATTTTTATTTTTATTGGCTCAATCTGATATTCCCCGGCGCAACCATAATCGTAGCTCTGGGATTAATGATATTTTCTTACCTGAAGAAAAAACCTTTATTTTCAGCTCTCCCAAAAAGTTCGGCCTACGGCAAAACACTCACTGCCCAGCAAAACACATAACCTCGAAATACGAATACAAAAATACCGCCCCTGCAGCGGTATTCTTATTGGCACTCAGGTTAGCTCTGCGCTGCGCCACACATAGAATTAGTAACGTTTCCCAGGCAATAATCATCTAGGTGGTTTCGCCTCAGGTTGTTCCTGGGAATTTAAGCCTTAAACTAGCTTGACCTCAAACCTCCTTAAACTTGAGCCCGCTGCCCAATTTCGAAAAGCTGCGAGTTGAAATTTAGTATGTTCAGCATCTATTGTATCTGCAGTCTCGACTTCTATAACTACTTCCTGCGAACCATGTTTCCCGTAAACGTCAGGAATATACATGCCGATCATTGGTGGTTTTGCCTTTCCGGGCAGGTCAGCGTACACGATTGACCATCCATTAGAAGCAAGGTTGTTTGCCCAAAATGCTACCCCACTATCATGCCTCTCTTGATTTACTTTTAATCTCATCTGGAAATTATTGGATTTGTATTGATCGACCTTTCGGGTGGACGGCAGGACGTCTTATTCCCGCTATGATCATAACCCAATGCAATGTTAAAAAAGCTACACTTATCCACAGAAAAATTGACAAAATATAATTTTGTTTCTAAATCAAATCCAATCGAAAGTCGCCAGCAAAATTACTCGTACCTCAACGCTTCCGCAGGCTCCATTTTGGCCGCTTGGCGGGCAGGTAAAAGTCCTGCGAAAATCCCGGTCATAAAGGTCACGAAAAGGATGACTGCGAAGCCGTAGAAGTCTAAGGAAGCAAAGGAGAAGAGCCCCTGGGTGCCAAGCTTTCCGGCAAAGAGCCCGATAAGGAAGGAGATAAAGACTCCGAGCAAGATTCCCATTAGTCCCCCGGTCAAACCGATTATCCCCGATTCCATGAGGAACAAGGAAAGCACATTTTCGCTTGAGGCGCCGATGGCCTTTAATATCCCGATCTGCTTGGTCCGCTCTAAAACCGAGGTATACATTGTGTTCATTATGCCCACCGCGCCGACCACCAAAGATATGAGGGCTATGACTATCAAAAATATTTCGACGAGCGACATTACGCTCCCGATAAGCTGGCTGGTTTTCGCGGGAGTAAGAACCGAGAAGTCCCTGACTGTTTCCTGTTTGCCAAGCTCAAATTTTATCTGTCGGGCCAAGAGATCGAGATTCACGCCCGGGTTGGCCTTAAGTATCGCCGAGATCACGGCCCGCTCGCTCCCCGAGATCATCCAATAATTATTGAGGGATATATAGAACGAGTTGTCATCATCCTGCGCCCCTATCGGGTTCAACACGCCCACCACGCGCATTCTTTTTGATCCGACGATAAGCTCATCCCCCGTCCGGACGGGTGTTTTAAAAGTTTTGTTCGCCGCTATATCGCCGAGCACCATTTCGTTCGTGTCTTCGTTCTGCGGCCAGACGCCGGAGGCCAGCTTCACGCCCTGCGATTCTTCAAAGATCGGCCGCATGCCGGACCAGGGAGCGGCATGTATCGTCGCGCCTTGTTTTTCCCCGCGGAATTCAATATTCATGATCGCCACATCGGTCGGCATGACGTATTTCACGCCCGAGATCCTTTCTAGATCAAAGAGATCGTCCACTTTGAATTTTTGTCCGCCCATAAGGCTCGCCATAGGATTTGTTTCCTTGCCCGGGAATATAAAGATGAGATCCGAGCCGAAACTCTGGAGGAGTCCCGAAATCGCCTTCTCTATTCCGGAACTCAAAGAAAAAATAATGACCACGAGCATTATGCCGATAACTATTCCCAAAATCGTAAGCCAGCTCCGAAGCGAGCGGTAGCGGATGCTTTTTAGAGTTAAGAGGAGAAAACTTTTAAACATTGTGTTCGGTAAGAGTCCGTCTGTGAATATTATGATCGCGGAGCATCTCGCCGTCCCGGATGGTTATAACCTCATCCGCCTTTTCCGCGATATCCGCGTCGTGAGTCACAACGATAAGCGTTTTTTTCTCGCCGCGGTTCAGACCGATAAGCATTTCCAAAATTTTGTTGCCGGTTTTGGAATCCAGATTCCCGGTCGGTTCATCGCCCAAGATAACCGCCGGGTCGTTCACAAGCGCGCGCAAAATGGCGGTGCGCTGCTGTTCGCCGCCGGAAAGCTGAGTCGGCCGATGCGTTACTCTTTCCTTCATACCCATATCTTCAAATCTCGCGAGCATCTTCACTCCATCCGTATCCCCGGTCGAAAATATAAGCGGAAGAGTCGCGTTTTCCAGGGCCGAAAGCCAGGGAATCAAATTGTATTGCTGAAACACAAATCCGAAAGCGGTGGACCGCAATATCGCGCGCTCGTGATCCTCCGCGTTTGAAACGTCTTTCCCACGGAAAAATACTTTGCCGCTCGAGGGCCGGTCGAGGAGCCCGATCATATTCAAAAGCGTGGACTTCCCCGAACCGGAAGCGCCGATAATGGCCGTGAAGTCGCCTTCCCAAATGCTCAAGTTTATTCCCTTCAAAACTTCGGTTTTCGTGTCTCCCATATCAAAAACTTTCCAGACATTTTCAAGGCGAATTAAAGGTTCGCCCAAAAACCGGTCGGGCGTTTGTTTAAACCGATGTTCGCAACCGTCGCCGCAAAGGGCGTAGGTTTTCCCGGCGTGAGCCACATGCTTCAAGTCGGAAAGGCCCGAAACATCCATCCCGCAGACCGGGTCAAACAATTTTTCTGTACTCTCCGTCTCCATATTAAATTAGCTCGATATGATGAGCGTCTCGCCTCCCTCTAAGCCCGAAAGGACTTCGATATTTTCCCCGTCGGAAATGCCCGTCGTGATCTTCGTTTCGACCGGACCCTTATCAGTCTCTACATTTACAAAAGCTTGGCCGCCGGACTTAAACATGGCGATTTCCGGGATAACCACAACATTTTTGTGAAATTCCGCGAGTATTTTAAGATCCGCGCTCATTCCCGAACGGATTTCTACCCCGTCCGTTCCTCCGCCCTCAAAGAAAACATTTGTCCGATAATATTTGTCGGTATCTTTTAAAACCGGCTGCGGATCGACGGAAACAACCCTGCCTTTAAACGATCTTCCCGGAAACGCATCCAGCTCTATCGTGACCTCGTTGCCGTTGGACCCGGCAGTGATCTTGCCGATATCCAATTCCGAAATATCGGATTGCAGTTTATAGCCGACCGCCGAAAGCGAAACGGCGTTTATGCCGGGCTGAGCCGCTTCCTGCCGTTCAAGCCAAACCTTGGTTACACGCGAAGCGATCGGCGCATAGAGCGTTGATTTCGCGATCTTATCCCGCGCGATTCCGATATCCGCGTCTTCGCTTTCCACCGCCGCGCGTTTCAAATCCAAAGTCTTAACGGCCAGATCTAAATTGGTTTTAGCGGTGGAGAATGCTCCGTCCGCGGTGGTGAGGTTGGTGATCGCCGCGTTAATGCTGGTTCTCGCCGCGGAAATCGTTTCTTTGTAGGAAGCGAGAGAAGCTGTGTCATTCGTGATAGCCGCGAGATTTTGCAAAAAAGTGACGGTCAGATTCAAGGTATCATGCGCCACGGAATCCACGGCGGAAAGATCGCTCAAAGTCCCGGAGCTTGCCGCGGCAAGTCCATTTTTGAAATTTGTTAGGTCCGTTTCCAGGCGCTGGCGTTCGGTCTCCACCGCGTTCTTCAGGTCGAAGGAATTCGCACCGACTTGATAGTTAAAGACAGGAACGGTTCTCGGATTGGTAAACAGTGCGTCCATTTTTCCCCTCACCACATCATCGGCTCTGAAATATCCGTCGTTTAAAGAACTCAAAAGCGCTTTCGAGGCCGCGTCGCTTGCCGCGCGCGCGTTCACAACCGACGCCTCGGCTACCGCGACATCTTTTGCCGCCGCATGCGAAAGCAATTTGTCCAAGCTCAATTCCAATTCCCTGGTATCCAGTTTCGCCAAAGGAGTTCCGGCCGGGACAACGTCCCCTTCTTTCACGTAAACGGATGAAACCGTGCCGGAAACCGGAAACTGCAGATCAAAATCCTTTTGGGAAACCACTTCGCCCCGGGCTTTGACGGTTTCTCGAATATCTTTGCGTTCGGCCGTAAAAGTCAGATTGCTTGTATCCGGAGCTTTAATGTATTTTTCATAAACCCAAATTCCGGTTAAGAGTACTCCGGCCGCAACCGCCACGATTAAATACGTAGAAATTTTTTTCATGTTTGGTGCCCTTATTATCTATAATTATACATCATTCGCATCTCTTTATGCTGGATTTAAATAAAAAAAGCTCCGACCCAGAAACCCAGGTCGGAGCGGGAAAGCTACTCCAAAAGGAACGACTCGCTCTCGGTTGAGTTAGGCACGACGACGCCCATGGCCTCGAACCAGCCGGTCGGAATGGCATGGGTGTTTGTCATCCGAGCACCGCACGCTTCGCAGTCGCCCGGATTCATCTTCAAGTTGTTGGGCCGCTCGCTTTTGCAGGCCGAGCACTCGATCCACATGATGTGCGCGGCATATTTCTTCGCCACCCACTCGGCGCGCTTCCCTTCGGGCTCCTCGGTGGTCATGATCTCACGCCTCATTTCTTTGCGCTTCGCCGTCTACTTCCGGTGCGATCCCAGGGACTTGGCTCGCCCCCGCAGGATATTGTAGAAATCGGTGGCCAAAAGTATCGTTTTGGTGGTTTCAATCCTTTCGTATTTCTCGCGAATGTCCACCGTGCCGCCACTCCAGACCTCGACCTCTACATTTGAAAGAGTTGCGCCGCTCAAACGGACCTCGGCCAGCACAACCATTTGCCACGGACTGGTGTTACGTTTCCGCCCCAGCTTCAAACTCAGACCACCGAATCCGTCTTCTGCGTAAAGCCGGTTGACGGCTTCGATGAGCTTTTGAATAAGCCCTACGAAAACCGAATCTTCCAAAAGATTCTGCGCGTCTCCACATCCGTTGTCCAGGATGATAGTCGGTGGTTTCGGTCTGGGCTTCGCCACATGTCCTCCATACCGCTCGGAGCTCCGTCCTGCGGCTTTGGTTTTTTTGACGTCCGCGAAATGCGCACGCCTGCTGGTTACTTAATACCACTAATCGCGCCTTAAGGTCAATCAAAAAGCGCCCCTTCGTGGGGGCGCGAGACTTCTTCAAAACTGATCTGATTGCCGAAGCTATTTCTTGAGCCTCAGCTTCTTCGCCCGCTTTTCGAGAAACTCGATGAGCGCGGCGAGAGGCGTTTCCCGCTTAACCGGATGCCAGATGTATTCGTCTCCGGTAGGCTTCGGATTCTTCTCCAGGAGATTTCCACCGCCCACCGTGAAATGAACCCCAGTGGCGAGTAGCTTCCCCCGGAACCGAAATTCGGCTGACGGCTCAGCACAGTTGAAGTTGTTGATGTAGCGGGTGAGCTTAACGCTCACACCCGCATAGCCGTGGTCGTAAAGCGTGTTTGCCGCCCTGGCGTAGACGACATAGGCTTCCGTGAATTCCCTGCTCGCCAAGGATCTTTCGGAAAGACCGAATTGGTTGTCCAAAAGAACGATGGCCCACTTCTGTTCCTTGGCCCGAGCCACGACCTTCTTCGCGTCTTTTCTTACCTTGCGCATCATACGAGCCTCCTCTTCCCTTCTCTGTAGGGAACTGCTCACAGATTAGCAGGCTGAATTTTAAATATCAATAAAACAAAAACCCGCTCCGACCTAGGTCGGAGCGGGTTTCGTCTCGTTTTGCCTTAAGGCAAGGAGAGATGCATTTACGCAGTAGGCTCTGCAGCAGCAGGCTTTTCGGCTTCTACGCGAGTAACGTTTACTGCGTAAAGACCTTTATCACCTTCGGCGACTTCGAAGGAAAGCTTATCGCCTTCCTGCAATTCGTCAAAAGTAATGCCTACGAGATCCTTGGAGTGGAAGAAAAGATCCTTCGCCTCGCCTTCGCGAGTGATGAATCCAAATCCCCTATCCTTAACAAGAGTCTTGATAATTCCAGTCATCATTTGATTACGGTTTTAATTAGTTTATTGCTGTAAAATTCGACTAGGTTTTCGTGCCAAACGCACTTGAGGATAAGTGTATACTATTCTCCGCCGCTTGTCAAGGGTTCCAGGTTTCGCTGGATATATAACACACTAAAACGAAAGCCACCCCGATTGTGGAGTGGCTTTTCGGTACAATGTCTATTTTTATTCCCCGTTCAGGATGACGCGGGTGCTTGGACCAACGTAGCCGGCGGCGGTAACACCGTGCGCGCTCTGATATTTTTTAACCGCAGCTTCGGTCGCGGTACCGTAGTAACCGGTTGTCGAGCCGCTAAAATATCCTTCCGAAATCAATCTCTTTTGAAGCTCCGTAACTTCGTTACCGGAAGAACCGACAGCGAGAAATAAAGTGAACTTATATTTTATTTGAGTCGTTCCCCCGCCGGAAGTTGAACCGCCCGCGCTCGCCGCAAGCTGGGTAAGTTTTGCGGCCATCGTTTGGATGGAAACCAAGATCTGCGCGAGCTGGCTTTGCATCGCGGTTATCTCTGCGAGCAAAGTCATATTCGAGGTGGTTCCCCCGGTCGTGCCCGACACCGTTACATAGAGAGTGCTGCAGGTTCCGGACGAAGCGCATATCGCAATTGAGGTCGAACCAGCGCTCGATCCATAGAGCGAGAGCGTGGATCCGCTCAAATTGGCCTGCGCCACGCCGGAATTGGAATTGGAGGAAATATAATAGTAGTTATATCCGCCGTAGATCGGAACGCTCATACTTTGGCCGATGGAAATAGTCGGATTAGTACTCCCGAAGGAGATGGATTGATTTGTCCCGGATGTATTCACCGTCACGTATATGATCCCGCAACCGCCCGAAGAAGAACAAACGTTGACATTCGTGGATCCGTTCGCGGCACCATAGATCGTAAGCACGCTGCCGTTTATGGAAGGAGTCGCAACACTTGAGTTGGAGTTCGAAGCGACGTAATATCCGCTTCCGCCGTAAAGATTGATCGTCGTATTCTGGCCGGTCGTAAGCGTAACGTTATTCTGGCTAAAGGAAAGCGATTGCACATTGGCGCTCTGCACGTTGATGGCCAGATTCGCGCAGTTCGATGCCGTGCCGACATAACAAATAGTCGCGTTCGTGCTTCCGATCTGCCTGCCGGTGATACTTATCTGCGTTCCGTTTATTTGAAGAAGTGCGATAGTCGAGTTCGGGCTTAGACCCGCGTAAACGCCGGTGGTGTTCCCCTGCGAAGTCACAGTCACCGTCTGTCCGAGTCCCACCGGAACATTGGTCTGGCTAAGCGACGGAGTTCCAAGCGAAGAAGAATTGTACGGCCAGGTCTGCATTGCCGACTGCTGGCTGTTTACCAAAACATAGACGGAGCTTCCGGAGTTAACCCCGTATGCCGCTCCGCTTATCGTGGTCGTAAACGTACCGCTCGAGTTGGTGGTCCCGAGGGTCGTGACCTGCATGCCCGATGAACTGCCGATATTGTAATAGAACATCACGCCGGAATTAGCGTCTCCCACCACATTTATCTGAACCGAATCCCCGCTTGTGCTCGACATCGAGAGAGTCGGCGTCATCGCGTACGCGCTCAATGTTCCGAAAGAACCTATCGACGCGAACAAAACCGCAAACACAATTATTTTTTTCATATCGTTAATGATTTATATATCTGCCCTTTACCTAATTCTCCTCTTTGGAGCGAGGTTTTCAAGTGGCGCGAATCCCCCTCCTTCGCTAAAGCTTCGGTGGGCAAGCTCCGCCTTCGCTGAAGCTTCGGTGGACAAGCCTCTTTCAATTTAGTTAGGCAAAAATCTCCTCCGAAAGATCGTTTATGCCGATTTTCTTCGTTGTGGAACACGGAATTATCACGTGATCTCCCACCAAATCTCCCAATCGTTGAAGTTTCTTTTCGTACTCGGATTTTTTTATTTTATCTACCTTGTTCGCCACGACCACTATATCTTTCTCTTTTATTTCCAAATTTTTTAGCATCGCGAGATCTTTGTCGGTCGGACCGACATTCGCGTCTATAATAAGCACCACTTTTTTCTGTTGATATCCGGAATCCAAGAGGTACCAATCGATAAGCTCCCGAAGCTGCTCCTTCCCGCCTTTTGAGGCGTAAGAATAGCCGTAGCCCGGCAGGTCCACCAGATAAAACTTTTTATTTATCAAAAACAGATTTATCGCTCGTGTATATCCCGGAATATCGCTCGTTCGCGCCAAACCCTTCTCGCCTACGAGAGAATTGATAACGCTCGACTTACCCACGTTGGAACGGCCGATAAAAGCGATTTGTGGCTTGCCGTCCGAAAGAGACTCATCCGGACCGACCAGACTTTTTACAAACACGGCAGAATTTATTTTTGCCATTTGTTTTAGAACCTGTCTTTCTCCCCGATCAAAGAAACATAGAGCGTGGGCACGATGAACAGAGTAAGGAAGGAGGAAAGCGAAAGTCCGAAGATGACCGCGCCGCCCAAAGACGTCCAAGTTTCATTCGAAAGCGTTACCGGCAAGATCCCGAAGATCGTGCAGATAGAGGTGATAAAGATAGCCTCCATTCTGGATTTGCCCGCGTCTACCACGGAATCCATGAACGGGATCCCGCTCTTTATATTGAGGTTCATCTTGTCCACTAAAATTATCGCGTTCTTAACCACAATTCCAAAAAGCGCCAGAATTCCGATAAGTCCCGGGAAGCTCAAGGCAACATTGAAGATTCCCATACCCACGAAAACTCCGATCAAGGCCAGAGGAATCGTGACCAAAACTATCGCCGCCTTCCTAAAGGAATTAAATTGGATAACCAAAGTGATGATGATCAAAAGGATCGCGATCACCATCGCCTGCAGGATCGAAACGACGGATTCCGTATTTTGCTCGTTCTCTCCCCCGTAGAAGATGGAATATCCGGTCGGAAATTCGTAAGTTTCTATTTTGGATTGGAAATCCGCCAGGATTTTATTCGAATTGGTGGTCGAATCCGCGCCTGCCGAAAGCAGAACTGTCCGCTTTTGATCTATGCGCGTTATGGTATCCACCGCGGGTTTCAGCTCTATCTTCGCCACGTCCTTCAGAAACACCGCTTGCTTGCGCAAATTGAGTATCTGCAAATTCTGCACGGCCTCCAGGCCCGGAAGCTTGGCTTTGTCGAAACGCACCACAATTTTTACCTCCTTGCCGTTTTGGATCACGGTGCTGACTTCGCTTCCGGAGATAGCCATCCTGAGCATTGAACCTACATAGGCGGCGTTCAGGCCGTTCAATTCAAGCTTCACCGGATCCAGGGTAAACGTATATTCCGGAGCCGCATCCTTAAGCGAAATATCCACGTTAATAACGCCGGGAATTTCCTTGAGTTTAACTTCCAGCTCCTGCGCTATTTTATCCAATTCTTTGAGGTCGTCGCCGCTGATGCGGGCTTCAAACGCGGCTCCGGTCGGCGGTCCGCCGCTCTCGGTCGAAACGGTTAACTCCGCGCCGCTTACGCTCGCAAAATCGCGCCGCATATCTTCCGCAAGAAGATAGGATTTCTTGGAGCGCAGCTTCGCGTCCTTAAGGGTTATAGTCATGGAAGCGACATTAGAGCCGCTGCGGCCGTTCGTACTCATCGCGCTCGGGTGGCCGACAATAGACGAGAACGTTTTGATATCCGGATATTTAATAAGTTTCTCTTCAACCTGGCGCGCAACCTTATCCGTTTCCGAAATATTCATTCCGATCGGGGTGCGTACATCCACATATACGTAATCGGAATCCGATACCGGGAAAAATATCATCTGCACGATGCCCGTCGCGGGCAGCATGAGCGAAAATATAAAGATCGCACCAACGGTCCACAAGGTTATCTTGCGCGCCCGTTTGGTCCCGATCATCTTGGTCACCGCCCGCTCATAGGACGGCAGGAAAACGTTGAAATGCAATATTCCGTGGATAAGTTTTTCCGCGAGCGTCGCGTCGGGATGATTGCCCTGCTCTCTCAATTTTTTCTTTATAAGCTCGTCGCTCTGCCACTCCATATCCATCTGCGCTTTGTTTGCCACAAGCTGATCGTGCCCGCCCCGCTCATACCAAACTATCATCCAAATATTTCCGGCCAAAACCAAAGCTCCCGCACCGAAGCCCAAGACCCCGCCGGTCCAGAAAAGCAGACCCATTATCGCGATAAGCAGCAGTTCGATCAAGATGAAAAACCGCTTGGTCATCCGAAGGCGCTCCAAAACCGCCGCCAGCGGATGGTTGATCATGAGTGCGATAAACAAAGAAGAGATAAGCGTTATGGAAACGGTTATCGGAATGGATTTTATGAACTCCCCCATTATTCCGGTCGAGAGAAGAAGCGGGAGGAAAGCCCACACGGTGGTAAGAGTCGTGGTCGTAAGCACAACTTTGAAATCGTTCAAGACCAAAAGTACCGCCTCTTCCGGAGTGTATTTCCCGGTTCGCAAATATTGCTTGGTCGCGGAAACCACGACTATCGCGTCGTCCACGAGAAGTCCCAAGGCCAGGATAAGCGAAAACAGCGAAAGGAAGTTCAGGGTCTGGCCCATCGCAAGCATTACCGAAAAGGTCGCAAAAAACACGAGCGGTATGGCAAGTCCGGCCACAAACGCTTCTTTAAGGCCAACTATCAAAAAGAGGATCACGAAAACCAGAAGAAGCGTCAGCAAAAAATCGTGGCTTAACTGATTAAAATCCCGATCCACCAATTCCGCGAGATCGGTCGTGGTTTGATATTGCACTCCGGGCGGGAAAACTTTGAGCATCCGCTCCGTAGCCGCCTTGGCTTCGGAAACCGTGTCGATTATAGAACCGCCCGTCCTCTTTATTATGGAAATTGTCACCGCGTCCTCCGGAACGGAACCTTCGGAAGAAAGGCGGGAATAAGCGGTTTTTTCTATTGCCTTAAGCGAAACATTAGCCAGATCTTTTACGAAGATAAGTCCCCCGTCGTTCGTGTGCCCCACGGGAATAGCGCCGATAGTTTCCGCCGTAAACACGCGCGAGTCCGAGCGGATCGGATAAGTGAATTGGCTGCCCTCAAAGTTTCCCGCAGGAATCGCGAGATTAGTGGCAGCTATCGCCTGATTCGCCTGGTCCGCGGAGATTCCGTAAAAAAGTAATTTTTCCGGGCTGTAGGCTACCTCGAATTCTTTTTCATCGCCGCCGGAAATATTCGCCTCCCGAACTCCGGGTATTTTTTCGAGCTCGTCCTTAAGATCTTCGGCCATCTGCCGCATTTCAAATCCGCCGTAAGGTCCGGTAATGGCCAGGGTAAGCACCGGCTGATCGTCCATGGATATTTCCGTGACCACCGGCTCTTTGGCGTCGGCCGGCAAACTATTCTTTGCGCTGGTCACTTTGTCCCGCAAACTGCGGATAGAATCGTCGAGGTTCGCCTTCGCGTTAAATTCCACGACTATCGAGGAAACGGAGTTATAGGAATTGGAGGTGACCTTATCCAGGTCTTTGAGCCCCGCGATGCCGGTTTCCAATTTCTTGGTGACCAGCTCTTCCACGTCCGAAGGCGAGGCCCCGGGGTAGACAGTCGAAACAACCGCGATCGGTATCTTTACTTCCGGGTTGGATTCGCGCGGAAGCTTCGAAAAGGAATACGCGCCGGCAACAGCCAAAATGCCGATAAGCAGAATAACAACCCTGAAATTCGAAACGAAAAAGTTCAGAAAACTTTTCCGAAGTTCCGGATTAAATTCGAGGCGCTCCAAATATTTTTCGTCGGAAGACTTGTGGGTCGATTCCGGGATATTTATCTCTTCGTTTTCCATATTTACTGATTTACCGAAACCTTTTCTCCTGTTTTCAATTCATAAACCGGGGAAACGATGCTCATGTCCGCGGAAATGCCGGATTTAACTTCGACAAACTCGCCGTTAACCGCTCCCAGTTGCACCGGTCGCTCGGAAAGCATTCCGTTCTCCACGAGATATACAAACGCTCCATCACTGCTTATTTTCACGGCTTGAAGCGGCAAAAGGAAGGAGGCTCCGCTTCCGGCAATCTGCTTCGCGGCAATTTTAACCGCTACATTTTGACCGACCACCAAATTGGAAGTCTTAGGATCGGAAACAATCACATCCACCTGGACTTTTTTGGTGCCGGGATCAATGCTCGGAGCAACCCGATTAACTTTGCCGGCGATATTGTCTCCGATAACCGCGTCCGCTCCCTCTTCAACCAAAGAAACATCCGAAGCGCTTACGAAAGATTTAACCTTCAACCAATCCTTGTTGACCACGGAAACAACCAATTGCCCGGGCGAAGAAAGTTCGCCCACGCGCGCCGGTATGGCCGCGACCACCCCGTCGATCGGAGAACGAATAACCGTTTTCGCCACCTGCGCCCTAAGCGCGTTCACGGATTCCAAAGACTGCTGAACCAAAGCTTCCTGAGAGGCTATCTGGTCGGAAGTATATCCGGCCTCCTTGAGCTGAAGTTGGTTTTTAATCCCTTGGATCACCAGTTTCTGCGCGGATATCGCCTGCTCTTGCGCGCTTATTGAAGTAGCTGCGCCGTTCGCTTCCCCTTTCGCGACGCCTAAAGTCAATCGAAATCCATCAACTGCAGTTTGCGACAATCCGGTCTCGTAACGGATCGCGTCGGAAGTCCGATCCAAAAATGATTTAATGAAAGCTACATGGGCTTTGGAATTCGTAATAAGCTTGTCGAAGTCACTTTGCGTGGAAGTGCTCGTCACCGCGGATAATTCCACGCGCCACTTATTAAGCTCGGCGCTCGCGCCAAGCCTGCCGGTCTCCACGTCTATTTTCGTTTGCGCGTCGCTGACCAAAAAAGTTAATTGAGGATTCAGCTCTTCGTCGTTCGTAAAAAACTGATCCAGTTGTTTTCTTACCGCGTCCTCGCTTTTTGAATAAGCGTCGCTTAGAAGATTCGGGGTGTTGCTGTAGATATTCCCGAGGCCCTGGTTGGCTTTGTCCAATTCGGTTTTAGTGATATTGAGGTCTTCCGCGCGCACGCCCTTCCTCATTTCCGCGAGTCGCGACTCCTGCGCATCCAAACCGGCCTGAACCTGTCCAAGTTGCGCCAAGAAATCCGCATTTTGGAAATTAACCAAAGCCTGATCCTTCGAAACCTTATCTCCGACCGAAACATTTATTTTGGAAACCTGAGCGGATATCTGGCTCCTGAGTTCCGCCTGCTCCAAAGACTCCACCGAACCGTCGCCGAAAACAAACGACCCGGACTTTCCGTAGTCCTTAACCGCTATCAAATTTACTCTTTTTGCGGAGTCGGACGATCCGCCGGAGTTTTGAACCGCCAGTCTTGAGCCGACCGCGGCCACGGCAACCACCGCGACCAAAAGAAGACTCATTAATATCTTGTGTTTTTTAAACATTTTATTTTTGTGCAAGTCCAGAAAGTGTAGCAAAAACCGAGGGTTATTTCAACCAAAAACCGCCCTGCCTCATATAAACCCACGCGGGGACGGACGAACAAACCCTTTGAAAGACTATCCCGCAAAATGAGCGCCCAGGTAATACGGCCAGACTATTACCGCGAGCACCCCTTGCCAGAAGGCCAGCTTAAGGAAGCCGATGGTGAAAAACCAGCCGGCTGCCCAAAACACGCCGCACGACCCTCCCATATGTCCACACTTCATTTTGTCCATTATTAAAATTGATGAGCGACCTTTTGATTTAAATTTCTTCCAACATTCTGGACGCCTTGTTTTTCAGATCAACAGCTTGTTGTCTGACTGGAGTATCGGTATGTGCCTCGGAATCCGCGTTTAAAACAACATCCCACAACACCTCTTCCGCTTCCGCCTTCTCTCCGGCTTCAAGCAAGAGTTTCGCCAGTTCTATCTGAAAATTTATTTTGGAAAGCGGACTCTTATCCTCCGCGTCCATGCGCTCAGAAGTTTCAGCTATCCATTTATTAAGGAATTCTTTTGCTTCCGAATTCGCCAAACCTTTCTCGGCTATTTCTGCCACGACCCGTTCCCGGGATGGGCCCTTTTCGAAATTAGACGCCTTATCCATAGATTAAGTATAAATCCAAGATTGCTTCATGTAAAAAACCCTTTTTTGTATTAAAAACGCCCCGACCGGGGGTCGGGGCGCGTTGACGAAGAGCTGAACTGTCAGTAGCCGTATTTCTCGCGCAGCGTCGCAAGAGAGGCCCGAACCTGGAACAAAGAACTCTCGAGAGAGCGAAGCGTCTCCTGTCTCGCGCCGAGGGCCCTCTGCTTCTCTTGGAGATCCCCGAACCCGAAGCTGGCGCTTCCGGCGTTCATGAAAAAGAGCTGGATCTTCGCGATCTCTTCTCGCTCGTCTTTGATCCTCGAAGCCACCTCTTCCACGAGAGCCTTGGCCCCCTCGTATTCGGCCTTCCGCCGCTCCGTTTCCTTGAAGAATGCCTCGAGATAGCAGAGGACGCGCGCGGGCTCGTTCCGCCTCCACTCCTTACTCACGAGGGCTTCTTCGAGAGAAGCCGGAACTTCGTCGCTGGACTTGCGATCCCTGGGCTTCGCGAAAACAAGTCCGCGAAGGATCCCGATGTCCACCGCATCGATGCCCTCGCGATGCATCCACAGCCGGTCGAGTTCGCCCATCTGCAGAAGGATCCTCATGAATCCGATCCTGTGTGCGCTGAGAAGATTCCTCCACTCGTCCAGCTTTTCACGGTGTTCGCTCCACGGCGGATACATCCTATCCCGCCAGAAGAATTCGCTGTTCCACGCAAAAAGACAGAGCTTCAGGAGGAATTCCTTGAGAATGATTTTCTCATGGGCAGTCAAGACGTTGCGATAGTCGAAGCTCCTCGAACTGCCATGGCCCGAGAAATTGTCGAGAAACTCGAAAAGCTTCGGCAGGACCTCCGCGTCCAGGATATCCGGAAACCAAGAAGGCATTGCAGAACTGGACGCATTCTTGAAAACGCGCTGGCAGAGAACCGAAGCGGCTTTCTCCGCGATCTTGCACTCCGGACAGACGTTGCCGGCGCTGCAGTGCGACATCGCATGGTCCAGAAAGAACAGCGTCCTCGCCTGCCTTTCCTTGCAGCTTTTCGGTTCGCTGTCGTAGGCGATATGCAGATGGTTGATGAGCGAAACGGTATACGTTTCGCGATTCCAATCGAAGAGCCACGCCTGCCAGGAATAATCCCGGGGTTCGCCCCCCAGGACCTTCCTCCCCTTGAGCGGATGAACCCACTTCTTGCCCTCTTCGGGCGGTTTCTCGGTGACCTGGGTCTCGCTATTTTCGGCCATATAGGCCTCCTTTCAATCTAGCCCCATACCAAGCCGGGGCTTTGGCTACGCAAAATATAGACCTCTCGCCGAGGCCCCGCAAGTGTCGAATAGGCCTATTTCGGCTCAAACGTTTTGAGCGGTTTGCCCTGAATTATTTGGTCTACCTCTTCAAACCCTAGCGGAAACGCAAAGTTATAGCGCGCCGGTAGAGCAAAAACATATTTAGCGTTCCGGTCAAGTTCGCTAGGAGGAATCGGCGCCGCGCCGATATGAAATTTCTCTTGCTGTAGTTCACCCCACTGGTTAAGCGTGAAGATCATTATCGGAATATCTTGATACATTACTTCTTTGGTCCATTTTGGATTATGGATAGAGACCACCGTACCGGTCGTGTAATGTGTTTCGCCCAATTGATCGCCGATCACGTCTCCGCTCCACTCGTCATTCGTCACCGTGTAACCCATCCAGGTTGCCGGCAATGAAACGCTGAAACCATACTCGGCATTTTTATATTCGAGCTGCGTTATATTCTGTTTTTCGCAAAACTTCGGCCAAGCAAAATACCCGAGCACCATTAAAATAGCCAAAAGACCGAAGATTATTACCCGCCTTATTATCGAATGCTTGATCATGAACAATCCAAATGCCTATTACTTTGGCAAATGTTTTTTTATATGCTTCCAGGAATGTTTCGCCTTCGCGGCAAGGATTTTTGCCTCAGCCAAAGAAAGTTTCTTAGCCTTTGCATAGCTCTTTGCTTTTTCAGCGACAAAGGCTTCGTACTCCGGCTCGCCCACCTCTTTCATCTTTTTTACCTGCGGAGCGATATAGTTAAGAAATTCTCCGGATAATTTCGTAAAATTCTTCTGCATTTTTTGCCCGGATTCCGACTCCAGCATGCCGGCCACAACGCCAAGCACTCCTCCGACCAAAGCACCCGCCAAAAGACCTCCTCCTTTTTTCTTTGCTCCTTTCTTGCTAACAATTTTTTTCTTCATAATATTTTTTATTTAATTTATTAACTGCCTCGTCGCGACCTTTCCGATCTATTCCAACAAACCATACGCTACCAATTAAGATACGTTATCGTGAGCTGGAGAATTGTCGCGAACGAAACCCAAACGAGATACGGTATCTGGATGTAAGTTAACCACTTTTCATGCCGGTAAATCGCCGCCATCCCCCAGATAAGCGTGCCAAGAATGAGCAGGATATCTATGGCCGCAAGAAAATTATTCTGGAGGGTAAATTGTATCGGGGAGAATGCAAGGTTAAAAATAAGATTTAAGACGAACGGCAAAGCAACAATTTTATCGATCTTCTTCCTCCACGCCAGCACAAAAACCCTGCCGAAAGAAATTCCGATTAAAATATAGAGCGCTGTCCAAACCGGACCGAAAAGCCAGGCCGGCGGCGCAAAAGACGGCCTTGCCAAGCTCGCATACCAAATTGCTGTCTCCATGCTCTAATTATAGCAGGACTTTAAAATTTCTCCGTCTTTAGTTAGAATCCTTCCAATGGGGGCATAGTTCAATGGTAGAACAGCGGTCTCCAAAACCGCTGACCTGGGTTCGATTCCTAGTGCCCCCGCTAGCAAAATGAGATGGTCTTGTGGCCATCTCATTTTGATATTGGCAGTTAGGAATCGGACTGAGAGGTGGGGTCGGGAGGAAAGGTATTCCTCCCGTGTCGGAAATTACTCAAAAACGAGGGTTTTGAGAAGCGAATGAAATGAACGCATGAGATTCCCTTGAGCGCCTGCGCTTAGTGCCCCCGCTAGCAAAATGACGCCTAGTATAGAAAGAGCATAAAAACAAAAATCCCCGGTTATTTGCCGGAGATCCTTGTTTCCTTGTGCTTAGTAGACTTCCTGCACCAGGCGCAGTATTTCTTAAGTTCGATCTTGCGCTCCACTTTCTTCTTATTTTTGGACGTATAATATCCCCTGTTTTTACAGACTTCACACTTCAGGGCTATTAGGTTTTCGGACCGCTTTACCTTTGCCATAGTTCGGTAATAGTAGCAAATTGCCCAAATCTTGTAAACCCCGGGAGGATGACATATCCTTCCATTTCGGCTAAAATCCAATTGTCTTCGACCGAAGGCCACCTTAGCTCAGCGGTAGAGCAACTCTTTTGTAAAGAGAAGATCCTCGGTTCAAATCCGAGAGGTGGCTCCGAAAGAACAAAAAAATCCGTCCGGCGGTGAACGCAAGGACGGATTTTTTGTTTACATAGCCGGGGTTTCTGGTGCTGCCGGCGGGGTAACGTCTGCCGGCGGGGTCGCGTCTTTCGCCTTGGCGATCATGGCCGCCTTCATCTCTTCCGGGGTCATGGTTTCGGCCATCTTTTGAACTACTTCCGGATGGGCCACTGCCGCATGCTGTTCAAGTTTGGTCGCGGCCTCTTCCGGAGTTTCGCCTTCGGCGACAAACGGGCAGGTAACGCCCATATCCATACAAGAAATATTTTTCATGGGTATATTTAATTTAAAAGTTCCGACCTTTCATTGCGACCCGATTTAGGTACGTCTTTATTTTAACCCATAAGGCGCAACACGGGCAAAGTCTGGCTATGGACTTTTCGGCCAAAATAAATACAATCAAAGAGTCCTTTTACGCCAATGTAGCTCAGTTGGTAGAGCAACTCCATGGTAAGGAGTAGGTCGTCGGTTCAACTCCGACCATTGGCTCAGAAATAAGCTCGAGATCAAGAAGCCCGTAGGGGCTTTTTTGACACGGTAAAATCCTGTAGTATGTATCTAAAGATCGCCGAAAAGGACGCCTGCCGAATCCCAAATAGGCAAAATATTCCATGGCCAAATTTACCCACCTACACGTACACAGCCACTATTCTCTCCTCGACGGACTCACGAAGATAGACGAACTTATTAAAAGGATAAAAGAAACCGGAATGGATTCCGTGGCTTTGACCGATCACGGAGTCATGTATGGTTCCTTGGAGTTCTACCAAAAGGCAAAAAAAGCGGGCGTCAAACCGATCCTCGGAGTGGAAGCATATGTCGCCCCGAAAAGCCGCCTCGACCGGGACGCCAATGATGAAAAATATTACCACCTCATCCTCCTCGCCAAGGATCTGACCGGCTGGAAAAATCTTATTAAACTCGTTTCCCGCGCGAATCTGGAGGGCTATTACTATAAGCCCCGGGTGGATAAAGAAATTTTGCGCGAACATCACGAGGGGCTTATCGCCCTTTCGGCGTGCTTAGGCGGAGAAATCGGCCAAGCGTTACTCGCCGAAAATTTTGAGAAAGCAAAAACCATCGCCCTGGAACACGAAGAAATTTTCGGAAAAGGAAATTATTTTATTGAGATACAAAAGCACCCGAACATAGAAGATTCCGAAAAGATCGAAGCAGATCTTTTAAGGCTCTCCAAAGAAACCGGCATACCGCTCGTGGCCACTCAGGACTCCCACTATCCGCGGAAAGAAGACGCGCACTATCACGACATCCTCTTGGCAATCCAGACCGGCAATAAACTTTCCGATGATGACCGACTCTCTTTGAAAGCGGACGATTTTTCACTCGCCTCCCCCGAAGAAATGGAATTGAAATTCACCTTCGCGCCGGAAGCGATAGAAAATACCGCGAAGATCGCGGAAATGTGCAATGTGGAACTCGAACTCGGAAAAACCCTGCTTCCTAATTTTCCAAAACCGGAGGGTAAGACCGCGAACGAATATCTGCGCGAACTCATGGAGGAGCGCCTGCCGAACCGCTATCCGGGCGATAAATTGACTCAAACCGTAAGAGAGCGGGTGGAATATGAATTCGGGGTTATCGAAAAGACCGGCTTTGCGGATTACTTCCTTATTGTCCAAGACCTTATCAACTGGGCCAAGAACCACGGCATATCCGTAGGTCCCGGAAGAGGTTCCGCCGCGGGCAGCATTGTTTCTTATATCTTGAATATCACCGATATCGACCCTCTGGTTTATGACCTGCTTTTTGAAAGATTCTTGAATCCGGAACGCATTCAAATGCCGGATATAGATATCGACTTTGCCGATACCCGCCGGGGTGAAGTTTTGGCCTATGCGCGCCAGAAATACGGCGAAGATCACGTGGCCCAGATCATCACTTTCGGAACCATGGCGGCCCGCGCGGCCATCCGTGATGCCGGACGCGCCATGGGTGTCGCCTACTCTTTCTGCGATCAGGTCGCAAAGCTTATCCCCTTCAATCCCACCCAGGGTATGAAGGAAGGCTGGCTCCAAAAATGTTTGGATGAAGTTGAAGATTTAAAAACCCTCTACAGCTCGAACGCTCAAGCCAAAGAGCTTATTGATACTGCATTACATCTCGAAGGCGTGGTCCGTCACGCCTCCGTTCACGCCTGCGGCACGGTTATCTCCCGCGACCCGCTCGTGGAAAATGTGCCGCTGCAATTCGCCCCGCAGGATAAAGACATCATCATCACCCAAATAGAAATGGGCGGCATTGAAAAACTGGGTCTTTTGAAAATCGACTTTTTGGGACTCAAGAATCTAACCATCATTGAAGACACCTTGCGCCTGATACGCGAACTCCAAAATAAAGACGTGAAGATCGCCGAAATTCCATTGGACGATCCAGCAACTTACGAACTTCTCCAAAAAGGAGATACTACAGGAGTTTTTCAATTTGAATCTTCCGGCATGCGCCGTTACATGAAAGAGATCAAGCCAACCGTGCTTGAAGATCTTATCGCTTTGGTCGCCCTATACCGTCCGGGTCCGATGGAACTTATCCCGACCTTCATCAAACGTAAAAATGGGCAGGAAAAAATAACCTATATCCACCCGAAGCTCGAGCCGATACTCAAGAACACCTATGGCATCGGTGTGTATCAGGAGCAAATGATGCGCATCGCCCGCGACTTGGCAGGCTATTCGCTCGCCGAAGCGGACACCTTGCGCAAAGCTATCGGTAAAAAAATTAAGTCGCTCTTGGACGAACAGCAAGTAAGGCTCGTAAGCGGAATGCTCAAGAATAGTATTGACGAACGCTCCGCTAAAGCCATCTGGGAGCTCTTCCCGCCGTTCGCGCGCTACGGCTTTAACAAGAGCCACGCGGCCTGCTACGCGATGATAGGTTACAGGACTGCATATCTTAAGGCCCACTACCCCGAAGAGTTCATGGCAAGCCTTTTAAACGCCGATAGCGGAGACACGGAGCGCATCTCTTTCCTCATCAACGAGGCCAAGCAATCCAACGTAGATGTCTTGCCGCCGGACGTCAACCAAAGCTTCACCCGTTTTTCTCCGGAGGGCGCGAAAATTCGCTTCGGTCTTTTGGCGATCAAAAACGTGGGCCAGGCCATCTCCGAAGCGATAATCGAGGAGCGCGGGAGCCGCGGACCGTTCAAAGATTTCGCGGATTTCTTGTCCCGTGTTAATCATAAAGATCTCAACAAAAAATCATTGGAGAGTTTGGCCAAGGGCGGAGTATTCGATTCCATGGGCATGGAGCGCAACCAGATACTCGAAAATATGGATGAAATATTGCGCTTTGCTCAAGCCGCCAGAAAAGGCACGCAGGGCGCCCAAAATTCCCTCTTCGGAGATCTGCCTGCCGCAAGCATTCAAGGATTGAAATTAAAGCCGGTTCCGCCCGCGGAAGTCGGTCAAAAACTTGCTTGGGAAAAGGAACTTCTGGGTTTCTATCTTTCCGAACACCCGCTCGCTCGGTTTGAAACAAAGATCAAAGAAGTTAAAGCGAGAACAATAGAAGAGATAAGGAAGGCGGAGAACACGAATCTAATTTATCGCACCGCCGGATTAATTTCCAAATCGCACAAAATAATTACCAAAAACGGCCAGCCGATGCTCTTCGTAACCCTCGAAGATCTGTCTCCTTATCAAATAGAACTCGTGGTATTTAATAATACCCTTCAGAAAACCCAAGACATTTGGAATGAAAACAATGTGATCATAGTTGAGGGCAAAGTGAATCACCGAAACGGCGAACCTTCGCTTATCGTAGAACGGGCAAAGATATTGGAGACATAAAAAAAGAAAAACGGCCGGGGGGAACCCCGGCCGCGGAAAGAGGCGCGTGACACGTCAGACCGACTCGCAATCGCGGTTCTGCCTGTCGTCGTCCGCTCCCCGAATCACGAGATACATGAAAGCGCCAACGATGACGAGTGCGATTCCGAGTCCGACCATGACGATCACCTCCCTTGCTGAAAGTAAATATAAGCTATTCCCGAAAAAAGTCAAGTCCCTTAATTTATTTTTTAGGCCTCTTCGACAATTTAAAAAGCCCTCCTTCGCACGAGGCTACGGAGGACGCATGAATCCCTCTTGGGCCTCATAAGCGTCTTAAAGCGCCTTGCGCTCAGACCCGTGCGCCTTTGGGCGCATTAGGGGGAAAAACAATATCTCCCGAATCGGCTTGTCCATCAAAACTGCGAATAGTCTCTCAGAAATTCCAAAACCCGCGGTCGGCGGCATGCCGTATTCCAAGGCGGTTATAAACTCTTCATCCAGCATCTGCGCCTCTGCGTCCCCCGCCTCTCTTAAGCCCATCTGCTCCTCAAAACGAGCCCGCTGATCCAAGGGGTCATTGAGCTCCGAAAAACCTTTACCAAGCTCTGTGCCTGCGGCCAAAACTTGGAATCTTTCCACGCGCCGCGGGTCTTTCCTGTGTCTCTTTGCCAGAGGCTCTATCTCTACCGGAGGATCCACAAGGAAACACGGGTCAAAAAGCGTCGGCCGCACTGTTTTTTTAAAAATAAGATCGATAAGCCTGCCCTTGCCCATGTGGCGCTCGGGGTTCAGTTTGAGTTCAATGGCTTTTTTGCGCAGCTCTTCCTCCGAGGCGGAAAGCGGATCAAGCTTTACGGCTTTCTTGAAAGATTCCACGTAATCCACTTTTTTCCATTTCTTGCCCCAGTCGATTTTCTTCCCTTCATAAACGGTCTTCAAACCGCCGGTGGTCTTTTTGATCACAAATTTATAAGTTTTCTCGATGAACTTCATCAGATCTTCGTATTCATGAAAAGCCCAATAAAATTCCAGCTGGGTGTAATCCTGAAGGTGCTCTTTATCCATCCCCTCATTCCGGAAAATGCGTCCGATCTCAAAAACTTTTTCATAGCCTGCGACTATGAGCTTCTTGAGCGGAAGTTCCAACGAAATACGAAGATAAAGATCGATATCCAAAGCATTGAGGTGCGTTTTGAAAGGCTCCGCTTCCGCGCCTCCGGGAATAGATTCGAAGATCGGGGTTTCCACCTCCAAAAAACCGTCATTTAAAAATGTCTCCCGGAAAGCTGCCCAAAAGGCGGCCTTCTTCCGGAACATGTCCGAAACGGTCTTATCGGTCAGTATCTCGAGATACCTGCGCCTCAAGCGCAGCTCATCGTCCTCCACGCCATACCATTCGGACGGTATCGGCAAAAGCGCCTTGCTCAAAAGCCTTACCTCTTTTATTTCTACGCTCTCCTCTCCTTTCTTGGTTTTAAAAAGAATCCCGGAGATCTGAATAAAATCTCCCCGATCCAAAGAATTTTTCCAAAGCGGAAAATCTTTAACGTTCTTTTTGGTGAGCACGCCCTGCAAAGACCCTGATTCATCCCGTATGTCCAAAAAAATTATGTTTCCCTGATCGCGGATACTCCAAATGCGCCCGGCAAGAAACACTCTCTTTTTCGCTTTAGACAATTTCGCGAAATCCTTTCTAACCTCCCCCAGCGTGTGGGTTCGTTTGCAATCTGCCGGATACGCCAAAAGCCCTGCGTCCTTTACGCGGGCAAGCTTCTTTAATCGTTCCTCGCGAAGAGCATCGATCATCGGTATGTCAGCCGCTATTCAACGCGGGTTATTTTGTAGGTGGCTTGGCCGTTCGGAGTGGAGACTTGAGCGCTGTCCCCGGCCTTCTTGCCCAAGAAAGCTGCGCCTAAAGGAGATTCGTTGGAAATTTTATTCTCTTCCGGCTTGGACTCTTCGGAACCGACGATGGTAAAAGTTTTTGTCACGCCGTCTTTTTCGACGGTCAAAGTGGAACCGATGCGCGCCTCAACTCCCCCATCCCCTTTTTTGATTATGGAAACATGCTTCATCATGTCTTCCAACTCATAGATGCGGGTTTCCACGCGGGATTGTTCTTCGCGAGCTTCCACGTATTCGGAATTTTCGGACAAGTCGCCGAATTCTTTGGCCCTGAGCAATCGCTCGGAAACTTCGTTTCTTTTTTGTCCTTTCAATATTTCCAATTCTTTCTTCAACTCTTCAAGTCTCTCGGGGGTAAGGTAATAGGTCATGGGTCGTATATCATATAACGCGTAGCGTGTAGCATATCACGCCCTGCGTTGGTTATTGATTATTATGCTATATGTTCAGGACTACACGGTTCGTGCTTTGAATGGGTATTTCCTTCTCCAAAGCCATAGGCGAATCTTAAGGGTTTCGATGAGAACTTTCAAGTAATCGGAAATTCCGATATGAGAACCTTCAGCGTTCACCCAATGCACGGGAATTTCCTGGATCTTGTAACCGAGCTCTTTGGCCAGCGCCAAGCACTCGACATCAAACCCCCAGCCGACTATTTTCATCATGCCAAATATTTCTTCTGCCGCCCGATCGCTAAAAGCCTTGAAACCGCATTGCGTGTCCCAAATCCCGGGGAGCAACAATGCCTGGATGAACAAATTCCCCAGCTTGCCGGGTATTTGCCGATAAAACGGTTCCGGCGGATCTAGTTTTGCGCCTTTGACCGCTCGACTTCCAATGACCACATCCGCCCCTGTCCTAAAATGTTCGATCATTTTGTCAAAGTGGTCCACGGTCGTGGCGTTATCTGCATCCATAAATAAGCGATAATTTCCTTGCGCGATAAGCATACCGTCCCTGACCACCGCGCCCTTGCCTCGATTCACATGATTGTCCACTACTTTTAAATTTTTTATATGCGAACTCATCTTTTGCGCGACTTCCGCGGTATTGTCTTTGGAACCATCGTTCACCACTAAGATCTCGTAGGTGTAATCCACTTTCGCCATGTGCTTATCGATATCGATAAGCGTAATCGGCAGACGTTTTGCCTCATTCCAAGCGGGTATGATTATGGAAAGATAAGGTCGAGCCATGGGGTAATTATACCATAAGAAAAAGCCCCCGAAGGGGCCGAATCCGCCAGGCTATGGCACGCAACCTAGGCCTGGGTGAGTATCCTATGCCCTTTTTCTGTTATGGCAATTGTGTGCTCAAAATGGGCGGCCATTGAGCCATCGGCGGTCACAAAGCTATCATCCTCAAGCTGCTTTACCCTCGGCTTCCCGGCGCAAACCATAGGTTCCAAAGCCAGCACCATTCCGGGCTTTAAAACGTCCCATTCGCCCGGGAGCCCCTCGTTGAAGACATACGGGTCTTCGTGAAGCTTCCTGCCGATACCGTGCCCAGTCAGCCCATCCACCACGTGAAAACCATTCTTTTTTACGAAACTCCCGATTGCATAGCCGATATCTCCCAGGGTGTTTCCGGGTTGTGCCGCGGCGATTCCTTTTTCGAGCGCCCCGCGAGTCACGGATATCAGCTCCTGATCCTCTTTGGACGTCTTTCCGATCGGAACCGTGATAGCCATATCGGAATAAAATTTTTCATATATTAGACCCAGGTCAAGTTTTAAAAGATCACCGCTCTTAAGCGCATAGCCCGAAGGAAGTCCGTGAACCACGCCGGAGTTTATTGAAGTACAAATGGTCGCCGGATATGGTCTGTCCGCGCCGCTCGGGCGGTAATTTAAAAAAGCCGGAATGCACCCGGATTCTTCTATGAGGCGCTTGGCTTCCCGATCGATCTCGTAGGTAGTAACACCCTCTTTCACCATGGCCTTAAGAGCCCTGACCACCAGGGCTAGGCGCTTCCCCGCTTCCGCCATTATTTTTATTTCTTCCTCGGTCTTTATAAGGATCATTACTTCAGTATCTTTTCGATACGTTCAAACACTTTATACGGTGCAGGCCTGGCGTCAAGTTTCAAAACCTTAATCCCGTTTTCTTTCATAAAATCCAGGATCGGTTCCGTCCTTTCTTTATATTCTTTTAGCCTAATTTTTATCGTCGCAGGATTATCCAAAGTCCGCTTATAAAATGGTCCGCCGCAAACCGGACAGTGTTTTGGTTTTTTTACATCGTAATAAGCGGAGAGAAGACCGTAACCGCAAAATTTACACATCATCCTGTTGCTGTTTCTCTTTATAGAAACCTCTGCCGGCACATTAAGCGCAAAGACATGAAGATTCTTCCGCCCATAAAGTTTGGTAAGAACAGGAATAAAATGCTTCGCTTCGTACATGGTTCTAAGCGAGCCGCTAAAAATAAGACCGAAACCCGCAGCATGTATTTTTCTTGCTTCTATCTCTTCCGTTTTCACAACCCAGCTTGGCGTTAAAAGTATGCCAGTGTCGAAAAGTTTTCTTTCTCTTCGGATTATTCGATTTTTTTGGTTAGCCGGATCGTGCAAAATCTTTTCAAAGTATTTACCGGTATCAAAATGAATCATATTGAGCTTCGCCGCCAAAAGATTGGCTTGCGTCCCCTTTCCAGCTCCAGGAGGTCCATAAATGATAACTACCTTTTTCATATCTTTATTCTAAACCAAAATCGGATATATAAAAATACTGAATACAAAAACGACCCACTTTTTTGTGAGCCGTTTTCTTAGACCAATAAGATTATTATTCTAAGCCCTCATAGCCCCTAATTGTGAGCTGTGAATTCACCTGCCTCATGGTTTCCAAAACCACGGCGACTACGATCAAAAGCGAAGTGCCGCTTATTTGAAGTGCGGAAACCTTAGTCACAGTCTGCACGAATATCGGCAGTACGGCGATAAGTCCCAGGAACACCGCGCCGGAGAGATTAACGCGGGAAAGTATTCTTTTGAAGAAGGAAGCGGTGGCCTCGCCCGGGCGAATACCGGTCACAAATCCTCCGCCGCGCTGCAAGTTCTTCGCTACCTCTTCCGGATTAAAGGTAATGGCGGAATAGAAGAAGGTGAAAGCCACGACCAAAATGAAATATAAAAGTCCGTACCAAAGTTGATTGGCCAGGAATGTGCTGATCGCCGTGTGAAGCTTAAGCCCTAAATCCGCCGAAAACACCGAAACAACCTGCGCAAAAAACTGCGGGAAAAGCAAAACGGAAACAGCGAAGATGAGCGGTATCATTCCCGCTTGATTCACCTTCAAGGGCAGGTAGCTCGAAGAGCCTCCGTACATTTTGTTTCCCCGGATACGTCTGGCATAAGCGATAGGGATCTTCCTCTCCCCTTCGTTCAGATAGACAACTGCGGCGATTATACCGATTGCGATGATCGCGAAACCAACATAGGTCGGAAGCATTGCCGGAGTGTAGGACGCAATAAGAAGCCTGAAATCCGTCGGCAGTTGGCTCACGATACCAGCCAAGATGATCAAAGAAATTCCGTTCCCGACTTTCTGTTCGCTGATAAGCTCGCCGAACCAAAGCGCGAGCATCGAGCCTGCGGTTATCGCCAAAATATTTGTGAGCATTCCAAGCGCGCTCGGCCGCGCGATAGCGCCCTGGGAAATCAAAAGATTCAAAAAACCGAAACCCTGAAGCACGGCCAACGGAATAGTTAGAATACGCGAGTATTGATTGAACTTGGCCTGGCCGCGGGCGCCCTCCTCGTAATACAGCTGCTTCATCTTCGGAAAGATGATAGTCAAAAGCTGCATGATAATGGTCGCGGTGATATAGGGACCGACGCCAAGCATCGCGAGCGAAAGGTTCGTCAAACCGCCTCCGGAGAAGAGGTTCAGAAAACCGAAAAGTTGGCTTGAAGCCAGAAACTGCGCGAGACGCGCCGGATCGACTCCCGGTATCGGAATAGAAGCCAAAACCCGGAAAGCGACAAGAAGGCCCAAAACAATGAGGACCTTGTTGCGCAAGTCTTTTACCCTGAAAAGCTCGAGGAATTTATTCATCCTATTTATTCTACCTTACCGCCGGCTTTTTCGATCTTAGCCTTTGCGGAGGCGGAAACTTTAAGCCCTTTTACGGTTATGGGAATAGTGAGCTCTCCTTTGGACAAAAGTTTAGCGATACCGCGAAAGTTTTTGGCGACAAGCCGCGCCTCCTTCAAGGCGGCGACATTAATAAGCACACTGTTATTTCCGGCCGCGAACTTTTTAAATTTGGACTCGATCGCGGAAAGATTGAAAGTCACGACTTTGTTGCTCGTCGGCTTGTTCGCAAAACCGCGAAGCTTAGGCAAGCGCTGAATAAGATCGCGCTCGGCCGGACGGATAACGTGACCGGAACGGGATTTCTGACCCTTCTGGCCGCGGCCGGAAGTGATTCCCCTCTTACCGCCTCGCCCTATGCGCTGCGGACGCTTCCTTTGTCCTACGGATTTTGTAAATTCGTGTAATTGCATGAGTTTAAGCTTGAGCTTCCGCCTTCTGCGGCTTTATAAGACGAACCTTTTTGAGCGCTTCCATGGTAGCCATGGCATTCGTAAGCTTGTTCGGAGTTCTCGAAATACACTTCGCGGTCGCATCCTTAATCCCGGCGAGGCCCAAAACTACGCGAACGGCTCCTCCGGCCTTGAGTCCGTGGCCGACTTTCGCCGGCTTGATAATAACCTCAGCCGCGCTGTATTTCGCAGAAGCTTCGTGAGCGATAGTGCGGCCCTCTTTCAGCTTAATGAACAAAAGAGATTTCTTGGCGTCTGCCTTGCCCTTCGCTACGGATTGCTGGAAGTCGGCGCCCTTGCCGATGCCGACACCGACGCGGCCCTTACCATCGCCGATGACCACGGTCGCACGGAAACGAAAACGCTTGCCGCCCTTAACCACGCGCGTTACGCGGCGCATATCCAGAACTTTCTCGTTGAACTCGTCTTTATATTGTTCGCGCGGTCCCCTGCCCGGTCCCCGTCCGCGATTATTATTGTTGAACATCATTTTATATCTTTAATCCTGCTTCTCTTGCGGCTTCGGCCAAAGCCTTAACGCGCCCGTGATATCTGTAGGCACCGCGATCGAAAATAACTCCGGCAAGTTTTAGCTCCTTGGCCTTCTTAGCGATCTCGTCACCAACAAGCTTTGCGGCATCTATCTTCGCTTTTTTGCCCTTCACAAGATTTCTCGAAGAAACCGAAGCCAGAGTTTTCATGGCCTCGTCGTCGATAAGCTGGGCGTAAATGAACTTGTTGCTACGAAAAACCGAAAGGCGAGGGATCGCTTGGGTTCCTTGGAGTTTGGCGCGGGTGCGCTTGGCTCTCCTTTCTTTTCTTTCATAAAGTAGTTTCTGTTTCATGAGATTTATGCGGCAGCGGCACCGGCTTTCTTGCCGACCTTACGCACTATCACTTCGCCCTGGTAGTGAATGCCTTTTCCTTTGTACGGCTCCGGTTTTTTCTTCGCGCGGATGGTTGCAGCAATTTCACCGACCATTCCCTTATCCACGCCGGAAATCTTTATCTGGTTCTTTTCTACGGCAATGGTGATCCCGGCCGGAGCAGCGATCCTTATCGGATTAACAAAGCCCAAAGAAAGAACGATCGTGGTCCCCTCCATCGCAGCTTTGTAACCGACTCCTTCGATCTCCAGCACTTTTTGAAAACCATCTTTCACGCCCAAAATCGCGTTCTTAACGAGAGAAGCGGTAGTGCCGGTGTTGGCCAAGGCCTGCTTGCTGTTACCGGTAGTCGTTATCTGCACCGCACCGTCCAAAATTTCTGTTTTCACAAAAACCGGAACCTTCACGGGATGCTCGCCCTTCGGGCCCTTAAAAATAAGCCTGCCGTCTTCCTCGCGGACGGTGACCCCTTCAAGTAATTTAATCGGTTTTTTAGCTAGTCTAGACATATTTTTACCAAATTTCGCAAAGATATTCGCCGCCGACTTTTTCTTTGCGGGCTTCCCGGTTGGTCATAACTCCTTTTGAGGTGGAAAGTATGGAAATTCCGTAACCCTGCTTAATGGGCAGGAGTTCCTGGTATCCTTTATAAATTCGCCGTCCGGGCTTGGAAACGAGTTTGAAATCGGTGAAGTTCGGCTCCTTGCCTTTATAAGAAACCTTGACCTCCAAGAACTGCTTTTTGCCTACTTCTTTTTTGTGCGCACTCCTAAGATAGCCGGCGGAAACCAGTATTTTTGCGAGGGCCAAATCCATGTTCGAATAAGAAGTTTGAATAAACTCTTTTCTGGCTCTGGCGGCGTTTTTAATTTTTGGAAGTAAGTCGTAATACATATTATTTACCAGGAAGATTTTTTAACGCCCGGGATGTAGCCGGCGGTCGCAAGTTCGCGGAAGCAGATCCTGCAGATTCCGAAAGCGCGCATATATCCTCTCTTCCTGCCGCAGCGAAAACAACGCCTCACAATGCGAGTGGAGTATTTCGGCGTCTTTTTGCTTCTTGCGACTACGGAAGTTTTTGCCATTATTTTTTGTTAGATTTCCTTCTCTTGCGCCCCCTACCTTTTGCCTTGGCTTCCTCTCCCTTCATGAACGGAACCCCGAGCTTTTTATAGGTTTCGATCATCTCCAAGCGCTTATATGACTTCGGAACAATGTTCACGCCGAAAGAAAAGCTGAAATGAGATTCCTCCGGATTGAGTTCCGGGAAAACGCCCTGTTCCCTGAAGCCGACATGCAAAGTTCCCCGTTCATCCACGGTACCCACGGAAAGGCCCTTAAAGTCATGAACACGAGGTAATACTATTCTATTCATACGCTCAAAAAAATCAACCATTTTCTGGCCCCGGAGGGTTACAACCACCCCGACCACCTGGCCCTCTCTGAGCTTAAAGCCGGCGATAGATTTCTTGGCGCGAGCCTCCTTCGGCTTCTGGCCGGTTATCTCGGAAATTTCTTTTTTTATTTCCGGCAAAATTTTGTCGTCAAAATTAGCCTGCCCCGAAAGTTTTCCGACTCCGACATTGACCACGATCTTTTCTAACAAAGTTTTTGGATTAAGTTCTTTCATGATTCTAGTTTGGGGCCTCGCATTTCTTGCAATAACGGATCTTTAAGGAACCTTCGGCGCGGAAACCGACCCGGGTCGCTTTTTTGCAATTCTTACAAACAAGGGCAGCGTTCGAAGCGTCCACGGCGCGCGGTAAAAGAACGGTCTCGCCGGTCTTACCCTGCTGAGTCGGGCGTTTCCTTTTTTTGACGAGATTCAATCCTTCCACAACCACCTTGCCTTCCCGCGCCGAAAGAACCAAGCCGGTCTTGCCCCGATCCTTTCCGCTCAACATTTTAATTTGGTCTCCTTTCTTGAGGTTCATATGTTTATACAATTTCTTCCGCCATGGTTATGATCTTTTCGTAGCCGCGCCCCTTAAGCTCCCTGGGCATCGGGCCGAAAACGCGGGTGGAAACAGGTTCGTTCTTTGCGTTTATTATAACAGCCGCGTTCTCATCAAAACGGAGATAAGTTCCGTCAGCCCTCCTAAACGGCGCCTTGGCGCGGACCACAACACAGCGGACAATATCCTTTTTCTTGGTGGCCTTCCTCGGTTCCGCGGATTGGACGGAGGCGATAAATATATCCCCTATCCTCGCGTAGCGATGCCGGGTGCCTCCGAGTATGCGGAAACAGCGTACAAGCTTTGCGCCCGAGTTATCCGCGACTTTAAGAATAGAACGTTCTTGTATCATGTTATTTGATCTTTTCTACTATCTTAAATCTCTTTTCTTTGGAAAGAGGCCGGGTTTCTTCGATTATTACCACATCACCCACTTTATAGGCGTTCTCTTCGTCGTGGGCCTTAAACCTCTTGGTGACTTTATATAGACGCTGGTACTTCGGGTGCTTTCTGGTTCCGGATACCGCAACCACGCGCGTCTTGGACATTTTGTCCGAAACCACGATTCCCTGGATCCTTCTTTTTATAGGTTGTTTATCCATTTTGGTTTAAAAACGTCGAAAGCCTCGCGATTTTTTTCCTTAAGGCTCGCGGGGTCCTGACATTATTGAGTTTCCCGGCTTCCAAGTCAAACGTAGCCTTCCTTAATTCGGCTTTAGTCTCGTTAAGCTCTTTCAAAAGCTCAACTTTCGGCTTGGTCCTCAATTCTTGTATATCTTTGCGCTTCATATTATTTGGATACGAATTTTACGGTAAACGGCATTTTGTGTCCGGCGCGGCGAAGGGCTTCTTTAGCGGTCGTAAGCGATACGCCATCGATCTCGAAAATTATTCTTCCGGGACGGACCGGGAAAACGTAGCGGTCAACGGAACCCTTTCCGCCACCCATAGTGAGCTCAGGCGGACGGGCAGTCACCGGCTTATCGGGAAAAACACGGATCCAAAGACGTCCTTCGCGCTTTAAGAAGTTCGTAATAGTGCGGCGTCCGGCTTCTATCTGGCGAGAGTTGAGCCAAGCTGATTCCATGGCCTTAAGTCCGAATTTTCCGAAAGCCAAAGTGAGCCCGCGGGTCTCAACCGTTCTTTTCCTCGAACGTCCTTTATGCCACTTCCTATGTTTTACTTTTTTTGGTACGAGCATGGGAGTTTACTTGGTTTCTTTCTTCTTCCTTTCGAATATTTCGCCCTTATATATCCAAACTTTGATGCCGTTCGTGCCGTAAGAGGTATGCGCGGTCGCGGTTCCATAATCAATATCCGCGCGCAGATTCTGCAAAGGCAAGGCGCCGAATTTCAAAACTTCGCGGCGGGAAATTTCATTTCCGTCGATACGGCCGGAAACTAGGATCTTCGCTCCCTTCGCTTCCCGGTTCTGGCCGATGAAATCCAAATACTTTTTCATCGTGCGGCGGGTGGACATTCTTTTTTCAATATCCCAGGCAATCTGTTGCGCGGTGTATTGAGCGGAAATTTCCGTTCGCTTCAGCTCTTCAATGTTGACGCTCAACGGAACCGGCTGCTTTTCTTCGCGGATCTTTCGGATAGCGATATCGATAGCCTTGGTCAGCTCTTCCACGCCTTTTCCTCCGCGGCCGATAACGAGACCCGGTTTCGCGGCTTTAATATAAACGCGGACATTGGAAGCAGTGCGCTCTATTTCGATGGAAGCAACTCCGGAAAGCGCGATCTTCTCGGCCACGGTCTTTCGAATAGCCTCGTCCTCCATGAGGAAACGGGCATACATCTTGGACTTCGGAATAGAGGTCTTCTTTCCTCCCTTTTCCGGAGGCAGCGCGAAGAACCATCTGGAAGACCAGTTCTTATTTATTCCTGTCCTGAAAGATTTTGGATTTATTTTTTGACCCATGTTATTTATTCTCCTCCTTTATTGCCCGCTCCTCCGCCGGTCGGTCCGGCGTTTCTCTGGAAGACTTTCTTAAAGAAACCGGGGTTCTTCGGGCGTTTCGAAACTTTTTCGGGTTGTATCTTCGGCTTTTTCTTGGTGCCTTCTTCGTGAGTCAGGTGCTTCGTCTTTTTGTGCACCAATATCTTGTAGCGGGAATTCTTAGCCTTCGTGTCTTCGGCCAGGATCAAAGTGATGTGGCTCATCTTCTTCTGTATCTCGGCCATGGAACCTTGGGCGCGGGCCATAAAACGCTTGAGCATCGGGCCTCCGTCCACGCGGATGGATTCGATCTTCAGCATTTCCATATTCAGCTTGCCTTTGGCCTTAGCCGCGGCGACCGCGGAACGCAAAAGCTTCAAGATCGGCTTGGCGGCGCGCTTGGTTACGAAAAGCAATTGAGCTTCCGCCTCATTGACGCTCATGCCGTTGATCAAGCTCGCAACCAAACGAACTTTCCTCGGAGCCATCCTCAAGTAGTTGAGCTTCACGATCTGCTTCTCCTCGGCGCTAATCGGAGATTCGGAAACCGCCCGCTTTTCGCGGTTCAGATTCTTCCTCGGTTGTTTAGCCTGATTGCTCATTTTGTGGAATATTTCTTGGATAAAGGATTATTTTTTAGCGGCAGGAGCGGCGGCAGGAGCTGCAGCCTTCTGCTCGATCTCTTTCTGCATCTTTCCGCCGTGGCGGGTGAATTTGCGGGTCAAGGAAAACTCTCCGAGCCTGTGCCCTACCATTTCCTCCGCAACTCTGACTTCGATAAAATCTTTTCCGTTATGGACGGCGAAAAGATAACCCACCATTTCCGGGGAAATTTCCGAAGCTCTCGCCCAGGTCTTTATTGCCGGACCTTCCGGCTTCTGCTTGGCGATCTTCGCGAGGAGATTCTGGTCCACATACGGACCTTTTTTGATTGAACGGCTCATTTATGTTTATTTCTTATTCCTTCTTTTGACTATTAAGCGGTTAGTCGGCTTTCTCTTCGCTCGAGTCTTCCTACCGCCGGTAATGTTACCATAGACATCTTTCGGACGCTTGGTGCCGCGAGGCTGCGCGCCTTCACCGCCGCCGTACGGGTGATCCACCGGGTTCATCGCGGAACCGCGAACGGTCGGACGAACGCCCATGTGGCGAGACCTTCCGGCTTTGCCGATGTTAACAAGATTGTGCTCGATGTTCGAAAGCTGGCCCAAAGACGCGAATCCTTCCCAGAGGACGTGGCGGACTTCGCCGGACGGCATTTTGAGGTCGGTATAGCCATCGGCGTTCGCCAAAATTTCGGCGTAGCTTCCGGCGGAACGGATTATCTTTCCGCCCTGGCCAGGCTGGAGTTCAACGTTGTGCACCTGGTAACCTACCGGAATATTTTTAAGCTTCATCCTGTTTCCGTTCTTAAGCGGAGTAGATTCGGCGATAAGAAGCGTCGCGCCCTTAGTGATGTTATGCGGAGCAAGAATGTAGGCGCGGGAATCGTTTTCATATTTAACGCGAGCGATAAAAGCGGTGCGATACGGATCGTATTCCACGGTTTCAACCAAAGCCTTGCCCGGCTTCATCTTCCAATCGATTATGCGATATATCTTTTTATTACCTCCTCCCTGGTGGCGCTGGGTAATACGACCGGCGGAATTACGGCCCGAATTCTGCTTAATTCTTATAAGCAGGGATTTATACGGCTTGTCGCCGGTGAGGAGCTTTTTATACTCCACATTGGTGGCCTGCCTTCTCGACGGACTTGTTGGATTATGAACCTTCATATTATTTATAGTGAGCTTGTCGAATCTATTTGGTTTGAGCGGTATCTATTTTTTCGCCCTCTTTGAGAGTAACCACGGCTTTCTTGTATTCTTTCTTATCGCCGATCTTAAAGCCGTAGCGCTTGGCGCGGGAGTAAGAGCGGATAGTATTTACATCGTGAACCTTAACACCGTAGAGCGACTCTATCGCCTTTCTTATTTCCGGCTTGGTGGCTTTTTTCGCGACCATGAAAACATATTTGCCGCCTTCCTGCATTATCGTGGCCTTTTCGGTAAGACCGATTTTTCTGATCAAAAGAGTGTCAGCCATTTTATATCTTGTAGTGGTTAGCGATAGTTTCCACGGCCTTTTCCTCGATGAGTAAGTGCTTGTAGTTCAAAATATCGTAAACGTTCAACGAATTGGAATCCAAAACCTTGGCTTTCGGCAAATTGCGGGTGGCTCTCGAAAGATTTTTGGTTTCGGTTCCGTAGACCAAAAGCGCATCGTATTTCTTGGTGCTCTTCGGCCTTCCGACAAGCGCGGTTAAGGCGGTCGCCATGAGGGCGGTCTTTGGTTTTTCGATATCAAAAGCCTTTACGATCTTTATCTCGCCGTCTTTGAATTTCCTGGAAAGCACGGAGAAGAGCGCGGTGCGCTTCATTTTCTTGTTAACTTTCTGGGTGTAGTCTCTCTCTTTGGTCGGACCATGGGATTTGCCGCCACCCTTCCAGATAGGCGAACGGATAGAACCGTGCCTGGACCTTCCGGTTCCCTTTTGCTTCCACGGCTTCCTGCCGCCACCGCGGACCTCGCCTCTCCCCTTCGCATGCGCCCAGGGACGGCGAAGATTGGCCATTTGGGCCAGAACAACCTGCTTAATGAGTCCCGGATTCCAGGAAACTCCAAAGACTGACTTCGGCATTTCAATTTTACCGACAGCCTTGTTGTTGAAGTCAAAAACTTCCGCCTCCATAGAACCCAAAGCGACCGCTTTCGGTTTTCTTACGGACGGAGCTTTTTTAGTTTTTTTGGAATCGGTCGCCATGTTTACTTGGTTTTAATAATTTCCAAAACTCCATTGATCGCGCCTGGAACCGCGCCTTTTATAAGGAGCAGGTTCTTTTCCGGATCAACTCCGACGATAGTCAAGTTGGTAACGGTAATGCGGGTGTCGCCCATGTGTCCGGCCATTCTGTGGCCCGGAGTAACACGCTGCGGAGCGGTCGCGCCGATAGAACCAACGGCTCTCTGGCGATTTTTCTGACCGTGAGTAGCGGGGCCGCCATGGAAGCCGTGGCGCTTAACCGCGCCCTGATAACCGCGCCCCTTCATGGTGCCGGCAACTTTGACGATATCTCCTTCTTTAAAGACCGAAACGTTTATCTCGGAGCCTTTCTCTAAAGAAGAGTCGCTCGTCTTGAATTCTTTCTTGGTGCGTCCAAGCTGGATCTGAACCGCCTGGTAGCCGTCTTTCTCTTCGGTACGAACTATAGAAACCTTGTTCGGAGTAGCCAAAACCTGGGTAACCGGAATAATTTTCCCGTCCTTCCAGATCTGAGTCATTCTAAATTTTTTGCCGAGTATGAAAGCCATTTCTAAAAAAATACCGCCAAGGCATGAACCCGACGGGGTAAATCCTTGTGAAATCCGGCTAGTCCAGAGACTGGCAGGACCATTAAAGCGACTAGGATATGTTAAGCGATAAGGCTCGGCTTGTCAACTGGTTCCGCTTTCCCGTTTTTGAGGAACGGCGTTCGCTCTCTCCGGCGGATAGCGCCGCCTGAATCTCACGATAATTTCTCCGCAATAGCGGAGACCCGAGCAAATTATCGCTCCGATGCCTCCTCGTCAAACGGGAAAGCTCCACGGGAGCAGAGAAAAACGCGCGGTACATGGGAATCCGAAGGCCCGAGCAAAGAAAAAACCGCCCGGGAGGGCGGCGACCGTTCATTTCATGGGAAAGCGAACGTGCAACCTGGTGAACTTTTCTGCCGGAACCTCATCGCACTGCTTTGAGGTATATTCCTCTGTTCTGGTCTTGAATCCCCGCTTGTCCAACAAATCCTTCACAGAGTAAAGTGCCCGAATGCCTGGGCCGTAATCGTTGCGGCACACGGTGCTGGCCGCAACCCCACCTCTCGCTGCCGCAGCCTCCAGCCGCCATTTAATGTCCTTCAAGAAACCCTCTCTGCAACTGCGAAATTGCTCCACTTCGATTCTTGTATTGCGCTTTCTGTGCGGAACCTTCGCGGTTTTGCGACGCTTACGCTCCTCTCTTACCAATTTTGCCATGGCGCGAAGCGAAGCAATGTCGATTTTGGTCATACGACTTCCCCCTTCTGTGAATATTCTAAGGAGACTCTATCTCCCGCAATATTCAATGTCAATCCGTTTTTTTATTTTAACCCAAACAAAAACATCCCTCCGCCAGCTGGCGGATCGGAGTGCTTTTTATTCGCTTACGGCAAACACTGTTGGTGGATTGCGACAATCGCACCCTCTTCAATATCAAAGTAAGCAATATGGGAATTAGAACCACTATTGAGATCGGAGATCATTGTTGCGGCAGAAATCGGAACGATTGCCATACCACTGGCACTACTACAAACAAATGCAAATGCCTTGGTAGAGCTATTAACCGACACATCTCGCAACTTTGGATTGTCGTTCAGAAAAAATGGACCTCCCAAATCACTTCCCGGCACCCACCTTGGATTCCTGGCCAGAAAATCCAAGGTTACGGTTTTGCCGTCGGCGGAAACCGCAACCACGGCAGCCGGTTGATCCTTATATGTTTCGCCTGGCACAGGGAACTTAAACGTGGAAAGGATCTGGTCGAGAATAACTTTTGATTCCTCGTATGATATCACTCCCGGAACAGCGAGAACCCTTGCCCTAACTTCCGGGGTCACATTGTTGGATAAAATTTGTACTTCACTTTTAGTGACAACCAGCGTTTTGCCCCCGGGAAACGGGAAATAATACGATGTCTGTCCGCAACCCTCAGCCCCCATATAAGACCACACTCCGTTCAGCGCGCCCGAGGAATAATTACCATCCGCCCTATACGGCGGATTAACCGCGCCGGGGACAACGCTCATGGATACGTTAAAATCGTTCAGTGTTTTCGACAACGCCGAGTCCCCTCTCATATCACAACCGCCGTCGCGATTTTCAAATGGAATAGTGTGTGAAAGAATTACCGCTCCGCCCGATACAGACAAAGCCAGTTTTTCCGGATACTCGAAAGAAAAGCCATAAGTGTCATCAACGTAAATTTTCCAGCCGGCAATCGGTGTGGATGTCGGAGTCACTGAAAGCCCGTCGAGATTCGGGGCAATCGGCGCCTGACCAGATTGTTTCCCTATATAATACGCGCCACCGGCTACCGCCAAAACTCCGATGATTATTAATATGGCTATCGGTGCAAATCCTCCGTTGTTTTTCATATGTTTATTTTAGCGCGTTAGCCCGAACAAAAACACCCCGATTTCTCGGAGTGTTTTTGTAGGTCGTATTCCTAGATTAGCTTGATGTCGACATCCACGCCTGCGGGAAGATTAAGATTCGAAAGTGATTCTATTATCTTCGCGCTGGGATTCAAGATATCGATAAGACGCTTGTGGACCCGGAGCTCGAACTGCTCTCTGGAGTCCTTATGGACAAAAGTAGAGCGGTTCACCGTATACTTCTTCATTTCAGTCGGAAGCGGTATCGGCCCGACTATTTGCGCATCGTTCTTCTCGGCAGTCTCAATGATCTGCCGGGTAGAGTTGTCGATGAGCTTGTGGTCGTAAGCGCGGATGCGCAAGCGAAGCTTCTGGGAAAATTCTTCTTTCTTTTTTGCCATTAATTAGGCTGTAATTAACTATCGATTTAAGAGCTGCTTGCCCCGTGACCGCCCATCGGGCGGTTTTACGGGGCTTCATTCTTACTAGGCGTTGATCTTGGTGATAACACCGGCACCGACCGTCTTTCCACCCTCGCGGATGGTGAAGCGCTGCTTATCTTCCAAAACTACCGGAGAAATAAGTTTCGCTTTGAGTTTGACGGTGTCGCCAGGCATAACCATTTCGGTTCCTTCCGGCAAAGTGACTTCGCCGGTAACATCAGTGGTCCTGATGTAGAACTGCGGCTTGTATCCCTTAAAGAACGGGGTGTGCCTGCCGCCTTCCTCTTTACTAAGTACATAGACTTCGCAATCGAATTCGGTGTGCGGAGTAACGCTCCCTGGCTTCGCGATAACCTGACCGCGCTCCACGTCTTCTTTCTTCAAACCGCGAAGAAGGATTCCGACGTTGTCGCCGGCCTGACCTTCATCCAAAAGCTTGTTGAACATTTCAATGCCGGTCACAACCGTCTTCTGAGTCGGGCGGAGACCAACAACTTCAACTTCTTCGTTAACCTTAACCTTTCCGCGTTCGGCGCGACCGGTAACAACGGTTCCGCGGCCTTCAATCGAGAAGATGTCCTCGATAGGCATAAGGAACGGTTTGTCCAAGTCACGGACAGGTTCCGGGATAAAGTCATCGAGGGCCTGCACGAGGTCCAAGATCGGCTTAACATCCGGGCTGTTCAAATCAGTGGCGTTAAGAGCCTTGAGGGCGGAGCCGCGGATAACCGGGGCGGTGTCGCCAGGAAACTCATATTTCTTAAGAAGTTCGCGGACCTCGGATTCAACGAGATCAACGAGTTCCGGATCATCAACCATATCCACCTTGTTCAAGAAGACCACGATCTGCGGCACGCCGACCTGGCGGGCAAGCAAGATGTGTTCCCTCGTCTGAGGCATCGGACCATCGGTCGCGGCGACCACGAGGATCGCACCGTCCATCTGGGCGGCACCGGTAATCATGTTTTTGATGTAGTCCGCGTGGCCAGGCGCATCAATGTGCGCATAGTGCCTCTTTTCGGACTCGTATTCGGAGTGATGGAGCGCAATAGTGATACCACGCGCTTTCTCTTCCGGAGCGTTGTCGATATCATCGACACCCTCTGATTTCTTTGCCAAACCCTTCATGTGAAGCACATGAGTGATGGCCGCGGTCAGAGTGGTCTTGCCATGGTCAACGTGGCCTATAGTGCCGACGTTCACGTGTGGCTTCCCGCGTGTAAATTTTTCTTTTTCTGCCATTCGTTTTTATTAATTTTTTAAACGGGGTGACCTAAACCCCGCAGTGTTTCTCATTGTAGCGAAAAGACAACGTATGTCAAGGGTTTTGCTGGTAAAACCTGCCTTTCGACCCTAAGCTCTACAAATCAAACCCTTAGGGCCTCGCGGAAATCCTTTACCGCTTGCAAAGGATTATCGAAATACCTGTCTATAAGTCTGGCGGCTAACTCCGGCGTGGTCTTCAATTTCTCGGTTAGCGCATAAACCGCCGGAAATAATCTCGTGTTTAAAACATTGTCCAAAATCCGCTTCCTAAGCCCCCGCTCCAACTCCTCGCCGATCATCTCTACAGTCGTCGCCCCAGGCATGGCCAAGTGTGCCAAATTTTCCATAAGCGCATTCATGCGGGCAAAAAGGACCAGCTGATACGGAAGCGGCATCTTGTGCTTTATGAATATTTTTATAAACCCGACGAACCAGAAACCAAGACCGGCAAATTCTGTTTGCTCCAGATAATCTTCAACATCTTTCCGGATAAGACCCTTAAAACGCGCGTCTGCCCGACACATGCGAACTGCCACCTTGATAGATTCTTCCACATTTCCGGCATACACCGCCAAGATAAAATCTTTTGTCTCTTCACAATCCCTGCCTTCAAAATGCCCCAAAAGACCGTAGTCCAAAAGCGCCAAGCGCCCGTTCGGCAACAAAAGCACATTCGCCGGATGCGGATCACCATGGAAGTAAAAATCCGATTCGTGCATCCAATCGTAAAGGACCGCATTCATAAATCGTTTCATAGAAGAAACTGCGTCGTACTCCGGATTGTTCTTAATAAGTTCCAGCTTGTTCATCGGCACGCCATCTATAAAGTCCATAGTGATGACATTATCCGACAAAAATTCCTCATGAATATCCGGAATTACGATCGCGTGGGTATAAGGATTTTTCCCATTTTGCATCCGCCGCACATATTTTTTCACCGTTCTTAGATTTTCCGCCTCTCTTCTAAAATCGGTCTCCTGGAACATCCAATCCTCTATCTGAGAAACAACTACATCCATTCGAATCTGTCGAAGACTGCGAGAAAATATTTTTGTGAGCCTAAGAAGCGATTTGATTATTGCGAGATCCGATTTTATGGTCCGTTGAATATTGGGCCGGCGGATCTTCACTGCCACATCCTCGCCCGTCGTGAGCTTCGCCCTATAAACCTGAGCGATAGAAGCCGAGGCGATGGGTTGGGTATCAAACTCTTTAAACAACTCCTCGGGATATTTTTTAAAATCAGCTAAAAATATCGCCCGCACAGTTTCTTCGGAGATGGGCGGAACCTTGTCTAGAAGGCCGGCCAACTCCGCAGAATCTTCTTTGGAAATTAACTCGTAGCGGGTACTGAGCAATTGTCCGAACTTTATAAACACCGGCCCCAATTCCTCGCAGGCCAGGCGGATGCGCCTCCCTAAAATAGCTTTGCGGTTGCCGGTGAATTTGTACCAAACAAAATATTTGCCGCAAACCAAAAGCACCCTTGGAATGCGCAAAGTTGTTCCTTGTTCTCTAGCGACGCGGTTTGTCATATCTCGACTGTTTTGTTATTTACAGTCTGCGCAAAAATAATATTTTTTACCAGCCTTGTTCTCGCCGACCACCCCAACCGTGCCCTTGGAAATTGTTTTCCCGCAAGAAGCGCATTCCATATCCTGAGCGAACTGGGCCCGGTGGAAACTCACAATATCTTCGAATTTATTTTTTTTATCCCCCGCGCCGAATATCTCCCGCGAAAGATCATGGATTATCTCCACGCTGTCCTCTATCGCCTTGCGAGCCAAATTGGAAACGCTCTCTCGGTTCTCCTTGGCTTTCTGCTTCATCTTTTCGTAGGTTTTCCGGGAAACCCGAAAATTAATGATGTAGTCCTTGTTTTCGTCCATCGCTTTTAAAATGGTTTATATTAACCGACACTTACATTGTATTACAACGTATATCCCGGTCAAGCCGCTGCGGAACTCCTCCCCTAAAAGAAAATAAACTGTGCTTTAAAAACCAAGTTCGGAAATAAATTACACTCTTACAATCTTACAGTTATTGAAGGCGTGTAAAATGTCGTTTTTTATAAGTTCGAATGTTTCTGCCCCCACCCCATCGCTTGCAGTAACGCCATTTCCATACAACACCACTTTCACATTTTTACCTACATCGAAGATCGCGATGTATCCCCTTAATCTCAAAGTCTCATAAGACTTCCCCTTATTTTGAGGCCTTAGCATCTTACCGAATAAATTTAGGGATGGATTATAAGCGTTGAATACATAAGACATGACAACCGCCGAAAGTTTCAGCCAGATGCGACTGAAGCCATCTCCGACATCGCTATGAGTCAGGCATCCTCCTTTGTAGAGGGTTCCGGAATATTGGCCAAGTTTGATAGAGCCTATTTTTTGGAACCTTGTTCGGTCATCTCGCAAAAAGAATGCGGATCGCCGTATCGCCTCAACCAACCTTCCTGATCCGCAACCGCAAGATTAAAATGATCATGTAAATTCCACGCTTGTCCCTCCTCCAATTTGACCGTATATCCGCCAAGCCAAGATTGGTACTGTGGCTTTTCGGAAACAAACCGGGAAGAGACACCGTTTTCAACCCTCCCAACCGTAAAATAATTTGCTCCTTTGGAAATTTTAAGTCCGAATTTCTGCCAGGTTCGTGTCATCTCGCACCCCATAATTCCATCGATCCAAAGGTCGGGAATTTCCGTAAAAACAAGCTTGTAGCCGATCTCGCTTTCGGCTTGTTTTAATTTATTCAGAATTATTAGGTCAGAAATGAATTTCACGTTTTTGCCAGCAAAACCTGGGTGGCTTCCATGGGTTGCAATTTCTCCGGCTTGCCAACCATAAATTCGTCAAAAGCTTTCCAAACGCCTTCGCATTGCCCGTAATCATGGGAAAGAATTCTGCCGCCGGGCAGCATCCTCGGATAGAAAAATTCCAGGGCTTTTTTTGTAACGCTATAAAGATCCACGTCCAAATGGACAAAAGAAAATTTCAGATCTTTAACAGCCTCCCCTGTTTCAGGGAACAATCCCGGATATATTTGAATAGCCGGATACCTAGAAAGCCTGGCTCTAACTTCTTTTTCGCCAGCGAGAAACATTCCTTTCTTGAATCTTCCGTCCCGCCCACTAACCTCATCCGGCAACCCTTCGAAAGTGTCAAAAAGATGGAGCGGGGTTTTATTTTTCACCTCGCAAATCACTTTTGCAGAGGCCCCGCGGAATACACCGACTTCGGCAAATGCGCCGCCGTGATCGGCCATAATGCGAGCCTGCTCCCAAATGTTAAGAAGTTCGCCCGGGCTGAACAACACCGGCTTTCTGCCGGTGAAAAAACTGCCGATCATTGACCCCTCTTCCTCGCGATAAATTTCGGATACAAGATCAAACGCCTTCTTTTCAAGCGGATTGCGTTTGTAATATTTTAGTTTACCAAGCTCAACGCGCGACATGATGCGCTTTAAAAACATTCCCCAGCGAGTATTTGAAATTTGATTATCGATTCCCGGCATTATTGTTATTTATAAGCAAAGAACACTGTAGCGACCGCAAAAATCAGAGCAACAGAGAAATTTCATATCTTCGTCTAAAAATTATCTACTATCCGTTGGCAGACGTAAAGATAAAAAATGGCCCGCCGCCTACATGGCATTGGGCCCGAACGAAAGAACGTGCTACCGCTACCGCTTTTGCTTGTCCGAGACCGGCGCCGGCTGAGAAACGCCAGTGGGATCCAGCCTCCTCAGAAGCTCAGCCTCCAGAATGCCCCTTAGCACCCCCTGCGGGGCATGCTGACACGCCGAAGCGAAATCAGCTACCAACTCCCGACCGGACATAGTTTCCGGAACTGCAAAATCACGACCCATATACCCTCCAATCTTTTCACATCCGTCCTTTGGATGTGACCGAAATATAACAACCTCGGAAATGTCCGTCAAACAAAAATCCCGCCTATCCATAGATGGGCGGGATTCCATTGTTTATCCCCTTGATCGCTACTTTTTACTTTCTCTTTCCGGAAACTATCTCAGCCTCAATATTTTTCGGAACGGGCTCGAAATGGTCGAATTCCATCGTGAACGAACCTCTCCCCTGAGACATGGAACGGATCTCCGTCGCGTAACCGAACATTTCGGAAAGCGGGATCTTCGCGTCCACGATCTTGATGGTTCCCCTGTCGCTAAGTTGTTCGATCTTTCCGCGCTTCGCGTTTACGTTGCCGGTCACTTCTCCCATGAAATCCATCGGCACAAGAATCTGTACTTTCATGATCGGTTCCAAGATAACGGCCTTCGCGCGCTTAGTAGCTTCCTGGAGCGCCATGGAAGCGGCCATTTTGAAAGCGGCTTCGGAAGAGTCCACTTCGTGGTAAGAACCGTCGAAGAGGGTGACTTCCACGTCTATCATCGGATAGTGAGCGACAACTCCGCGGTCCAATGCTTCTTTAACTCCTTTTTCGATAGGCGAAATAAATTCCTGAGGAATAACGCCTCCTTTGATGGCGTTGATAAATTCAAAACCTTTGCCGCGCTCAAGCGGTTTGACCGAAAGCCAACAGTGTCCGTACTGACCGCGTCCGCCGGACTGGCGGATATATTTTCCTTCCGCCTCCGCTTCTCCCAAAATTGTTTCCTTGTAGGCAACCTGCGGACGGCCGACATTCGCATCCACGCCGAATTCACGCTTCATGCGGTCCACGATAATTTCCAAGTGTAATTCACCCATACCGGAGATGATGGTCTCTCCCGTGTCGGGATCTCCATGAACTTTAAAGGTCGGATCCTCTTCGGCCAAGCGGCGCAAAGCATTACCCATTTTTTCCTGGTCAACTTTGGTCTTCGGCTCAATTCTGATTCCGATGACCGGTTCCGGAAAGCTGATGGATTCCAAAACTACCTGATTCTCGGGATCAGTGATGGTGTCCCCGGTCGTGGTGTCTTTAAGGCCGACGATAGCAGCGATTTCTCCGGCATAAACTTCGTCCACTTCTTCGCGGTCATTGGCGTGCATACGAACAATACGTCCGACACGTTCCTGAACGCCCTTGGTGGTGTTCATAATATAAGAACCTTTTTTCAAAACTCCGGCATAAACCCTGAAATACGCGAGAGAACCGATGTAAGGATCGGCGGCAATCTTGAAAGCCAAACCGGTAAACGGTTCAGCGTCGGATGCCGCTCTAAATATTTCTTCCCCAGTCGAAACGTTATGCCCCTTAGTCGGCGGAATATCCAGCGGAGACGGGAGGTAATCCACAACCGCGTCCAACATAAACTGAACGCCTTTATTTTTTAAAGCTGTTCCGCAAAGAACCGGAACAATTTTGTTCTCAATCGTGGCCTTCCTCAACGCGTGCTTCAGCTCAGCCAAGGTGACTTCTTTGCCTTCCAAATATTTAGCCATCAAGGCATCTTCCGTATCTACAATTTTCTCAACGGCATCGTGGCGATATTTTTCTACCTCGGACTTCATATTTTCCGGAATCGGAATCTCGATAACTTTCTCGCCGCGTTCACCCTGGAACTCGTAAGCTTTGTTAGCCAAGAGATCCACAAGACCGCTCACATCGGACTCGGAACCTATCGGAAGCTGTATGGGAACAGCCGTCTTAGTCAGGCGTTCGTGTATGGAAGCGAGGCTCTTCAAAAAACTCGCGCCCATTCTGTCGAGCTTGTTGATAAAGCAAACGCGCGGAACTTTATAGTCGTCGGCGTAATGCCAGTTGGTTTCGGATTGCGGTTCCACGCCGGAAACTCCGTCGAAGACCACAACCGCGCCGTCCAAAACGCGCAAAGACCGCTTTACCTCAACGGTAAAGTCGATGTGGCCGGGAGTGTCGATAAGGTTGATGCGATGTTCAAAATTTTTGTCTCCTTTCGCGTAGGTCGGGGTCCAGAAAGCGGTCGTCGCAGCGGAAGTAATAGTGATGCCGCGCTCTCTCTCCTGTTCCATCCAGTCCATAACCGTGGTTCCCTCGTGCACTTCTCCGATCTTGTGGGAAACGCCGGTATAAAAAAGCACGCGCTCGGAAACGGTCGTCTTTCCGGCATCAATATGCGCGATAATCCCAATATTCCTGACTTTTTCGATAGGATATTGTCGGGGCATGGCAGTTAGCGAGCAAAGTGGGCGAAAGCGCGGTTCGCTTCGGCCATCCTGTGGGTGTCTTGTTTCTTCTTGATAGCGGTGCCTTCGTTTTTGGAGGCGGCGATTATTTCGTTCGCGAGCTTCTCGGCTATCGGCTTACCCTTTCCGGAACGGGCGGCATCAACCATCCAACGCAAAGCCAAAATGAATTTACGGGAAGGAGTAACTTCGCGAGGAACCTGGTAGTTCGCGCCACCAACGCGGCGGGAGGCGACTTCTAATATAGGAGAGGCGTTCTCCACGGCTCTTTCAAAAACAACTATCGGCTCTTCCTTGGTTATTTCTTTGATTATCGCGAAAGCGTCATAAACATCGCGCTCGGCAACGGATTTCTTTCCGTCACGCATTATATAGTTAATAAGCCGGCTCACGTCTATGCGGCCATGAACTGTGTCTCCTTTATAGTGCTTCTTGTAAACTCTCTTTTTGCGCATTTAATTAAAAATTAGTTATTGGAAGTTATTCTACTTCTTCGCTCCTCCCTTGGCTCTTTTAGCTCCGTACTTGGAGCGCTGTTGCTTTCTTCCTTCCACGCCGGAAGTATCCAAGACTCCGCGCACAACATGGTAGCGGACACCCGGAAGATCTTTTACGCGGCCTCCGCGAATAACAACGATGGAGTGCTCCTGGAGGTTGTGGCCCTCTCCTCCGATGTAGGCAGTAGTTTCCATGCCGTTAGTCAAACGAACGCGGCAAACTTTACGCAAAGCGGAGTTCGGTTTCTTCGGAGTGGTGGTGAAAACTTTAAGACATACTCCCCTCTTAAATGGAGACGGGGAATTCACGGGCTTATTTTTGAGGTGGTTAAAATAATACGAAAAAGCCGGAGACTTGGTCTTCGTCTTTAGAACTTTCCTTCCGCGTTTTACGAGCTGATGGATTGTAGGCATGAAAATATCTCTCTAAGGCAAGAGTACTTAGAATAATATCTTGAACGATTTTAAGCAATAGCAGGCTCAAAGTCAAGGATTACGCTCTCTCGTTTTCGGGGACCGGCGTTCAATTTGCTCCTGCGGCAAATTGCCGCCTGTATCTCGGCATTTTGACCCCACCTAAGACGGGGTTCCTAGCTCAAAATGCCTCCGATAACTCCCCGCGAAACGAGAGAGCTCCATTCGGGTGAAGGGGAAAAAGCACGAAATAGCCTCCTTGGTGGACGAACATGCCCGAGCTAATCAGGTCGCTACATTTGGGAAGAAAGGGAGATGGCGAGGAATAGCCTCCATTAATTTAGAAAAAAAGCCCCCGCTGCCTCGTCTCGCTAAAGTTCTGCGAAGCGGGTCGGCGGGGTACAAGATCACTTCTTGGCCGGAATATCTATGACCGTCTCGAAGATGAGCGTGCTGAAAGCACCCGGCCAGATGCGTTCGGTTGCCACCGGAATTCCCTTTTGGCCAAAGTATTCGAGAGAGATGAAGGGTTCGAATTTTCCGCCTCTTAGCTCCTGCCGAAATAGCCAGATATCGAAACCGATCCTGCGAAACGGTTCCAGGTCCTGCCCATCCTCGGTCAGCACCGTTAACGAGTACCGCGAGGTTCTTCCCCTCACGAGACGCCTTGATCGGCCTAAGGCATCGCCTTTTCCTGATTCGCTAAAGGCCAACAAAGCACTAACGCCGGGGCGGACGTAGTACCGTGAACATGTATTCGCGGTGATCCATCTGTCGAAGACATGAAAGACGCCGTAGCCAGCTCCGCGAGGATCGTCCATCATACCGAAGCCGCCGATTCCCCGAAGACCGAATATCTCCACTCCTCTCGGATTGAAGATCGAAAGGTCGTGGAAATACTTTTGCTGATGAACCGCTTCCGCGGCGCTCTCGGGCGCCTCTATCGAAGCACACGACCGGATAAGGTTCAGGTACGGGATTTCCTTCCCTTTTGTTTTAACCCACATCGCACACTCTCCTTCCAAACGACTACCTGAATTAAACTCATTTGAAGTCTTTTTGTAAATAATGAAAACTTTGAGAAAAAATAAATGGCCCGCGCGTGATGCGCGGGCCGTCGCTGGTCTACTTCTCGATCGGCGGACGGAACATGATTCCCGGAAGGAGTTGATAGGCGTAGTTGCCCCTCTTCCCGATCCGTTCGACATAACCGGATCGATGCCAGTATGTGAGGACGCTGTACACCGGCGACTTCATGCTCAGACCGCTCCGTTCGCCCGCCAAGGTTTCGACCTCGGCAAGTACTTCCGGACCGCGCATGAAACGATGTCTATTGGCGTGAAACACCGTCCAGCACTTGTCGGCGATGAAAGACAAGGGGCGATGCTTCTCAAGCCTCATCCCCTCGACGATGCGATAGCGGCCAAATCCTACGCGGGCGAAGCAACCTTCCCTGGTCTTGATACTCAAGACCTCGGCGATCTTTCGCCTCTTGAGAGAGGTACGCCTCCAAATGTCCTCGACGGAAACCTCGGACTTTCCCTCTCCGGAAAAAAGGTCGATGACCCCTTGAACGGTCTGAGTCACGGCCGAAAATGGAATGGCCACGCCTTTTGGTGCCCCCATCAGCGTTCTCCTTCTTTCGAAAATTTCAAAACCTCCAAGACCTGGCTATCTTATACAATAGGCGGCCACAACGGTCAACTATAAACTAAGCCCGGTAAATAAAGTGAATAGAGCGCCGATGATCGGCCGCAATATCGAAAATCCGAAAAAGATAAAAAGGAAGATCAAAATCATTCCATTCCGTTCCAAGGCCGTCAGAAATTTAAAGGTCCTCTCCCCTTGCGGAAGTATCGCCATCAAAACCTTCGAGCCATCAAGCGGCGGAATCGGCACCAGGTTAAAAACTCCGAGCGAAACATTCGCAAAAGCTATGCCCGCGAAAAGCGCCGGCAATATATCGTTCGGCGTCATCCCATAAAGATAACTAAATCTGACCGCGAGCCCAAAGATAAACGCCAAAAGAAAATTACTTAATGGTCCGGCCGCCGCGATCTTTGCCGCACCCGTGCGCGGATTTTTTAAATTCATCGGGTTATACGGCACGGGCTTCGCCCAACCGAAAAGCACCGGCGAATTTGTAAACACCAAAATGAGCGGCAAGAGAACCGAACCGAAGATATCAATGTGACTTAGCGGATTCATAGTGAGCCGTCCGGCGTTCCGCGCCGTCGGGTCGCCCAATTTTTCCGCTACAAACCCGTGCGATACTTCGTGTATCATCACGGAAAATACGAGAACCACCAATCCGAAAAGATGAACCAGATCCATTTGATATATTGTATCTCAATAATCTTCCGGTACCAATTGGCCAAAATGAAAAATCGTTGTATATTCAATAAAACGCGCTTCCCGATAGGATAGTAAGCTATCCAACGGGACAGGCTCCGCTCAAACAATTTGGCTTTTTATCCCGTCAATTGCCCCCGTGGTGAAATGGATATCATAACTGGCTTCGAACCAGTAGGTGGGAGTTCGATCCTCTCCGGGGGCACATGAATAGTTGAGCAATCTACGGGACGAACCAAGGGGTTGCAGGTTCGAGTCCTGCCGAGCGCACACCAAACAAGAAATGCCCACAAGGGAGAGTTTTGTTTTATGTGCACAAAGCGTGCCGCTCAAGGGGATCTCACGCGCCCGCTTCGCCGCTCTCCGCGGGCAGGATCATTTTAATTTCTTCGAATTTGACGCCGCTCGGAAAAGTTAGCTGCGAAGGAATGCTCCCCGCCTCCACGAATCCCAAACTCTTATAAAAATCTATCGCTTTTTTATTCGCGGCTTGCACGGTTAAAAATATATCTTTCCCCGTTCCAAAATATTCGGAAATCTTGCCCCACATCTTCCGGGCCAACCCTAGGCCTTGATATGTCGGTAAGACATAGATCGCTCCGAGTTCATTACTTTCCGAATGTTTGACGCACCAGGCATAACCCACAACGGCATCGCCGTCTTTTATGACTAGCGCTTTTTCGTTCTCCGGCATGGCGCGCAATTCTTCGGCAGTTCCGACTATAGCCCTATCCGAAAACGACTTTTTAAAATCATTAAAATACCACTGAATGTCTTCGCGAGTTATGCCAGTTCCTTTGTCTGCATAGGTATCCAGCCAGGTTTCGTATTCTACGCTTCTTAATCCCGCAGCGTCTTTGGGTAAAGCATCAGAGATACTAATCTTTTCTCCTTCAAACTTTTCGCCGTTTTCCATTTTAGGCACTTTGGTGCACCCACAAGGGATCGAACCTTGGACCGTCTCCTTAAGAGGGAGCTGCTCTACCAGCTGAGCTATGGGTGCGATAGTTTAGCTTTTACATTCTACATTCTAGATTCTAGATTCTCAAGCCTTTACGCGACTTTTCCGGGCTCTTCCGGAGGGCACTCCATTCCCAGGGCGGCAAAAACCAAATTCGCGGCTTCTTCGTACTTCCCGGCGCGGGCAAGCGCGCGGATATTTTCATGCTCCGGAGAATCAATTTCGTCGCTTATCTTTTTGCTGATTTTCGTCGACAACTCAAGTATCGCGTCCCTGTCTCCGCCGGACATATCTTCTTTATGAATCCTTATAAACTCCTGCAAGACTATCCTCTGCAGAGGATTCCTGTGTTCAATCTCCAACCTATATCTATATTTGTCTACCTCGGAATTTGCGACTTCACCCATGCTTTTATTCTAACAGAATACCTGTTATAATCCCCGCGTGTTAACACTCGCCACTCCCCTGGCTCAGATCAGAGGTATCGGACCGAGCGTTCTCTCCAAGCTAAAAAATTTGGAGATATTTACGGTTGGCGATTTGCTTTGGCATTTCCCCTTCCGCTACGAAGATTTTTCTAAAGTTTATAACATTGCCGAACTGGAGCCCGGCCAGCAAGCCACGATCAAAGGCATCGTAGAAAATGTTTCCGTACGCCGCGCCTGGCAGCGAAAAATGTATGTAACCGAAGCGATAATTTCCGATGACACGGGTTCTATTCGCGCAGTCTGGTTCAATCAGCCGTATTTAAAAAATATTCTGGTGACCGGACGCCACGCCAATTTCGCCGGCAAAGTTTCCTTTTCCGATGACCAGGAAATATATTTGAGCCATCCGACTTTCGAGATGATCCAAAACGAAGAAGAAGGCACCCGCCACACCGGCCGCCTAGTCCCTATTTACCCGGAAACCCGCGGCGTGACCTCCAAAATGCTCCGCACCTATATTCAGCAGATTCTCTTGGGACTCAAACGTCCCGCAGAATGGATCCCGGAGGACATTTTGGAAACCTTATCGCTTCCGGAAATAAAATCGGCTCTCCAAGGCGCGCATTTCCCGGAGCATATCGATGACGCATATCTTGCCAAACGCCGCTTCGCCTTTGAAGACTTATTTTTGTTACAGATCTGGAATCTCAGTCAAAAACTGAAACTCGCCGAACAAAAAGCACCTGCGCTCGCCACGGATATCGAATGGCTAAAATCAAATCTCACCGAACTTCCCTTTGAGCTCACTCAAACCCAGAAAAGATCTCTTTGGGAGATAGTCAAAGACATCGGCGAAGAACGCCCGATGAATCGTCTGCTCCAAGGAGACGTGGGTTCGGGTAAAACAGTTATCGCGGCCTTGTCTGCTCTCATCGCTCACAAGAACGGCTATGTGACGGCTTTTATGGCTCCGACCGAAGTTCTCGCCAAACAACATTTTGAAACTCTCAAAAAGCTTTTTAAAAACGTGGACCATGCCGACCAGCCGGCAGTAGCTCTTTTGACCGGCTCCGAAGCGAAGATATTTTATGAAAACGACTTGGAATCCGACACGACCAAATCCGCTCTCACCCAAAAGATAAAAAAAGGCGAAGTTGGAATCGTAATCGGCACGCACGCCCTCATATCCGAAAAAACTTCCGCCTCTTTCGGCGGTAAGGGCCTGGGACTCGTGATAATCGACGAACAGCACCGCTTCGGCGTTAAGCAAAGAGCGAAGCTCGCCGATCCGAAAAGAGGATTTATCCCCCACTTCCTTTCCATGTCCGCAACCCCGATCCCTCGAACTGTGATGCTCACCATTTTCGGCGACTTGGATGTTTCCGTGATCTCCGAACTTCCGGCTGGACGTAAAAAAATAATCACCGAGATCGTTCCGCCCGAAAAACGCCCCTCGACCTATAAACTTATCCGCGAAAAGATAAAAGAAGGCCGACAGGCATTCGTAGTCTGTCCGCGCATCGACCCCTCTGAAGAAGAACCCGCCGCGGCACGCGAAAAAACCCGAAAAAAAATCGAGTTGAAATCCGTTAAGGAGGAATACGAAAAACTTTCTAAAACAATTTTTCCGGATCTAAAGGTGGCCATGCTCCACGGCCAGATGAAACCGAAGGAAAAAGAACAGATCATGAAGGACTTTCATTCCGGCAAAACCCAAATTTTGGTTTCAACTTCGGTCATCGAAGTCGGCGTGGATGTTCCAAATGCCGCCATTATGATGATTGAAGGTTCCGACCGATTCGGCTTGGCTCAGCTCTATCAGCTCCGGGGCCGTATCGGCCGCGGCGAACACGAATCTTTTTGCTTACTTTTGACCGACTCCGAAAACGAGGAAACTCACGCGCGCCTCAAAGCCATCACCGAAGCCCAAAACGGATTTGAACTCGCGGAGCGCGACCTGCAGCTCAGAGGCCCCGGACAATTCATGGGTGAGGAGCAAACTGGTTTTCCGGACATCGCTATGCAGTCTTTGCAAAACGTGGAACTCGTAAAATCTTCGCGCGAAGCGGCGGCAAAAGTATTGACTGCCGACAGAAGCCTAGCCACTCATCCTTTGCTCGCGGAAAAGCTGGACGAATTCATAAAGAAAATCCACGCGGAATAAAAAAGACCCGGTTCGTGGCCGGGCCCGGACATCCCTTCTTAGGAAACCAGGTAGTGGAAGTACTGGAGCCTCTCGATCGTGCTGACCAGTCGGATTCGACACACCCCGCAATCCTTAAAGTGTTGCGTGATTGTCGCGGAAGACATGTCCTCGGCCGAAACCCCGTTCAGGTTTAGACAGGTTACATTTTCCAGAAGCAAAGAAATGATGTGGGGCGGGATTTCGCCCTGCCATGGCGCAGTTTCCTTCCCTATCCCGGGACCATCGTTCCTCAGCCACCAGGGCCAAGTTCTTATCTCTTCGCTCACCGAACGAAGAGATTTACCGAGAAATCCTTTTGAATTTTCGCTCATCTGACACCTCCTGGGGGTCGCTTATTTCAGTTTATCCCCAAAATAGTAGCGGTCAACTAGCCCCGGGTTAAGAAAAAAATGACAAGTCCCAAGGCGCTTGCAATCGCGGAAATTATCCAAAAACGCATGGTGATCCTGGATTCGTGCCAGCCGATGGCTTCAAAGTGATGGTGTATGGGCGAGGACAAAAATATTTTTTTACCGTTTCGTAATTTTTTACTTATGAGCTGGGTTATCACCGAGAGCGATTCTACAACGAGGATCAACCCGAAAAGCGGCAAAAGCAAAGTGGTGTTGGTAAGCATCGCGATTATGCCCATGGTGATGCCAAGCGCCATGGAACCGGTATCACCCATGAAAAATCTAGCCGGATAAATATTGAACCAGAGAAAGGCCAAGAGACTCCCCACAAGCACGGCCGCGAAGGCGGCCAGATCATAACGGCCGAGCACAAAGGCCACCGCTGCAAAAGAAATAAATGCGAAAAGAGACACCCCGCCCAGAAGCCCGTCTAAGCCGTCGGTTTCGTTCGCGGAAAAAGCCGTGGCGATAATAACAAACATAAAGAGCGGTATGTACCACGGACCGATCGATATCGCACCCAAAAACGGAACATTTAAAGTATTGAACTCCAGTTTAAAATAGAACCACCATGCCCCGACAAGGGAGATAAGAAAATAGAGAAAAAGCTTGTGACGAACCTTGAGTCCTCCGCCTTTGCCGCCACCGATACGCCTCGCGCCCATCCAATCGTCTAAAAGTCCGATAATTCCGGCAATTATAAGCGCGGCCAAGGGCAGATAGGTTTCCGCTCTATTTATAAAATTAAAATCTTTCCAAAATCCGTCGAAAAAATAATGTAGGATGAAAAAGAGAATCGCAAGAAAGACCACGGTGCCCCAGATGATGACTCCGCCGCCGTTCGGCGTTCCCTCTTTCTTGCTGTGCAGGGCAGAGTAAACCGGAGCTTCTTCGGAAGTTCTGATCTGTTTTCCAAAACCAATTTTTCCCAAAAACTTAAGCCAGATCGGCGTAAAAATGAGGGCCACTACGAACCCCGCCGTGGCAAGCAGGATTATCCTAATTGCTTGTTCTAAAATCATTTGTAAACCAGGTAAAAAGTTTCTCGGTATCGCCAAACCTGTCAGCGCTGCCAAGTACAATAATACCTATTGTTCGCTTTCCATACAAGAAAACGGAAATAAGATTGCCATTCGCTTCCAAGGTGTAACCGGTCTTTCCGCCGTAAAAATCCCGACGGCTGACAAATTGATTGGTACTCGTAAAATTCCTGACCTTTCCGGTCTCGGCATCCTTTATGGAAACTTTCGCGTTTTCCGTGGTCTTCCATATTTCCGGACGTTCCGAAGTGACGCCCCGAACCAATTTTAAAAGATCATCAGCGGAAGACTGGTTGGAAACGGAAAGTCCGGAAGGGTCGTCAAAATTCGTGTTATCCATCCCCCAGCCCTTGGCTTTATCGTTCATTTCTCTCAGGAAAGTTTCATAGCCATAGCTCCGAGCCAAGGCATTCGCCGCAGTGTTCCTCGAAGCCACAAGCATCACTTTCAACAGATCTCGTGTTTTATAAGTTTCACCCGCCGTAAAAATCGGATTGTCGCCATCCGCGAAATCTTCCTTAGCCAAAACAATTTTGGAATCCAGATCCAACCGCTCATAGACCACAACCGCGGTCATAAGCTTGCTTAAAGACGCGATGGGCCATCGTTTCGCCGAAGCGATATCCAGATACTTCTCGCCGGACTGAACATCAAAAATTATTGCGGATTCCGAACCTATTTCCGGCAACGGATCGTTCGTCACCCGGTAAAACGGCGGTTTCGGTGAAAGTTGGGCGGTTTCTCCAAGCATTGCACTCGCCGTAGAAACCGAATTGTCCGCCGGCGGAACCGGCGCGCCGGATTCCTCTGCCCTCAATATTCCCGTCGCCTCTCCGATATTGGCAACCGAAACAACATCGATCTTTTCCGCAAAACCGCGGCTGCCCAAAAGAACCACTATAACTACCGCGAAAAAAGTAACGATTTGAAGGCGATATTTCATCATTGCGGATTTTCGCTTGGCATTTCTTCCGTTACCGCCGCCTCAGCCACCGGCGTGAGAAGCGAGCGGAACTTTTCATAATCCGGCAGATCCTTGACCGACTTTATTCCCAAATGTTCCAAAAGAGCGAAAGTCGGCTGATAAAGATAAGCCAAAGAATGTTCCGATCCGATGGAGCGTTCCACTAGCCCGCGGATCAAAAGACTTCTTAAAATAAAACTGGAGTTCACTCCGCGAATATATTCGAGCTTGCTTCGCGATATCGGCCCAAGATAGGAAACTAAGGAAAGAACCTCAAGGCTTGCCGGAGTCAGCTCCTCGGAAAGCTCCGCCTTCACGAAATCCTCAAGCGCCGAGTTCAATTCCGGCTTGGTTGTCAACTGAACTCTATCGCCCAAAGTCACAAGCGAAAGTCCGCGGCTCTCTTCAAGAAGTCTTTTCTCGAATTCAGCGGCCAACATCTCGGCCTCTTCATCCTTCAATTTTAAAACTTCCGCGATTTTTTTGACGGACATCGGCTCTCCATGAACGAAAAGGAGCGCTTCAAGCGCGGCCAGATTTTTTTCCGGATTTTCCATATTTTAAGGAGTTCCGGCAGAAGCCGGAGATTCAGAAGAGTTCATCCCCGAAATAGGCAGTTTGCCAATTTTGAAAGAGATTTGAGCGAAAAGCGTTTAGCCCGACGAAGAAATAATAGTGTAAACGTTATTACTAGGAGGGATAAGCGCTTTGGAGCCGAATCTGGTCAAAAGTGGTAATTGGTTATTTCGGGGATGAACTCTGTATCATTATATCAGAAAAATTGTCCCCTTGCTCCAAACGCACAAGCTGTTCACGGGCAAGATGCAGTATGGCCAAAAAGATGACGATAATCTCCGATTTTGTTTTGGCTTCGGAGAGCTTTCCAAGGCTTGTCTCCCCCACCTCCTTCACCCGCGCCACAACTTCTCTTATTTTTTCCTCGAGAGATATTATCTTTTCGCGGATAGTCTTGGTTTCTTCCGAAAGCTTCCGGACCGCGTCGGATATGCGCGACAAAGCTCCGACCAAAGAATCGTTTGTTACCTTTCCCCCGGGATAGAAAACTTTGACCATCTCCAAACTCCCAAGATATTGGCGCGGATGGGAAATGTTTTTGGAAAGCCAAAGCGTTTCAAAATTCTTTTTGGCCGTTTTAAATTCCTGATAAAGCGCCAGCCTGCGCTCCAAATCTTTTATATCCGCCTCTTCCTCTTCGTTAAGCGTTAGGTCGGGCAAAAGAGATTTGGATTTTATTAAGATCAGCTTGCTCGCGACGGAAATGAAATCCGCGAGCATCGTAAAATCTATTTTTTCCGCCTGTTCCAAATATTTCAAAAAATCGTCGGTTACTTCCGCCAAACTTATCTCCGAAACGGGGAGCTTCTTCTCCTCAATAAGCTCCAAAAGCTTTTCTAGGGGTCCTTGGAACTTCTCGGTTTTGTACTCGTAAGACATTAATTAGAATGATAACCCCGTAATCGGAGTAAAAAAAGAGGCCCGGGCGCTTACGCGCACGGGCCACAGGACTTTAGGAGCAGACCAGGAGGCCGTCCGTGACGACCATCCCTGGCCCGCACAGCCTGAACCGGTGGTAACCGGTCGAGGAGCAGTGAGCGGCGCGGATGTGCCGCTTCGCCTTCGAGGGACTGTCAGCGAGGCCTTCCATAACCTCCTCGCGGGCGGGCGCGAGCTCGCGCCGAAGCGCGACCCGCGAAGCGATGCGCTCCGCTCGTCTCTCGGCCTTCGCCTCCGCCCCGAAGGGCGAGCTGCGATACCCCGCGCGACCCTTGTCGCGCAGGATCTTCATCCAGGTCTTGCCGATCGGGCGGGTCTTGGCCATGTTCGCGGCTCCTTTCAGATCATGTCGTCGAGGTGAAGGTCGTCGATGAGGCTGCTGCCACCGAAGCTTCGAACGAGCTCGCGAAGTGACTTGCGACTGACGGCGACGTGAAAACGATGCCACGGCATCGTCCCCAGGAAACTCGTGTTCGGAACGTGCTCCAAAAGAGCTTCGGCGATCTCCGCCTTCGCGATCTTCTCGTTCAGGCTGGCTCGAACGTCCATCCGTTTCACGGGCTTCTTCCTTCTGCCATCGAAAAACTTGGGCATCTAGGTCTCCTCTCAGCGGGCTTTTGAAGAGCTGATTTCGAGCTTGCATTATAGCAAATCAGCAGAATTTGTCAACCAAGTAGTGAAGCTTTATCCCTTTATTTCGGCGCCAAGGCGCCGTCAGTATATATATTTTTCGGGTCCCAGATCATCCATCCCGCGTAAGCGGCAGAAGAGGTTCCGTTCTCTAAGGAGTCATAAACCGCCTGAAATTCCTTTTTGACCATCGCCGCATCGTAAGTCGCGCCCATATTGAAGTCTTGTATCCAAGGTCGAAGTTTCCCAAGTTTCTCGGGCGCGATAGCCGGCGTAGAAGTGGTTTTTGGGGTTGTAAGTGCGAGCCATTTTTCTAAAGCCTTATCCAGCGAATATTTCATCACTTCGTAAGGGTGAGCCCCGGGATTTTGAATGCCGATGAATCCGGGCGCGTAGTGGGACGGGTAGACCATCGGCGCCACATAATCAAAATATTTATACGCATCCTCAATGACCTGCCCGATGCCAAGGTCATCCCTGTTTACCGTGGCAAGTCCAAAAAGGTCCGCAGAAATTTTTATAGAACCCATCTTCTCCCTTAAATATGAATAAAAAATGGCAATAACTTTGTGCCGAGGAGTTTTCATGTCCCAATACGGATAGCTGATGTTCCCGATACTGCCGTCGGAGGCGAAGCGGATATAGTCGAAATTTATTTCGTCAAAACCCCGGCCGATCGCCTCCTTGGCGATGGAGATAACATAATCCCAAGTTCCTTGCCCCGCCGGATCCATCCAGGCAAGCTTTTTATTGTCCAGCCAAAGTCCGCCCGCAGTTTTATTATGAAGCGCCCATTCCGGTTTTAACTTCGCGAGCATCGGGTCCTGAAAAACCGTAACCCTGCCGATAACGTAGATGCCCGCGTCATGAAACTTTTTAATAACCAGATTCGGGGACGCCATCCGCAAGTCCCTCATCGCCCCGCTCTCTTTAACGAGCGGAATGTCCATCGCGTAGGAAACATAGCCGGAATAATCTTTAATATCTATAACTACGGCATTCAGTTCCGTGCGTTTTATAAGCGAGATGATCCTGTCTACGGTTTTCGTACTGCCGGCTGACCACCCAGTTAAATAGACCGCTTTGACCACGGTCGGCGGATTCGGGAGCTGTGGCTGCGGCGGCAGATCGGTCGAACCCTTGGGTACAAAATAAGCGTCGGTGGAAGTCGGCGTGCTCGTAGCTTCGGTCTGTCCGTCTAAAATTCCCACTCCGTTTTCTCCGGAAATAACTTCCGAAACCTGAGCGCCCAAACCGCCCTTGGCCTCAGGTTTGATAACAATCCCTCGAGGTATCAAAAAGACACTGGAACCCAAACCCAAAATTAATATTGCGAAAATCGCCCTCCTCATATGTATTAAACATTCTAACCGAGAAATTGGGATTAACAAAAAAAGGGAGAGCTTTCGCCCTCCCTCGGTGGCCCGCGCGGACCACTATGTCGCCACGATACCCCACTCCCTGTTGCCCTTGGCGAACACCGAAATGATGTTCAGCCCTTTTTCGTTGGAAACATAGTCGATGGCCTCCTCCAGGGCGCGCGCCCAACCATCTCCATTGGCAGTCTTGGCCTTGGGAACAAAACACTCCGCCTCGTCGTGAAGAAGAACGAAACTGCCGGTCTGAGAAATGTGCAAAAGAACGAAAACGTCGTGGATCCGCACGGGACGAGTCATGGAAAACCTCCTCAATTATTCCTCGCTCTTTGTATACCAAATCCAACCCTATGGCAAATTTTGCTTATATTCAAAATACATTATACTTTCCATAAATGGCACTGGCTTTATATCGCAAGTATCGCCCCAAAGATCTCGCCTCCTTGGTGGGCCACGAAACCAATGTAGAGGTTTTAAGGAACGCCGCGCGCTTGGGTCGGCTCGGCCAAAGCTACCTTTTTTACGGGCCCCGGGGAACCGGCAAAACTACGACCGCAAGACTTCTCGCAAAACTTTTAAATTGCGAAAAGCGGGCCAAGGACCCGGAATTTAGAAAACTCGGCGAACCCTGCAACGAATGCGATGCCTGCAGAGATATTGATTCTGGCAGCGCCCTGGATGTGATAGAGATCGACGCGGCCTCCAACCGCGGAATAGACGAAATAAGAAATCTTAAAGAAAATGTCCGCCAAGCCCCAGTTCGCCACGCCAATAAAGTTTATATAATAGACGAGGCACACATGTTGACCGGTCCGGCTTTCAATGCGCTCCTCAAAACCCTCGAAGAACCTCCGGCGCATGCCGTCTTTGTTTTGGCCACCACGGAATTCGAAAAGCTTCCGCCGACCATAACTTCCCGCACCCAACGCTTCCTTTTCAAAAAACTGCCAAAAACCGCGATACTCGAAAAGCTTGAGCGCATAACTAAAGCCGAAAAAATGGATGTCTCCCCCGACGCCCTGGAACTCATCGCCTCCGCGAGCGAAGGGAGTTTGCGCGACGCCGAATCGCTTTTGGACCAGATCGCCGGCATGGCCAAAAAAATAGACCTCGACATGGCTGAGCGGGTTATCGGACGGGCGTCTTTAAGCCGGGTGGAAAAAATGTCTTCCCTCGCGCTCTCCGGCGCGTCCAAAGAAGCGGTAGCTTATATCGCGGAACTAAAAAATGAAGGTTTAAATCTCGTGCAATTCACCCGCGACCTTATCCACTATATAGAAAAAGCTTTGACTCTTTCCCTAAATCCGGATCTCGAAAAAAATCTTTCCGAAGAGTTTACCGTGGAAGAACTTGGGCGCATGAAAAAGACCGCGAAATTAGCCTCTCCGGCCGCGACTGTACCGCTTTTACGATCTCTCATCCGCGCCTACGGCGAAATGCGCTATAGCCCGTTCGCCTCGATTCCCCTGGAACTCGCGCTCTTGGAACCGAAACCGTAGCGAATCAAACCCGGCCGTTTAAATACGCTTTCCTCCTTGCCTCCGGAAATCTTTCTATGGCATAGCGAAGCATCGTGCGCGGCATTTTTTTGTAGCGCTTTTTCAAAAAGTCTTCTTCCGCCTTCTGCGACACTCTCTTCCCCACCTCCCGAAGCATCCAACCGACGGCTTTATGTATCAAGTCATGCTCATCGCGCAAAAGTATTTCCGCGATGCGGAAGGTATCTTTATATTCTCCCCGAACAATGAATCCGAGGGTGGACAGTATAGATATCCTCCGCTCCCAAAGGTCTTTAGACCCGGCAAATTTATATAACGGTTGGCGCGAGCGATTCAAAAAATACGAACCCAGGATCCTCGGCGCGGAGAGATCCACAAGGTCCCAATTATTTATATATTTCGCGTTTTTTAAATAGATTCCGGCAATTTTTTCTTTATCTCCGCCAGATTCATATTTGGAAACCAAGAGCAAAACTGCCGCCAATCTTTCTTCGTGGATCCTGGAACGCAAAAGTTTCAGCGCTTCCGGAAGTTTTACGTCTTTATATTTTTTGACTACACCCCTGGTCGCGGGAACCATCACGCCTATGAATTTATCCCCCTCTCCGTATTCCCCCTTCCCCGTCTTAAAAAATCCGGCCAACAATTTGGCTTTTTTTGGATCGGCGTGCGCGCGCAAATCCCTCCGAATATCTTCGGCAAAAATTTTCCGGCTTTGCGAACGCACGAGCATTTAAAGCTTTGTAAAAGAATCGAGAACGCTAAACGTCGAAGAATTGTCAGGGCCGGTTATGCCTAAAAGCACATCTTTAGTTATCGGTACATACATTACCGCCGCCCCATTAAGTTTTCCGTAAACAAGCGCGTCAAAGTTTTGAGTGTGTTTCACAAACGATTCCGCCGGAGTTCCTATCCTTTTGTCTACTGCCGCCTTAAGCGCATAAATATCCTTATAGGAATTCTTCTGAAGATAAACTTTCACCGCGCCTTGGCCGTTCGCCGGTCCGAAAGAAGCCAGGGTATACTGATCCGACGATTCGGACGATATCCAGGCGGAAGGATATTCCAAAGAGAAACCAACGTCTTTGTTCGTGTAGGTCTTGTACGTCTCAGTGGCCGACCTGGGCATATAAATATTTACCTGCGCAGGAGTGGACCCCAGGAAAAAACCCAGCCGCACCCCGATATAAAATGTAACCAGAGGCAAAAGCACAAAAACCGACCCGGCAAGTATTTTTGAATACCAGGTTACGCTGTTCCACTCTATTTTCTTTTTCATTCTTAAATTATAACAGAAATGGAAATTTGGGTTTGCCAAACAGCATTTTAAAACCTATCTTTGGAAGTAATGATTCAAGGTTTTTGGAAAAAATTGAAACGGCCTGTTTTCGCATTGGCCCCGATGGCGGATGTGACCGATGAGGCCTTTCGCCGGATAGTCGCCAAATATGGGAAGCCGGATGTCACTTGGACGGAGTTTGTGTCCGCCGACGGCTTGTGCTCCAGGGGTATTGATAAGCTTTTGCCGGATTTGTGGTTTAGCGAATCCGAACGGCCGATAGTCGCCCAGCTTTTTACTTCCCAGCCGGAACATATAAAAAAAGCCGCGGCCTTGGTTCAAAAACTAGGTTTTGACGGCATCGATATAAATCTAGGCTGCCCGGATAAGTCAGTCGAAAAACAAGGCGCCGGGGCAGCACTCATAAAAGATCCGAAGCTCGCCCAAAAAATAATTTTGGCGGCAATGAAGGGCGCGCCAAAGATACCTGTATCCGTTAAAACCCGCGTCGGCTATAACACGGAGATATTGGATGAATGGCTCCCCCATCTTTTAAAGACCAAACCGGCGGCTTTGACCGTCCACTTTCGCACCCGAAAAGAAATGTCCAAAGTCCCCGCTCGCTGGGAACTCGCCGAAAAAGTTTTGAAATTGCGCGATAAATATTCTCCCCAGACCCTCGTCCTCGGAAACGGAGACGTGAAAGATATGGAAGACGCAAAAGAAAAAGTAAAAAAATATAAAGTAGACGGGATCATGTTCGGCCGGGCGATATTCGGCACGCCGTGGCTAATGGCCAAGCGTTCCGTAAAAATTACCGAGGAAAAAAGATTGAAAATACTTTTAGAACACACCAAGCTTTTTGAGAAACTGTTCGGAGGAATAAACCCCCACACCTATCCAAATGGTAAACCAAAAAATACCGAATTCGTAGGCAAGAGAAACAACAACGCAATAGGTGTGGGGGTGAAAAGATTTGAGGTTATGAAAAAGCATTTCAAGGCTTATGTTTCCGGTTTTGATGGGGCTAAAGAACTGAGGATGGAACTTATGGGAACAAAAAACGCAAAAGAGGTTGAGATAATAATTAAAAAACACCTATCGTTGACTTCGGACGCTTAAGGCTCTAGCATACCGGCAGGACTTCGAATAAAAAGGAAGGAGGGCGCCGCTTGAATACGCAAGGAGTCTTCGTGCTCCTCTCCTCGCTCGTCTCAATTCCCATGTCGGCCTGGTACGCGCGCCTTGCCTGGGTCGGTAAGAGTGCGCCGCCCCTTTCCACTTGGACCATCTTTACCATAACGGTAACTCTGAGTCTCCCGAGCTATCTGTCTTCCGGGAACCGTGACGCGCTAGGCGCCATCTCGAACATCACCGACCTATTCGCCGTCTGGTCGGCGCTTATCGCGATACTGTTCGGGCAAAAGCGCCAAGCGCTGAAACTCACCAAAGCGGATATCTTCTGCCTCCTTGCCATCGTTAAGGTCTGTGTCGCCTGGGCATTCGTGTGGTACTTCTGGAGCAAGGAAACCGCCGGCCTTACCGCCTTCTGGTATATCCAGGGAATCATGGTCATCGCCTACTGGCCAACGATCACGAGGCTCTGGAAATCCAAAGAGCTGACCGAACCTTTCGGCCCATGGCTTGGCGTCATACTCTCCATGAGTCTTGGACTGGGCGCCGCCCTAACCGGCAACGATCGCTTCCCCGCCGCCATTTATCCCCTGCGCGCCGTGGTGATGGTCTCCATCGTAATCGCCATCATCGTCTACAAACGACGCAAGCTCTCCCGTTAGCCCGCCCCGACCCACCCGGTCGGGGCAATTTTTATGCCGCTTGACCAATCTTCGCTCATCGATTATATTTAGATATATGTCTAAATACAAGACCAAAAGGTCGCCGTTCTCGGAAATGCTTTCTGCCCTCTCCGACCCGAGCCGTCAGAAGATAATCGATATCTTAAAGGACGGGGAAATGGCCGCCGGAGACATCGCCAAGAACTTTGAGTTCACAGCGCCGACCCTCTCTCATCACTTGGACACTCTGCGCAAATCCGGGCTTATAAGCTCCAGACGCGACGGCCAAAGGATCCTCTACTCCGCCAATATGTCCGTTCTTGAAGAAACTGCCGAAAAAATTATTAAACTACTAAGAAAAAAATAAAATGAACCCGATAAAATTCGAATTCAAAAAAGAAATACTGCCTCTCGCGATACTTGCTCTTTCGCTTGTAGCGAGCTTTTACTTCTACGCTCACTTTCCCGCCGAAGTTGTCGGCCACTGGAATTTTGAAGGTGTCCCGGACGGAATGACTAGCCGCGGCTTTGCTTCCTTCGGCATTTTCGGAATACTCGCGGGTATATATCTGTTATTTCTCTTTCTCCCCATGCTCGATCCAAAGCGGGAAAGATACGCGGAGTTCGCCGGCATTTACTCGAAGTTCAGGACGGCGATACTCTTAATACTCTTTATAGTCCACCTGGCCTCCGGACTCTATAACTTGGGATACCCAATAAAGATCGGCTTGGTTGTGCCGATATCTATCGGAGGGCTCTTTGTTTTCCTTGGTAATTACATGGGAAAACTAAAGCAGAATTGGTTTGTGGGCATCAAAACCCCGTGGACGATATCTTCGGAAAATGTCTGGAACAAAACCCACCGCTTCGGCGGCCGCGCCTTCGTCATTTTCGGAGTGATCATGATAATCACTCCGTTCCTTCCGAAAGCCGCCGCTCTTCCCTTGTTTGCCGCCGGTATCGCCCTCCTGGTCTTCGGAACTTTTATTTACTCCTACATCATCTTTAAGAAAGAGCAGAAAAAGAAACTTGCCGAGCCGATAGTGTAATAAAAATCCCTAGACAGAGATCCCCATTTCCGCGGATAGCTTTTCCGCCTCCGCGATCAACGCGCCCAAGCTCGTCTGGATTCCATCTGCCCAAAATTTTTCATCCGCCGGATTCAAGCCGAACGGCTCCAAAAGCTCCGTAACAGTTTTGGTCGAACCGGACCTCAGAAGCTCCAGGTATAGCGGCTCAAAACGTTCACCCAACTCCTTCCGTTTGGCATACAAACTCTGCGTCAAAAGCTCGCCGAAAGCATAGCCATAGACATAGAAAGGGCGATGAAAATGGCTGATGTACGCCCACAGATGTTCGGTGTTTGCATAGGTAAAGATCTCTCCGTCTTCGCCGTAAAGCGATTTTATGGTCTCCATCCAAATGCCACTCACCTCCTCAACCGAAAGTTTCCCGGGCTCCTTCCACTCTTTGAGATCCTTGTCCATCCCGTGGAGTCTGCGCTCAAAATTAGAAAACCCTATCTGCCGGACTATCGTATTCAATATTCCTTCGATCTTTTCCATAAGCAGCGCGAGTTGGGACTTTTTATCTCCCTGCGCCGCAAGGCGTTCTTTTAAAAAATTGAATGTGGTCATTTCTCCGAAGACGGAGGCGGTCTCGCAATATGCAATGGGCGGATGCGCCATCAGCGCCCCTTGCGCGGCACCGGCCAAAATACCGTGCACTCCGTGGCCGAGTTCGTGAGCCAAAGTAGTCACGTCCCGGTTGGAGCCGAGATAATTCAAGAAAGTTAAGGAGGCGGGTTCATTGCCGGGCAAAACTAGAGAAGAATTATAAGCTCCGCCGCGCTTGCCTTTAACCGCTGGAGCGTCAATTCTCTTTTTGGAAATAAAATCCTTGACCAGTCCGGCAAGAGTCGGGCTAAAACTCTCGTAAGCCGCGAGTACGGTCGCGATGGCTTCTTCAAATGGGACTATCGAGGTATCGGCAAAAGGCAAAGGCGCGTTCCTGTCGCTCCATTTTAATTTATCGAGCCCCAAATGAGCCGCTTTTAAGCGATAAAATCTTTTATTGAGCGGACCGGCAACATCTTCCACGGCTTTGTGCAGGGCATCAACCGTTTCATCCGCCACGCGATTCAACTTATTGCGGGCCTCCATCGAATGCTTGTATTTTCTCTCCATCCTCTCTACCGCGGCGGAACCAATTACCATATATAAGGTTTGTGCCGAATATTTCGCGAAAGGCCCGATCAAGCCCTCATCTATGACCTTGAGCGCTCCCTCCCTTTCCGCTGCGTCTTTTGACGCCGAAAGCAGGTTGAGCATCTCTGTCAGCGTTTTTTTCTCGCCGTTAAAAGCGAATTCCAAGTCCGCTTCCAGTTCATCAAAAAATTCACTCCAAGCTTCCTCTCCGAACGGCGCTCGCTTCGTAAGCGCGGACTCCACCGGCTCGCTTAAAAGATGTGGTTTAAAAATGCGCTGATAATCTATCCAGGGGCGATGCTTGGCCGCAAAAGGATCGGTGACATAAAATTTCTCCAAAGTCGAGTCGCTAAGCGCCACCAATTCAATATCGAAAAATGCCAGATATTCCCCGCTGGCTTGGCTAATAAGCCTGTTTACCTCGGCCGCCTTGGCCTTAATGGCCGGACTCCCAGTATCCCGGCTTTGCTCCAAAAAAAGATAGGTCTGGATCTTATCGGAAAGCATTTTTATCTCCGTATAATCCGCGATAGCCTTCCCCAATTTTTCCGCAAGCTTGCCTTTATACTCCGCGTTAAAATCTTTGATCTTTTGGATCAACAAAGCGTCGTCCTCGCCGAGTTTGGGATCATCCACTCCGCTATATAAAAACTTTAAGTCCCAGCGCACATCTTCCGCTCCTGATTTAATTTCGGCCATATATTTATTTGTACTTCAAGAATATGATGGCCAACGGCTTAAAGCAAATTCGGCTTGTCGAAATAATAACGTTCCGCCTGGCGGGTGACCCGGACGAGCGTTTGAAGCGCTTGGACGGGATATTTTCCCGAGGCAGTCTCGTCGGAAAGCATCACCGCGTCGGTTCCGTCCAAGACCGCGTTAGCCACGTCCGATACTTCGGCGCGCGTGGGCCGGGGATTGTTTATCATCGAAAGCAGCATTTGGGTGGCCACGATCGAAGCCTTGCCGTGCCAATCCGCGTGGCGAATGAGATTCTTCTGGATAAACGGGAGTTTCTCCTCCGCGACTTCTATCCCCAGGTCCCCTCTCGCCACCATTATACCGTCGGACGCCTGGATTATCTCATCGATGTTTTTTAGGGCCAGCGCGGTTTCGATCTTCGCGATAATCTTCGCCCTACCCCTTACAAGTTTCTTGAGCTTTAAAACATCTCCGGCGGTTTGTACAAAAGAAATGGCGATATAGTCCGCACCTTCCCTAAGGCCGAATTTCACGTCTTTGATATCTTTTGAGGTCAGTCCGGAAGTAGTGAGTTTGGTGTGCGGAACATTCACGCCCTTCCTCGAATAAAGCGTTCCTCCCCTTTCTACCCGCGCGTAGATCTTGTCGCCCTGTATTTTTTGAACCATTAGCTTCATCTCTCCGTTCGCAAGATAGATAAGTTCTCCTTTTTTAATATCCGCGTGCAGATAAGGCTCGTCCACAAAGATTATTTCCTTGTCGTTCTTTATTTTGGTGGAAAAGATAACTATATCTCCCTCTCTAAGTTCCCGGGATTCGCCGGGGAGTTCACCCACGCGAATGCGGGGACCTTGAAGATCCTGCAGTATCGCCACCTCGCGCCTTTCTTCCTTGGCGGCTTTTTTTAGCTTTGCGGCGCGCGATCTAAATTCCTCATAGGTGCAGTGCGAGAAATTGAACCTGGCAATATCCAAGCCCTCTTTCACGAGTTTTTTTATAATTTCGGGAGAATCCGAGGCCGGACCGATGGTAGCTATTATTTTTGTTCTCATATTTTTAGAAATTAAAATCCGGTTGACCCGGTTTTTATTTACAAGACAATTCTAACAAAAAAGTTTACGGATGAAAAGCGGGTTTGGATTTTATTAGATCCAGCTTTTTGCTTCTTTCCCAGCTTTTGATTTCCGCCTCCCGCTTCAGGGCGGAACTTCTGGTCGGGTGTTTTTCGGTATAAACGATTTTCTTGGCTCCGTGCGCCGAGGTATATCCCCCGCCCTTTCTGTCTTTATGCTCCACAAATCTCCGTTTTAAGTCGGTCGTAATTCCCGTATACAAACTGCCATCAGCGCATTTGAGAATGTAAACAAAATATAACATCCGATTCCTATTCTTTTATCAGAATAATGCCCGCGATAAGAACAAGAAATAAGAAAAGTTTTTTTATAACTTTTTTCCGATGAAGATCCTCTTTGAAAAACTGCGGGAAGAAGCCATGACCGATCCAAGCGTAGACCAGAATAAAAAAGGGCGATGCCATTGTAATACCTTTTACTACGCTTATTGAAGTGAGTGAGATCGCGGAACTTTCCGTAAACTGCCCAAGAAAGGTGAAGAGTTCCTCAAGCAGGAAGAGGGGTGAAAGCTTTACGAAAAGAGGAAACATCGCGCCAATATTTTTCCTGGCTTTCCCCGAAATTAAAACAGAAACTCCAAGAACTAAGCCTATCATCGCCTCCCCGCCGATCGCCGTGCTTACGCTTACTCCGCTTTTAAACAAAAGTTTCAGAAAAATACCTTCAAATGCCAGAAGGAGCGCTGCCGCACCTATGTACCACATAGCCTTACTGAACTGAAAACGTTTATGCGCATGGTGCAAAGCGAGGGCAATGACGCTGACAACCACCAGCAGGATGCCCGCATATTGGGTAAAATTCAAAACCTCACCCACGATAAGAAAAGCGAGAACTGGTATGAAAACCCTGCTAATAGCGAAGAACGAAACCACAACGGACGTATCATCAACCTTGAGGCCGCGATAATATGGGTAAAGATAGCCGACTCCGACGAAACCAAGCAGAATGAAAATTGGGATCGTGTGGAGCGGAGGAAGCGCCGGCGGAGAGAACGCGAAAAGGATAGGCACGAAAACAAGGTTGAAAAGCGAAGTGTAAAAGATAAGCGTTAGGGGGTGCTTGAATTCCTTATTATCCAAGAACTCATCAAAAATCTCCGCAACCGCATAGAAAGCCGGAGCCAGAAAGGCATACAAAAGCCACATTGAGAAAATTATATCACTAAACGAATTATCCGCGCAGCACACCAAAAACACCTGCCGCGAAGAGCAAATGTTTTGGTGTTCTGCGATTGGAACCTTAATCTAGCATTCTTAGTCCCCCCTTTTTTTCTCCCGTGGCGGTTCGTTAATGCTGAATCCAATTCCCATCGTCATCGTAATTCTGTGATCCACTTATCCCGCAGGCATTCCACACTAGATCAAGTGCGGGTTTTAGAGTTGTGTGGACAGGTTCATCGTACGTCCCAAAAGTAACTTCGGGGCAATAAAGATTTTTCTCACGTATCGGATGAACATCAGATGTAGATTTAAAAGTGGTGCTAGAAAAAGACATCCCTTTCACGTCAGTTAGGGTAATAAACACGAATATCGGAGGATTGATCTCCAATGAATGTAGGGCATTGAGATAATTCTTGGTGTAGTTAATGATTTGTTCCTCAATAACATAAATTGGAATTACGCTCTCTCTTTCCGTCTTGCTGCGCGCCAAGATAGATGTTTCGACTGCCTCGATCGCGCCGTTTCGAAATAATTGAACGTAAGATCGCGCAATTTCTTTTTGGCCCGCCCCGGTATGTGCAATTACTCCGGCTACATTGATTTGCGGACGGAACCAAGCATCTGTAAACATGGGCCGCAAATTATTTAAATCGCTGTAAAGTTGAAAAAGCTTTTCTGCGGGTATGTTGAGAGTTGTAGAGAATGATTCGAGGGGGACAAGGTGTAAAATAATCTTGCTTCCTCCTACAACAGTGATTGGCGCATTGTTGGCTTCTATTTCCATTGTCCGTTCCATCCGAAAATCTTTTATACGTCTTGAAACAGTTTCGGATAAGGTAAACTGTTCGCGCAATTCGGAAACATCGAGTGAATACTTACCAGCGGCTCCTCGAGCATAAAACTTGTCGTGACCTGCAAAAATAACCCTATGAGGTTTAATCCAGCTTTGCTTTACGCGGACGATAACCAGATATTTGGAATTATCAATTGGGATTGATCTAATGGAGTACTGAATTCTTGGATCCAGACCATTCTGGATCATTCCATCCATTCGCCTTACTTCAGCGTCGACATCAGGAATTTCAACACCCAGTATTTCCACTGGCAATCCGGCATCTTCCTTGATGCCATAAATTAAGTCTCCTCCGATGGTGTTCGAAAAGGATGACACATCAGCAAGAAACTCTTTTTTTGAGGCATCATTTCCTCCTGGCAATTCTTGTTTATATTCAATTGACTTACCCTCGGCAACGGAGTTGGAGATTAGTGAGTTAATATCTGCTATCTCAATGTCCTCAAGTTTTTTAGCAATCATATATAAATCTTATTCCGAATAGGACGGTTTTTAAATACTTCGCTCAGATACCTCACGCCTAAAACCACACTATGTCAACGCGTCTCGAGCACGTTCAACCTGGCGACAGAACTGGGAACGTTTTCAATGTGAAATCAGTTTTTTAATCTCTTCAAAAAATTGTTCATTATTCTTGAAAATTAACGATTTCATACCAAGATTTTCTTGTTTGTCATCTATAAAAACGCTGTCTTCTGGTTTCACTTTGAGTTTTTCGAGAATTGACATAAAACACTTCTTATCTGGTTTTTTTAGTCCGTCGTCGCACGATATTTCCAGCGCATCAAAATCTCTATAATATTTCTTAGGTATAAGAACATTTTTGGATAAATGAAATTGGGTTGAAAGAACGCCCAATACATACCCTTTAACCTTTAGATCTAAAATAAATTTATATAATATTTCGTTTTCAATTACATTCTTTGCATAAAGATTCTCGAATAGCTCCTCAACTTTTTTCCCCGGAACACTCAGCACTTGTGAGTAAAGCATTAACGTTTCCTCTTTCGATATTTCTCCGATAGAAGATTTTCGATATATATCAATAGTGTCTTTAAAAATCTCATCTGGGGATTTGTTAACGCCCTCTAATAAAAAACAAGCTTCTTTATATGAGGTGAGAAGGTTTTTTTTCTTCTCTTTTCTTTATATCTTTTGGAAATAAAAGAACGCCGCCAACATCAAATATCAAAGCTTTTATCATTGCTGGCCTCCTCGGTCGCGGATATTTGAAAATCCTTACCCCACAAGCGTCCCAGAGGATTCCCTAAGTTTATCAAAACGACGCTCCTCGGACGGGAAATCCTGCTAGGAATTAAATCTTCTCAGCTACAAATGCTCCGTAGATGGCTATTTTCCTTTCGAATAAACTTTTCTGATAGAAAGAAGAAAGATCGCGAGGAAACCCGAACTTTGATTGGATATACTTTATGGGATAGGCGAATAGGCTCTGTCGATATATTTTCTCGCTGGATTTCTTTATCTTGTCATGCAGGTCGTGGAAAACTATTTTTTTAAATCCTGCCTGCGCCAAATCCTCTGAAAATCCTTCCTTCGTTGCGAAATCCGGCACCGCCCAGCCTTCAACGCATTTGGCATAGATATTGCCCTCTTCCGCGCTTAAATTCTCTTTGGTTCGGAATGCGTCTATCACGCAGATTTTCCCGCCGGGTTTCGTAATGCGATAGGCCTCATTCAGAAAATCTATCTTCTTGTGAGCGTGGCAAATAGACTCGATGCCGAATACTTTTGAGAATGTTGCGTCTTTGAAATTCGTGTGGATATAATCTTGCTGCGAGAAATTCAGGAGGCGCTCCACGGCTGATCGCGAAGCTCTCTCAGTGGCTATCTTCAACTGCACCCCTGAAAGAGTGATACCTTCAACTCTCGCGCCCGTTCGTTCTGCGATGTACATACTGGTGCCTCCGACACCGCAACCTGCGTCCAAGACGGTGTCGCTCGGATCTATGGCTAATTCATTTACGACGAATTTGTTCGTATTCGTGATAGCTTCAGGCAGGTTCTTGGTGTCCTCGTACCAAAGTCCATAATGCAGTGCTGTAGGCGACCAGAAGTGGGTGTACGTGAATTGGTGCGTGTCGTAGTATTTGATTATATCCTCGTTCGAAATAAGCATCTTACCCAAGTTTTGAATAGTAGGCATAAAACTATTCTACCAGAAACCCAAAGCTAGTTTTAACGCTCCTCGGACGCCTAGAGCTCTGCTCAAGGTGGCTGCGGGACCTGGATTCGAACCAAGATACTCGCCTTCAGAGGGCGATGTCCTACCATTAGACGATCCCGCAATTTGTTTGCGCAGCCTGCTACCATTACCTGCCTGCCGGCAGGCAGGGATGACCCGGCAATTGCGTATTAACGCACATCAATATTACCCAAATAAGCGTTTTTTGGCAACAAAAAAGGCCTCCGCTTTCGCAGAGGCCGTTCGCCCTAATAGCTACCGAAAAGGCTCGCTCGCCCCGCGACCTCGAGAGTCTTGGTGATCTCCTTTGCCGTCTTGGCATCCCGCTTCCGGACGACCTCGAACATCTTCTCGAGGACTTCCCGAGGACCCAGAATGTGGATGTCTTTCCGCTCCACCGGATAGAAGGGCTGGGACTTGCCCGATGGCCAGTAGCCCTTCTCCGGCCAGACGAGATACAGCGCCTTGTCGGGCTCGTCGTATTCTTCGACGACACCGATGACATTCCATACGTCCACCCAGACGACGTCGCCGCCTTTGAGCTCGACCCATACGTCCGCCTGGACGACTTCGCCGCCCCTGAGCTCGGCCTCCACGACTTCCTGTTTTTCTTTGATCTCTTCCACGATGCACCTCCTAGTTCTCGCCGGATTATAACAAAAAAACAACCTCCGTCAAAGCTGTTTTTTTGTTACGACCTCAGATATTTCCTGACCGCGATGAAACTCGAAACCATTGCCACGCCCACGCCGAAAACCAGTTGATACAGGAAAAGTTTGAAGATGTTGGCGTAGATGTATCCGTTAAAACTGAAACCGGGCAGGGCCACCTCGGAGGAAGCGGATTGCGAGAATATCCAAGGCACCAAACCCACAAGCACAAGCATGGCTACGGTACTGATAACCGCGGAAAAGAATCCGGCGATTAGTCCTTCTATAAGATATGGACCGCGCACGAAAACATTGGAAGCCCCCACGAGGCGCATAACGCCTATCTCGTCCCGGTTGGAATAAATTGCCAAACGAACGGTGTTATAAACCACCAGGCCGGCTATCAAGGTCAAAATTATTGTGAGAAGCAATCCGGCGCGGTTTACCCCGCTTATGAGAGAAGAAAGTTTTTCGATAGCCGTTTGACTCTGCGCAAAATTAACTTTTTCAATGTATTGAACAAGCGCGTCGGCCTTCAGATATTGGTCAATCTTCTCATATTGATCAGGGCTGTAGGCTTTAATGTTTAAGGAACCCTGAAACGGGTTCGCGCCCAGCTGGTCCAAGGATTGGATGATTGCCGGGTCATTCGCGTGTTCCGCTTTAAAAATTTCGAGCGCCTTATCGCTTGAAATATATTCGACGCTCTTTACCTCTGGAAGTCCCTCTAGGGCCGTCTGAATACTTAAAATATTGTCTTCCGGAGCCGTGTTTTTAAAATAAACGCTGATATCTATCTTGTCTTTCAAAAAAGAAACCGCTTTGTCGGTCGCCACGTTCGCCAAGATAAGCCCCGAAAACACCATGAGCGACAAAGTCATAATAGCGATCATCGCGGTGGACAAAAGACCGTTCCGCCAGAAATTCTTGAAACCGTAATGAATTATTCTCGAAAGTATTGTGAACATAAAAGGTCAAGTTTATTTTAACACAAAGCCTTAAACCAAAATGTACTTCCCTCTCTCTTCGTCGCGGATAATGCGCCCGCGATCCAAGGTCACCACGCGACGGTCCAAATTATTCACGATCTCTTTATCGTGAGTCGCGAGTATCAAAGTCGTGCCCAGCTGATTTATTTTTTGGAGAAGGTTGATAATTTCCCAAGTGTTGAAAGGATCCAAGTTTCCTGTCGGCTCATCGGCGATTATAACTTCCGGCCTGTGCACCATCGCCCGAGCGATAGCCACTCTTTGTTTTTCACCGCCCGAAAGTTCATGCGGAAAATTGGCAAGCTTGTCGGAGAGACCCACCATATCCAAAACCTGAGGCACCAGCTCTTTTATCTCCTCCTGCGAACGGCCAGCGGCTTCAAGCGCAAAGGCAACGTTCTCGTAGGTGTTCTTCATGGGCAATAGTTTGAAATCCTGGAAGACAACGCCTACATGGCGCCTGAAAGGAGGCAATTCTTTGGAACCCAGTTTATTGACCTCGTACTGGCCGAAAAACACCCGCCCTTTGGAAGGTTTTTCCTCGCCGGTCAAAAGTTTGATTATCGTGGTTTTCCCGGAACCTGACTTCCCCACCAGACACACGAACTCTCCCGGATCCACCTTGAAGGTTATATCCTCCAGAGCCGGGGCGCTGCCGTTATAAAGCTTCGAAACGCTTTGAAAAACAATCATTGGACTGGTTTGTAATTGGTGGTGAGTAGTAAGTAAATACCCAAATGAGCAAACAAATACAAGGTGAAACCTTGTCTATTGATAGTACCACTAAGCAGGCAGTTTTTCAATTTCTGCTTCAATAAATTTATCCAAATCTCCCGCAAGCACTTCGTCCACCCTTGCAGTTTCTTCCTCTGTTCTGTGGTCCTTCACCATTTGATAAGGATTTAAAACGTAAGAACGGAGTTGGTTTCCCCATTCCGGCTTAACATTTATCCTTAGCTCCTTTATCTCTTTCACTTTATTCGCCTCCATAAGCTGTAAAAGTTTGGCTTTTAAAAGATTCAGGGCCTTTTCCCGATTCTGCGCCTGGCTACGTTCCGCCCGGCTCGCAGCCACAATGCCCGTCGGAATATGCGCAACCCGGACGGCGGTCTCCACCTTATTCACATTCTGTCCCCCGGGGCCTCCGGCGCGTGAAAATTCAAATTTCAGATCAGCATCCGGGATCTCCAATTTCTGCGCGTCTACTTGCGGAAGATCTGGCAAGACTTCAACCAAAGCAAAGGAGGTGTGCCTAAGTTTCTTCGGAGAAAATGGAGAGATCCTCACAAGCCGATGCACACCGGATTCTCGACGCAGATAACCATAGGCGTTCGCTCCCGCAATTTCCAAAGTCGCGCTCCGGATATTATCGTCCAGAACCTTTGTCTTCCAGCCGCGGCGCTTGGCATAGCCCTCATACATTTTAAAAAGCATAGTGGCCCAATCTTCCGCATCTTCGCCGCCGGCTCCGGGGAAAATAGAAATTATCGCAGACTGTTTGTCGTGCGTACCCGTAAAAAGTTCCCGGAGCTCCAGACTCCTGAATATTCTTCGGGCTTCAAAAAAATCTCCTTCGCTTCCCGCTTCCGCTTTTTGCACGGCGGAAAGGACTTCCTCATAGCGAGCCATTACGTCCTGCAGCTCGCCCATCTCTTTTATTTTTTGATCCGCCGCTTCGCGGTTGGACCAGAATCCGGGCTCGGACATCTCTGCTTCAAGTTCCGTGAGTTTCTGCCGTTTTTCGAAAACTCCAAGTTTTTCGCCCAAAGCGGCGACTTCATTTTTCAGATCCTCGATTGTTTCGAGCTCGTGAGTCATTGATCTTTTCTGGAGCCGATGGAGGGAATCGAACCCACGTTTATGCTTTACGAAAGCACCGTTCTGCCATTGAACTACATCGGCAATATTTACTTCCCTGAGTTTAGCCGAAACCGATAAAAAACTCCAGATAATCAAAACCTCCGCGGAAGCGGAGGTTTTGATGCTGAAAAAATCATTCCTATCCCAGCTTACTCGCAACGTAATTGGTAAATTCCTGTTCGGTCGGCGGAATGCCACCACTGTCTCCCATGTATTTTTCGTATATACCCTCCAAGACTCCTTCCAGCTTGGCCCGAGCTTCGGCCTCACGAGCCTGTTGCTCAACACCGACTGGCTTGTGAAAGCCCATACCTTGTTTCTGAAGATATTTTTCAACGAGAGCATCAATTATCTTCTCTTTTTTTGTCTTAGTCTCTGTCGGCAATTCTTCTTTCTGCCCATCCAATAAATTTGCGACATAACCAGTAAGCTCCTGTTCGGTCGGCGGAACACCGCCGCTCTCTGTCATATATTTCACAAAAATGCCCTCGAGAATACTTTTAAGCTTTGCCCTATCACCAGCCTCACGGCTATATTGCATATCTATCGCGGCATCAGAAAGACCCGCCCCTGGGAGGCCCCTACCCTGCTCGTGAAGATATTTATCAACGAGCACATCGATTATCTCTTCTTTTTTTTCTTTCTACCGAAGATTTTTCCGTATTGTTCATATTTTTATTATACATCCTCCAGTTCGGGAGGAAATGTTTATTGTTCTTAGATTATATCACTTCCTGGCGAAAAGTCAAGGTATCGCCTATCCCCCGAAAGACACGAGGGTTTCTCTTGAATCCTCATTTTCGGGGAGTCCGGACGGATTATCTTTTTTTAAGATCAGCTTTCCGGTGCCTGATTTCGGCGCATCCTTAAATTCCAGGTTAGCGGAAAATCGCACATAATCCGTGGTCATCCAATTGCCTTGCGCCGTGGCTATTCCGGTCGCAACGGTTTTCCCATACGGGTCGACCAAAAGGATCGGAAAGCTCGCTTCAAAAAACCATGTGCCCTTGGCCACGCCCTCAACTTTTAAGGGCGATAGGACCACGCTCCCCCGGAACGGGGTTTCTACGAAAACCGGCGATTCCTCAAGCTTCCCCGATCTTATCTCAAGATATTTTGATTTGCCCATGGAAGGAGAAGTTGTCATCGGATCTCCTGCGCGTCTCTCGGCATAATTTGCGATTAAAATCCCGTTTCTTATTTCCATAGTCTGCGGCGCAATGCGGTCACCCAAAAATATCGCGTTAGTCCCCTCATAATTGTCGTCCTTTTTAAGCGCCGCAACCGCGTAATAAAAAGTTCCGCTGCCTCCCGTGGTTTGGGTGATAAAAAAGCCCACATCTTCCGCTCCATCGCCGTTCAAATCCCCCTTGGCTTCGTTTCCAAAATAATCAGTAACTATCTTCGCGGCTGAACCGGGAGCGGCTGCCACACCCATGCCGCCAAGCTTGGTTGTGATTCCGCCAACCTCATAAGAGATGTCTTGATAATTCTCACCGCCGGAAATTTTTGTTTCCATTTTTCTTCCGAACAAAACAAAAGCCGCAACTCCGACGATCAGAACGACAGCTAAAATTATTAATGTTTTTTTCATTCTATTTTTTTATTTTTCTTCTTCCTCCCCGAAACCCACGCACCGCCGACAACGCAGGCCAAGAGGGCGATAAAAAATCCTATTTCTGCGTCGCTCATAATAAGTTAATTATAGACCCTTGCTTCTCCCGCGGAAAGCGCAGCTGGCGGGCGGCAAACCGACATTGCTGTTTCATAATCGGTTAATCGGAGAATTTGTTTAGTTTTTTATCAAAAAAATACTTTTTAAAAACTAATATACCTACCCAGATCGCAAAAATAATGAAAACGTATTTAATTCCGACAATTTTGAGAGCAGATTCGCCCAACGTGTAAACCAACGCCCCCCAAAACATGTTCCAAAAAATAATTCCGATCGCAGAATACAAAGAGAACTTATCGAATGGAACCCTCAATATTCCTGCCGCCGTAGCGGTGAGGGAAGCCAAATTTGGCTCCCAATAACTTAAGAAAACAACGTTCAGTCCCTGTCTCATGAGTTTTTCCTTTGATTTTTCAATCGACTGAGAAAGGCCGAACCTAACGAGTAACTTATACCATCCGTATTTACCCACCCAATAGTTAAGCGTATAAGAAATAAAAAAGGCTAAACAAACAATAAGTACAACTTCCGTTGCCCTTGGTATATCCTTGCCCGCCGAAATAACGCCGAGAAAAATTATAAAACCTCCGGGAAAATACTGACCTAACAACAGAAAACCCTCAATAAGAGCTCCGACAAAAACAATCCACAAACCATACTTAGAAAACCACTCTTTGACTATCGCAAGCATTTGATCGTCTGAGGGCAAATTAAAAGCCTTCCAGAGAATATACATTGATAGATATATACCCATCAGCACTAACGGTATTGATAAAAATTTTAAAATTTCTTTTATTCGCATGTTTGTAAATGGTTTTAAATATCAATCTGGCGGGCAACTCGGGTTAAGTGCCCAAACGCTCCAAGCCCCACAAGAATTCTTTGGGGGTCAGACAACCCACTTATTTTGAGGCATGTGGGTCGAGTCTTTATGCGAAGGAAGTGCTTACTTAGATTATTCATCCAGGAGCTTATAACCATAACCGCTTTCACTACCGGTTCTTACTATGCGATAAAAATTGTATTCCATTTCTCCGCCAGGGTGTCGCACGCCGATACCAAAAACATATGGTTCGGCAGAACTCAAAGTTCCTGACTCATACGCTCGTATGACCGATAATAGATCTTCTTCGGATGGGTAGAGCGGCATGGCGCGCCCAGGGTGAGTGTGCACATCACCTAGAAATCCAAATTCCTTATGCTGGGGAGTGTCTCGCTGAATTTTCTCTACCTGTTTCTTAATAAGTGCTAAGCTGTAGGCAACATTATCAATCTCTTCTTCGTAGGTGCGATGTCCATCCTCGGCTGTTTCTTGATAAACACCTTTGATTTGAAGATGGACCGATCCATCTGGATTAACTTGTTTTGCTCCGAGTAGCACGCCGAATCGCTCTCTGCCACTCCTACCATCCCCTAAGGATATAGCGGGCAAGTATTCAACCGCTTCAGGAGCAATTTCAAAAGAAACTCGCAAATTTTCTTTGAGCAGGTCTATTCTTGGTTCTTGTTCTTGCCGGAACTTCTCTGCCTGGTGCATGGGAACATTATGGCTTGCCACGAGTCAAAATGGAAATAGGTCGCCCTGCAACCATAAGCACTCGGATCGGGTCCGATACTGAATACTTACGGCGGAGGCGGTAACCGAATATTTTATATTCTAGTTGCCACCTCTCGCCTCAGCTAAAACAAATTGCCTTCGACCACTTGTTTTACTCTTCGGCGGAGGGTGCAGGCCGCGGTTACTCGGCATTGCTGTTTTCTAAATTCGCGTTATTCATTAAGAAAACAGGGAAGATTCTAATCACGAGGCTCTTTCTAACTCACCGCATTTCCCCAAGAACAAAGCGGTGGGGGTGAGATTCGAACTCACGATACCATTTCTGGTATAACGGTTTTCAAGACCGTCTCCTTCAACCACTCGGACACCCCACCGCTCTGCACGGGATTGCAATAATCATAAGATGAAATCTCTTGCCCATAAAGACCGGCTTAAACTTGTTCGCAAGCCTAGGTAGAGTCAATCGGAACCAACTCTTAAGAAGAGCTGGTTGCCATACTGGGGTTCGGACTATTTTTTGTTTGGTTTCTGGAATACCAAACGCAAAAGAATCCCCTCTTCCCAATGCTCATCACTTTCTTCTGTGTGAAGATTTGTTTCGGGTAAGGCTTGCTTCCACTTCTTCTCAAAATCTTTAGGGAGTCTTTCTGCAATAAAAGGACCGATACGAGCTATACCGCCAGGTTTTAACACTCTATAAATTTCTTGTAATATATGCTCAAATCCTGCGTCGACATACCAACTCACGGAATACAGCCCCAATACTTCATCAATGCTATTATCTTGAAACGAAAGCTCTTGGCCGATGGCAGCAACAGATTTTCTCTGCCACTCCGGATTAGTAATTATTACTTTACGATACTTTTCATTTTTGTAATCTGGATTGACTGAAATCACGTTCGCATCAATACCAAGCTCCTTTAACTCTCGCGAAAGGCGTTCTGTCGGGCCAGAACCTAAATCCATAACGGTTTTGCCAGAAAGTTCTTCTCGCCGAAAACCAAGGGTTTTCTCATATTCGTCAAGACCCCTACCCTCTATAGGACGAGTTTCTTTGGTGGTATCCTCAAACCATTGAGATTTTTGTTGCTCCGGTTTTTCCATGGGCATATGTAAATGCAAATATTATAAACAAATTTGGTGGACCGTACCGGATTCGAACCGGTTGCCTCCACATTGCAAATGTGGCGCTCTACCAATTGAGCTAACGGCCCGCGAAAACTAGGCGCCGGACAGGCTTATTAAAACACCCGGGCGGCGTTATTTCAATCGATAAGTTTCGGGTGCCGATACACGGCGATCACCTTCCTCCCCGCCGCTGCCTCCCCTTCGAAATCAAGCTTATGCTTTACGGGTTCCCCGTTTTTCGAGTTGTTGCTTATTGCCATATCCCCTCCCCAAAAAAATCCCGCATGCCCGTGCCTTCCGTCGGCAGTCTGAATCTCCTCCCAAAACAAAACATCCCCTTGTGAGGGTTCCTCAACCTTCTCCCATCCGCTCGATTCCATATCCCTCAAAAGACCGCTAACAGTTGTGTGAATTTCTTTTATAAGCCCGGCCATTAAGAGAATCGAAGAAACATAAAAAGCACAGGAAAGATCTCCATTTTTTAAAATATCTTTTTCCTCTCCATCCACCAGAGCGTAACAGTTCCTATAGGTATTGGCACCCAAGCTGTTTTCGATGGATTTTAAATATGTCTTTTTTTTGAGTAGTTTTATCATTTTCTTTGCAGGGTGGACCCGGGGAGATATCTCACGCGCTCGTTCCACTCGCTTTTCAGAACCCACGGTTCTGAATAATCTCCTCCACGGGGAACCGAGCGCGGTTCCCCGACCCCCTCCGCTGTTCGATTCTCCCTTAATCATAGAATTAAATCAACCGACCATAAAGGCCGATTTGATTTAATTTGTGGACCCGGGGAGAATCGAACTCCCGCCTCAGCAATGCGAATGCCGCGTTATGCCACTTAACTACGGGCCCAGAGAACGAAAACACTATATCAATTCCACATATTTTGGACAAGCCGACAGCCTTAGATCATCAATATCTCCACGATAAAAAGGGCTATCTCCACGACAATCAAAATTATCACCCAGATCTCCAGATAATTACTCTTCTGGGAGGAGAGATAGTTTAGAAGCGTGACGTTGTTTTCCGACAAAAAATCTATCTTTTCGTTCAAGACGTCGAATCTATCCCGGAGTTCATATTCTGTCCGCAATCGATTATAGAGCTGTTCTATTTCTTCTTTTTTCCAAGTCTCATCCGGCTTATCAAAAAGAGAGAGTCTCGAAACCGTGGTCTGTTTGACGGAAAGAACATTCCCGACCTGACGCAAAACATCGCTTTGGTTAAAAGCCGCTTTCTTGCCGGACTTCATTCCGGCCACCACCTGCCCGAGTTCATGCAACCTCACATCTATCTCTTCCTCGTATCTGTCGAGCGCCACAGATTGCGCCGAAACATAGGAGATTATCTTTATCTTTTCCACATCAAGGGTTTTAAGGAAGAGTTCTTCAAAAGTGGTTTTCTCTTCTTCGGCTCCGACGAATATTTCGAGTGAATCCGTGTGGCGATGGATTAGGGCTCCCTTCTCAATATACTGGTCGATTTCATTCAAGAATTCCCGAATAAGCGATTCGGTCGCATTCCAAAAACTTACGGCTCCGAAACGGGTCACGACCGCGTATTTATCTTCACCAAGCTCCGCAACAAGCGGATGATCGCGGTTCAAGAATTTATATTTTTTAACGTTCTCCAATATTCTCCTTACCTCAATCTTGTCTCCCACGTAGCGGGTTTCGAGTTTATATTCCCTTATCTTTGTCGGCTTCGCTTTGGCTCGAGGCATGTTGTAACCATTATAACCAATCCTGATTTTTATCGGTAGACAACGGTCTAATTTTAGGCTTTAATGGAATGGTCGATTTTCGGGCTGTAAAACCTTTCGGTTTTTCATCCCGGGCATTCGCAGAAAATGATTATGTAAAAAATCATTATCTCCTCGTTACGGGCTGTAGTATACCGGTAGTACATGCGCTTCGGGTGCGTAAAGACTGGGTTCGATTCCCAGCAGCCCGACAACTACAATTTCATGTTTTGTCGAACCGGCGTCGCCCTTCCCCTGCGGAAGGGCGCGCCTGTATCTCGGATATAAAAATCCGCCACAACGGCGGAACCGGGCTTTTTATTCCTCCGATGACTTCGCCAAAACATGAAATTTCCGCGGAGACAAACACACGCGTTCTATGGCATATAAAAAGAATGGGAATCGAACAGCGGTTATTTCTTTTGATGTTTCCGCTTATGTAACGCCTTGGATTTTTGGGTCAGAGCAAAAACCGAAAGAACCATTATATACGCGGCAACGGCTTCCGAAGAAACCTCGTAGGCATCCCCCAGGATAAAAGTGAAGCCCATAAGTATAAGAATGATGACGGTCCAGGCAGCCACGAAAAGTTCGCCGGGGTGGCGATCCTCGGCGTGCATATCATACCAACGATCGAATTCTTTTGTGCCCACATACAATCCCAAAATACCTATATAGATTATGCTCATCGGTCCGATCAAGCGCTCGAAGCGGTTATGCAGAAAAAAATTCGCACAAATGAACATGAGAAATACGTAAGTCCAAATGTTCGTAAGAACCCGCCAAATCTTTTCGTCTTTAAATACGCTCATTTCACGTAATGTCTTTTCTTCATTTCTCCTTCGATCCCCGCTTCGAATTCCTCGGTTTTCTTTTTGGATTTTTCTTTGAGCTCCTCAAGTTGTTTTTCTGAGTAAAGTGCAAGCTCTTTCACCCGCTCTTCCAAATATTCTTTGTCATTCTTTTTTGGATCATCCAAAACTTCATCGAGAAGCGCCGCGAGTATCTGGCCAACTTTCGGAGAAGGAGCAAGCCCCGCAATGCGCATTACTTCCGATCCGTCTACCTTAAGCATTTTGGCCGATACCGGATCGCGCCGCACTTTGTCTATCATGAACTGCAAATGCCTGAGTTTATAAGGCACAGCCTTGGGCACGCCCGACCCGATGCGATCCGCCTCGCGAACCTTTAAAAGATCGTCTATAGAATCCTCGCCGACACGGGCGATAAAGCGTCTTACCCCGGCTTCGCTTACTTCGCCGACGTTATAGTAGAACAAATGATAGCGCACCAAGTGCGCGACCTGTTCGGTCAGTTCTTTTGAAAATCGCAATTTATCCATTAGCCCCACGCACATCCTCGCGCCGATGGAATCATGATTATAAAAAGTGGAATGGAGTCCCTCCCCCTTTTTAGAGCGGGGTTTGCCGACGTCATGAAAGAGTGAGGCTAAGCGGACAGCGAGCGAATATCCCTGTTTCGCGGAGTAACCCAGAGCCCGCACATTGTGTTCAAAAACCGTATAGATGTGATGGAGGTTTTGGCCCACTCCAAGCCCTTCGCGCAACTCCGCGCAAACATAACGCAACATGTCCAGTTGTTCCAAAAGCACGATCCCGTCCGCAGCTCTATCGGCCATAATTATCTTCACAAATTCGTCGCGCAGCCGTTCTTCGGCAATCGCCTCCAAAAGACCTGCCTTCTCTTCTATCGCCCGCCGGGTCGCATAGTCTATTTGAAAATCCAATTCGGTCGCGAACCTGACCGCCCTCATCATGCGCAACGCGTCTTCATCAAAGCGGGCCACCGGATTGCCGACGGTACGGATAACTTTTACGCGCAGATCCTCCTGTCCCCCGTAAGGGTCAATTATCTTTTTGCCTTCCGCGTCCATAGCCATCGCGTTTATCGTGAACGATCGGCGCGAAAGATCTTCCTCCACCGTTTTCGCAAAGCGAACTTCATCCGGATGGCGCTTATCCGAATATTTGCCTTCTATTCTATAAGTCGTGACTTCCACTATCTTCAGACGAGGGTCTTCGGATTCGGTTTTTACACCGACCGTGCCGAATTTGTTTTCATAAACGCTGTCCGGAAAAAGAGCTTGGATCTCCTCCGGCGTGGCGTTCGTGGTTATATCCCAATCTTTCGGTTCTCGGCCGAGCAAAACATCGCGCACGCAACCGCCCACAAGATATGCCTCGAAACCAGCCTTCTCAAGCGTTATGGCAATGCCTTTTGCTATGTCCGGTACGACATATTTCATTAGCCTAGCGGACTTCGATTTGAAACTTTCTTTTTAGGTTGGAAATTATCTTTTCTACTTCCGCGTTCACCTCCTCATCGCCCAAAGTTTTTTCATCCGAACGGAAAACTATCCTAAAAGTCAGGCTTTGTTTCGGTCCGAATTTTTCATCCCAGTACTCATCCACCAGATCTACGTCATCAATAAGCTTCTCATTCACGAGAGATATTTCTTCCACGATATCGCCGATACTGACCGCCCTGTCCGAAACCATAGAAATATCCCGGATAACTTCCGGATATTTCGGAAGCGGCTTGTACTCATGTTCTTCGGAGATCATTTTAGAAAGAGAATCCGCGTCTACTTCGGCTGCCGCGGCAACCCACTGCTTAGCGCCGGGCACGGAAGAAAATTGGCGGATAAAACCCATATCTCTTCCGTTCACGATTAACTTCAGCAGGTTTTTACCGGAAGGCTCAAAGAAGAAATCCGTGATGCCGAGAGAACGAAGAAGTTCGCTCAGAGAGCCTTTTATCTCCAATACCCCGCCTTTGTCCTTCTTGCCGGCGGCCAAAACCCCCAAAACGAGTTTTTCCGAAGTTTTTCCGCCGACTAGGGCGAAAGTTTTTCCGAGTTCAAAGATGCGGATCTTCTCAAAAAATCTGCTGTTCCATTCCGCGTTCTTTAAAAGCCACGCGGTTAAATTCTTGCGCAGATATTTTCGGTTCTCGGCTATCGGATTTTCGAGTTCCAGCGCGGACGCACTTGCGCCAAAAAAGGAATCTTTAAAGTCATTGTCTTCTTTTTCTCCGTAGAAAGAAGGATTGTAAACTTCATCCAAGCCCATTCGCGTCAGAAACTCTTTGACATTATTGCCGAACGAAAATTCCAGGTCGTCTGCGATCGGTTTTATAGCCACGCGCGGAGATTCGCTCTTTAAGCGTCCGTACCCCAAGAATCTTGTGAGCTCTTCGGCCAGATCCTCAAACTCCGAAACGTCCGTTCTCCAGGCCGGAACGCGAAACTTCTTGCCGGCCGGCTCGAATCCCAGCGCTTCAAAATATTTTTTCGCTTCTTTCAAGTCTGTCTTCTCTCCGGTTAGCTTTTCATAAGAAGCAACGTCAAAGTTCACCAGCCTGTCGGAGACCTTCTTCGGATAAACATCCACGCTGTCTTTTAGCTTCGCGCCCAGGGCCGCGAGCATGATTGTCGCGAAATCCATTCCAATTTCCGAGAGCGCCGGACTAAGATCGTGGGCGAAGCGCAGGCTCGCGTCAGTCTGTAGTTTTATCTCGCGCGAGGTCTTAAAAATATTGGTCGGATCGAAATTCGCGGATTCCACTATAATCTTTCTGGTTTTCGCGGTAACTCCGGCCTCCTTGCCCCCCTTAATGCCGGCGATCGCAAGCGGCTTCTTTTCATCCGCGATCAAAAGCACTTGAGAGTTCAATTCGATATGCTTTCCGTCCAGGGTCGTGATCTTCTCTCCCTTCTTCGCCCGGCGAACGATTATTTTTCCTTTCACCTCGTCCGCATCAAAAGCATGCATCGGCTGTCCGGTTACGAGCATCGCATAATTCATCACGTCCACTACGGCGTTGATAGATTGGATGCCGCAGCTTTTCAAGATGCTTTTGAGCCAAGTTGGTGAGATTCCGATTTTTTTAAGTTCAAAATATCTTCCCGAGTATCTTCGGCAAAGGTCCTTCTCTTCCACCCGAACGCCGAAAAGCCCGCGATTCATCGGCGTGTTAACCAGTTTTTTGACCGGCACCTTAAACGCCAAGCCAAGGCTGGTTGAGAGCTCGCGTGCTATACCGATGTGCGAAGACGCATCCGAATAGCGGTTAGCGGGCAGCTTAATATCTAAAGTATCGCCCTCGATGCTTTCAAGCTCAAAGGAATGCATATTTAAAGCCTCCGACACCTTTGTCTTAGCGGGCAGTTTCGGCAACAATTTTTTTAGAAGTGAATAAGAGAATTTCATTTTATTATTGTCTTTCCTCTACTTTTCTCATTAAATCGGCATTTATAACCGCGTTGGCTTTGTTCCCGATAAACCGCACGAACGATCCGCGGGAAGTTTTTTCCGGATCGATCTCGGCCGCCATTCCTTCGGCAAAAACCGTGTCCTTGTATGCCTGAAAATCCTCAATGGTCACGCTTCCATCTTTTACCTTTGCCCAGATATCCATATCCGCCTCGGTGAGCTCTTCCGGATTTAATTCGGCTTTTCCATGCGCGAAGAAATATCCCGTAGGAAGCTCCCCCGCCATTTCCTGGCGCTGCAATTCTTTTACCTCGTCAATGAAGCCCGCAAGTCCATTTTTTTTCTCAAAATTTTTTTCCATTTTTAGAATTGTTTCAGGAATCTTAGATCGCCGGAATAAAAGAGACGGATATCCGGCACGCCGTATTTTATCATCGCAAGCCTGTCTATACCCACGCCGAAGGCGAATCCCTGCCAGTCCTTGGGATTATAATGCGCGTATTCAAAAACCCTCGGATGCACCATGCCGGCGCCCATTATTTCGAGCCACTTCCCTTTAAGTTTTATATCCACCTCTACTCCCGGCTCTACGAACGGGAAATAACTGGGCCGGAATCTAAATTCGATCTTCTGCCCGACAAAGAATTTTTTGAGGAATTCTTCGATTATAAACTTAAAATTTCCAAGATTTACATCTTTACCGACCATTAGGCCCTCGAGCTGATAAAAATTAACTTCGTGGCTCATGTCGGTCGCCTCATAACGAAAACACCTGCCCGGCACAACTATTTGGAAAGGAGGCGTGGATTTTTCCATAAACCGCATTTGCATCGGCGAAGTGTGAGTTCTAAGAAGCATTTTTTGCTTATCGCCTTTTCCGCTCTTTAGCCAAAAAGTATCCCACATCTCCCGTGCGGGATGGTTCGCTGGAATATTTAAGGCATCAAAATTATAATATTCGGTTTCCGCTTCCGGCCCGGTCACTACGGAAAAATTCATACCTGCAAATATTTTTGAAGCATCCGCCATAACCCGGCTCAGTGGATGCAGGTGCCCGCGGGAAACCTTTTTACCAGGTGCGGTAATATCCGCGACCATTTCCCCTGCTTCGCCAAAATTAGCGGTTTTATCCGCGAGCATATTTTCAAGTTCCACCCGAAGCACATTGGCCTCCGAACCCAAAACTCTTCTCTCTTCAACGGGTAGTTCCTTAAGAGAACGCAAAATTTCAGTGAGCTCGCCCTTGCGGCCAAGATAATTAAGGCGTATCTGTTCAAGCGCTTCCCGGGTAGTAGCGGAGTTTATTGCTTCCCTTGCGGACGAGCCGATCTCTCCCAAATTCATGAGTTTATTTTAACAGAAGTTTAGGCTCTCTTAAAGACGGCGTCTGTGGCTGGGGTGAGAATCGGACTCACGACCCGACGCTTATGAAACGTCTGCTCTACCACTGAGCTACCCAGCCATTTGAGTGAATCAAATACATTTTTAGCATCAAATCACGTTTTTGACAATCCGCACTTTAGATATATAATAACGAAGCAATTAATTACCGCGGGAGGATTAGGGAATGGTTTCCCGGGGAGCCCCATAAGCTCTTGAAGCTGGTCCGATTCCAGCTCCCGCAACAAGAAACAAAAACACCCCGAGGGGTGTTTTTGTTTTGATGTTGGAATCGGACGTGAAGGGGGTCGGGGAAACGGCGGTTGCTCGCGCAAGTAAACAAACGTCTTTCCGCCGATAGGCGGGGCCGTGGCGGAAATACTGCAATTGGTAGCGAGGATAAAATGGCATTGAACATTTTAGCCGAGCGAACCAATTGATGGCTTGTCCTTCAAACCGCGGGGTGTTAGAAAATTCGCAAAGCGAATTTTGTCTGCTTCCAGCTCCCGCAACAGCTTCAGTTTTCAATTTCGCGAAGACAGCGTCAACCGCTTCCAGCGAGCGGTTGCGCCTGAATCCCTGCCTGCCGGCAGGCAGGTCGTAGCAAAAATCTGCCATTCGGCAGAACCAATCTTTTTGCTCCTCCAATGTCCTCCGCAAAATCGAAAACTTCCGCCGTGGAAGTAAGAGAAAAAAATATACAAAAAAAGCCGGTGTCCGCCACATACGTGGTTTCGTGTCCGGCTGCGCTTCACTGGGAAGCAGAGGTGGAATTCGGATTAAGCTTCGCCCGCAGCTCCGCGAGGAGCTCGACCGGATTGACGCCCCTGGCGTCCTTCGGTAGCAGGGCGCAGGCAGCCTCAACCAGCTTCTCCTCGAATGGGGTTCTTGTGTGGTTGGGGCTGGACTCATGGATTTCCCGGAGCGTCTTCAGAACGACGGTCATGAGCTTATCGTTCCCGAGCGATCGCAGATCGATTTCGTCCTTTTTGGGCATCGCTACCAATCTCCTCTCGTCCCAAATTAGAGAACTTCGCACATTGTACGCTTTTCCGTGAAACATCGCAATAGCAGGTTTGCATCCGCCCTCCCGCAGTGTTTTAATTTCAACAATATAGCTCGGAAAATGATGCCTGACCGGAAAAAACAAATAGCTATTTTGGGATTCGGGAATGAAGGACGCGCCGTCTTTAAGTTTTTGAAACGAGAGAAAGAGTTGGAAGATAAAAATGTCTGGATATTGGATAGATCCGAAAAGGTAAAAATCCCCAAAGGCATTAAGTCCCAGTTAGGGAAGGATTATCTGAAAAACCTGGCGCGCTTTCTGACCATCTATCGCTCCCCCGGCGTGCCCTACATGGCCAAAGAGCTTGTTGTCGCGCGGAAGAAAGGGGTCCGTTTTTCTAGCGCCACCAAACTTTTTTTTGAAAAATCTCCCGCGCCGATAATCGGCGTAACCGGAACCAAGGGCAAAGGAACCACTTCCACGCTTCTTAAAAAAATACTTAAGGCGGCGCACAAAGACGTTTACCTCGCAGGAAATATCGGACTCCCGGCGGTAGAGATCCTTCCAAAGCTCAAAAAAACATCTTGGGTTATTTTGGAGCTCTCAAGTTTTCAGCTACAAGATTTGGAGATATCGCCCACAGTATCCGTAGTCCTTGAAGTGTTCCCCGATCATCAAGATTCGCATAAAAATTTGGCGGAATACTATTCCTCCAAGGCAAATGTCGCAAAGCATCAAAAACCGACTGACGCCGTTTTCTTTTTTGGCGACAAGGAAAAAAGCCGTTGGGTAGCGTCTCACGGCAAGGGCGAGAAAATGCCGGTCTTGCCGGACGGCTCCCTGGAACTGGATGAAGAAGAGCTTAAAGTGAGAGGTCCGCATAATTTTAGAAACGCGGTCCTTGCTCTAGCGGTCGCCGAATATCTGGGCATTCCCAAAAAAATAGCGGTCCGAATAATAAAGAGTTTCCGCGGGTTGGAACACCGCTTGGAGTTCGTGCGCGCTATCGGCAACGTTAAATTCTATAACGATTCTGCCTCCACCAACCCGCACACTTCCGCAGCAGCTCTTCGCTCCTTCGCGCCCCATGAGGCCGCAATCATCATGGGCGGCTATGATAAGGGTTTGAATTACTCCCCTGCCGCGAAAGCGATAAAAGAAGCCCGGCCGAAACTTGTTGTGCTCTTAGGAGCAAACTCCCAAAAAATATATAAGGCCATAAACAAAACCGGAGTAAAAATTAAATTCGCAAAAAAATTAGACGCGGCGGTTCGTTCCGCTTACGCGGCAGTCAAAGAAAAAGATGTGCCGGGGGCGGTAGTATTTTCTCCGGGCGCCGCGAGCTTCGATATGTTCAAGAATTATGCGGATCGCGGGAAGCAATACAAGGTAGTAGTCGGCAGTTTGTAGAAATTAATAATGGCGCCGATCAATTGAAAAACACCTACGGCTAAATTATTATAGATTCAGCCCCAAGCAGGGAGAAAGGAATCTGAGATGTGCTCGAGAGATGACGACTATGAGTTCTGGAGAAGAGAGAACCTCTGCTCGATAGAGAGAGCAGCCGGGTTCGGAAACGAAAGCGCGCAACAGGTGCTCCGAGAATTGGAGCAGAGGCCACCCACACCCGTCATCGGCACCGCAGATCCCAGGACCCCCGATTCGCCCGAGGCCGAAAAAGGCTGAACAGAGCGACTCGCTCGAATGGGCCGGCGTTACGCGCCGACCCATTTCTTTTACTTATTCGCCCCTATAAATTGATCCCAAAACTTTATATACTATTCTCATGCCCTCGCCCATAAATAAGAAGGTTTTGCAGTCCATTTCCGGGCTCGCCCGACTGGAACTGCAGGAAAAGGAGTCCGAAAAGATATTGGAAGATCTCCGAAATATTTTGGACCACTTTAATGAACTTCAGGAATTGGATACATCTTCGATAGTTTCGGAAGTTATTCCCGAACGGGACCGCAAGATATTCCGCGAAGACGACGAAAGGATTGGCACCAATCTGGGCGCCGGAAAAGAATTATTCCCCCGAACCGAGGACGGCTTTCTTGCCATCCCGCCTGTTTTTAAAGATTAAAATGGAAGACCTTAAGGATCTTACAATCAAAAGTTTTGGCGAAGGTCTCCGAGAAAAGAAATTCTCGGCCATGGAGGCAACGCTTGCCTACTTTGAAAATATCAAGAAAATGGACCCGTCGCTCGGCGCATATCTGCATTTGATGGAAGAATCCGCCGCAACCCAAGCGGAAAAAATTGACCTCGCTCTTCAAAATGGCGAAGAGTTGGGCCCGCTTGCCGGAGTGCCAATGGCAATAAAGGACAACATCCTTATAAAGGGACACCCGGCCACGGCCGCTTCCAAGATGCTAAAAGATTATGTCGCAAGCTACGATGCGAGCGTGATAAATAATTTAAAAAGATCCGGGGCGGTTTTTCTCGGAAAAACGAACATGGATGAATTCGCGATGGGATCTTCCACGGAAAATTCCGCTTTTCGATTGACCAGAAACCCTCGAGACATGGAGCGCGTTCCGGGAGGATCTTCCGGAGGTTCCGCGGCGGCCGTAGCCGGAGATCTGGCCTTGGCGGCGCTCGGAAGCGACACCGGCGGCTCGATCCGCCAACCCGCAGCGCTTTGCGGCGTTGTAGGCCTCAAATCGACCTATGGGACTGTTTCCCGCTCGGGACTCATCGCTATGGCCTCCTCCTTGGACCAGATCGGTCCCATAACTAAGACGGTCTCGGATGCGGCACAAGTTTTTATGGCCATTCAAGGGTCGGATCCGCTCGACAATACCAACGCAGGAATCGCGTATGATCCAAAGGAGATTCTTGAACCCTCGCTCGAAAAAGTTAAAAAACTGCGGGTCGGGGTACCAAAGGAATTTATGGTGGACGGGTTGGAAGATAAGGTTCGTTCCGGGATAGAACAGGCTGTAGAAAAAATAAAGAGTCTCGGCGTGGAAGTAAAAACTATCTCTCTCCCGAACGCGAAATACGCCCTCTCTACCTACTACATAATCATGCCGGCCGAAGTCAGTTCCAACCTCGCGCGTTTCGACGGAATCCGCTATGGCGCGCGCGACGATGAGAACAAAAAACAAAGCCTTCTGGATATATATCTATCCGAACGCGGCCGAGGCTTCGGGGCGGAAACAAAACGCAGAATAATACTCGGAACTTTCGTTCTCTCCTCAGGTTACTACGACGCCTATTACGAAAAAGCGCAAAGAGTTCGCGCCTTGATGCGCAAAGATCTGGACGAAGCTTTTAAGGAAGTCGATGTGATAATCGGCCCGACAACCCCAACCACCGCATTCAAGATCGGCGAGAAGACCAGCGACCCCCTCTCTATGTATCTTTCCGATATTTTCACAATTCCCGCCAACATGGCGGAAATTCCGGCTATTTCTATCCCGGTAGAAAAATTCAAGGAGGGAGAACTTCCGGTGGGATTCCAGCTTATGGGGCGGCGTTTCCGAGAAGCGGACATCTTAAGTCTCGGACAATATTACGAAAAACTAAACTAGGCGCTAATCAAAAATCCCCGGATATCCGGGGATTTTGTTAATTACGGAGTAGCTGGCGTCGTCGTGGCAACTGGCGGAGTTGAAGTGGGCGCGGATTGCAACTCGGAGCCATTGACCATTTGAACTGTCACATCGTAGGCGCCGGGAATATGCGTCCCTGCTAGCTCCGCAGTCGCGCCGATAAGCGGCTTCAGGGTGAAATCAAGTTTCGCGTCCTTGGAATTTTTAACCGAGAGAACGACGCCGTTAACTGTTGTCAGGTTATAAACCCCCTTAGCCTGCCCGACCAATCCTCTGAGAGAAAAAGGTTTTGCCGCTAGAGTGCCGGTAGAGCTTTGCGGAATAACAAAAAGAGTAAGTTGATCGGTAAGATCTTTTATCGCCATCTTAGCGGCATCTAACTCTGTGGCACTGGTGGCGCCAGTACCCTGGAGTTCGGCAAGCTGAGCAGTAAGCGCGGCATTAGCCGCGATAAGCTGGTCTGATGTTCCCGACAACTTCCCGGCGTTACTCATAAAATAGACGATCGAACCTACGAGCGCCAAAACAGCCACTCCGGCAATTATCCAAGGCAAACGTCCACCGGAAGATCTTGGCGAACCGCTCCCCATTATGTCTTGGGCAACGGCAGATTTGCCGGCATCTTTAGCCGCAGAAGCGGCGGGCCCGGCGGTAGACATACCGGCGGGATTGCTCATAAAATCAAAACTCATTGCTTCTTTTTTTGGTTCTGCTTTCACCTCTGTCTTCGCGAGCTCCGCGGGCTTAGCGGCCTGGCTCGTGAAGGAACCGAAGGCCGAGGTGGTCGTGGAAACGGGCGAGGCGGGCTTTGCGCCCTTAACGCCCTCTTCGATATCTGCATCCGGCCAGCCGGCATCTTTTAATATTTTTCTGATGTCGGATTCGGAAACTCCGGCCATCATCTGCCCTTTTACGTAATCAATGAGTTGTTGGTTTGCCATACACTCATTCTAAGGCTTGCCTAGGCGCTTACAAGCTGGTCTTATCCACATCACAAAGGCAATTCAAAACCCCCTTCGTATGACGCAGGAACTATGCCGCTCCTTCTAATAAATCCCCCAAACCACTCCGCCTCGAACGCGGATTCAATATTGGCCGGCTGACTTTTCACGCTTACAATCGGCAAGAATTCGTAAACTATTTTAGTTTCGAATATTTTCATGGAGACCATAAGCCCCTCTTGCGTCTCTTCGGAAAAATACTGGTCAAAAATAAAATTGCCGAGCGAATAAAATATCGGTCTATTCTTGTATATCTCGAATTCCTGCACTACGTGAGGGTGAGAACCGATAACAGCGGTTGCTCCGGCATCAACAAGCTCGCGCCCCAGTTGTTTTTGGAATGCATTGGATGAAGACGAATACTCCTCTCCCCAATGCATAAAAATAAATATAAGTTCGTCGGAAGACGATATTCTTTCCGCGGCGACATCGGAAAGAGTCTGATCTTTCTTAAAACTCGGATAGGTCGCGTTATATCCAAAAAATGCGAGATTCTTGCCGTTTTGTTCCAATCGCCTGACATAAAACGCGTCTCCGGAAATCGGATGACCGAAAGAATTTATCCCCTCCTCCGATAGACGGGCCACGGTTTCCTCGTAACCCCTGGAACCGAAGTCAACGGTGTGATTGTTTGCCAAAGAAAGCAGGTTGAAGCCGGCCGCTTTCAACACTCCGGGCGAGCTTGTGGGAAATGCAAACTTAAAGGAGTAGGACATAGTTCTCGGCGCGCCGAGAACTATGGGCCCCTCCAGATTCCCAACGACGATATCATATTGCCCCAGGAGATCCTTAACCTTCTCGAAAGGATAATCCTCCCCGTATCTTTCACCCAAAAGTTGCACATTCCGACCGAGCATTATGTCTCCGGCAAATATCAAAGAAAGCGGTTCCTCTTCTTTTGTCTCCATCACCCCTTCGTCCAATTGCGGCGATTCAATCTGAATTTCTACGGCCGGAATAAAAAATAGACCTGTCGCCAGAAGTATCGCGCCAAAGAGATAGGCTGCCCTCATCCCACAATCTTAAACCCAGGACCCGCGCATATCAAAACTCCCTTTCCCGTTCGAGCCGCTAGATTAAATGCTTATTTCTAAATACCATGCCAGAGCCAACTTTAAATATCTTTCAAAGTCGGCCGGAATCAAACAAAATTTGCTTCTCAAATTTTCTAACACCTTGTGGTTTTAGTATTTCCACCACGGGGAAACTTCCGTTTCCCCGACCCCTTTCCCGTTCGAGTCCGGCTGGATACAGAGCAACCAAAAAATGCCCGATGGGCATATTTTGGTTGCTGCGCGGTCGGCCGGACTCGAACCGGTAACCCCCGCCGTGACAGGGCGGTGCTCTAACCAAATTGAGCTACGACCGCATTAGAACCTAGATATAATAGCTAAAAATACAGCCTTTAAGCAAGGCTATCCGATGAGCCTTAGGAATTCCTTTTCGCTTAGGATTTTGACCCCCAGCTCTTTAGCCTTCTTATACTTACTCCCCGGCTCGGCACCGGCCACGAGATAAGAGGTTTTGGAGCTAACCGATTCGGAAACGTCTCCCCCAAGTTCTCTTATCTTTTGTTTCGCAAGCTCGCGAGACATGGAATCCATGGAACCGGTGATGACAAAAGAAAGGTCTTTCAGTTTTTCGACTTTCACCGAAGGCGGCGCGAGAACAATCACTACCCCGGCGGCTTCAAGCTTTCCCAAAAGATGAGTATTCCTTTTTTCCTTGAACCATTCGTAAATGCTTTCGGCGACTTTCGGACCAATATCTTTTATCTCTTGTAATCGCTCCAGCGAAAGTCCGCCGTAAAAGTTCAAAAATTTGGAAATGCTCAAGCGCCCACTCTTCTTCTCCGGAAATATATTCGCAAGGGTTATCGCAGTTTCTTCGCCCACATGAATTATTCCTAAGGAGTAAATAAAGCGTGAAAGAGGGACTGATCTTTTCGCTTCGACTTCTTTTATAACATTTTCCGCCGACTTTTCACCGAAACGAGGCAGGGCTTCCACATCTCCTTGTTTCAGGGTAAAAATGTCCGCCGCATCGACTATCAAGCCCTCGTCCAATAATCTATCTATTATTTTTGGACCCAAACCGTCCAAATTAAATCCTCCGCGGGATATAAAATGATAAAGCTGCTCCCTGTGTCGCGCGCCGCAATACTTGTTGGAACATTTATAAGCCACCCCGTCACGAATGACCCCGGACCCGTCTACGGGACAGTTCTCCGGCATCTTGAACTTTTTTTCCTTGCCGGTCCGGAACTCCGGCAAAACCTTGGTTATTTGCGGGATAACGTCTCCGGCCCGGGAAACGATAACTGTGTCGCCAACCCTTACCCCAAGCCGTTCTATCTCATCCGCATTATGAAGGCTCGCGTGGGTTATGGTCACGCCGCCCACGTTCACCGGACGCATCACCGCGACCGGCGTCAGCGCCCCAGTACGACCGACCTGAACCTCTATCGCCTCCACAATGGTCGTGGCTTCCCTCGGAGAAAACTTGTAGGCGATTCCCGCGCGCGGAGTTTTGCCGATTATCCCCGCTTCTTCGTATGTGGCGTTGTCGTTTATGGAAATAACTATGCCGTCTATTTCATAAGCAAGGCGCTCTCTCATTTTTAGAACGTCTTTATGAAATTCGAATATCTCTTCTATATTTCTCGCAACTATGCCGTGCGGATTGGTTTTGAGCCCGTATTTATTGAGTTCGGCGTATTCCTCGGATTTTGTTCTGTATCCGGGAGTAACAACATCGTAGGCGTAAAAATCCAATTTCCTTGAGGCGGTTATCTTCGGATCCAATTGCCGTATGGAACCGGCGGCGACATTGCGAGGATTCGCATAGGGTTTTTCTCCTTTTTTCTCCTGCTCGCGGTTCAGCCTCGCAAATTCTTTTTTGGTCAGGAAGGTTTCCCCGCGAACGATGAGGCGCTTGGGATATCCGCCCTGCCTGCCGGCAGGCAGGTCCCCTCTCTCGAGTCTTAAGGGTATCGCGTCAATAGTTTTCAAATTTTCCGTGACATCTTCGCCGATCATGCCGTCTCCGCGCGTGGACCCGGAAACAAAGAGGCCATCTTCGTAGATAAGCTCCATCGCGAGACCGTCCATTTTTAGATCGCAATAAAATCCGTTTTTTGCGAAACTAGTTTTGGGTCCGAAATAATTTTTTAGACGCGTGAGCCATTCCTGAATATCCTGCGGGGAAAATGCGTCGTTTAGGGAGATCATCCGCGTTCCGTGCCTGACTTTTTTAAAAGCGGAAAGCGGCTTTCCCCCAACCCGTTGAGTCGGTGAATCTTTGGCAATAAATTCCGGATAGCGCGATTCCAGATCAAAAAGCTCCTTCTTTAAAGAGTCCAGGGCCCCTTCGGAAATAAGAGATTTATCCAAAACATGGTACGCGTAGCGGTACTTATTTATTTCCGTCTTTAGTTTTTCGATACGCTTCTTGGCCTCATCCTTAGCCGTCATAGGCTTATTTTAACTCAATCCGAGGCCGCTCGCGAGGCGATTAGAAAGTCAGACCAAAAGCGCGGCTGGAGTTTCCGGAAGTGCCCAAGGATTTAAAGGTGGTGCTTGATGCGCTTTCCCCCGGAGTACAATTTGCCATTGGGGCGCCATTCATATCGAAACAATACTGAGTTGTTATCGCTTTTGCGTTGTTCCCGAGCGTCAGAGTTTTCCCGTTCCAGGTCATCTGATTCGGAGCCGGACAAGGAGTTTTTCCCGCATCGTTCGCGCAAAACCAGTTATAAAGCGTCCATTCAATACCCGCATCCGCTGCGTAAATTGCTTTGCCGGAGTTGGCAAGGTCGGTAGCCTGGCGTATTTGATAGAGCATTAAAAGCCCGGCAATAGTCGTCGCACCTAATATCGCGCCACCCAAAGCCATGACCGTTAAGATCATCACCTGCCCTGACCTGTGCTGAGTTTTATCGAAACAGCGAATTGAATCTCTCTTAGTCACAAGTTAATTATACCTCATTGCCAGAGAACAGAAACAAAGACGGGCCTTCATGCCCGCCTTTGTTAAGATTCGCACTTGTTTTCCCCTACTGCTTACACGTCGGATCGATCGGATTACATTCGATTATAGAGGTTACGGTCACACCAATGTTCGCGATGGTCTTAACCCCGCCCCTCAGACACTCCAGGATATATTGTCCGGTCTTTGTGGGCGTTACTTTCTGAATAGCGCCGCAAGAACTCGCAGCCGGACAAGAGGACGGAACCGAACCCAGGGAAACTTTGGTGCCGCTTGTTGTATCGTAAAGCACACATCCGGTTACGCCGGAATCGCAACTCCAGGTGAGAGTCGATGAGCTTCCCTTGGAAATGATCTTCGGATTGGCTGACATTGTGCAGGAAGTCGGAGCGGTACAGCCCTGACCGATAGTCGTGCATTGGTTCTCCCCGGGACCACCGACTATTAAACATGCATTGTTCTGACACTCCAAATGTATTACTCCAGCGCCGCCGCAACCTGGATCGCCCGTACAAAGATTGGTTCCCGCGCCGGCAACGTTAACGCAAGATTGTGTAGCCGGATCGCAAGCTGCATGGAATGGGTCGCCTCCTCCCACGCCTCCACAATCCGCGCTTGCACTGCATCTGTCCGGACCTCCACCGGTCACGTTTGCACAAGAATTATTTACGCATTCTTTATGCGTTCCCCCGCCCGGAGGAGTGGAGCAGCCACTACAATCGGTAACTCCGCAGCCGGGAATAGATGTACAAGCACCCGCGACACAGCCGTTATGAGGACTCGTCTGGCCCGCCGGACAAGAAGCCGGTACACAGGCGTTGCCGTTTTTAACATATCCGCTTCCGCATCTGGCTTCGCACTTCACCTGAGGGGTACAAGCGCTTACAAGCGTGGTCGGCGTATCGACAGTGAGTCCGCTTGTGTCTCCGGAACAATACAGGGAATTCGCGGGAAGGCTGCCGGTACAAACATATTCCGCCGATACGCACAATCCTCCTTCATTGACGCAACCATCTTCATTTGAGCCGCCTCCATCTACTAATACGCAAGAATTATTGGCGCAGGCAAGGTGGCTTCCTCCGCTACAGGATTCACCCACGCTACCGCAACCGTCTTGATTCGCGCCACCGCCGTCCAGCATGGCACAGGAATTACCCACGCACCCAAGATGATATCCCCCGCTACAGGACTGATCTACGCCGGTGCAGCCGTTCTCATTTGCGCCACCACCCGGCAGCACGGCGCAGGAATTGCCGACACACGCAAGATGATTTCCTCCCCCGCCGCAAACCTGACCGGCGTTATTGCATCCATCCAAATTGCCCACGGCGCCGCGAACGCGCACGCAAGAACTGCCCAAACATTCCAAATGACTGCTCCCGCTCGAACAGGAAAGAATAAAATCCGCGGTTCCGCCGGGACTAATCGTTTGCGAAGCGGGACCCGAAAGAACACATGGCTCATACCCGCTTATCGTATATTGGCCATCTGTCGCCTTGTAGCTTACAAAATAATCCGAGCCCGAACTTCCGCTTTGATTGTCTCCCGGCACAACGTTGTTAACGGTCAGAGCCGTGGCGTTATCCGCCGGAGTCGGACCGCTCATTGTCCAATTCGCAGGATATCCGTTTTTGTATGTAACTCGAACCGAACCTCGACAGTCTTTAATAGCAACCAATGCGTTGGATTGACCCCAGCCGGAAAAACTCGCCCTGGTATCAACTTCCTGGCGATAACCCTTGACCGGAATACCGGATCCATCATCAGCGCAGGAATGCGGAGTTTGTCTCGAACCATTACCGGCTGCATCGGTCCCCATCCACTCCGGGTTAAGATGGCTGAAAGAACGCGCAATAGTCGGATAAAGATCATATTCCTCGGCAATTCTGGAAAGCTCTGCCGTGCTGTTCGGCTTACCGCCGGTCACACTAGCCACCGCATTTTCGTCTTGCCAACCAAAAGCGTTGGGAACAATAGTAAGTTGCACGTTATGCGAGACCGCAGAAACGGTAACTGGCGTGAATGCTACTAATCCTTGGAACCCTCCGCTAACCTGTGCAGTCCCGGGAGCAATGCCGGTTAAGGTGGCGCTATCATCGGTTTCTGAAGTCCTTTTGATAACACTAAAGTTGTTGGAATCGATGTTCGCCCCGGCACCCACCGGCATACTCACAGATCCGTTCGTATACCAGGCATGATAAACCAAACTTCCACCGACTCCAACAGAGCTATTGGTCGGCGTAATCGTTAGACTCCCCGTTCCACAATTATGAGACGGCTCACAACTCGAAGGTTCGCTGCCGGGAACACTTATACAAGAAACTCCATCCAGAGAGCAGGCATAGTGCTGATCGCCCGGAGGAAGAGTGACTGTCACCACATCCTGCGCGGAACCGGCAAAATCTCCATACGGATCTCTGCAAGTTATCCCAAAGGTAGTGGTCCGATCGATCGCAGGATAGCTGGCGCTTCCGCTCGCACCGGCTCCCGAACCCGAAAGAGGCGCGGATTGGCCGGAATTCCAACCAGCGGTGGCCGGAGAAGAAAACTTTGTGCACTCGTAATCGGCCCCGTTCAATCTTGGATCGTTACTCGTAACCCCATACGTAATATTTCCGGAAACTCCGGTTGTCCCCGCACCTGGCCTGGCCTCAACGCTTATCGTCGGAGCCATTCCCGCGACATCAACCACTGTCGAACAAACTCCTGAGCCGGCCACATTCGAACAGGTCATGGTATAAGTCGTCGGAAGCTGGGTAGAAAAAGAAACACTCCCGCCGGAAGGAGGATTAACGGTGCCCGGAGAATTGCCGCAAACTCCACTTCCATAAGGTCCAGAGCAGGAAGCCGCGATCGAACAGCTCGTTGGATTGCCATTGCCAGTCCAAGATAGAGTTCCGGAAACAGAAGTGTTGCTCGGACTTAGCACTCCCGAACTCGGATTTGCGGAAATAGAACAGGAAGCGGTCGGGGGTTGGAGTACATTTACGGTTGCCCTAACGGTCGGACTGTCGCCGTTTGCATTACTGCAGTACATATCCACCCAATGAGTGCCGGGAGAAGCCCAAGACCACGGCGAAGAACCAGGAGTACTCAGCGTATACGGGAAAGATCCGTCCGGAGTTCCGTGGCAAACCGTGGCTCCCCTCGATGCGCTCCAAGACACGAGCACGTTTTCACCGGCATTAACCGTCCCCGGATCAATGGTCAGCGAGGTTACCGGCAAACAAGAAGGCGAGGCCGCGCAGCTTGCTTGATCGGCATAGAGGCCACTGGGCGTAGGCCAAGTATCCGAATAAGTACAGGCATAATCGTCGATCGCGGCACACTTCCAACCATCGTATGGGCCTTCCCCCGGTGCGACAGCCGCATTGGCGCTAGCCGCAAAAAAAAGTGTAAGTGCGGCAAAGGCGAAAAGGATAATATTTATTTTTTTCATTTTATTTTTGGGCATAAGCGATTATGACCTTTGTCCCAAATCCGATATTTTCAAAAGTTATGTTTAATTCCTGCGCGCCCTTGCTCGCATAGTAAAAAGTGTTCATGGCCAAGGGATCCGCCTCATGAGCCACCATCCACCCATTCTCTCTTAAGTATGCCCCGTAATCGGCGACCATCTGAATCAAAGGACGCCGGGAAGTAAACGTGGTTGCCGGCTGGTTAACCTTCTGGGCCCTGTAATCCAAGGCGTAGCTATCCAGGATCCTCGCCTGCGGATCCAAGATCAGAGCCCGATCAAAACCGGCGACAACCTCCCCCTCCGGCGAGGTTTTAATCGAATATGGCATGCGGGAAGAGTAGAGCAGATACCCGCCCACAATAGCGGCGACGGCGACCAACCCTATAATTATTTTGACGAGGGTCGACTTGCTTTTTTCTAAATGTTCTTTTTGCCCGATCATATTTTTATTTTATTTTTTGCTTATGACCTTATTTATTTTAAATCTACGCGAGAACCGGGACGCGACTCGTATCCATTAGACTTATTATAGCATTTTGTTTTCTGTCCACCTGGCGAAACTCGGGAACTAAAACAACCCCGCTCCGGCCTGGGCCGGAGCGGGGTTGTTTTGATTGATCCTATTGAACGATGAGCTTCAGACTTAGAGTCTTAGTCGCCACTCCCCTCGCATAGGCCTTGATAGGTATGTCGTATGAGCCGGAAGGAGGATTGCTTAAATTAAAGTAGAAGATGTTCTGTGTGCCGGGAACTATAACCGTTGAGGCTGCGGAGCTCGGAGAGATTATCCTGTTGCCACTGCTGTCTTTCAGCGCTTGCGCGGTTACGGAGACAGAACAGGTCTTGTCGGTATTGTCGGAAGCCTTAAGACCGTAAACCGCAAAGGATGATCCTCGGGCAACCGTAAGCGTTGCAGGTACCGGCGTGAGTGTAAAATCACAACCGACCCCGGTGTTCGGCGTTCCTCCCGGAGGAATTGTCGGCGGAGTTCCGCCGCCGGTAGAACCGCCCGAAGCGGCCTCGAATTTCCAAACCTTCACATTTATTCCGAAACTATTCGAGGTGTAGACATAAGTAACGCCATTTCGCGAGAAGGAATCAGCCTTGGCTTCCACCGGTCCAACCGTCCCACCGCGACCCAGCGCGCCACCTCCGGTAGCAACGCTCCCCGTCTCCGCCGAAACACTTACCGGCGAATTAGTAAGGATATCCACTGTCTTGCCAGCCGCAAGATCGGAAAAAAGGAATGCCTTGATTTTTTCCTCATAATTTCCGTACGGATTAGTAGTCCCACCCGTGTCAAATGCGTTGAAAGTTATAACCCCCACATTCCCGCTCCCAAGATCGAAGCCGGCGGCGGCAGCTACCGTTCCTTCGGGTAACAGTGCGGATTTCACAATCTGGGTAATTTTTTTGGCTGCATATTCAACCTTAAAAACATCCACAGCTCTTTTTGAATTTACGGCGTTAGACACATTGCGCACCGCAAAGATATAATCTCCGCCGGCAAAAGATATTTTGCCCGAAACTCTTACAGAATAATGGCCGAGAGCTAGACTCTCATCTGGCACCTGCAACTCGGCTAGTGGTTCTTTCTGGGAGACAGAAAACAGTTTGATCTTTGGCGAGAAGTTCGGAATCAAACGATTGATACTATCCGTGGGCAAAACAACCAAGTACAAACCATCATCTGAGACGATCTTACTTCCGTAGTTATTACCAAAGCCCTCACCAAGCTCCGGAAAATTTGACGGAAGGGGTTCATGAGTTTCCTCCTCATAGTTCTCAAAATCGCTTGGATTCGTGATATTAATCGCTCCGCGGCCGTGCACTAAAATATATTCGGATCCGGATTTTACTATAGAGGCAGGTTCCGTCACATTGCTCGTAACCCTTATCTTCCGACCGCCATTAATGCTCACGAATAGCCAACCCTGACTACTGACTATCGCCCGGTATTTCCCATCCTGACTCCAGGCCACCGAACCCGCGGAAAGTGCCGCACCGAAATCGCCGAAAGCGTCTTCGCTCGGTCTTATAGACGGACCGTCCAAAGAGGTCATGGCTACGGGGTTCATTGGGTCAGCCAAAGAGAACATCCTGGGCGTAGTAATGGTGCCTTTCGCCGGCGCAGGATACATGGCTTTTTCAACTCCGCCTACCAAAACCGGTGAACCGTTATAGTTTACGATCCTCGGACCGCTCTTGCCGTCATAAAACTGCTCCTGACAACCCTTAACGTCGTAGCTGCATTCCGAGTTAGGAAACATTGTATCCCCCAAATATTCGACTTGAGAAAGTTTCATTTTCCCCAACGGATTAGCAACTACTGGCAACGAAGCAACGCCCATTGCCGTTGTTTTCCCCGCCGGCAAATCGCAGGTCAAGGAATAACTGTCGCCGCCGCTAAAATTCGGACCGGTTCTAACAATCGCGGCCAAAGGCTCTCTGCCGCGTTGGAACCCAGCTTCAAATTTTATATTCGGATGAACCGGGGTAAGAGAAATATTTTGCCCCGTGGAACCAGCCAGATAAACGTCGCCGACGGAGCCAACCGATGCCTCAACGGAAAGATATAGGCTGCTGTTTGCGGGAATCGAAACATTCGGGACACTGCAGCTCGCGGAACCTGTTCCACCGCCCGAACCGCCGCCGGTGCCTCCTCCGCCCGACGGATTAGTTCCGGTTACAATCAAATTCACTGTTGCAGAACCGATTATTTCCGCGGAACCCCCGGAAGGGCATCCGGAAACAGGACAACCCGTGGAACAAACAACCTTGAAAGTCTTATTCCCGGTCATGGCGTTCGAAAGGGCATAAAGTTTGAAGCCTACGGAATTAGCGCCTGGAGAAATTACTTTGCCGACTCCCACATCGGAAAAAATTCCGGAAGAAAAATCTCTGGCTACCACATAAACATAATTTCCGCCGATCGCTTGATTTGAATTTACCGTAAAATCCAAAGTTCCGTCCTGATTGATAGTCGCACTTCCTGGAGTCACCGAGCAGGTTGCCGGACCAGTCGGAGCCGCCGGAACGGGAGGCGTTGCTCCTCCCCCGCCCGAAGCGACCGAGCAATCTTTGGTGTGCGAAATTATCTCCGAGCCATAACCCAAACCTTCATAAGAAATAAATAATCTCTGATTCAAAATTTTTCCTCGGACATCCACCGTTCTCCCCGGTTCGTAGCTCGAGTACGCCGAACAATTCATGGTTCGCTGAACTCCTTTTTTTAGCTCCCCGACCGTAAGCCAGGTACCAAAATTTTTAAAACTCCCGGAGTTATCCGGATCTATCCAAAGACGCGCTACGGTGTTTGCCGGAACATCCGCCGCTCCGGAAAGGCTGATGGTAAAAACTCCCTTATCCTTTACGCTGGATGGAACAAAAGACAGCACTCCGCTTGCCAGAGGAGTCGAAGATGCCGCGGACGCTCCCCCGCCTCCGCCGCCACGGGGCGGGTCATAAGTTATAACTCCACAGGAAGAGGCTCCAGGATTGCTAAAACAATATCCCGTATCCCTGTTCTCCGGCTCCATAACGGCAAAACCCATGCTCGCGGAAAAAGCGACGACGAGAAACAACGCCAACCCAAGGCTTAGGTATATTTTCTTCATAAACTCATTATAACAAATCTCCGCGGTCTCCCGCTCCATCGGTCCAGAGACTTCTATAGCGAAAAGTTCCTGGCGCTAACGGTCGTCTGAATGTTCGTTATATTCTCGGAAACATTGGCCGCCTGCCCGGCTCTAGGACTAAGTCCCACAAGTATTGTGATGCGTGGCGGATATAACGGATCCAAAGGAGGAGAAGAATTGAGGTCGCCCAACGGAATAAGATTTAAATAGCGGATATTCACGCTCTCCGCAGTAATTTGTTTGGCGACACCGGCATTCACTTGTCGAGTTATGGTGCCATACCCTTCCGGTGCTGTCCCAAAGGAGTAGACCACTGTTTCTCCTTTTGAATTCATAAAGTTCAGCGAGTCCGAGGAACAGGCGCTGGGGCAAAAATTGAATCCTGTTCTTATCTCTCTGGACATCTGCTCGATAACCAGGCTCGCGTTACTGCTCGCGGTAATGAGCGCAACGATCTGTTTTTGAGTCCTAAGCGCCCTCACGAATCCGCCCATCGCAATAGAAACGATGACTCCGAAAAGTCCGATGGAAACCAAAAGCTCCACAATGGTAAACCCTCGACGCCCGAGCCTAGATTTTCTACAAATATTTATCCTCATCGCCAATTATAAAAATGGTCTTCCAAGTTAACGTTAAAAGTTCCTCCGCCTCGCGAGGTCCAATCAACGATGGAGTTCACCACCACTTCGTTCGGTTTTAATTGCACCCTGATGGTCCGTACGAACGGAGTTGTCTCCGTAAATCCATAACCATATAGATGCGTGCCCGGGTCAAAAGTAAGGGGCGCTCCCGTAGCCGGATAAATAAGCGTCGGGCTGTTATATTGCACTTCAAAATCATTTGAGCTAAACCCGGTTGCCCATCCGGCGCCGGTTATTAAATTGCTATCCAAAATATTTTTTGCGACCTCCATCCCCTCTATAGCCAAATATGTCGCCGCATAATTGTCCGCAACCACGCGATTGAGCCCCAGAGCCCTCGAAAGCAAGGTCATTACGCCCAAGAAGCCAACTGTTAAAATTCCGAGTGCCACAAGCATCTCGATGAGCAACTGTCCAGAACGAGAATAGAATTTAGAATCTAGAATGTAGAATCTAGAAGCTGGAATTTCCTTTTTGAATTTTTTATTTTTGTTGTTTTGCATTTCTACTACTTTCTACATTCTACATACTACCTTCTAGAATGAAATTTGCCCTGCCGGACTTACGCTTATTTTCAGAGTATTCGGGCTTTGCGCGGCGCCAAGGACCACTTCCCCGGTCGTATCGGCTATCGGGGGCGCCCCGGAACCTCCTAGTATCCAGACAAAAGTGGTTGGATCCGGCGGGACAAAGAGAACATACTCCAGAGCATTTCCGCTCGGGACATCCTTAAAATTAATTTCATTCTGCAACACAAACGTCTCTATTTCCCGATACGGGCCGCCTTGGTCCGTCGGAGTAGCGTCTATGCCGCTGGTTGGAATCGTAGAACAACTCGACGGTCTGTAGCTGAAAAGGGAATACGAACGGTTCGCGGAATCTACCCGCATTCCGTACGCGCAGGGAGTGTCCGGATTGTTGTAAGTCGAGATTGCCAGAGACTTCGCCCGAAGCGCGACCTGAGCAAGCTTGGCCGATTCCACATATAGTGCAACTTGGCCGCGGCCGGTCGAGGAATATGTAAGCACCATTCCGGCCAAAAATGTAGTGATGGCCACGACAACCAACACCTCCACCAAAGTGAAAGCGATGCGGGATGCACAATCGATCGAATGTAATCTTTGCCGTTCCATACCTTCTTAGAATACCACACGCGCCCTTGTGCGACACATTCCCCTTTATGCGTTTTAAAAAGATAACAATCCAAAATACCAGTTCGCTATCGGCAAACCGAAAAAGAACAGTGTCGCACTCCCGACGGCCAAAAACGGGACGAAGGGCACCGCGCCTTTCGCGGTTTTCTTTTTAAAAAGCATGAGTCCTAACCCGAAGATGGCGCCGATAACAAAAGCGAAACCGACGACCAGCGCGACATCCGGCCAGCCGAAAATAAGCCCCAGCCCCAAACTCAGTTTCATATCTCCCATCCCCATCCCCTTCCCCTTGGTAGCCAAAATAAGAAGTCCGAAGAACAAGACTGCGACAACAACTCCGAAAAGCCGATTCACCACAAGCGAATCCTGAAACCCGAAAAGATATGCGTAATGCCCCAAAAAAGAACTTGCTTTTATTCCCAAAATTTTCAGAGGATATGCGAAAGTTGAGAGAGCGCCCAAAACTACCAAAAGAAACGTTCCCTCGTCCGGAATCAACTGAAACCGGTAGTCGATAAACGACAAAAGCTGCAGGATCAAAAATATCACGACCCAAATGAGTACTACGGGCGAAAAAAACGGCGGGGTGGGATAAGAAATGGAAAAAATTATCTCCGGCACAAAAGCCAAGATGAGTCCGCCGGAAATTTCTCCGAGAGGATAAAGCCAGCTTATTTTTTCTCCACAATGGGCACACTTCCTCCTCTGTACCAAAAAACTAAAGATCGGAATCAATTCCCAGGCGGACAAGATGTGCTTGCAACGAGGGCAATGAGATCGCCCGCCCATGGTTTGCTTCGTAAGCAAAAACTTATCCGGGTCATAGCGGGTCGCAAGGACGTTCAAAAAACTCCCGATCGCAAGACCGAAAATAAACCGGATTATCAACTCCATAGAGAAATTAAGGTCCTATGCAATATTTTTTCTTCGTAACGTCGGAAGTGTCTACGCCGGTTCCACAATCTATCGTATAGATGGTACCCCTTAATGACGTCTTTTGAAGCGCGTCGTTTACCTGCTCCATGGTTGCCTTAAGAACATAAACAGTGCCATCGCCGGAAGCGCCGTACTGGTATTTATTGGTCGCATTGTTTATCGGATCATCCGGGATCTTATTAACTCCGATTCCCGCGGTAGTTATGGCAGTTGCGAAATCAGCCCAGGCCATCTCAGCGTCGGTTCCGCCGGTCGGATATTTGCCGTTTTTATTATAGAAGAGCTCGAGCGAAGTCTGGATCTGCTTCAAGTCGGAAGCGCGCCGAGAGTCCCTTGCTCTCTGCTGAGCCGGACCGATACCGATAACCACGACCGAAGCCAAAATGCCGATAATGGCCACGACGATGAGCATTTCTATGAGGGTGAAACCCTTCCTGCGTGATAATATTTTTTTCATTTTTTATTATTCCGACCCTGACTTTTTATTAGTTTTATTATACCACAGCTTACTGTATGGAAGATGTGAGCTGATAAAGCGGCAAAAGAATGGAGGCGAAAAGAACCGCGACCATAATACCTATGCCTATCATCAAAACCGGCTGGATAAGGTCCACCAGATTACCGACCAGGGTATCGGCTTCTTTTCCGTAAAAATCGGAAATTCTTATAAGCATCTGATCCATCCGGCCGGTAGTCTCGCCGACCGAGATCATCTGGGACACTAGCGGCGGAAAATGTCTCGGCGCCTTTCCCAGGGCATCCGCGAAATGCTCTCCTTGGCTCACGTCTTCCGCGACTTGGTGTAAAAGGTCGCGATAAATTACGTTGTCTATGGTCTGCCCCACGATCTCTATCGCCTGGGTTATCGGCACACCGCCGCGCAAAAGCATTGAGGTTGTACTCGCGAAACGCGTAAGCGTCAGCGGAACATATATTCTCTTTACTATGGGCATGCGGATCTTTAGGTCGTCCTTAAAAGCAACGCCCTCCGGGGTCTTCAAATAATCCAAGATCACAATGGCCACTATCGCGAGAAGCAAAACTACTCCTATCCACCATTTGGAAAGAAAAGTTCCGAGGCCGATAAGGAGCGAGGTAAATGCGGGCAGCTTGACGCCGGACTGCTCAAAGACCGGGACGATCTGCGGAAAAACGAAAGTAAGCATGATGATCACAACCACGGCAAAAAGTCCGATCACGATAAACGGATAGATCATGGCCGAGCGGGCCTTGCCGACAAGCGCCGCTTCTTTTTCCAAATAGTCCGCCAAAAATCCGATAACCTTATCCAAATTTCCGGTAACTTCCGCAGAACGTATCATGCTCACGAAATAAATCGGGAAAATATGGCTCTGACGCTCGAGCGCCTGGGAAAAAGCCAGACCGGCATCGATATCTTCGCGTATCTGAAGCGCCGCTTCTTTAAGGCCCGGATGCGCGGTTTGATTCTCCAAAGTTTTAACAACCGAAGTAAGCGGCAACTGCGCTTCCATAAGCACCGCCATTTGACGGGCAAAAATAACCAGGTCTTTTCTTTTTACCCTGCCGAAATAACTCGAAACACGGTCATACCAGCGGACCTTCCCGGTTTCTTCGATGCTTAGGATAAAAAGCTCATGGCCCGTAAGGACGGTTATCGCCGCATCGCGATTAGCCGCATCCACAAAACCGGTCTGCTCCTCTCCTTCTTTGGTTTTCGCGCGATATTTATACTTCATCCCGTTAGAAAATTTAACAAATGAGATTTTTTATGACAAAACATATAGCCTGCCTACCTCAACTACATTTTACCACATTAAGCGCGGCTTTTAATTTTCTAACGGGATTCATGCCGGATTTTCGATAAATTATGCGCTCAATTGTGCCAAAACGCCGGCATTAGCCGGCGTTTTATGTTTACATTCTCTCCAGTAAAATCCTGAGCTCGGAAGGATTCAGTGAATAAAGTTCCGCGTTGTCCATGGAAATAAGCTTATTCTTGACCAAATTCGCAAGCGAGCGGTTCAGGGTTATCATCCCCTCCTGAAGCGAGGTTTCGATAACCAGATCTATTTGGTAAACCTTTCTCTCGCGGATGAGGTTCCGAACGGCCGGATTCACCACCATGATCTCCATGGCCGGCATTCTGCCTCCGCCAAGCTTCGGCAAAAGGCGCTGGGAAACGATAGCGACCAAAGTGGAAGCCAGTTGGGAAATAACCTGGGACTGCTGTTCCGCCGGGAAAGAGTCGATAATACGATCGATGGTCTGGGAAGCGGAGTTGGTGTGCAGGGTGGAAAAAACCAAGTGACCGGTTTCGGAAGCGGTCATCGCCGTGGCGATGGAAGCCGCGTCGCGCATTTCGCCGATCATAACTACGTCCGGATCCTGGCGAAGAACGGTTCTGAGCCCCAAATCGAAACTCGGCACATCGGACCCGACTTCTCTTTGAGAGATAATGCTCCTGTCTTGAGTGAAAAGATATTCGATAGGATCTTCAACGGTAATTATATGATCGCCTCTCGTGTGGTTTACTTCGTCGAGGAGCGCGGCAAGAGTGGTGGACTTTCCGTGGCCAGCCGGACCCACGACCAAAATAAATCCTTGGGAAAGTTTTGCGAAATCGTGAAGTATCGGCGGCAAACCTAATTCTTCAACCGTCCTGATGCGGGAAGAAATGAGGCGAAGCGCCGCAGCCAGATATCCTCTCTGGAAATAAACGTTGCAGCGAAAACGCACCTTGTCTTCAAAACTGTAGGCGAAGTCTACTTGCCGCTCCGCGGCCAGTTTTTGTTTCTGCGGTTCGGTCAAAAGAGCGTTAATAAGCCCGTTCGCGTCTTCCGGGGTCAATATCTCTTCGCTCGCGACCGGAACCAGAATTCCGTCCACGCGTAAAGTCGGACGCCTCCCAACCGCCAAATGAAGATCAGAAGAGTTTTGCTTCGCGGCGGTTACCAAAAGTCCTTTAAGCTTTTCTGTGTAATCCATTGTCTATATTGTAGCATAACAAAAAAGCACAAAACATGAATTGTGTAGCGTGATTCGCGTCTCGCGCCTTATTCCGCCGTCTCCCGGATAACTTCTTCTATAGAGACCAGCCCATCCAAGGCTTTTAACACACCGTCTTCTCTAAGCGTCACCATCCCCTGCTTCTTACCTTCCGCCAAGATCTTTTGGATAGTCGGACCGGACAGAATTATGTCTTCGAGGGCCGGGCTCATTTTTAAGACTTCGAATATTGCGAGCCTCCCCAAAACACCCTTGCCCTTACAGACATCGCAACCGGGCGCTTTATAAACCTTGTAAGGTTCCGTATATTTTTTGGCGGTATCCGGGCCAACCGAGGCCAAAACCGTTTTAATTATTTTCTGTACCGGCTCTGTGGCAACCTCCGGTTTTTTGCAATTGTCGCAAAGTTTGGAGATAAGCCGCTGGGACATCATGAGGTTCAAAGCCGAGGGTAGAAGGAAGGGTTCCACTTTCATATCAATAAGTCTCGGTACCACGCCGGCCGCATTATTAGTGTGAATGGTGGAAAGCACGATGTGGCCGGTCAAGGCCGCATGGACGGAAAGTCCGGCGGTTTCATTGTCGCGCGTTTCACCGACCATTATTACATCCGGGTCTTGGCGAAGTATCTGGCGCAAGCCCGAGGCAAAGTCATAGCCTATTTCCGGGCGCACTTGAGACTGGTTCACTCCGGAAACAAAGTATTCCACCGGGTCTTCCAAACTCACTATATTAACTTCCTCTTTATTGAGAAGCTGTAAAATCGCGTAAAGGGTTGTAGATTTACCGGAACCGGTAGGACCGGAAATGTAGATCATGCCGAAAGGTTTTTGAATTCCTTCCGCCACTATCTCCGCACTTTTCCCGATCAAACCCAGTTGATCCAAAGTTTTCAAACCCGTCTTCGGGTCCAAAACGCGGATAGCAACTTTTTCCCCCAAAGGGGTTGGAAAGGTCGCAACACGAAAATCTATCTCCCGATCGAAGAGCTTGGTGCGAAAACGGCCGTCTTGAGGAGTGCGGGTTTCATCAATACGCAGATTGGACATGACTTTCACGCGCGAGATAACGGTCGTTGCGATAGACAATGGCAAGGAAGCCGCTTCGTGAAGATCGCCGGAAGTCCGGAAACGAATGCGCAGATAATTTTGTTGCGGCTCGATATGCACGTCGGACGCGCCGGACTGCACCGCCTCTCTTAGGGTGTTCGCCACAATCCTTATTATCGGAGCGTCTTCCGCCGAACCACCGGCCTCGAGCTCCACGATCTTTTCCCTTTGGTCTTTGACTCCCATCGATTTCACCGCCGCCTCTACTTCGCTCTTATATGGAGAATATTTGCGGATTATTTGCTGCCAGTCGCCGTAGGAAATAACATAGACTCCGAGATTCAGCCGGTTTCTGCGCGCGATAAATTTGAGCGCCTCCTGCGCACGCGAGTCATCGGGGTTAAGCATTCCGACCACCAACATGTCGCCTTGTTTTGAAAGCGGAGCGACACCGTAGGCTCTCACGGTTTCTTCAGGAATAGTTTGAAGAAGTTTATCATCATAATCCGTGATAGAAACTTTTTGATATGGAATATTCAGCGCCGCGGCCTTGGCCTCGGCTATTTTTTCGTCATCCGTAGAATGCCGTTCATACAAAATCTGCTCCAGGTTTTTGCCAGAGGTCATTACTTCGCGCTTCAACTTTGCCGCTTCTTCCGCGCTTATTATTCCTTTCGCTTGAAGCGCTTGAAGGAGTTGATCGGCTACCATGAGTTAAAAACCAAGAAATGGATTGGTCCGGCCCTTGTTTGCGGGAACAAGCGGGGTTACGTATTGGCGAAAGCTCTTGCTCAAAGAATCCACCACATCTTTGGGGCTAACATTCAGCTTGGAAAGCTGTTCCGTATTTTTAAAATTTGAAGGAGCGGAAATCTGCCCGACCAGTTCCGGCTGTTTGAAAAAAAGATAATAAGCCGAACCTCCCACGGCGCCGACAATAAGCACCCAGGTAATCACGGTCAATATTCCCATCCCGCCCTTCTTTTCTTCTTCAACAACAATAGCCATTTTGTTTTAAGGATTTTGATAATAGGTTACGACCGAGAGATCGAATCCGTAAAAATCCTGATTTGGTTTGGCAAGCGGATCTACGGAAATCGAGCGGACGTCAAATATGCGGATGTTAGTCTCCAAGTTTCCCAAGAAATTTTTGAAATCGCCGTAAGTCCCGATAACCCTAAGCTGAAAGGTCATGTTGCCGATGGGCCGAATAACCGCAGTGCTCGTAACTCCGCCAGCATCCTGGGAAACCGGCGCGGAAATGGAAAGCGATTGAAGCGACAGCTTATTCAAAGACGCCATACTTTGTATCTGATGCAAAATTCCGGACTGATCAAGTTTCAGGGGCAAAGAAAGAGACACAACGTCGCGGATAGCTCCCTTCCCCTGATAATCGGCTATCAATTTCTGCACCTGGTCTATGGCGCCTTTTTGGTCGCTCACAAGCTGTTGGCGCGAAAGAACATCCGCACGGATGGCATCCGCGGCTCCATACTCCGGAACCGTTAAATTGAAATAGATTATGAGCGCGGCAAAAACCATAACCAGTGCCGCAACCAAACTTACTAATCTTTTTGTGGAGGGTTTCATTTTATGGCGTGGTTGTGGCGTTCCCCGACTGGGTCGACGTAGAGAAGCCGGATTGCGTTGTGGTAGCCGCAGGAGCCACATCAACCACCGGAGTCGTCGGAGCGGCACCGGAAGCTGCGCCTGTCGCCGGCAGTAAGAATTTCGGATCCATGAACACCGTCATATTGAATTGCCAGCCTCCGCCCGGCGCGGCCGCGAGGTTGTTGAGGTTCAGTCTTGAAATTTCCGGTCGGGATTCGAAGATGGCTGCCTGCTCTGCGGCATCTTGGGGAGACTTGGAATTACCGAGAAGCGTCAACTGGTTCGTGGGAACGTTGAAGCTGAACTTCGTGAAATAAGTATTGCTCTGCGTATTTTGGCCCAGCCAATCAAAGATCCGGGAGGTTGAAGGGTGTTTGCCGAGAAGAGTTTTGATATTCGCAAGCTGAGAATAAAAGCCCACGAGCTTTGCCTGATCTTCCTGAGAAATTTTTTGGGAGAACGTTTGGATCTGCGCGTCCAGATCGTCTTTCTGGCCGTTAAGATAGGGTTCGTAACCGTAACTTAAGCCAAGATAGATTATAAGACTTATCGCGAAAAGCGAACCGGCCAAAAGAAGAAGTTGTTTGTACGACCCCTGCTCGGTGGACGGGGCTCTACTTAGTCTTTCTATTTCTTGTGTTGGCAGTGCCATTTAAATTTTTGGGACAACCGGGAAAGTTTCTTTATAAATTTTTGAGTCCGAGTCCGATCGCAACGGCAAGAAGTGAATTGAGTTCCTGTCCCAGCGGCTCGAGTATCGGCGGATATTCCATCTTGGAAAACGGGGCTCCGCGAACGACCGTCCTTTGGAACTGATCCTTGAAATATTTCTCTATACCCAAAAGATTTGCCCCGCCGCCGGTCAATATCATTCTCTCTATAGGTTTGGCGGTTGGGAACTGATTCTTGTAGGTAAATTCAGCCCTCCTCACCTCACTTATTATAGCATCCAAAAACGGCAGCATTATTGTGGATAACTCGTAGTTCGGACCGGTTCCGATTATCCCCCGCTCCCTCTTGAGCTCTTCGGCGCGAAGCGGATTGATATTCAGGCTGGTCGCAAGGGCCTGCGTGAGGGATGAGCCCGAAAAATCCGTCTGCCCGCTGTACTTCAGACTGCCCCCATCCACGATAAGTATGTCGGTCGTGAGACTCCCGATATCGATAAGCATCGTAGGCGTCGGATCATTGCCGATCACAGAACGCAGAAGCGACAAGCTCTCTATCTCCAGAGCCCTCAAAACAAGCCCCGCGGATTGAAAGATATTTTGATACTTCTTGATCTGCTCCTGTGGAACGGAGATGAGCAGTATTTGGCTCACCTTGCCTCCCTGATCATCTTCCACTTCCCCGACCTTCGACCAATCGAGCGCGACTTCGGATATCGGAAGCGGGATATATTGCCGAGCCTGAAATTGAACCGCCTGCTCCAGATCTTTCGGATCCATTTCTGGCAGAGTAAGTATGGTGGTAAACGCGGAAAAAAGCGGGAGTGAGGCCACGACGTTCGTGGTTTTCGGTTTCATCTGTGCCACCAGCATCTTTAAAAACTCCACCGTGTCTTTGTCGAAGAGTTTCAAACTACTCGTTTGAAGCGCGGTGTTGGCGCGAAGAAGCGCGCTTTCGGTTTCCAAAAGCGCATAATTTAAAAGCCGCGGGGCGCTCTTCCCTTTTTCAAGTTCGGCTATTTTTATCGAAGTCGTGCCAATATCCACCCCCAAATAGGAAGTGGATCCTTGGCTCTTAAAAAAATCGAAGAGGGCCATAAAATTTGTGATCTTTTATACTGAAATTATAGCATAAAAAATGGACCTGGATTTTTTCCTGGAATTTATCTTTCCGAATCGTTGCGCGGGTTGCGGCGCCTTAATTGGTCAGGGTCCGGCGCTTTGCGCAAAATGCGCATCGGCGCTCCAAACATTTGATTCGCTTTTCTGCGGAAGATGCATGGCGCGTTTGCCGGAGGGCAAAAAAATTTGCCATTCTGGGAGCCCGTTTATCCTCGGCGCTGCAATAAATTACCACTTGGGCGCGGCGGGAAACTTAATCCGGGAATTAAAATTCAAAAGGAATAAAAAGATCGCAAAATTTTTAGCCGATCTCCTCGCCTCCTATCTTAAAAAACTTCCGCTTGCTTTTGCGGACTACGAAATTCTGGCAGTACCCTTGAGCGCCACGAGGCAACGCGAACGCGGCTTCAACCAAGCAGAGCTTATTGCCGAGGAACTCTCCCCTCTTGTATCGGTGCCAATTCTTCAAGGCGGTCTCACCCGCACAAAACACAGCACACCGCAAAGCGAAATAAGGGGGCGAAAGGACCGACTCCGAAATGTCGCCGGTGCGTTTTCGGCGGACACAGAGCTCGTCTCGGGGAAAAATATAATTCTCCTGGATGACGTGATAACTTCCGGCGCCACGATGTTTGAAGCCGCTCGCGCGTTAAAATCCGCCGGGGCGGAAAGGATAATCGGCCTCGCCGCGGCAAAAGCGTAAGAAAATGTTTCTAGAAAAATAAAAGGCGCACAACTCATGTGTTGCGCGCCACCCGATAACCTTTTAGCCAAGAAAGACTGGAAGTTTGGATTTCAGACATTTCGGAAGGCGCCGCACGCCATAAGCAGTTCTTTCTTGCGCCGGATCACCTTCCGATTGGGTTGCCACCAGAACATTGCCTCCGTCACCAGGAAGACGGCAGATGGAATCTACAGCTGCTCCGATTCCCCTGATATCCGTCCAGCTATGAAACATGCAAAACTTCATCCCGCATGTTTCCCTCTCTGGATCTCTTTTTTCCACGGTAACACCGATTTCATTCATTTCCGGCCTCTCCTTTCTATTTTTTTGAACTGGCAACAATATAATAAATATTTTAGATTTTGTCTAGTGCGCGAAAAGGGATGAACCCCAATCATTATCCATATGTGCCGAATCTCACTTTCGGGTATAATTAGCGAATGGAAACAAGAATAAGATGGAAGGCGCCGGAGTTCAGATATTATCCGAAAACCGCAAGCTGGTACTATTGGTCAATTTTTATCACCCTGCTGTTTCTGGTCTTCGCCGTCTGGCAAAAAAATTTTTTGTTCGGCTTTTTCGTTGTGGTCGCGGAAACGTTGATCCTCTCCTGGGGAGGCAAAAAGCCGGCGGACTTGGATTTTTTACTGGACGAAAAAGGGTTGACTATTGGGCCGGAAAAATCCTATTCTTACACGGAGCTTAAAAGCTTTGCGGAGACAGATATGGATCCGGACGACTCGCCGTACGTGGAATTGGTTTTTAATTTTAAACGGCGGCTCCGGACCACTATGCTGTTTCTTATACCGAAGGAAAAATACACGGAAATAAAAACGGCGCTCAGCGAAAAACTGCCGAAGGTGGAGGCGGAGCTCACCATCCTCGACGCCCTGGAGAGGATAATCCGCTTTTAAACAAAAAGGCGCCCGTACCTGCCTGCCGTAGGCAGGGTTCAACGAATCAAACACCAAAATAAGCGCCCGTAGTTCAACGGATCGAACACATCCCTGCGAAGGATGAGACCGAGGTTCAATTCCTCGCGGGCGCACATGCTAGTGAGACTGACCAGGCGGGGTCAGTGCTTACAAGTTTAAGATACGTCAAGCCGCCCCAAGCAAGATCTTGTAAGCTATAATTCTTGTAGGGTTATCATGAAAGATTTCGTTTATACCTTCGCCACATCCCTCCGACACCTAAAAAGACATAAGATCTATTGGTTTTGGTTCGGCGTACGCGCAATATACGTTGCTATGGGCGTACTCATGCCCGTTGTTTTAGGTATGAGTATTGATGTTTTGGCCCATCATCCCATTGATACATCACAATTAGGATGGCTCGCAGGAATTTATATGGCCATGCTTCTTGTGACTCCTGGCATGGAGGTTCTTACCGCCTCCAAGTCCGTCCATATTGGCGCAAGTATTGCCAACGATTTTCGCAAAGGAGCGCTTCAACTTTTAGAGAAAGCTCCTCTCGATTTTTTCAAATCGAAAAGCCATGGTGATTACATAAAAATAATCGCCGAAGCCTATGAAGCCATCTATCACATTTCGGAAGATATCAGCCATAGATACCTTAGTCCTATCGGCTCAATTGCGGGCATCCTTATATCCACGATTATTCTTAAGCCGTTCGTTGTTGTGATATTCCTGGTCGGGTCAGCGATTTGGCTGGTAAATCTCGTAATAATGAATAAACGAGAAAAAGCCAGTGTTATCAACTATCTGAAACACGAGGAAGCTGTTGCTGGCGGAATGATGGAGTTTTTAAACAATTTCCGGACCATCTTTTACTTGAATCTTTTTAAAAAGCAGCAGCGTCAACTTGAAGCAGTGATGGAGCGTTCCTTCAACAGTAGAGAATGGCGCATTAAAAGAAGCATGCGGAAATGGTATAATCACAGCCAGCTTCTTGCCCTTATTACAATCGCCATCTTTTCATATTCCGTGCTCGGAGTTTTCAGAGGCAGCCTCACTGTTGGTACGATGGTCATTATCCTTTCATTCTCTGGAAGTCTAGCGGGCCAAATGAGTGTCTTGGTGGACTTGGTTGAACAGCTTACCAGTCGAATCGCGGCGTTCGTAAGATATCGTAATGAAATCGAAGCGCCTCTACGGGACCGTCCTTCATTAAGCGAGCATAAAGTGTCCGATTTCAGAACATTATCCGTCAGTAGCTTAACGGTAGTGAGGGAGGGCAGAGAAAGCATTCGGGACATAAGTTTTGCCATCTCTGCCGGTCAGAAAATAGCGGTCATCGGTAATACAGGAGGAGGCAAATCGACCTTGCTAGATGTGATCTTAAAAGGATTTACCGCATATGAGGGGGAAGTTTTTATCAATAATACGAACTATAGAGGCCTGAATGACAAAGATTTGGTAGATATTTACGGCATCGTTCCCCAAGAGGTTCAGCTTTTCCGTGGTTCGCTTAAAGAGAATATCGCTTCAAGTCGACGTTCTCCTTCAGAAAAAGAATTGGAGCAACTTTTTGAGATGTGTCAACTAGAACAACTCGCGCAGAATCTTTCCGTCAGACGAGAACCTATTTATGAAGGAGCTGCGAATATATCTGGCGGGGAAAGGCAGCGGGTTGGCATAGCTCGCGCGTTGTTTCAAAAGCATCCTTTCCTCATCCTTGACGAAGCAACTGCGAGTCTGGATCCCAAAACAGAGAAGGCTGTTATGGATGCAATTTTCCGCAACTACCCCGACCTTACGCTTCTCCACGTAACACATCGTTATTCCCTTCTCGATAAGTTCGATACGATTTTCATTTTGAACGAGGGAAGGCTCGTTCAATCTGGCTCGTACACGGAGCTAAGAAAGAATAGCCCACTGTTTATAGAACTTTATATGGCGAGTCATATTTCAGAATTTTAGCTTTTTATCTTGATTTTCCTAGGCCTGATTCTCCCAAAATGAGACACCAACAGTCTCATTCGGAACGTTTTTGGAACACACCTGTTATGTTCCGTTTGTTCCATTTCCTGAAAATGTTACACGCCAAAAAACGCAAAAGTACTGTAACATTTGTAACATTTTGGTCCGAATCCTAGATGCCTCAACAGACACTTCCCCTCCTTTTTATGATGTCTATTGTGCCTATCCAGCCCTGTCCGAGCGGGGTCGAGACAGATATAGGAACGACCCCCAAATAATCCTTATGGGGCTTGAAGGGTACAAGTTCGAGACCGGGGTGGGGCACAAAAATTAAAGGCTGGCCACTCGCTGGCCGGTTTTTAATTTTTATGTTTGCCTCACGAGGAATTGAACAGCGGAATCACAAAAGATTCTTTGACAGTTAATTAAATATATGGTAGAATCTGCGCACGTTAGTTTGCGCGCTCATTTACAACGAAAAACAGAAAGTGAGGACAAAATCGTGAAAGTGGCAATGATCACCTACAACCCCATCATCGACCACGCGAGGGCTGGCGGCTGGCAGATGTGCGGAACAAACAGCGTTCTGCTGCTACAGGACGCCTTCTATCTGTCGGGGACAAAAGCAAGGGGTGGCACCGACCCTCTTCTCGACGAGCTCGAGGGCAACCTCTCCGCGCTCGACAAGATCGTGGTCTATCTGGGCGGGCACGATTCAGAAAGAATCGTCGAGTTCATCAAGGCAATCGGCGCGGCCCCCGATCGGACGATCTTCCTCGTCTGCGACTGCAACTGGGTAACAAAGATGGAGGCGATCCAGAAGTGCGGGTTCTCGGGCTCAGAGATGATGGAATGCTGTTGCGGAGGGTTCGAAAAAATGGAGAACATTTATTGGAGTGTCCTCCGCCACGGAACCATCTCCGGCTAGCCCTAGCCCAACGACGAAAGGAGGTTCGCGATGCTGACTCCCGAAGAAAAACGCCGCAAGGCAGAAATGCTCACGGGAATCCTGCTGGCAGAACTCCCGCCCACACGGGCGGAAGTTCTCCTCATCGACCTGAGCCACCATCTCTTGATCAACCAGGCGATGACCGAAAAAGAGCGGCTGGAGATCCTTAACTCTGTTTTCAGCGATCTTCACGACCGGGCTCACGTCTACGCCAAGGGGTGGCCAGACTGGTTCAAGAAGTTCCGCGGAGTCACGACGTAGCTCACGCTAGGGCCCGGCACAACCCCAAAAGGATGTGTCCGGGCCTTTTTTTAGTTAAAAAAAGATGGCCGCGATTTTTTTGTCGCGGCCATTGGCCTCACTAATCGTTGAATCGGGCGAAAAACCGGCGAAGTTCGCCGTAGGTCTTCACGGCCTTCGGGAAAACCACCCGAAGGTGGCAGGCTCGGCAACTGATGGAATCGTGGATGTCGGTCGCCGGACGCTTGTCCATGAAGCCGTTGCAGAACCCATGGTAGCCGACGCACGTGCCGAGCCCATCGTTGTCGATCGTGTAAGGAGCCTGGTGTTGACACCCCCGGAGCTGTTCGCCGAGCTCGGTCAAGATAATCGGCTTCAGCGGTTCGCTACGATCGTTTTGCATGTTTTCCCCCTTTCGTGGACTACCCGCAATCTACCAGCTGCCAATCGCCCGGTCAAGAAATCCGATAATAGCCCCCTCATTTCGATTCCCCATCTTCACGATAATAAATAAACCCGGTCTTTATGACCGGGTTTATTTATTTTGAGCGGGCAAGGGGAAGCAGACAAAATTTGCTTTGCAAATTTTCTAACACCTTGCGGTTTTAGTATTTCCACCACGGAGAAACTCCCGTTTCTCCGACCCTCTCCCCGTCCGATTCCTCGCATACCTACATAAATAAAATAGGCCCACCTTTCGGTGAACCTATTTTATTCTTGAGCGGGTAAGGGGAATCGGACCCCTGGCTCGTCCTTGGCAAGGACGCATATTACCACTATACGATACCCGCGCTTAGTATTTCTTAGCGCGCTAGGCGCTTAGAAATCCTTGCGTCCCGCCAGCGGCGGGGCAAACGGCTAAATCTAAAAACTGCCTGATTATTCTATAGTCCTTCGCCGAAATTCTCAAGACCCGGTAGCCGTCGCCACCGGTGCGGGCGGATTGCTCTTTGGCCCTATTATCTGGGGGCTAGCAAAGGGACCTACAAAAACCGGCGGAGAAAATGTCTTGGCCGGAGAAGTTGTTGAGTTTGAAACCGGTCCGGTCGTCGGTCCGCGAAAACCGGTTAGCGGCAGGAGGTTTTCCACCGCGTCTTGCGGCGCCTCAAGAGCCTGCCCCAAATAAAAAAAGATGAGTATTAAACTCGCCACAACTATCGCTATGATGGCCAAAACGGATTTCATCCAGTTAGAAAATTAAAAGTGAAATTTGTTTGATTAAACATAATTGAAATAAGTTAGCCTCCCGGATACTTGAATGTGCCGTTGATAAAATTTTCTAATGGGACGGGTCCCCCATTGCCAACCGCGACACTTGCCCGACAACCGCAGCGAAATTTCGCGACCATGTCTATGATAATTCTAATCTATTCTCGCTCAAACCAAAAAACCGCTCCTCACAGCGGTTTTTTTGTTGCATCTTTGTGGTCGAGACTACTCCGATAGCGCCCTTAAGGCGTCGTCTATTCCGACAACCGTTGAAGTGGTGGTGGTTGCGTTATCTTCGAGTGCCATGAGCGAGAATGCGCTAAGCGGCGAAACTGATTCTTTTTTTGAAGCAACGACACGCGTGAAATTTTGATAACTTAGGTCGGTTAATTGGATCTGCATATCTATAGCATCCGCTTCGGCTTTGAGGCTTGTCGGGTTAAGGCTCGCTATGTTTAAAACGTTGATTCCGGAAAATCCGCCTAGGATCAGGATGAGCAAGGCTCCGGCCAGAACCATCGCCGACCCGGCCTCCATGCTCTCCGCAAATATTTTCCAGGGGCTTAAGCGCCTCGGCTGCTCGGTAGCCAAAATCTGCGCGCGGCTCCGTTCGGCGTAATATCTTTCCGGCGCTATCTCTTTCAATTTTTTTAATATCTCTAGGCTATTCATTGTTATCTATATCATCCGTTTCTTCCGAAGATTCCAAGTGGCTTTCTCCAAGCTTCTCGCGAAGAACCCTGAGGGCTCGATGTTGTAATAGCTTTATTGCACCCTCGCTTTTATCCATCGTAGAGGCAACCTCTTTAACGGACAGATCTTCCACGAACCTCAGTATCAAAACATCCTGATATTCCTGCTTCAAATCTCGTATGACCGCCATCACCCTCTCAACTTCAAGGTTTTTGTCCAAATCCCCTTCGCTGAATTTATCCGCGAAAGCTTCCGGATCCGTCTCCTCCAAGGAAACGGTTTCCCTGCGGGCTCGATAATGGTCTACCACCTGGTTTCTCGCAATCTGATAAAGCCAGGAAGAAAACGGGTATCCGCGGTGTTTATACCTCGGAATGCCGAGCCAGGCATTCAGAAAGACCTGATGGGTCAAATCCTCTGCCTCTTCCCTGCCGGCGACCTTCAGGAATAGGAACCTGTAGATCTGGGGCTGGTAATGGTCATATAGCGTGCCAAAGGCCTTAGGGTCTCCGCCTATGGCCAAAGCGACGATTTTTTCTTCACCGTCTAACATATATAACGTGTGGTTGGGGCTTTTGTTACGCCTTCCTTAGACGAAAAGACCCTCGAAACGGGTATACCTAATCTTAAATCTCCAAAGGAGTCTAGTCAAAGTCCGCGGGTTACGAAAATTTGACGGTTCTTGAGCTTTTGCGCCGGCTGAACCATAATTAGACCCATGAAGAAGTTACTTATTTTTGTCCCAGTGAGTCTTTTGGTTACTATTTCCCTTCCCGCCTTTGCGGCCGAAAAGACATGCGATCTGAGCGGCGAGTACAAGTCGTTCGCTTTGGCCGTCCAAAATCCCTCCTATTCCCAGGAGGGCATCCAAAAAGAGCTCTCGGCCCGTGCCTCTCTCCTTTCGGTCGCAATAGGCTGTGCCCGAGAAGACGTCATTGACCTTAAAAACCAAATACTCACCGACGATAATACCTCCGATTCCGCGAATCAGATAAAGGAGCGCGTGGTTGAATCCTTGGACGAGGCTATCCGTTTCTATGACATGAAAAAGGATTCCATTAAGGACCAGGGCATTCAGGGAACCAAAGATCTGGCCAGAGAAATAAAAGTCTGGAGAGACAGTAATTACGACCAACTTTCCGGCAGGGTTAAAAATTTTATGCTTTGGAGTTCTAACCAGTCGCTTTTCGAAAAGGCTTCCGACAGGCTTTCCCAATCCCAGCTGGTAGTCACCTCCCTCAAAGTCCTAGAGAACGAGGATTCCGAAAAGGTTTACTACGACGCTAAATTAAAACTGGAAACCGCACAGAAGCTGAACGGCGAAGCTGGAGCGGCAATCGCCCGCGGCGCCTCTTCGGAAGAAACATTTGGCATGATAAAAAACTCTTTGGAGGCTCTCTCCAATACTTATAAGAATTTTTTCGAGATAAGCGGAAAACTTAATAAGACAGACGGCGTGGACGAGCTCGTCCCGATGACCGATAGCGACTCAAAAGACGAATAGACGAAGCCGCAGATCTTCTCTCCTGTAGCAATAATAAAACGCCCACCCCTCACAGGTGGACATTTTATTTCATAAAACTTACGTAAAGTTTATTCCTTAGAGAACGGCTTCTTTCAAAGCCTTTCCTGCTCGGAACTTCGGCTTAATGGAAGCCGCGATGTGAATGGTCTCTCCGGTCTTAGGATTCCTGCCCTCTCGAGCAGCTCTCTTGGCAACGCGGAAAGTTCCGAAACCGGTGATCGCGACATCCTCGCCGCGGCTCATGGTCTTGGTGATAACATCGATGACCGCCTCTACCATCCTTTCTGCAGCGGCTTTAGTTTCGATTTCTGCGGCTTTTTGTACCGCTTCTACCAATCCTGCTTTTGTCATGTATTTGTTTGGAACCCATCTCAGAGATATTTCCGGCGCGATATGAACAAATTTTTTGGAGACCAAGGAAAGAGGACGAGGGTGTATCCTTTGCGATACACCAAGGACGAATGACGCTGGTATCCGAGAAATTTGTCATATCCCGAAGGGTTGCTGTAGTTTTTCCGATCCGATTCGTTGTCGCTTCGGAGCCGTAATGCAAGATTACTGTCTCCTTGCGCCGCCTTTCGGCTCATAAAAACTACTTGCAACGCGACTTGGGAATATTTCTGAGATGGGTTCTTATCGGAATAGCTTTCGCTTTGGCTTATAGTTTTCTCGGGAATCCGCGGAAACTCTCCGTCTCCCCTTTTAACTACTCACTACTTGCTACAAACTACTCACTATTTTACCGACCTTTTATCTTGAGTTAAGTATAGCAAACATAAGGGTTAATTGGAAATCGAGCGCAAATCAACCATTTAAGGTTCCGCTTTCCAACCCAAGCTATTGGTTATGCGCTTTTTTAGCTGACCGATAATACTACCGTATTCTTTTATGCTTCCCTCTCTCTTTATGGCATCAGTTCTGCTCAGGTATGCCTCGTAGTAGACCAGTTTCCATGGCCGACCAACCTTCGTGAAATCACTTCTGCCAAAATTGTGATCTTTCAATCTCTGCCTTAGGTCAGAGCTATAGCCAACATAAATCAACCCCTCCCTATTTTTTAATAGATAAACGTAAAACATTACTTAAAATTATATCCTAGCGAGAACAGCCGACATATTTGTAAACAAAACCCGGACAGTCCAATGGACTGTCCGGGTAATGTTTTCTGCCTCAGCCGTCTCAAGCGGCCGAAGCGAGATGGTTATGTTCCGGAAGCGTACGCGACGGAATTGACAACCGCAGGAACGACGGTGGCCGGAAGGTTCACAGAGGAACCGGAGCCATCAAGAGCGTTCACGTAGGTTACATCCGTGGTAGCGTTCACGGTTACAGCCAAGGTCTGGGACACACCATTCGCTCCAGCCGGAGTGTGAGCAAAAGAGTTCACACGCACGTTGAAGGTCTTGGAAGCGCCAGCGCTCAAGACATAACCGGAAGTTCCGGTACCAATCGTGAAGGTAAAGGTACAAGTACCACCGCTAGTACAAGCTCCAGAAGTAGCAGTACCTTGTACAACCGCACCAGTAGACGGATCGAAGAGTTTCACATCATCCGCAGCAGCACCGTTGTTGGAGAGGAAGGTCGAAGTCGGCAAGCTACCAGTGATGGTAAGCTTGACCTGGTTCAACGATACAGATCCAGCATTAGAAGCCGCAAAGGTGATGGTTCCGATGTCGTCAATGGAAGTCTTAGCGCGACCGGAGGTCGAACCAAGGCCAGCCACAGACATGGTCATCGCGCTCCTCAACACAGTCTGGGTGTTTCCAACCGGGCTGGACAAAACGTTGGTCGCGCCAGCGTTGGAAGAATTTCCAAGCGCAGTCACGATAGACGAGGTGGCAGCGTATTCGGTGGAAGTACCAATCAAGAAGGTGCTGGTAGCGTTGTCGGTTGCACCGCCGGAGACGTAAGAAGCAACATCACCCTTCAAGACCAAAGTCTTGGAAGAAGATTTCGCAACCACAACCGGGGTAGCAAAGTGGAACGCATAGTTGTAACCGGCGCCAGAAGACGAAGTCACAAGGTTCGCAGAAGCCACAGCGGAACCAGCCGTTCCGACGGCAGTAGCGCCATCGTACAAGGTGAGGTTACCGAAGGAAGACTTCGTGTTTGCCGTGTTAGTCGCCACGCGCTGGAAGATTACCAAGTCGGTGATCTTCACGTCCTCAACGTTGGTCGTTTCCGTGAAGCGGAACGAGGCCAAGGAGTTGCCGGTGGAGCCCATAACGAGCTGACCGGTCGGAGCAGTACCGGAATCGATACCGATCGTGAGGGACGGAGAACCGCCGATGGTCACAACCTGACCAGTCGCAGCCGTGCAGCTAACGGAGCTGTTCGAAGACGAACCGGTTCCGGTGCAGCTAGACAAAGTCGTAGCGGCGCCGTTCTGGGTTGCGGCATTCGAGAGCACGTCGGCATACACGTCAATGATGGTCGTTTGACCAGCCGGAACGGTGAATTGAGTGCCAGAGAAGGTGTAAGAAGTGGTCGCGCTCAAAGTCGAGTACGAAGTACCGAATTGAGTGGAGCCGATCTTAACAGCCAAGTTCTGGTAGTTCACGTCCGCGCCTGCACCAGTCTGGATAGTAACGTTGGAGATCACCACGCCTTCCGCCGAAGAGGCGGTCACAGCGTAGGAACCGATCTTCGCGTTAGCAGTGTTCTTGGTGAAGGTCTGAGTACCAACCGCGGAGTTAGCCGCAGTGGTCACAGCATTCGCAGCCAAGGACAAGCTGCTTCCGGTTACGGTACCAGTGTTGCTGGTTTGGCTCGAAGTCAAACCCTGCAAGTTGCTGGTGTTGCCAGTTAAAGCGGCAGTGACGGTAGTGAAAGTCGCGCCAGTCTGGATGTCACCCTTCAAAGACAAGACCCGAGTAGTGTTAGCCGGGATAATGTAGTTGATCGGAGAACCAGAGGTGCCGAAACAATCATTGTACACGCCGCCCGCGCTGTAAGCCGCAACGCCAGAACCGGTACAAGTGTTGCTGGAAGGCGGAGTGTTGATGGTCGTGCCAACTTGGCCGCCAGCATCATCCACCAAGGCAACGTTCTTGATCTGAGTCGTGAGGGTCGAAGTTACGCCAGTGAAAGTCAAGGAGAAATCCAAGAACTTCACTTTTACAGCTTCACCAGCCGCGTAGATCTTGAACTTAGCGAGAGTCACGTTGGACTGGCCCTTGGCGAGGTTACCGGTTGGGGTATCGCTAGCCAAAGAAACGGTCAACTGACCTTGCTGGATGGTTACAACGGCACCAGAACCGCCGTTCACGGTAACCGTGATCGAGCTGTTGTACTGGGTATCAACCGCGTAAGCATCAAAGGAGTTCAAGAGCTGGAACTGGAAAGTGTAGCTCGGCGAACCCATAACATCGGCGTAAACCTGGAGGTTAGAAGTTCCAGTGTTCAAAACCGCGTTAGCATTCGTCAAGTCGAAGTACGCATCTCCGCTCGCGTCAACAGAAGTCAAAGTGGAACCCACCTGGGTGCCGTTGACGTAGAGTTTCACGTTCTGGATGTCGCTCTTGTTAGCGGAACCGGTCACGCGGAACTTCAAGGAAGAAAGCTTCACTTTGGAGTTCGTAACGCTGGCGGACCACTGGGAAACCAAGACGTTCTGAGTGCCGGCGAACACAGTGCTGCCGACGGTGGACGAGGTTATCGTCAAACCAGCGAGAGCCGGGTTCGAGACAGTCGAAACAGTCAAGGAGTTACCCATGAGCGGGAAAGCTCCAGAAGCGGTGATCGCGGTGTTAGCCGAATCAGCCGCAGTTACATCGCTCGCAGCATTGAGCTTGAAGGAAACGATGTTTCCGGCAGTAGCGCCAGTCACATCAACCGCAAGCCAAAGTTTCCTGGTCTGACCAGCTCCCACGGACAAGCCGAGGTTGGAGAAGGTGATAACACCCTGGTTCAAGGAAACGTACTGGGCGACAACCTTGCCGTTTTCAACCAAGTAGGCTCCACCAATGGAGCTATCGGAAACGACACCGGTCTTCGTGAATTTAACCTGGTTAAGGTTGACAGCGCCCGAGTTACCGGCAGTGAAATTCACAGCCATAACCGGAACGCGGCCAGCGCCGTTAAGCAGGGATCCGGCAACCGGGTTGTCAGAGGCCAAGCCTACGGACAAACCAGAAGACGGAACGACAACTCCGCCACCGCCTCCGGAAGGAGGGGTAACAACGCCGCTCATGGAGTTAACATAAGCGCGGGTCTTAGGACCGAAGTAGCCAGCAGCCGGGGAAATTCCTACAGAAGCCTGAAACTTTCCCAAGGCAGCTTGGGTCATAGAACCGAAGTAGCCAGTCGGGGCAGCAATGGCGAGGAATCCCTTGTTGATCAACATCTGCTGAAGAGCAGTTACGTCAGCTCCTTTACTACCAAGGGTGAGGTCCGTGGTGAAGTTGTAGGAACCGGTGGAACCGCTGCCAGAGCCGAGTTGAGATTGCAGCATCTGGATTTGGGCCAGAAGAGCTGCGATCTGCGCCTGCAAGTCCGCAGAGGACTGTGCAAAAGCAGACGGGGTCGCGCCAACGATACCAACTAAAGTGGCAACGGAGAGCGCAACCGAAATCATTTTCTTACTCATTTATTATTTTTAATCGACCAGTGCTTTATTTGTTTTCGACATAACAAGCACATGAGTCGACCTTTTGTTTTTTGTATTATTACGCTCGACCTTTTATTTGTTTGAGTTTACTCCGGAAATCCCGCTCCCCGGCTTTTCGACCATGCTCACCTTTTGTGAGGAAAAGATGAAGATGAACCAAGATGCAGGATGTAATAGCTAATGGATGTAAAACTTGGAAACCTAAGGGTGCTTTCCAAGGGGCTTAAAAACGAAAAACTCGCTCTTTTAAGCGAGACTAAAAACAAGGCGGTTATGGTCTATGGTTCCCGTAACTCCGAAAACCTATGACCTATCACCCATTCACGATTCCTTGTTCAGCCTCACACTGAACGATTCTTTCGCGGGTTTCTAAACTTGATTCAGTTTAGCTTTTCCGCCCATTTTCTGTCAAATGCAGGAGCTCTTTCTGGCTCCGATCAAACTGCTAACTAAGGTAACGTTAATACCCCTAAAAGGTTACTTTTTGCGCCATAGGTATCTGACTTATGCGGAGACCGCAACCGCCACCCGATAAGAGGTCGCCGGGCCGCTCTGCCCTACCCTCTCAATAAGTCCTTGTTCGGACAAACGTTCTAAATCATATCGCAAGGTTCTTTCACTCACCTCCGGAAATCCCTCTATAATATCTTTCATTCGGCAATTGCCGGATTGCCGAATTCTTTGCAGAATTGCCGATTGCCGAATTGCCGCTTGCGGGGAAACTTGGCGCTCGGTTTGCGGCTCGGCTGGCTCCACGGCCTCTTCGGAATTAGTTATGGCCTCAAGCTCTTTATTTATCACCTCCGGCGGAATCTCCTTCTTTTGAATGTCAGCCGTAAGCTTAGTCCCCCGTTCGGTTCCACTAGAAAAATTCAATTTGATGGGTTCAATGTTTCCGGCAATGGCATTATATCCGGCAATTGCCGAATTAAGATTGCCGATTTCTAAAACCAACATTTCCACGTTGCTCTGATGGATAAGCCCGGTGTCTCCGCCAAGGCGGAGATAGTATTCCAAAATTTTGGCTTCGGCGTTTGCCGCATTCATATTGCCGTAAATTGCCGAATCGAAAAGCGAAAGGCAATGGTTTTCCAGGTATCCCGCAATCGGACGATTGCCGATATTGCCGGATAGCCGGAACATCGCATAAGCGATCTCATAAGCCTTCTTTTCGATTTGCCGAATTTGTTCGTTTTTCATTGCCGGATTAGTACGCCCAGTATATCCCTTGCCGGATTATGGAGTCAATAATTGACCGAGGGTTAAATACCTGATAAATTGTCGGTAGCGCTGAATTCCAAAAAGAGGAGGAGGAAAGTCATGCAGACCGTGAACAAGCTCATCGACGTCAAGCCCTGGTGCCTGAACGCCAAGCCGGGCGATGCGAGGGTCTTCTCTGTCAGAGAGGAAGTCACACAGGAAACAGCCTCGGCATTCATCCACAAAGTGAACCAGGAACGCGGTCGGATCAACAACGTCTGGGTGGTCGTCGAATCGTTCGCCTGCGCTCCCGAACCGACGACCAGGATCCGCGTCCACTGCTCGCGCTGACCCCCATATCTCTTCAATCTCCAGCCCTTCCGCCGCCCTCCCGGGCGGCCTTTTTTATTCTTTGCCGGATTGCCAAGCCAGTAATTGACCAAAATTAAAATACTTGGTAGTTTGTCGGAGGTATTGAAGCTAGGGAAGGAGAAGGAATGGTGAACATCGTGAAGACCATCGCCGGAGCCGAACTCTGGTGCCTGAGCGCCAAACCGGGCGCCATGGAAGTCTTTTACGTGAACGCGCGCATCACCCAAGCCGAGGCTTCGGCTTTCGCTGGCCAGACGAACAAGAAGCGCGCCGAGATTCGCATCGAAGGCCGCATCACGGCGACCGTCGAAAGGACAGTGAGCGTTCTCGGCGGCTCGACGACCCAGCTCCGCATCCACTGTTTGTTCTGAGCCTCTCACCCTCCCTCTGCCGCCTCCCCAGGGCGGCCTTTTTTTATTTTTTTCAAAAGTTTTGCCGAATTGCCGAATTAATTGACAATCCGGCAATCCCGAATATCCTTATACCCAGTAACGCGGAAAGGAGTGCGAAAATGCAACGCGCGCTAAGAATTCGGCTCAAAGGCAGTCCAGTCGAAATCTGGCGCCTTGCGAACAACCGGGATCTGATACCCGAGAGGGTCATTGAGGAATTCAGCGACAAGTCCTTCTATCTGAACCCGAACTGCGAAAGGTGGATCGAAGGCGGAACCCTCTATATCTTATTCCCCCGGATAGACGCTCTCCCGGGGGAAAAAGCTCTCCAGGGCAAGCTGGTCGCTTCCCTCCCTGCCGTGTGTGTTCAGGAGCTAGGTTTCGTATATCGCCCCAATGGCTGATTGAAAGGAGCACCGATGCAATATTTCTTCAGGATCCAGGTCGCCGACACGTTCGCAAACGCTTTGGCCTTCGCTGAGAAGCATCCGACCCTCGGCAGGGTCACCGAAGCCATCTGCGAGGACACGATCTACCTGAACCAGGATTGCGAGATGTGGGTGACCAGCGGAATCGTCTACGTCTTCTTCCCGAATGTGGAGGCCCTTTCCGGGGAGACCTCCAGGCGGGGCAAGCTGGTCATCCTCCTCCGCACCGAGGAAATGCGCGAGTGCGGGCATGTCTGGCGTTTCGACGTCTGAGCGCCCCTCTCTCTGCCGCCCTCCCGGGCGGCCTTTTTTTCCAAAATTTATGGCGCTCCGAATACCTTGCCCGAATAGTTATGCACAGCTTGACACCTATAGGTATTTTGACGAAAAAAGTTGCCGGATGTCCGGCCCAGCCCACGACTTGTTGATAAAGAATGTTGTTCCTTATTTATAGTGAGAGTAAACCCCCACACCTAATGGGAAATTTATCCTCAGATGGGTTCTTGTCCCCCATTAGGTGTGGGGGTAAACTTTAGAAAATGACTGAAAACGAGGACTCGCTTCTCTCCCAGCAAGTCGCCCCAGAACTGAAAACCAATCGCCGCAAAATGAAGATCGCTTTTATAGCGATAATTTTTTTGGCGCTCTTGGCGCTTATCGGAAACGGTGTCTACAGATATTGGCTGGCCATTAACTCGGCCGCGCAATACGAAAAAGATTTAGCGGCGACCATGGCTGCAGAAAGAGAAGCAAAAATGGCCGATACCTATGGCGGCTCTACCCCGGCCGAAACGCTTCAACTATATATAGATGCACTCAAGAAGAATGATTTTGAATTAGCGAGTAAATACTTTATAGAGAAAAACCGAGATGCACAACATAAAAAAATAGTTGCCTTTGGTGAAAAAAAACTTATAACTTATGCAGGCAACCTAGAGATTTTATATAAAAATATACTCAAAGGAAGCGGCGCCTACTCTGACGATAAGCTTGAATTCGTAACCGACAAGCCATTTTTTGCAGACTTTGCATTATACCCCAATAATATTTGGAAAATAACAGAAATATAAAAGATGTTCCGCAAAGCGTTTGCGGTTTCCTTTTTTCTTTTTCTCATCGCTGGTCGCGCCCTAGCTTATAACGACCGGACAACCCATCCCGCGCTAACCGGAGAAATTTTAGATTTCGTCGGCGGGTTCACCGCCGAAGAACGGGGTTGGATAGTTGAAGGAAGCAAGCTGGAAGACTTCGCCCCTCGCTGGATAAACCATTTTTATGACCCTATAAACAATACTAGCTGGACCGGCGCTAAAGCCAGTGGAATCCCCGCAGACACATTGCGAACCATGGCCGCCATAGGCGCAACCGATCCCCTCCCCGCCACAAGCTGGATAAAAGGATGCAACACACAATCCGCTTATTTCGCGAACGGCGGAAACCGCGTCTGGGAAAGCGCCCTACAGGCCTATTCTGAGGGCAATCTTAAAGAAGCCTACACGACCCTCGGCCACATTTTGCACATTGAAGAAGATCTGTCCGTTCCAGACCATACCCGCGACGACACTCACGCCCAAAATCTCGGCGGGGATGATGGTAGCCCCTATGAGCAATATGCGAGCAAATACACGCCCGATACCATAAAATCATTAAATATCGCGGGGAGTTTAAAATCCTCAGGCATGTCACCGGCGAAATTCAGTTCGCCCGAAGAATATCTTGTGGCAATGGCCGTTTATTCCAACAAATATTTCTTTTCCAAGGATACTATAAATGACCCGCGTTACCCGGAACCAAAAATAATTGCTGAAAACGATACTTTCGTTTATGGAAAAGATGAAAATGGCACGAATTTCCCAATTGCCTCGGTATCGAATTTCGCCGACAACAACGAAAATTATTTTTTGAGGAACGTATCACCATACTCCTCCATCCTCGACTCCTATTTCTATCGCTTATCTAGACAAGCGGTCCTAAATGGCGCAGGGCTTGTCACCCTTTTTAAAAAACAGGCTGAAGACGCCAAGGTTAACCAAGAATTTTTTGTGGACGATAGACATACGCTTGCCAAAATTGCCTGCAAAACCGGAGATGTAGCCGGCAAGTTCACCACCATGGGACTTATTTCCTATATCGGCCAAGGGGCAAGTTCTGCCTTGGGCCAAATCGCCGACACCGCCAGTTCCGCTTGGAACTTTTTTGTCGGCTTATTCAAAAAATCCTCGCCTCAATCCACCGAAATCGCCGACAATACCGAAGGGGTCGGCACATCTCTCCCGCCCAACACACAAGACTTCCTCACAAATAATACGGACCTCACGCTTCCTCCGACACTCCCTCCTCCGCCGAAACCGACGGCTCCGAAAGCGACGACCACTCTGCCCGTAGCACCGACCAGCACCGCACCGACAATCGCCGCAACCACAACCTCGGCAGCTAAGTTAGCACTAAACAAGCTGCCCGTCCTCCCTCCTCCCCCGAAACCCACGAATCCAAACGGATCAACCGGTGGAGGCGGCGGTACCGTTGGCGTTCAACCCACCCCAACGTCAACCGATATACAAGCGACAACCACGCCCACGTCTCTCGCAGATCATGTATTAATAAGCGAAATATTTTTCAATGCCGACGGTTCCGATGCCGGGAAAGAGTTTGTGGAACTTTATAATCCATCCGATTCCGCAAAAAACCTGGATGGTTGCGCGCTAAAATATATTGCGGAAAATTCTACAACCACTCATTCGCTTGCGACAATCCGCGCGACCACTACCGAAATTTCTATAATTCCTGCGCATGGTTTTTTGTTGCTCGGCTTCGGAGGGTATGATTCGCAAAATTATGGAGGTAGGGCAGCCGACGTAACCCGCACAGCGTCCGTTCCCAACGGCGAAGATGTTCATAGCACCCCACAGAAAATTAAGCTTGGTTTCTTTGACGAAACCAAGCAGGAAATTGATTCTGTTGTCTATGATAAAAATTCTATAACCGCACCCGGGGAAAGTTTGGAGCGCTTAGCGTTTGACGGCACATGTAAGCCCGCAACCGGTTTGGGAGAATTTTTAGGAAATGGCTGCTCAACCGGCGAAAAACAATTTGAATCCAAACGCATTCCCCGCCCCCAAAATTCCACGAGTCTTCCCGAACCTCGCCAAGCCCCAACCACACCAACACTCGCCGGCGGGACAACTTCTATTGCAAACTATTTCCCGGATACTCTGAAAATTAGTTTTGAGTGGAAAAATTCTCTTGATTTTTCCGGTACCTCCACGGAAATAACGTATAAACTTTTTGACGCATCAAGCTCGACCTCTCTACTCGTCTCAACCTCGACCGCCACCTCCACCGAAAGAAATATTGGCGAGGTCGGCAGATCCTATGATCATGCCTTGGTTGCTGAAGATCGAGATGGCATGCCCTCCGCCACAACCACCATGACTACAAATGTTCCCGGATTCGTGGATAAAATATTTTTCTACCGCAACCCGCGTTCTTCGAGCACACCGAATAGCGTTAATTTGGAGGTGCGATATTCCAAGCGTCCGTTTATCCCCCAGCTCCTTTCGGGCGGACTCAATTGGCAAGGACTACTTTTTTATTCTAATCGCGCGGCAAATAATAAAAATGGAAGTCTTACGCTCTCAGGAAACTATGCCCCGACGGATGCCAGCGGAACGATTCCCGTAACTACTCGCGGTCCAGCCTTATTCGGCCTGTCTCCGGAAAATTCCAAAGGTTTCGGTCCCGGCCTCTACAATTTTAGTTTCTTCCTCCCCGAGGAAGATGGCCGGCTGGTTCTTGGGGCGACGCTTCCAGCGGAAGCCACCTCTACGGATTACGCCACAATCGCTTATTATGACGCCTTAAATACCGGTGGCATCGCTCTCCCGCCCGGAGAAAACGACTTTGGCCTGATTGCGACCGACGCAAGAAAAATAATGTTGGCTGAATTGCCACCGGAACAAACTCCGCCTAGTAGGCCAGAAAATATTTCATTAAACTTTGACGAAAACCTGACTAAGCTGAATTTATTCTGGTCGACATCTACCGATGCAGATAGTCTTGATTCGGAAATAACATACGAAACCAACTTTTCTACATCTACAGAACTCTCTACTTCGACCTGGACATTGCAAGGAAAAACTGATTCCGCCTCAATAGATGTCATCCCAGGAAATACTTATATGGTAGGCGCGAGAGCAATCGATGATTTTGGCAACGCTTCTGAAGCCAATACCATATTTTGGAATTTCCCTGATGGGTATAAACCCGCAGTTATGAGTGGGTCACTCACTGCGGCTTCTCAAGATTTTATCGCGCAAACAGACGCGAATGTTAGCGAAATCAACATCTATACAACTGCTTTTTCAAAACGGCGTGACTGGCCACCTCCGCCGATAAATCCTTGCGGCATATCATTTTTTGAGGTGAATACCAGTAGCACAATTTCTCTCCTTGGCTCGTCAAACACATACGAAGATGAAGCTTGCGCCGGAGCTCCTCTCAAATTTACTTTTTCTTCGCCGATTCCGCTCCTCGCCGGCCACACCTATCGCTGGCAATTCAACTTAAGCGGAGGAAGTAATTATTTTGGCTATCCAACCGTTAAATTCTATGGTCGAACCGAGAATAACTTGGGTGGACCTTTCAGCGACCCGTCGCTCGCCAGCGCAAAATTCAGTCTTAAAGATACATCTGGAGGCATTGTGATCGATAACTGAGGAAATAATTGGAAATTAAAACGCCCGGATAGTCCATGGACTGTCCGGGCTTTCTGGCTCTTCAGGCGGCCAGAACCCTCCTGATTTTGGAAAAGATCGCGTCACCGACCTTGGGAATTGGTTTGTTGCCGTCCACGAGCTCGATGGGTCCGAAGTAGTGGGTGTCGCTGCCGAATTCCCAAACCTTTTCGTAGGCCGCAGCCGTCCGCTTGATTCCCTCCTCGGTCTCGAAGACGTTCTTGACCTTGCCATCCTTCGCGAAGCGTTCCGCGGCAACTTCGGGCGGAAGCGCCATGTAAACCGTGAGCGCGGGAGTAACATAGCTCTTGCCCAGGACACGGTAGTGCCAATGGGCCAGATCCCCCAACTCCACTCCATGAGCAAGCCCGAAGGCGAAGGTCGATGGCGAGTAACGGTCGCAAATGATGTTCTCTCCATCCGCGAGGCGCGGGCGAAGAACATTCACACAGTGCCAGAGCCGGTCCGCCATGAAGATGATCTGCATGCCGAGAACCGATACGGGCTGGCGTCCCGAGATGGTCCTTAAGACCGAAGCAACCCTGTCCCGGACCTCGGGCTTATCGGCTAAGAGCTTCGCGGCGGCGGTGTTGGCTTCGATGCAGGGCACGTCCCCCAGCCGCTTCTCGATGACCGCCCTGATGACTCGGCCAAACGGCCCCGAAGTTGGTTCCGCGTCGCAGGCAATGCGATGGCCGAGATCGGCGATCCTCATTGCCGCGACCTTTGCCTGCATGGTTTTGCCGGAACTGATCCCCTCGAGCAGTATGAGTCTCCCGGTTTTTATTTTCATGATCCCTCCTCCGGTTGGTCAGTCGGATATGTGCTACGGGCAGTATAAAACAAAGCCCCGCTTTTTAAAAAGCGGGGCTTTGTTTGTCGTAATTAATCTATAACTTCTATTCCCATGGATCTAGCCGTCCCAGCTATTATCTTTTCGGCGGCATCCAGATCATTCGCGTTCAGGTCTACCATTTTGAGTTCTGCTATCTTTCGCACATCTGCTCTGGTCACCTTGCCGACTTTGCCCTTTAAAGGGTCAGCGGCTCCTTTTTCTACTCCGGCGGCTTTTCTCAAAAGCGAGGAGGCGGGAGAGGTTTTAAGCTTAAAGGTGAAAGAACGATCTTCAAAGATAGTGATCTCCGCGGGAATAATATCCCCCGGCTTATCCTTGGTCATGTCGTTGAACTGCTTACAGAATTCCTGAATGTTCACGCCCTGGGGACCCAGTGCGGTTCCGATCGGCGGCGCGGGATTAGCTTTTCCGGCTTCGATCTCAAGCTTTAAAATTGTTTTTACTTTTTTTGCCATGATTTTAGTTATTGGCCTTGAGCTGAGGTTTGCTCTTGGTATGGTGATATTACAACCTTTCTCTATTTATTTCAATATCAATTTAAACTGGGCCAACCAACTCGTATTTCCAGCCCGGCTGCCATTTCCATGGAGCCGGAATGACCTGTTCTAATGGGACTTTATTTATAAGGTTCTCCAAAGCATACTGCGTCGCCCTGTGTCCGATTATCATCACCCGTTTTCCATTATAATTCTTCAGCAAATCCAGCAGGAACAGTCTCATCCGCTCAGTGGTCTGTTTATAGCTTTCGCCGTTGGCAAATGGGACGTCTATCCTTTTTGGCTTTTCCTTACCAACAACTTCACTCGGATTTTTGGTAAAATCGCCGTAATCACACTCTCTAAGTCGGGCGTCTTTGATGATCGGGAACTTGGTCCCGAAAGCGATTTCTGCACTTTTATATGAACGCTGTAAATCTGAGCAGAATATGGCATCAAAGTTTTCGTTTATATATCTCTCGCCCATTTCCCGAGATTGTTTTTCTCCCAATGCCGACAAGGCAACATCATTATGGCCGGAAGCCAAATGCGCCTCATTATCCAATGTTGTTCCGTGAGCTTCGAAAATTATCTCAACCATAGAATTTTTGTTTCCCCTATCACCCTGGTGCAGATATTGATTTTGCGGGGGCCATCGCAGGTATTTTTAGCCTGGTTTCCGCTGCCGCGGAAGCGGAATAAGTATGAGCCGACCTGCCTGCCGGCAGGCAGGGATAGAGGTGCGTTTTGCCGCAGGGGCGAAACGACACTGACCTCGCGAAATTAATATCAAACCCCTTAAACTTTCCTAACCTGCAACGAATCGAGCTCGATAGCCGTATCGCGGCCGAAGATAGGAACCAAAACCTTGATGCGTCCCCTCTCTTCATCCACCTCGGAAACTTTTCCGTCGTAGTCTTTAAAAGGTCCGTCCATAACTTTCACGAGATCGCCCACGCGAAGGTCGACGGTAAATTTGCTGATATCGCGGCCCATTCGGTTCAAAAGAGATTCTACTTCTTCTTTAGAAAGCGGATTGGGCTTGGTGGAGTCGGCGCCGACAAAACCGGTAACGCGCGGGGTGTTTCGAACTACATACCAAGAGTCTTCGGTAAGCAGCATTTTCACCAAAACATAACCGGGGTAGATCTTCTCCTCGATGGTTGTTCTCCTGCCGTCCTTGATTCTCACTTTCTTTTCTATCGGAACCACGACTTCAAAAATCTTGTCTTCCATCGACAAGGATTCCACGCGCTGTTTTAGGTATCTCGCCACCGCTTCTTCATAGCCTGAATAAGTGTGTACCGCGTACCACTCCGGAGTTCCCTTTGTCTCTATTTCGTCGCTCATTTTAAGATTTTAAAACAAAAACTTTTATTGCGTAGGAAAAAATCGTGTCAAAGACACCCAAAAATATCGCGAGTCCCAAAGAAACTCCGACCACGACAATGGTTAATTTCGTAGCCTCGCTTCGCGTCGGCCACTGAACGTTCCTGAGTTCGTGTCGCGCTTCAATTATGTAATTTTTTAATCGTCCAAACATCGTTAATTTAAAAAATGCTAGGGGGTTCCTAGTAGAAACATATTACCATAAAGCCTAAGAAGTGCAAGTTTATCCCGCCTTTGGGGGCGGTGGACCTTTTTTATGAAAAACGCCCCGGCCCTGCCTACCGTCAGGCAGGCGAAGCCGGGGCGAAACTGTGACGAACGAAAAAGAATGAAGCTGGAAGCTAGAACCCGTAGACGGCCCAGCCCGCGGCCTTTACGGCTGCGAGGAGAGTTCCACCCTTCGAGGCGAAGATAAGCCGAAGCTCGGTCTTCCCGTCGGGCAACGGAGTGACCTGGAGGAGACCGCACATGCCGGAGACCGAACGCGCAGCCCAGGAACCGTCCGACTTCTCTTCGTAGAACGAGAGCGGGTAGTCCCCGCCGTCGGGGTCATCGGTGGCCTGAAACTCAGCGTGAGCCCGGACCTCCTCAATGGAGGCAGAGACGAACTCTACCGGGTACGCCTCCCCGGTAACAGAGGCTTCGAACAGGTGAAGCTTCTGCTCCCAGGACTTCACGCCCCGAAAAGCGTTGCGAAAACCTGCGAAATCCGACACGACGATCTTGGCCTCGTACATTTTTCCCTACTTCTTCTGCCCCGATGGGGCGGTCGGTGGATTTGAAATTGGGTCCTAACGGTTCAAGGCACAAGGCCTCTACCCAACGTCGAATCCGTTTTAACCGAGCGCGCAATCCCACCGGACAGGCCATAAGCCTGCCACTGGGCCATTCGTCGCTTGCTCTTCAAGGTGCATTCGAAGCAATCATTCAGCTTCGATTGCCCAGATTATACCATTATACGAATCGAATGTCAAGAGGTCTAGAAAAACCTTTTTTCGCCCAAAAGCCCCGCGAAAGCGGGGCTTCAGTTATACGTCCAGATTTTGAACCTTCGCCGCGTGAGTCTGTATGAACTGCTTTCTGGGCTCCACTTCGTCGCCCATCAAGATGTCGAACAAATGGTCTGCCGCCTCGGCATCCCCTATCTCGATCTGCTTCAAGATGCGGTTTTCGGGATTCATGGTCGTTTCCCAAAGCTGGTCCGGGTTCATTTCACCCAAACCTTTATAGCGGCTGACCGTCACAGTCCCCTTCTTCTCCATTTCTTTAGAGAGCTTCGCCTGCTCTTCCGGAGAATACGCATAACGTATTTCCTTTCCTTGCTGGAGTTTGAAAAGCGGCGGCTGAGCGGCATAAACATAACCGGCCTCCACCATCGGATGGAAGTAACGGTAGAAAAGAGTCATAAGCAAAGTTCGAATGTGCGCGCCGTCCACATCCGCATCGGTCATGATAATAATTTTGTGATAACGGGCCTTGGTGACATCAAAGTCGGCTCCGATCGCCGCACCGATGGCGATAACAAGCGAACGAATTTCCGCGTTCGCTAACATTTTATCCAAACGGGATTTCTCCACGTTTAAAATTTTTCCGCGAAGCGGCAATATCGCCTGGGTCTTTCTGTCGCGGCCGGACTTCGCGCTGCCGCCTGCGGAATCTCCCTCCACGATAAACAACTCCGATTCCTCCGCCTTCTTGGAGATGCAATCCGCGAGTTTTCCCGGAAGGGTCAGTCCTTCAAGAGCCCCCTTCCGCATCACGGTGTCCTTCGCCGCTTTGGCGGCTTTCCTCGCGCGGGCAGCCAAAAGAACTTTCTCTATGATTCTCCTGCCCTCCTGCGGATGTTTTTCCAAAAAGTCTTTAAGCCCTTCGTTCACCACGCTTTCCACCGCGGGCCTCGCTTCCGGGGAGCCTAACCTGGCCTTGGTTTGACCTTCAAATTGAGGTTCCGGCAATTTTACGGAAATGACCGTGATAAGCCCCTCGCGCGTGTCTTCGGCCGTAAGATTCTCGTCTTTCTCTTTTAGATAGTTTTCCGATCGAGCGTAGTTGTTCAAGGTCCTCGTTATCGCGGAACGAAAACCGGTCACGTGCGTGCCACCGTCCGGATTGTTGATGTTGTTCGCAAAACTCAATTCCTTGGTCTCGATGTCGTCTACATAGGTAAAAGCGACCTCCACTTCAACTTTTTCATATTGTTTATGTACATAAAAGATATCTTCCTGAAGAGGTTTTTTGCTGCGCGCCAAATGGCTCGCAAAAGACATCACTCCGCCCTCAAAATAGAATCCGTAAGCGGATATCGGGTCTTCTCTCCGGTCGATAAAATTCACGCGTATTCCTTTCGTCAAATAGGCTTGCTGCCTCAAGCGCTCCATTATTCTCTTTACCGAGTATTCAATGGTCTCAAAGATATCTTTATCCGCCAAAAAGATAACTTTCGTGCCGGTAATTTTTGAGGTCCCGATTTTTTTTACTTTAGCGGTGGGTTTTCCCCTCTTATACTCCTGCACGTAAAGTCCGCCCGCGCGATAAACCTCCACCCGGAGCCACTCGGAAAGCGCATTCACAACAGAAACACCCACGCCGTGCAACCCGCCGGAAACTTTGTAGCCTTCGCCGCCGAATTTTCCTCCGGCGTGAAGCGTGGTCAAAACGGTTTCAAGCGCGGAGACTTTTGTATGCGGATGGATGTCCACCGGAATACCGCGTCCGTCGTCGAAAACCGAAACTTTATTGTCCGGCAATAATTCCACGATTATGTTCTTCGCATGGCCGGCCATCGCTTCATCGATCGCATTGTCGGTGACTTCCCAGACAAGGTGATGTAATCCGTCCACGCCGGTTCCCCCGATATACATACCCGGACGCTTTCTGACCGGATCAAGTCCCTCAAGGACCATGATGTCCTTGGCTTCGTAAGATGATGTCGGTTTTTTTATTTTATCCTCTTCTTTTTTAGCCATTTTTGACGAAAATTAGCCCGTGTCTGAGGCTAATTAACTTAAGTCCATTTTATCATTTTTCCGGGCAGAAACCAAGCCTCGGAAGAGCTGTTTTGCCCTCATAAAATAAGGGCTCCTAGGCCGCTTTCCGAACCAGATGCGAAACTTCCCTGGCCCATTTCCAAAGCGGTACGCCTTGCAACATTGCGCGCGCCTGCCCTAGGCCATACCCGGCCCCAAGCAGCTCATAAACCGCATCTATCGCCGCCTTAATTTTCCGTTCATAATCTTCGCCGAAAATTTCGCTTTGAGCCCTCAACACCGTGGCGCGCTCTTCCGGCTTTACTCGCCCCAAAACTTCGTCCGCCACATATTTTCCAAAAGTAGCGCGAAAATCATAAAATCCTCCTTTCCCGAAGCTGCGCCTTAGTTCTTCCATCCCGCTGCGAAAATCTTTTTCGGAAAATTCTCCTGACATTCTTGCTAAAATTTCATCTTTGGATGCCGCAGAAAGCAGGGGTAAGTAGTCTTTAAAATACAGCCTCGCCGCGACATATCTTTCCTCCTCTTTATCCGCGGACACGATCTCGTTTAAATGAGTCGACCGCGGGATTTCTTCCTCCTTCAGCATCGCAAATACCGCGTGCTGCTCTTCGTGCAAATAATTATTCTTTGATTCTTTTTTTGCCTCAGCCTCCGATTCCTCCGGAGACAAACCCTTGGCTCTGATGCGTTTTTCCAGAAGCTCCGTGTTTTCCAAGGTTACCGCATTATCGAGCCTGGATCTAAGCGTCTTATTCAACTTTATTGCCTGGCTTCCTACCGCCATGTCCAAATACTTTCCTTGATCTAGGCCGGTAAGCAAACTCTCCACCTTGATTGCGCGCATATAATCCAACTCGTCGAAACAACGAATTAAAATACTTATCGGTCCCTGCACCACCTCCACCCGCCCCTCCGGCTTGGCGCAGAAAAGAGCATCAAAAAGTTTTTCCGCATTAATTGAAGGTTCCGCCTCACCGTTCATAAACTCCCGAAGCTCGGCGCTCACATCCCCTCTTCTCTCGGTATATTTTGAAACTATCGAAAACACTTTTAGCCTTTCTTTCACGCTAAACCCGTACTTAATGAAAAAACTATTCGCCCTGGAAATTAATTCCTCGGCGGGCGAATCCGGATTTTCAACTATAAAATCTCGCAAGGCCACTTCCATTTCGGCCAAGCCCTCCCGTTGATAGCGATATTTTTCCTTATACTCGGCGAATCTTTCCTCTTTCTCTTTCCCGGAAAACTTCAGCGTTTTCCTCAACTCATCTTCCGGATCAAATATTTCCCCCGGCTTTATCGGGGACTCCTTCTCTGGCGCCGGCTCCGCACCCTCTCCAAAAATATCGCCCGGCTCTACGGCAATTTCTTCGGGTTTCTCAGCTTCGGGAAAAACTTTTTCGCTCGCTTCCATAAGTCCAGTATAACATTGAAAAGCGCGCGTTTATATCCGATAAAAAAATAAATGCCGCCCGAATCGGGCGGCGCAGGGGGGTCAGGACATCAAAATTGCAACGGATGCGAAAAGCACGACTCCGAGGACCGCGTCACCCTTCCACGACCTGCCGTGACGCCGCTCCAAGAACGCGCACATGAGCTTGGAACCCGCGAGGGCGCCGACGAGTGCCGGCAAGTACCACGGAATTATGGGCATTTCTTTCTCCTCTCAAGACTGCCTTAAGGCTACTCCGCAGCCCTACTTCTGACAACTAACGCAGAAAACCGTGGTCCTCCCGCCCAGAGTTATGTTCTTTAACTTTTTTCCGCAATTCGCGCACTCTTCGCCGCCACGCCCATAAACTTTATGCTCTCGCGCGTAGTTCCCTCGGCTTTCATCCAAAAGCATGTAGGTCGCGACCGATGAGCCGCCTGTCTCTATGGCCCTCTTCAGAATTCTTTTTATTGCCGAATAAAGTCGTCCCGCTTCTCCCGCACTCAAAGAGGATGCGGCCCGAGTCGGCCTCACTCCCGCCTCAAAACAAACCTCATCCGCGTAAATATTTCCGAGCCCGGCCACCGCCGATTGGCCGAGAAGCACGGATTTCAGTTTGGATTTCTTATTCCTTAACGCTCCGGCAAAATATTCACGAGTAAACTCTTTTGATAGCGGCTCTGGCCCAATGTATTTAAAATGCCGCGTTTTATCGAAAGAATTTTGGTTTTTGAAATATAATAAATAGCCGAAAGTCCGAATGTCGTTGTAGTAGAGGGTTCCACGAGAAAGTTCAAAAATTATATGGGTGTGTTTATTGGGAAGTCCGGAGCGGGAAAGTTCGATCGGATGCCCGCCCTCAACGGTCTTCTTCCCTTCCCGATAGACAAATTGGCCGGACATCTTGAGGTGCACAAGAAGCAATCCCCCGCCCTTAAAACGAAAAATAAGATTCTTGGCTCGCCGCTCTATTCCCTCGATAACTTTGCCAGTTATGCCGCTTATGAACTCCGCGGTTTTTGCGCGTGAAGGCGCGCGGATATTCCCCGCTCCGGCCACAAGTTTCGGCGCCAGAACCTTAACGCTTTTCACTTTTTGTCCGACGATTTTACGTTCTAGCCCTAGACGCAAGTTTTCTACTTCAGGAAGTTCCGGCATTAGTAAAATTTAATACGGACAAAAGAAAAAGGCGAGCCCTTGGCTCGCCCCTGCGCCGTCGCTTCTCTCCGCCGTTATTCCTTCGCTTCTACTTCGGGGAAATGCGTATCTCTCCGGTGTCCGCCATTTCCACTTCGCGGCACTCGTCCGAACACCAATAGATGGACTTTCCGTCCGGCCGCCACGATTTCAGGTAGCACCCGAGCCAACGGCAGACCACGCACCTCGCCGATCCCCAAAACCCGCGGAAAACTGGAGCGTCTTTCATCTGAACCTCCTCTGCTCACAGACTATCCCTCAAAAACTCACACGTCAATTTTAAAACAAAAAGCCCCTCTAAGCAGGGGTCTTTTTGCGAATATTACCGAAGCGAGGCTTAGTAGCCGCCGCCGAAGTTTTTCTTGAAGCCTCCGCCTCCGCCGAAGTCGCCGCGGGAACCGCTGCGCTCTTCTCTCGGACGGGCTTCACTCACGGAGAGGTTACGGCCACCCATGTCGCTCTGGTTGAGCTTCTGGATAGCTTTCTCAGCATCTTCCGGAGTCGCCATCTCTACGAAACCAAATCCCTTGGAACGTCCAGAGAATTTGTCCGTTACGATGGTCGCGGATTCCACCACCATTCCGTCAACCGAAAAAACCTTTTTGAGATCTTCCTCGGTCGTGGTGTATGGGAGGTTTCCGACGTACAATCTTTTGTTCATTAACAAGCCTTACATATGTTAACCCTGTTCGACCGCGCACCTCTAAGCCGCTTAGCTGAACTTACGATGCATACAAATTATTAAAATCCTTGTTTAAGGGATAAATTACAGGGACGTCTAGAGTATAACATACGATAAGGATTTGTCAATCTTGCCCCAAGAAACCCCACTCCTTTACATAGAGCAAGATATTGTCCTAAAGTAGGGTTATCCGATGGCCCAAAAGATATATACCCCGAAAGTCATAGCGGATCCGGTATACGGCATCTTCGACATCCGCCCAATGCTCCCGATGGTGGAGACGGAAGAATTCCAGTCTTTGGGTGAGAAAAAACAATTGGGTCTTGCCCACTTTATTTTCCCCTCCGCAACCCACACCAGGAAAGCCCACTCTCTGGGCGCCTATAACGCGACCAAGGAACTCGCGGATCTTTGGCTCGGCCTTGGACTCATAAACGGATCCCAAGCGAAAGCGCTCTCCGCCTACGCCCTCTATCATGACATCGGCCATCCGGCCTTCTCGCACGTGACCGAAGAACTCTGCGCGAAGGACAATGACGAAATGGGAGCGGAACTTATAGAAAAACTGGCAGGGCCTATTGAAGCGACGGGCGCCGATCCGGAAGCCGTTTTAAAGCTCGCGCGGCACGAAGACCCATTGTATCTCGCCGTGCACGATAAAAATATCGGCATGGAGAAGCTGGATTATTTGGAACGCGATGGGTTGAATACGATTCTTTCCCGCCCGGCAGGAATAGACTATTTGAGAAAACATATCTATTTTGTGAACGGCGAACTGATGATAGACGAAAAAGTCGTGGACAACGCGATCGAGGTTCAGAACTTTTATCTCAAGATGTATAAGAATGTGTATCTAAGGAAAGCTTCGGTTATCGCCCAACGCATGCTCCAAAAAACAGTTTATCACTCCATCCTCTCCGGAGAACTTTCCGCCGACGATCTAGGCGGGCTAACCGACGGAGAACTGATCGGCATCGTGCGCACCTCGGAAAACCCGGTGGCCCAAACGCTTTATGACCACTTCAAGCGCCGCGATCTTTTCCGCGAGGCGATAACTTTGAGACACAAAGACTTTGTGGATTCCTATAACCCGACCGGCAAAAGTATCGCGGTAATCGGATTGGACACCAAAGAGATGGAAAAATTGATAGACTCCAAGTTAAATCCTAAAAACCAAAAGGATATGGAATCTCTTGAGCAAAGGATCGCGGAGCTTTCGGGCATCCCGTTTGAAGAAATATTAGCCGTACCGGTTTTTAACGCCTGGCGCTTCAAGTCCAGAGACATCAAGGTTTATTCCGAACACGGCGATCATTTATCGCTCATGGAACGCTTCCCGGCCCACTTTAAAAATCTGGAAGAGATATCCAGGTCATATGCCGCGTTCCGCATTTGTACCACGGAAAAACATCGAGACAAACTGAGCGACAAAACGCTCGCCAAAAAGGTATTGGATCTTCTTTTCGCGTCCGTTGGCTAAACAGTTAAGCTATCCGCGGGAATAGAGGCGAGACTTCGGTCCCGTTCTTTATCGCAGAGAGAATTTTTTCGCAGGCCACCGGCAAAACCGGCTCCAAAAGTTCGGCAATCGTTTTAAGTGCAGAAATAAGTTTCTGTATGTCTTTCTCCGCCGCCCCTTTGTCGGTTTTTATTTTCTTGAAAGGCTCTTCCTTTTGGATGTAACCGTCCGCCCAGGAGATCAGGGACCAAACCGAATCCACAGCCGCTTTTATTTCAAAATCTTTCATCGCCCCAGCGAAAACACCCCTTGTGTCTTCCGCCTCCGCGATATTTATCGAGGCATCATATCTAACACCGTTTGTAGAAGCCATCTTCATCACGCGGCTCGCGAGATTCCCGAGGCCGTTTGCGAGATTCGCATTATAAGCGTCTTTGAATTTTTCGAGCGTAAAATCTCCGTCCTCGAAAGTCGGCATCTCCCGAGCGAGCCAATAGCGCAACGCGTCCGCCCCATATTCTTTGGCGATCGTGAGAGGATCCACAACATTTCCCAAACTCTTACTCATCTTTTCTCCGCCGCTCGTAATGAATCCGTGTATCAAAATTTGCCGGGAAGTCGGCAGTCCCGCGGCCATAAGCATCGCCTGCCACATGGAAGACTGCTGGCGCAGGTTGTCTTTGCCGGCGATCTGGATGGCATTCGGTTCGCCCAAAGTTCCCCAAAAGTCCGCAAAATTTTTCTCTTCCTCGGGCCACCCCAGGGTGGAAATATAATTGATCAACGCATCGAACCAAACGTACATAACCTGCGCCTCATCCCCCGGCACAGGTATGCCCCAAGGCATTTTGGAGGCCAGCCTCGAGATACTGAAGTCTTTAGGCCCCTCGGTCACAAAATTCTTTATTTCGGTCAGCCGATGCGCGGGCAATACGAAATCAGGGATTTTTTCGTAAAGATCCAAAAGTTTTTGCTGAAACTCCGAGAACTTGAAGAAGTAGTTCTCTTCTTCGATCTCTTGAATGGTCAGGTTTGGGTGGATCGGACATTTGCCGTCCACGAGCTCGGATTCGGTTTTTTCGAGCTCGCAGCCCACACAATATTTGATCTTGTAAGAACCCTTATAAATGTAGCCGTTTTTGTCGCAAAGCTTCCAAAACTCCTGCGCCGCGCTTATATGATGCGGATCCGTAGTTCTTATAAAATTCGTGTAATCCAAGTTTAGCGCGTCTTTAAGAAGCTTGAATTTCGCGGCATATTCGTCCACATAAGCCTGCGGGTCTTTCCCCTCCTCTTTGGCCTTTTCATATATCTTTGCCCCGTGCTCGTCGGTGCCGGTGTTAAAAACCACGCTTTCCCCCAAAAGCTTATTATAACGGCAGATGATATCCGCTTGCACGATTTCGAGCGCGAAGCCGATGTGCGGCGCCGCGTTCACGTACGGAAGAGTTGTGGTTAGATAAAATTTTTTGGGAGCCATCTTGAAAGTCTCAAAATTATCCGTGTGCTTCCGGTCGCGGCACCCTGCCCCAGCTGCGATGTTCTAACACCTCCTGAAGCACCGCGGCCAGAGGAACGGCAATTATCGCGCCCAAAAGTCCCGCGGTCTCAATCCCGATAAGCAAAGCCACAATGACAATGACCGGATGCAAACCCACCGAGCGGCGGGTAAGCAGCGGGACCAAAAGATGCGACTCGAATTGATGCAAGATCAAAAAAATTATGAGAGTGTAAAGCGCGAGCACTGGAGAAGTTGTAAGCGCGAAAACAAACGCGATCGCTCCGGCAAGTATCGGACCGACGAACGGGACAAGCTCGAAGATCGCCGCGAACATCGCAATGATAAAGGCGTGCTTCAACCCCAGAAGCCCCAAAGAAACCCAAACTAAAATTCCCATAATGAAACTTGCGAGCAGCTGGGTTCTAAACCAAGATCCGATTTTTTTTCTGGAACGTTCGTAAATGGAAAGCGCGGGCGCTTCGTATTCCAAGGGCATGACCGCGCGCAAAAATCTTTCTATCCCATCGCGGCTGATAGCCAGATAAAAGGAAATGATTATGACCGCTATCGCCAGGCCCAATCCTCCCAAAAGCGCGGAAAGGGTGGCCAAGGGCGAGGTGTCCCCTCCCCAGATCTGCGAAGTCAGTTTGTCGATAAGCGCGCCGACGGATTGCGTGGCCTTAAGGTTAAAGGCCGGCCCGAGCCACGAGCCCAACTTTGATTTATTGAGAGAAACAAGAACGCTGTTCAGATCCGCGACTATAAAAGGAACCACGAGATAAATCACCGCGGCAACAGCGAGCATAAAGCCCAAAAATATAAGAATAACTGCAAGAGTTCTCGGGATCCCGCGCCTTTCCAAAAAATCAACGATAAAATCCAGTCCGGCCGAGATAACTATCGCGGCAAAAAGACCCAACAGTATCTGCCGTCCCAAATAGAGTGTCGCGGCGAATATCAAAAAAATAAAAACCCGCCAGAGACTGACCCATGATATTTCTATGCTCCTCTTTTCCATAAAATCGATGAGGGGATTACCTTAGCCTTATGATGCCTCGAAAGATAAGGCATTACAAGGGCGGGAACCCACCCACACCTACATAACGTGGTCGGTGTGAAAAGGTTACGCCATCGCACCCCCCCCTCCCCCTAGACCGAAAGAAGCTTTTTGAACTTTTTGTCGCCCTTATAAGGTCCGATTATGGCAAGGTTGAGCTTTTCCTTCTTAAATATCGTCCTCGCGATAGTCCGAACGTCTTCTGCCGTAACCGTGTTTATGCGTTTAGACATCTCCTCCGGAGACATAGTTTTTGCGACCAATATCTCCTGGATTCCGTAGAAATTGGCAAGCTGATCGGAAGTCTCAAGCCCCATAACCATGCCGGAGGTTATTATATCCTTGGCTTTTTGAAGTTCCTTGGGCGGCACCAGCTCAACCTTGAGCCTGGCGAACTCCTTAAGGATCGCCTTTATGACCGTTTCAGTTTTGGAATTCGCGGTGCCGGTCGCCACGGAGAACTCCCCATGGTCTAGGCCCTCACTAGAATTGGCGCGGACGTAATAGGCTGCCCCGAGTTCTTCTCGGATCTTGTGGAACAATCTCGAACTCATCCCATACCCCAAAACCGAGGCCAGAACATAAAGAGCGTAGCGCCGTTTATCGAAGATATCGAATCCGGGAACACCCAAAACCAGGTGGTCCTGCTCCGATTTTTTGAATTTAACGATCGCCTTCGGTCCTTTCGCCGAAGCTTTTGTTTTTCCTTTTTTTAGACGAGCGGTTTTTGGTAAGATTCCGAAATATTTTTGAACAAGCGCCCTGGTTTTTTTCACGTTAACATTGCCAGCAATAACCACGACCGTTTTGGCGGCCACATAATGTTCCGATCGATACTTTATTATTTCTTCCCGGGTTATACCGCTCACTAATTTTTTTGTTCCGCCGATGTCCCAACCTGCGGGCTGGTCGCCGTAAACAAGGTTGTGCCAAATTTCTTCAACCTTCCGCATGGGGGTGTCTTCGTACATGTTCAACTCTTCTATGACCACTCCCCTCTCTTTATCAATCTCTTCCGGATTGAAAATCGGATTTAAATAAAGGTCCGCGACAATTTCCAAAATCTTTTCAAAATTTTTCTTCTCAACTTTCGCCCAGTAGCCGGTATATTCTTGGTTGGTAAAGGCATTGGACTCCGCGCCCAAGGAATCCAGCTCTCGCGAGATCATCCCCGGCTTCGGGCGCTTCTTAGTCCCCTTAAAGCAAAGATGCTCTAAAAAATGCGAGAGTCCGTTTATTTTTTTGGTTTCATATTCGCTCCCTGCCTCAACTAAAACCATAGCCGTCGCAGTCGGACTGGCCTGGGGAACAAAAACAACCCGAAGACCGTTTGCCAATTTAAATTTCTTAACCATGGAATAAATATACCCTAGAAAATAGAGGGTGGGAAATAGTATAGTTAATCTATAGAAAATCGATGCACGGCAAAAAAAACTTTTTAATAATACTCCTCGGGACGTGGCTTTTTGTTTCCACGCTCGCAATAACCGCAGTAATTTTTAAGAACCCGGCGTTGCGCGCCGCCTCCATGATGGAGTGGGGGGTTATTATTTTCTGGATCATAATTTGCGGCGGGCTTATGTATCATTTCCGCGAACCCGTGAGGGGGGTGATCTTAAAGATCCGGCTCCCCTCTCAATTTAAATTCGTTATTTTCGCCGTCTCCTTGGCCCTTCTCGAAGAAGCGATAACCACCGCAATGACAAACTTGGCGCCGCTTTTCGGCGCAAAAATCGGAGAAGCCTACATCACCGCATCCGCGAACTTCTTTGACGTAGTGTTTTTCCATAGCGCGATTAATTTTGTGGGACCGTTCATTTTCTGGGCATTCGCCCTTAAACGATATGACTTCAGTCCATTTGCGGCATTCCTGATCTTTGGGATCAGCGGAACATTAGCGGAGGCTTCCTTTGGCGGCTTTGAGCATCTTTTGGAATTCGGATTGTGGATATTCGTTTATGGCCTGATGATTTTTCTTCCAGTCTATTCCCTGCCCGATGCCGAAAAACGCGGCGCAATAAAACCGAGGTGGTATCACTATGTCGCTATGGTGTTTCTGCCCGCGCTCTTCGTACCGCTATTCTCCTGGATTCCGGGAGTCGTTGACCCCAATCACGCACAACCGACACACTTCCCGCCGTTAAATATTAGATAGGTCCGAAGCAGCCTAAGTTCGCACACCCCGCATAAATTCCCTTTCGTGCTCATTCTTCGCCGATTTTATTTTCTATCTTGTAGCATTATAAAGAGCCAGAACCTCTGCGGCAGATAGAGCGCGATTGTAAAGTCGGGCATCATCCATATAACCGATGAAACCGCTCCAGCCCTGGACCCCCAGCCTAAAAACGGAACCGGTCGATCCTGTGTATCTTGCGGTAGCGGAGCTACCGGGCACGCCATCCAAATATGCCCTCATAATCCCCGTCGATGCGTCGTGTGAAAGAACCAAAAAATGCCACGCAGATGTGCTCATTGTTGTGGGTAGCGGAATAGTAGAGTATTGCCATGTTCCGCCTGTATCCTGCATACGCATGTAGCCCGAGGCACCCTGGGTTTGAATTTCGAACGTATAACCCCAATATGGAACATACCCCTGAAATCCCATAAGGTCGGCGTAAGACGTGCTGCTCGTTGTATATATCCAGGCCGCGTATGTAAATTTGCCGCCGGACAAAAGCGCTGTAAGGCTGGTGGAGGAAGCAAAGGTTGCACCGTTAACGTTGCTCATATAGAAACAGTTGCTTAGTTTGCAATTCGCTCCGGTAAATTGACCGGCGCCGATTACTCCATTGTTTCCGCTTCCACTCGAATCCTTAACTATCGTTCCACTATCTGTATCAAAGTTCCAATACCCCACAAGACCAGATGGATTGTATAGAGGTGAAAGAGACAGGTTGTTACCCATGGCTATGACTCCGGGGTAATTGGAGATATTA